>CAVQUO010000009.1:0-70726 GCA_963716765.1 uncultured Bacteroidota bacterium | reverse complement strand
CAAGAGCGCGGAGTTCAGCATCGAAGCCCAGGAACGTTACCTGGCCATGCAGCAGGGACAGCGTTCTCCCAGGATCTATGCCCGCGGCATGCTTTATTCAAACTACAGCGACGGTCTTATAAATCCCCTGGATCCGGACCCATCCAATCCCAGCCTGGACTATCCCGTTGAATGAGCAGATCAACAATAACCAGTACAAGCAGGTGGCCATGGGGCTCCAGATTCCCTTCTTTAACCGCTGGCAGGTGCAGACCAGCATCAAAAAGGCCAAGCTCAGTCTGCAGGATGCGGAATACCAGCACGGCAACACCCTCTTGGAGCTTCAAAAGGACATACAACAATATCATACGGAAGCCCTGTCTGCCCTGGACTCTTATAAATCAGCCCAGGAAGCTGTTGCCAACAACGATGAAGCATTACCGTTTTGCCGAGGAGCGTTTCCGGGTGGGTACAGGTACTGCGCTGGAAATGCAGCAGGCCCGCCGCCAATTTTTGAGTCCTCATCGGAAATGATCACCTCCCGCTATGTGTTGATATTTTACACCAAAATCCTTGATTTTTATATGGGAAAGGAGATCGTTTTTTAGCGATATTTGTTTAATGACCGTCGCCTTTTTAAGTTAACCCTGCTTAAGTTGGCTTCGCTTTTCACCTGCCCGGTTTGGAGTGTCCGCGCCAGGTGGTCAATTTCGCGAAAACACTTGCCGGAACGATCCTTCAGCCTGGGGCAGCACGCCTGCCTATTATTTGAATAATTCCAGTGTGGGACTTCGCAGCATTGGGGTGGATGAGGACCAGGGAGGAGCGCTGGCCCTGGGTGTCAGCGGGGGATACGGAATCAACTATTCCCTGGATGTGAATGCCAAGATTATCTACGTGGTGGGAGGCAAGCCCTTTTTCGGAGCAGACGTTCAGTACCTGGTTCATGAGGCCAGGTACACCTACATTTCAGTGCATCGGTGGCCTGCACTACTGGGATAACTTCGGAGTGGATATCACCGGGCTTTTTACCTACCAGCTGACCTACAACATCAACCTCTCGGGCGGACTCGACTTTGATATAAACTACGATCCCGATATGGACGGGTCTGTGAGGTTCAGGGCCTGGCTGCCGGTCAATATCGGCTTCAACATCAACAAATACACCTTTCTCTACGCCGAGTATGACCTCCAGATTTCCCAGTGGTCGTGGGGCATAGTCGCCATCGGGGCGAATTTCATTTTCAGGTAGCCAGCAAGGCTGGGAATCCATAAAGTCAGTCCGTGTAGATTTTTGATAAAGACATTGGAGTCCATACTGTTACCAAAACAGTGGATTTTTCTTGAGTAATTCACCTGCAATTTCCAGAAATAAAAATCCAATCATATTTCTGCTTGAAGACTGCCTATATCATATGAGAAGGATATTTATTATCTGGATATTATACGTTTTAAGTGCTTCTTTGGATAATAAACATCTACTAATAGATATTTATCATCCACATAAACATCAAATCAGTTAACAAACAGATAGTATTTATCTCTTCCTGATTTTTTCATCCTTTGATGCGACATCAGGCAATAGTAAGCTCGGATTGACCAGGTTCAGTGCCTTAAAGTCTAAAATGCTGCCTTCATCTAAAATGCTGCCTCAGTCGAAAGGGTAGCCGATGTCGGGGATGCCCACGTAGTAAAGGTCGAAGCCCCCTAGTCCGCCCGGACGGTTGGATGAAAAAAGCATGAAATCGTTGTCGAATTCCCACTGGGGCCTGACAATAGGACGGTATTCGTCATATTCGGTGTTGATACCGGCACCGAAATTTATCGGTTCTTTCCATTGCCCGGCCTCATACAGAGAATAATAAAGGTCATATCCCCCGTAGCCCCCCTCCCGGTTGGAGGCGAATACAAGCATATTATATGCCAGGTCCTCGCCATATAAATCAAAACAATTGTAGGCCAGGTAGGGACATTTATCATCCCATTCCGAAGAGAGCAGGCTGTCCTTTTCTACCGGGAGCGCTTCCGTAGAGGTCAGGACCTCAAGAATTTCCTTCTCCGGATCGGTCTGGGCCCGGTAGATATCAAAATCTCCTTCACGGTCTGGAGCAAAAATAGATGGCCGAACGATCCGGATTAAAACAGGGGTAGGCATCATCGGAACTCGGAATTCAGAAAGCTCACCGGGAGCGGGTCTTCATAATCATAACTGCCCGTATTGTGTGTAAACCGGATATCCTGGTTTCCGTTTATCATTGTTTGAATAGAGCATAATAAATGAATTGTAAGAGCCATTGCCATAGGCGCCATCGTTTACATGGTCCATCATAATCAGGTAGGGTCCCAGTTCATCCTGAGGGGTATTGATCTTTCTTACTGCCTGCACCAGATTACTGCATTCACCCATTAGGCCCTGGTAGGCGTCTGCTCCTTCAAATATGGACAGCTCGCCGCTGGTCTTTGAAAACTCAATGGAGATGAACTTGTACACAATATCATAATTGTCTCCCCCTGAATTCCGGCTGGATGAGAAGCAAAGAGGGAATGCATCCCCGAGGATGGGAGATGTTGAATTGTAATCATCATACTCAGTGTTGATCTCTGTGAAGTTGACCGGCGTCGGTGGGAAAGCTCGCGGAATTGTATTTATAACCATACCCGCCGGGGCAAGCCTGGCAGGACCAGCACCATCAATCATCAACAATATTAACATTTTCAGCTCTTCATCTTTAATTTACCCACTAGTACTTTTCCACTTACTTACTTTATAATACACCTCCTCTCCCCCCAAATAAGTGGCATCCACCTGGATGCTGAAAAGTTCGGACTCGGGGGCGGTCATCAGGTCCTTGGAGGTGACCACGAAATCGGCCAGTTTGCCCGCTTCGATGCTTCCCTTGAGGTCTTCTTCAAAGCCTGCTCTGGCTGCCCAGATGGTCATGGCCCGCAGGGCTTCCTCCCGGCTGATGGCATTTTCCATCTGGAATCCTCCTTCGGGATATCCCGACTGGTCCTTGCGGACCACCGAGGCATAGAATCCAAAGAGGGGGTTGATCTGTTCCACCGGGAAGTCAGAACCGTTGGGGATCCATCCGTTCTCGTCCAGCAGCTGTTTGTAGGCATAGGCACCTTTTATTCTTTCTGCCCCCACACGCTCATCGGCCCAGTACATGTCCGAGGTGGCATGGGTCGATTGAACCGAGGGAATGATGTTGTAGTCGCCAAAATAATGGAAATCGTCGGGATGGATGATCTGGGCATGCTCGATGCGCCAGCGCCGGTCGTTCTTTCCTTCCAGAATGGAGGCATAGATCTTCAGGGTTTCCCGGTTGGCTGCATCGCCAATGCAGTGGGTGGCCACTGCAAAATTGTTTTCATAGGCCCGCCTGGACAAAGCTTCAAGTTTCCTCAAGGGGTGTTACCAGCAGGCCATGGTTTCCCGGATCGTCGGAATAGTCCTCGATCATCAGGGCTCCCCTGGATCCCAGGGCTCCGTCGGTAAACAGCTTGATGGTATTCACCGAGAGATGGTCGGTCCGGTAGGGTCCCTTTTCCACGTAATGGGTGAAGTTCTCCTCGGGAAGGACTGAGCCAGGCATTGATGCGAATCTTCAGAGCGCCTGATTGATGCTGATGGTCGATCAGTTGTACCACGGATTTGGAAAGCCCGGCATCCTGGACGGAGGTGAGCCCCACCCGGAAACAATTCTGCTGGGCCTCTTGCAGGGCTTGAGTCATCTCCTCTTCTGTGGGCTGCCGGAATTTTTGATGCCACCAGTCCGATGGCATTGTCCATGAAGATTCCGCTGGGCAGGCCATCTTTCAGCACAACCGTGCCTCCATCCACCTTGCTCTTTGCAGTAACCCCTGCCAGTTCCAGGGCCTTTGTATTGGCCCAGGCGGCATGTCCGTCGATGCGTCGCAGGAGAATGGGTGTGTCGGGAAAGTGCTCGTCCAGCATCCTATCGGTCGGGAAACTCCTTCACTTCCCAGTCGTTCTGGTCCCATCCCCGGCCTGTGATCCAGCTTCCCGGCCTGTTCTTCTGATGCTCTTTCAGCATCGCGATGATTTCATCCACCGAGGAAGTGCCGGCCACATCCACGGCATTCAGGTTCATGCCATATCCAAAAAAGTGACAGTGGGCATCAATCCAGCCGGGGTACACAAATTTTCCTTCCAAGGAAAGGGAGGATGTCTGCCTTGTAGCGGTTCTCCATTTCCTCGTGTCGACCCAGTGTCCACAATACGTGCCATCTTTTACCACAAAAGCGCTGCAGGTGGAAAAGGTTTCATCAACGGTGTAGACAGTGGCATCCTTAATAAGCAGATCAACCGGCTTCCTTTGGAGTGGTGCATGCAAGAGTGACATAATCAGGAACAGAATCAAGGGTTTGTACATGGCATATTTTTTCAATAAATGTAGTAAATGCTTCAAGCTATGTCAACAGCAGAATTTGAGCCAGCCTGCTCTATCATTTTTTTCTCATCTTTGCGTTAATATTCCTGTAGAGCACGATTAAGGTGACCAAATTGAGTAAATTATTTATGACAACGGCCCTGGGGGCAATGATCCTGCTGGCCTTCCAGTGCCAGCCCGAACGAACTTTTGTGGAGGATCCGGATGCGAAGCTGGCTTTTACGGTGGATACGCTTTTTTTTGATACGGTCTTTACCACCATAGGGACCGTTACCAAATCATTCAGGATAAAAAATCCCAATAATCAGTTTATCAGGATTGATGAAATATCCCTGGCAGGAGGAAATTTACTCGGTATTCCGGATCAATGTGGACGGGGTGCCCGGAATCAGGTTTCACAGACCTTGAAATTGCCCCGAAAGACAGCATGTTTATTTTCGTGGAGGCTACGCTGGATCCCAATGAAACGTCTGATATCCTGCTGATTCAGGATTCCATTGTCTTTATGACCAACGGGAACCTGCAGGATGTCGACCTGGTGGCCTGGGGACAGGATGTGCATATCATCAGGGGGGGTGTATTGATGAGGCGGTGAGTCTGGCCCAACGATAAGCCCTACCTGATCATTGATTACCTTTATGTGGATTCCCTGGCAAGCCTTAGCATTGATGCCGGGTGTTACGGTATACATGCACAACAATGCCCTGCTCTATGTGGATGGAACGCCTGGAGGTGAACGGTACCCTGGAAGAGCCCGTATGGTTTCAGGGCGACCGGCTGGAGGAGTTTTACGAGGATATACCGGGACAGTGGAGATTCATCTACCTGTCGGAGAACAGTCACGGCAATGTGATCGACCATGCGGAGATCATCTGCGGAACCATGGGGGTGCTGATCAGTGCATCGCCCGAATCGGGCACTGCAGCCAGACCTGAAGATCAGCAATACCACTGATCAACCACATGAGCTCCAATGGAATCTATTCACTCAATGCGGCAGTTTCGGCCTCTAACCTGGTGATTGGCGATTGCGGGGGTAGCTGTGCGGCCCTGATCTATGGGGGGGCCTATGATTTTACCCATTGTACCTTCTACAATGCCTGGCCGTCCTGGTACTCAAACCGTCAGTTGCCGGCCCTTTTCCTGGCCGATTATTTTGTCAATATTAACGAGGATGGTCGAGCTGGTGATCTATACCGGCGGAGAATTTGAAAAGGCCGAGTTCAGGAACTCCATTATATACGGGAATGCCAGGATGGAGCTGGTCATTGACTCCTATGATGATCTGCACCATGAACTACCTCTTTGATTACTGCCTGACCAAAATTCTAATACGACAGCCTGGATTACCTATCAACGATCCAGCTTTTCCAACATCATCAATTACGAGGATCCCCTGCTGGATTCCATTCCCGTGCTGTATTCCCTGGATACCCTTTCCCCTGCCATCAATGCGGGACTTGCCGACTATGCCATCGAGATTCCCTTTGATTATGACGGGAATAACAGGCTTGCTGATGAGGCTCCCGACCTGGGTGCCTTTGAGCGTATTGAGGAGTAAGTGCTTATTCTGCTGATATTTTATTGCCCGAGGCACATTAAGTGAAGGGGCCTGACTAGTCTCCCGAAAACCTTTCCAGTGTATGCATTACAGCGATTCCATCGCAGTGATAAGCGCTCCCAGCTGCTACAGCTGTTCCCGGCAAGCTGCTTCCGGTGCTCATGCTGCTTTGTCCTGCTTTCTCATCGCCTCGGAAAGCCTTGAGGGCGCGCGTGATATGAAGCGGAGAGGGGTGAGCTGCGTGCTGATGTGGTACAACGTGGAGAATCTCTTTCACCCCTCGGATGATTCCCTGCCGGGTGATGATGAGTTTACCCCGAAGGTGTGCGCGCCTGGACCTACAATCGATACAGGCAGAAACTTACAGGCCTGGCCAGGGTGATTGTGGCAGCAGGCCGGTGGCAGCCTCCTGAGGTGGTGGGACTGTGCGAGGTGGAGGGTCCCGCAGGTACTTGAGGACCTGGTCGCGCATCCCATACTGGCTCCCTATAAATACGCTTATCTCCATCATGAAAGCCCCGATCACAGGGGTATGGATGTGGCCTGTATCTTCAGGCCAGAATCGTTTTAATCCGCTTGGCTGGCAGTATCATGCTCCGCCCAATGGCCGTGGAGGGTTTTGAACGGACCCGTGAGATCCTCTTTGTCTGCAGGGAGTATGGGGGCGGAAGGATACCATCGCCCTGATCCTGGTTCATTTTATTTCCCGCTACAGAGGGGTCGGGTGCAACTGCCGAATACAGGAGGAAACAGGCGGCCCAGCTGGCTGGCCTGATTGATTCGCTGGGCTGTCGGTCAGCCAGAACAGCCTGGTGGTGGCAGCCGGTGATTTTAATGACACGCAGGGAGGGCTGGTCGCTGGAGCCCCTTTCCGGCCTTCCGGATCCTTCCTTCGGCAGGGGAGCTTCCTCACTACAAATACCAGGGGAGTATGGAGCAGGATTGACTTTTTCCTGGTGAGTGGTGGCATCCGAACGCATACAGGATCCAGGGCTCGGTATTTCAAGCTTCCCCTCTTGCTGAGTGCCCGATCTCACCTACGGGGGCGAAAAACCATTTACGATGCTATGATGGATATCGTTATGCGGGAGGCTACAGTGACCATCTGCCCGTTCTTGCTGGATATCAGTCGCGCCCCTTTTTTAAGGGGTTTTGAACACTAAGTCCAAGTTCCTTTCCTATGTCGAGCATCTTCTGGTAGGCAGCCTCAAATTCATTGGGGATCTCCCCGTCCAGGATGGCTTCCTTGATGGCATTCTTGATGATTCCCACCGGGCGGGAAGGTTCGAATTCCAAAGACATGCTGGATATCGTCGCCGGAGATGGGGGGCTGAAAATTGCGTACCTGGATCCTTTTCCTCGATTTCCACGATCTTCTCCCTGACGATGGCAAAATTCCGCAGGTGCCGTTTTACACGTCTTTCATTTTTGGAGGTGATATCGGCCTCACAAAGGGTCATCAGATCCTCCAGGTCATCCCCGGCATCGAAAATCAGACGCCGCACTGCCGAATCGGTGACCACCTCCTGGGACAAGGACAATGGGGCGCAGGTGAAGCAGCACCATCTTCTGCACATATTTCATCTTTTCGTTCAGGGGCAGCTTCATCTTCCTGAACAATCCGGGAATCATTTTGGCCCCGATAAATTCATGGGCATGGAAGGTCCAGCCGGTACCGGGTTCAAATTTCTTGGTCCGGGGTTTGGCAATGTCATGCAGCAGGGCTGCCCATCGAAGCCAGAGGTCGTCTGTGTTTTTCGGTGATATTGTCCAGCACCTCCAGGGTATGGTAGAAGTTGTCTTTGTGCATCTGTCCATTCACCTCATCCACTCCTTTCATCTGGTAAAGCTCGGGAAAGATGATCTCCAGCAATCCGGTGGATTCCAGCAGCATAAATCCCACGCTCGGCGTGATCGCACATCAGGATCTTATTGAGTTCTTCGGTGATGCGCTCCTGGGAGATGATCCTGATCCGCTCCCTGTTTTCCCTGATGGCCTCGAGGGTTCCCTGTTCAATTTGAAATCCAAGCCTGGTGGCAAAACGGATTCCCCTCAGCATCCGCAGGGGATCGTCGGAAAAGGTTTCTCCAGGATCCAGGGGGGTGTTGATCAATCTTCTCCTCCAGGTGCTTCACCCCGTTAAAAGGATCAAGCAAGGTGCCGAAGGATCCTGGATTGAGGGAGATGGCCATGGCATTGATGGTAAAATCGCGCCGGTTCTGGTCATCTTCCAGGGTTCCATCCTCCACCATGGGTTTCCTGGAGTTACTTCGGTAGGACTCTTTTCTTGCACCCACAAATTCCATTTCGGTTTGGCCCCATTTCAGCATGGCTGTTCCGAAGTTCTTGAAAACGGTCAGGTGAACCTCTCCACGGATTGATCTCCTTAACTTTTTCGGCCATTTCGATCCCGCTTCCCACCACCACAATATCGATGTCTTTTGCACTTGCATTATCCCCATACAAAAGAAGATCACGTACATATCCTCCGATCACATAGGTCTCCACCTGCTCCCGGGCAGCAAGCTTTGCGAGCAATTTAAAATACCTTGTGCTGGAGATGAGAGGAGAGATTCATGCTGTTCATTCTGACACAAAAGTACAATTTATTTACTACCTTTGCAGTGAACTTCCCTAAGGGGGTGCCTTAAATTCCAGGCTGAGATTATACCCTTAGAACCTGATCCGGATAATGCCGGTGTAGGGAAAATAGAAGCTCATATGTATTACTTTAATTAGAGAAACTTATGAAGCGAGCAGCATTGCTGCTGGCCATTGCTTTTTTGGGCTATGGCAGCGATAGGTCAGTACACCGTATCAGGGTGTGGTTCAGGATGAGGAACAGCAAGCCCTTGCCAGGGGCCAACCTGGTGATCTCTGCATTGAACAGGGGAACGGTCTCCTCGGCCGATGGCACTTTTACACTTGAAAATATTCCTGAGGGCACATTATACCCTGACGATTACCTTTGTGGGATATGAGGCCCTACGCAAAGATATTTCAGCTGAAGGCTGATCTGGACCTTGGGGAGCTATCCCTGAATCTGGCCATCCTGAAGGTGGAGGAGGTGATGGTCACTGCCACCCGGGTGGGGGAGAAGACCCCTGTGGCCTTTACAAATATGGACCGGGAGGAGATCACCTCCAGGAACTTTGGTCAGGATATACCCTACCTGCTTTCCATGACCCCTTCCCTGGTCACCTCTTCCGATGCAGGCATGGGCATAGGTTACACCTCCATGAGGATCCGGGGAACCGATGCAAACCGGATCAATGTAACCATCAACGGAATCCCCCTCAATGATGCCGAATCACATTCGGTCTACTGGGTGGATCTTCCCGATATTGCCACCTCGGTGGAAAACATCCAGGTCCAGCGGGGAGTGGGCACCTCCACCAACGGTGCTGCAGCCTTTGGAGCCAGCGTAAACCTGCATGACCAGGAAGCTGAAAAGAAGCCCTATGCCACCTATGAAGGGACGATTGGGATCCTTTCATACCTACAGGAACGCCCTTTCGGCCGGGACCGGCCTGATCAAGGATCATTTTTCCGTGGATCTGAGGCTTTCGGATCTGCATTCCGATGGTTATATCGACCGTTCCTGGACCGATCTGAAGTCCTACTATGCTTCGGCAGCCTATCATGATACAAAAACCCTGGTCAAATTTATCACCTTTTCGGGAAAAGAGGAGCTTTACCAGGCCTGGAACGGGGTTCCGTCCTATCTGCTGGAAAGTGACCGCACCTACAATGAACTGGGTGGCATATACCGATGCCAATGGGAATCCGGCCTACTATGACAATCAGGTGGACCACTACACCCAGCAGCATTACCAGCTGCATCTGACCCAGGAATTCTCCCCAAATTGGTATGCCAATGCAGCCCTGCACTATACCAGGGGATCTGGTTACTATGAACAATACAAGGAGGATGAAGCCCTATCCGACTACCAGCTCGACGATGTGATCATCGGGGGAGATACCATTACGCGAAAGTGACCTGATCCGAAGGAAATGGCTGGACAATGATTTTTACGGGGTGGTGGGTAGCTTACATCATGACAAGGGAGATAGCTCTCGGCTGTTCTGGGAGGGGATGGAATCGTTATGACGGTGATCATTTCGGAACCGTGATCTGGGCCCGGTATCCGGGCGATTCGGAAATCCGTCATCGCTGGTATGAGAACACGGGGATAAAAGCGGACTGGAACACCTACCTGAAGGCCACCTTTGAGGCGGGTGACAGGATCTCTCTTTTTGCCGATCTTCAGGTACAGAGGAATCAACTACGGCATTGAGGGGATTGATGATGACCTGAGGGATCTGTCCCAGGAGCATGACTATTTTTTCTTCAATCCCAAGGCCGGGGTCAATTTCCAGCTAAATGAACAGTCAGCGGGCCTATCTGTTGGTGGCCAGGGCCAACCGGGAACCCAACCGCAGCAATTTTGTGGATGCCGATCCGGCCGGTCCGCTTCCGGTGCCTGAAACCCTGCTGGATTATGAGGCCGGTTATGGTTTCCAGGGCAGCAGGATTGCATCTTGAATGCCAACCTCTACTACATGGACTATCACAACCAGCTGGTGCTTACCGGGGAGATCAACGATGTGGGAAGTGCGGTAATGACCAATGTGAAGGAGAGTTACCGGGCAGGAATTGAACTTGTCGGGGTGCCTGGAGATAATTCTCCGGTGGCTGAAGTGGGACCTGAATGCCACCCTGAGCAGCAATAAGATTCTGAATTATGTGGGTTATGTGGACAACTGGGACTACTGGACCGATCCGGACAATGAGCCTTACCAGGTGGAGGAGGACCTGGGAACCACCGATCTCTCCTTCTCGCCCGGATTTCTTCTCAACAGCCGGATTGACGTTGAGCCCGTCAAAAACCTGCATGTAAATCTTCTCCACGAGGTATGTGGGGAAGCAGTATCATCGATAATACATCCTCCAGAACAGCGAAGTCTGGATCCCTACTTCATCAATGACCTGGGGATTTCCTACTCATTTTTTCCGCAATTTCATGAAAGAAATTAGCATTGAACTTCCAGATAATGAACCTGTTCAATGTGGAGTACGAGACCAATGCATGGGTATACCGGTATTATTATGAAGGGGCCGAGGGGGTCTATGACGGGTATTTTCCACAGGCAGGTATCCACTTCATGGCAGGAGTCCGAATAAGATTCTGATAAAACTTGTATGATCAGTCACATTATTTTGACTATTTTTCAGACCGAAACCATGGAATATTGAATTAACCTGATGGCCGGCCTGAAAATTAGAATTTGTTTCTGGTATCTGGACCCATTGGTAGTTAATGATGTCGTGCTTACCCTCGGTGAGGGTGAGATTGATGTTACCTACTGTCAGTGTACAGAGCGTTCGGACTTAAATGCCAGACTGAAAGAGAATCCTCCGGATCTGATCATTGCTGATTTTGATTCTCCGGAGAATTTGCGTGAAATTGTTGAAGAGGAGATGGAGGCCTATTATGCGGAGGTTCCCATGATTTTTCTTGTGGAGGATGTGGACAAGCTCCGGAATAATGACATTCTTAGAAACGGATTGTGGGATTATGTGTGTAAAGATCAGCTCTTTAAGCTGGTTCCCTCAGTCTATTCGTCACAACGATATTCCAGGGTGATCAAGAAAGCCAGGGAGGCAGAAAGGGCCCTGTCCGAATCGAAAGATCGCTACCTGTCCATTTTTAATTCGGTGGATGACGCCATTATCCTCTTTGATTTTGAGACCCGAAAGATTGCCGAATACAATCCGCGTCTTCTGGAGCTTTTCGAGCTTAACGAAGAGGATATTGAGCATGCTAAACTTGGAGATTTTAATGCCGAGGATGAGGGGTTTACAGTGGAACGTGCTCGGAAAAATATTCCCTGTTCCCCGAAGGAGAAGCCGGTTACCTTTGAATGGAGAAACATCTCCAAAAAAGGTCGGAGATTCTGGACCCTGAACTCAATTTCCGGGTCACTTTCGATGGTGTTCCATATATTCTGCTGGTTACCAGGGATATTGACGACCGGAAGAAGATGGAGAAATCCCTGCAGGAATCCCAGGAGCATTTCAGGGCGCTGGCCGAAAATTCACCCGATGTGATCATGCGCTTTGACCGCGATTTTACAGCATGTTTATGTGAATGAGGCGGTAGAAGCACAGACAGGCCTGGCAGGTTAAGGATTTCCTGGGCAAAAGTCACCAGGAAATGGGCGTTTTTCCCGAGGAACTGGTGAAGATCTGGGAAGAGGCTCTGGAGAAGGTATTTCAGATCAGGGAAGCCGGAAACCATTGTATTTGAGCTTCCTCTGGGAGACAAGAGCTACTGCCTTTGAATGGAGGCTCTATCCCGAAGCAGAACGATCAGGATTCAGTGGAATCGGTGATTGGTGTGGCCAGGGATATTACCGATACCAGGGTATCGGAGAATGCCCTGAAACAGAGTGAAGAACGACTGAACCTGGCCCTTCAGGCTACAAACCTGGGACTTTGGGACTGGAACCTGGTGACCAATGAGGTCTACTTTTCACCCATCTGGTTTTCCATGCTGGGCTACGGACCCGATGAACTTCCGCAGGAACTTGATACCTGGACCTCCCTGCAGCATCCCGATGATGCAAAGCATTCCATGAAGCAGGTGATGGAGGTGATCAAGAACCGGGATGATTCCTTCGAGATCGAGTTCCGGATGAAACATAAGAATGGATCCTATGTCTGGATCACGGGGAATGGGAAAGGCAGTGGAGTTGATGCTGAAGGCAATACCACCCGTCTGACCGGGATCCATGAAGATATTGATGAAAGAAAACGGGACGAGCATGGTGAGACAGGTGCTTTTTGATATCTCCAATGCGGTAAGCACCACCCAGAGCCTGGATGAATTGTATGGGAAGATCAGGGAGTCCCTGGGCAGGGTGGTGGATACCACCAACTGTTTTCTGGCCCTTTATAATGAGGATTCCGATACCCTTACCCTCCCCTTTATGGAGGATGAAAAAGATTCCTTTACCGAGTTTCCGGCCAGGAAGACACTTACCAGTTTTGTGATCAGGACCGGTGAGGCGCAACTGGTGGATATTGAACGGGAGAAGGAGCTGACCAGTCAGGGGGAGATTGAACCGGTGGGTGCTCCCTGTGTGAGCTGGCTGGGTGTTCCGCTGAAGCATGAAGGCAAGACCATCGGTGTATTTGCCGTGCAATCCTATTCGGAGGAGGTGGTTTATACCCAATCGGATGCTGCCTTGCTGGAATTTGCCAGTGACCAGATTGCCCTGGCCATTGACAGGCGCAGACACCAGGACAATCTGAGGATCACCCAGGAGAAGCAGCGAAGGGTCTTTGAATCCTCTCCCGATCCCATGATTGTGGTGGATCCAACTGCCATGATCCTGGACTTCAACAGTGCCTTTCTGGAGGTCTTTAATGTGGAGCCTGAACTGGTTTACGGACAGAAAATATTCCGCTTTATTCAACCAGGATGCACTGGCGTCGTGCCATTAAGGATTTTAACAGAACCTGGAAGACAGGTTACCTGAAAAACCTGGAATACCAGATGGTTCGACCCGACGGGGTAACCTTTGATGGGGAAGTTTCCAGTGGTGCCATTTACGACAGCAACGGGAAGCCCGAATCCATGGTGCTCATCCTGAAGAATATCTCTGAGAGAAAGGAGGCTGAACGAAAGCTACTGGAAGCCAAATACAAGGCTGAAGAGTCTGATCGTCTGAAAACGGCCTTCCTCTCCAATATGTCCCATGAGATCAGAACCCCCATGAATGCCATTGTGGGTTTTTCGGATCTGCTGTCGGATGAAGAGCTTATCCCAGGATGAGCGGCAGGGATTTTATTGCACAGATCAACCAGGGAGCCGACGACCTGATGCGGCTGATCGATGATATCATCGATATTGCCAAGATTGAAGCCGGACAGGTCAATGTTCACATTGCCGAGTGCTTTATCAGGGATCTTTTCAAGGAGCTGCACCTGATGTTTCTTCAGAACATCAAGCGCACGGGCAAGGACAATGTAACCATGACCCTGAAATGGGACTGGCCCGTGAATGAGCTGGCCATCTATACCGATCCTTTCAGGCTGAAGCAGATCCTGGTAAACCTGCTGAGCAATGCGGTGAAATTTACCGAAGAGGGTGAAATTGTCCTGGGAATTGAGGAGCATCCCGAAGGGATCTACTTTTATGTGAAGGATTCGGGAATAGGGATCAGGGAAGAGAAGCAGAAGGTGATCTTTGACCGTTTTATGCAGGGTCATGAGACCAAAACCAAGCTCTACGGCGGAACAGGACTGGGACTGGCCATTTCCAAGAACCTGACCGAGATCCTGGGAGGTGAAATCGGCCTGTGAATCCGAATCAGGAGAAGGAGCCACCTTCTGGTTCATCCTTCCAAGAAACGAGGTTCCCCTGAAATATGAGGCTGCCCTCAGAGCCCCGGTTTCCGAATGTGAGATCCTGGGCAGGAAAGAAGATACTGATTGCCGAAGATGATCACTCCAACTACTATTTCCTTTTTGAGGCCCTGAAAGATACAGGTGTGGAAATTCTCTGGTCCAAGGACGGGGAGGAAACCCTGGACTGTTCAGGGAGCATACAGGACCTGGACCTGGTGCTGATGGATATCAATATGCCCCTGATAAATGGGTATGAATGTACCAGGATGATTAAAAAGGAGCGTCCCGATCTGCCGGTAATGGCCCAGACTGCCTATGCCATGTCGGGTGAACGGGAGATTAGCAGGGAGGCGGGTTGTGATGATTACCTCAGCAAGCCCATCAAGGTCAAAGAATTGCTTGAGACCATTGGACGCCATATTTAGTCTGTAGTACTTTGTGCGTAGTCCAAAGTTCAAATTGCAGTATAAAGTTCATAAGGACTTAGTATCGAGGGTCTAGGCCTTCTTCGTTCCGAGTCGAGGATTTTATTGATCTGTTCTTCGGTGGTGTGGAGCCGGTCGCGACAGATTTTCAGCAAGCTGGGTTACCCGTTTTACCTTTTCGGCCAGTTCATCCACTCCCAGGTCGCCCTCTTCAATCTTTTCAAGAATCTCTTCAATCTCGCTCACCGCGTTGTCGTAATTAATTTTTTCTTTTGTCATCGCTTTGAATGGTTTTTTCCACTTTGCTTAATACTGTTCCCTTGTGTAACCTGGTTTCCAGCAGCTCACCGGCCTTGATGTGCTCCGATTTCCCTGAGTAGCTTTGCCCTGGTGCAGGGTCATGGAATATCCTCTTTTCAGAACGTTGACCGGGTTGACCAGTTCGTTTTTTGCTTCCAGATGGCCTGAGGCGCTCCTTTTCGCGGGCAAGTCCGGAATCCGCTGATCCCTTCCTGATTCGCTGCGTCCTGACCGGTCCAGCCTTTCCCCTTGCCGTCTGGACGATAGGCCCCGCGAGAGGTGGATCAGGTCACCTGCCAGGCGCTCCAGCCGCATCTGCTGATGTTTCACGGTCCTGCCCACCAGGGTGGATAGTGTTTCGCGGTAGGAGGAGAGCCTGAATTCAAAGGCCAGGAATTTGTCCACCAGGAATTCAGCAACAGCTGTGGGGGTCTTTAAGCCGTATGCAGCCACCAGGTCGGCCACCGATTCATCTCTTTCGTGTCCGATTCCGGTAATCACCGGGAATGGGGAACTGGGTAATGTAGTAAGCCAGGTCATAGTCGTTAAAGCATTCCAGGTCGGCCTTTGAACCGCCTCCGCGGATGATCACCACACAATCGAAGGCCCTCGTCCGATGCATGGATCGCGTCCAGGGCACCAGATGATGGAAGCGGGTGCTTCATCTCCCTGCATGGAGGCCTGGAAGAGGCGGGTATGGACATGAGTATCCCTGGCTGTTGGCCTTTATGGAATCCATAAAATCGCCATAGCCGGCGGCCGTTTCTGAGGATATCACTGCAATATTTTGAGGAACGGTGGGAAAGGGCAGTTCCCTGTTCATATCCATCACACCTTCCTCCCTGAGCCTGCTTGATTACCTCCTGCTTTTTCCTGGCCAGGTCGCCAAGGGTATAGGCCGGATCGATGTCGGTGATATTGATGCTGAAGCCGTAAGAGCTTGTGAAATCCGATGCTTACCTTGCAAAGAATTTTGATTCCACTCTTAAGGGGCATGCCGGTGGTGGTTTCAAAAAAGGGCTTGAGCATGCTGTACTTTGAGGCCCAGATGGTGGCACGGGCCCTTGCCAGAATGGCATCGTTATCCTGGCTTTTTTCAATCAGTTCCATGTAGCAGTGCCCCCTCGGTTCACCTGGAGTTCAAGGATTTCGGCCCTGATCCAGCATGGATGAGGAAAACTCCTTTTTAAGGCTCATTCTCCACCTGCTCCAGCAGCTGAGAGAGCGAGAGTGATGTGGATTCCTCCGGCATTATTGAATAATCAGCCTGTTTTGGTAAACCCTGGTACCTGTGATCAATTTCAAGGATGTAGAGACCGGGAGCAAGTCCATCCGGGCAACGAAACTTCCCCGGGCAGCATCACATGCTCCTTGCTAATCACACCTTCCGTTTATATCATACAGCTGAGAAGATACTCACCCTGTTCCGATCCGGGAAGCTCTATGTGTATAAATGTGGTGGCCGGATTTGGGATAAATATTCAGACCATGTCGAGGCAAAGTGTCATCATGGGTAGAGCTGATGATATCGAATGCCCTGGCCATATTTGGAATACCATATCCATAGGTGGCATCCGGATTGTCAAAGCGGTCCCCGGTATTACGGATCATCTGAATCATCTCCCTGGCGGGCATCTCGGGATAGGCCTGCCAGAGGGAGGCCACTGAGCCGGTCATCACCGGTGCCGAAAAGGAGGTTCCCGAGCCGCGGGCAAGCCCCCCGTTTACATACTGGACTCCCGTTGACCTTCCCATGGCCACTAACTCCGGTTTTACCCTTCCGTCAAATGAGGGTCCCCTTGAGCTGAAAGAGGCAATTATTCCAGTGCTGTCGACCGCTCCAACGCAGATAATATCTTTGGCATCGGAGGGGGCCGTGATTCTGTACCAGGGATCCCTTCCCTCGTTTCCTGCGCTGTTGCACAGGATGATCCCCTTCGATGCCAGCATGGAGGCTGCCCTGGATATAAAGGTGGACTGGCCATCCATATCCCTGTAGGTATAGTCATACTCTGTTCCGTCAAAGTCAGAGTAGCCCAGGGAAGTGTTGAATACATCAAAACCAAGGCTGTCCATATATTCGGCTGCTTCCATCCAGGCCATCTCCTCGATCCGGGTTTCCGAATGAACATTCTCCGTGCGCAAAGGAAATAGCTGGCACCCGGAGCAGTTCCCATCATATTGCCATTCCAGTTTGCCCCGATAATGGACAGCACATACATCCCGTGGGAGTTTACCAGCCTGAAGACCGAGCTGTCGTTCACGAAATTCCGGGTTCCCAGCAAGCGCCCTTCGCTGATCATGGATTCAAAAGAAGGGAGGGAGTCCACATTCCTGAATCCGGCATCCAGTACCGCGATCCATACACCCTGTCCGGTATATCCCTCTTGGTGAAGCAGATCCATGTGAATCTGCCGGACCTGTTCAGTGGCGATGCCATACTGATAATCGGGAGGGGAATCCAGGGGTGGGGCAAACCTGTCTCCCGATGTCTTTGGAGGGTGAACCAGAGTGCTTGAGATTCTGGTATCCAGGCAAGGGTATCAACGAAAGGCAGTTCCAGAACCCGGTGGAAAAGATCTTCATCGGCATTCACCATGACCAGGCCATTGAGCCAGCGTGAAATGTGGCGAACCTCCACACCCATCTCCACCAGTGTGTCCACATAAGCCCTGGTGACGGGTTGATCGGTGAGTCCAATGCCCAGTCCCTGCCAAGCCCTGCGCTGGATCGATCGTTCCGAGAGAAATTCACCAGGTAAATCGCTTTGATATCCATTTTCGGATTTATCGGTAAAATATACCCAGTATACACTGTCTCCAATCTGCTGCCCGGAAGCAAGACGTTGCCGCCAAAAGCGCAGCCACAATAATCCACTGCCGCAATCTAAAAGAGTTGGACTGGTTGGGGAGTTTCGATCGTATCATATCTTAACAGGGTATCCTGCATTAGTTCTCATATACTTTTTCTTGATCCACCGGCTGTCCGTTTTTGTACTCCAGGGTGTAGAGCAGTTCTCCATTTTCATCAAAGTAGCTCCAGGTGCCTTCGGATTTATCATCCACATAGCTTCCGCTCATCATCAATACTTCCTCGGAAAAATAGACCTCGTAAGTTCCGTTTTGTTTATTATTCTCAAAAGTGCTTCTCAATCTAACCTTGCCTCCTTCGAAATACTGAATCCAGGGTCCCTCCCGGCTGTCCATCTCCCAGAGAACCTCCTCGGACACCTCTCCGGAAGGATAGTAGCGAAATGATTTTCCATGCAGTTTCCCGGAAGCATAACTTTCACGCATCCGCACTGTGCCATCGAAATTCCGAATAGTAGGTCCACTCCGCATCCTTATCCTTGCCGTGGTAAACTCCTTCTGCAGCCTTTTTGCCTCCTTCGTAATAAAGTTCCGCCCGGCTTCGGTCAGGGATCGGATCAAAATTCATTTTTGCCCTTATGGCCCCGCTATCATAATAGCGGATCATCAGGCCCACAGGTTTTCCCTCTTCAAAGGTTCCCTCATAGAGGGTCTTGCCATTGGGGTATTCCACCCTCCACGGGCCCGTCTTCCGGCCCTGTTCATCCAGCTGGTTCTGCCCCTTCAGGCCCGCCACGCCGGAGAATATCATGATCAAAATAACAAACTGTTTCATTGGGTTCAAATATAGCCAAAAAGAGGCTTGCTTTGGTCATCCAGGGTTTAAAAAAGGAGAGGGCCATCCCTGTTGGAATAGCCCTCTCAATCCTTTATAATATGATCTTCTGTTTATTTTACTTCTTCGAAATCCACATCAGTAACTTCATCATCTCCTTTGCCACCTGGAGCATCCTGGGGGGCTTCGCCTCCTGGCTGGCCTCCGGCTTGCCTTCTGCTTGCTGGGCATTGTAGATATCCTGTGAAGCTGCCTGCCATGCAGTATTCAGCGCTTCCGTGGCCTGATCAATGGCTGCCAGGTCTTCTGACTTATGGGCCTCTTTCAGCTTGGTCAGAGCCTCTTCGATGGGAGCTTTCTTTTCAGCCGGAATCTTGTCTCCAAACTCCTTCAGCTGCTTTTCAGTCTGGAATACCAGGCTGTCGGCATTGTTGAGTTTTTCGATCCGTTCCTTGGCAGCCTTGTCGGCTTCCTCATTCTCCTTGGCCTCCTTCTTCATCTTTTCGATCTCAGCATCGGAAAGTCCGGATGAAGCTTCAATGCGAATGCTCTGTTCTTTGCCGGTTCCCTTATCCTTGGCAGAAACATTCAGGATGCCATTGGCATCGATATCGAAGGTTACCTCGATCTGGGGAATACCGCGTGGTGATGGCGGAATTCCATCCAGGTGGAAACGACCGATGGTCTTGTTGTCCTTGGCCATGGCCCTTTCTCCCTGAAGCACATGGATCTCCACGGAAGGCTGGTTGTCGGCCGCAGTGGTAAAGGTCTGTGTCTTCTTGGTGGGGATGGTGGTATTGGACTCAATGAGTTTGGTGTTTACACTTCCCATGGTTTCAATACCCAGTGAAAGCGGTGTTACATCCAGCAGCAGTACATCTTTTACCTCACCGGTAAGAACACCACCCTGGATGGCTGCACCCACAGCTACTACCTCATCGGGATTCACTCCTTTGGAAGGAGCTTTCCCGAAGAAATCCTCCACCACTTTCTGAATGGCAGGAATCCGGGTGGAACCTCCCACCAGGATCACTTCATTGATATCTGACTGGCTGTAGACCTGAATCTTTCAGTGCCTTCTTACAGGGTTCGATGGTGGCCTGGATCAGTTTATCGGCCAGACTCTCAAATTTGGCCCTGGACAGGGTCTTTACCAGGTGCTTGGGAACACCGTCCACCGGCATGATGTAGGGAAGGTTGATCTCAGTCTGGGTGGACTGGAAAGTTCAATCTTGGCTTTTTCGGCAGCTTCCTTCAGACGCTGCAGGGCCATGGGATCCTTTTTAAGATCAAGTCCTTCATCTTTCTTAAATTCATCAGCCAGCCAGTCAATGATCACCTGGTCAAAATCATCACCACCCAGGTGGGTGTCTCCGTTGGTGGATTTCACTTCAAATACGCCGTCACCCAGTTCCAGGATGGAAATATCGAAGGTACCACCACCCAGGTCGAATACGGCAATTTTCAGATCGGAAGTTTTCTTGTCAAGTCCATATGCCAGTGATGCAGCAGTAGGTTCATTGATGATCCTTTTTACCTTAAGTCCGGCAATTTCACCGGCCTCTTTGGTGGCCTGGCGTTGTGAATCACTGAAATATGCAGGAACAGTAATAACTGCATCTGTAACTTCATGTCCCAGGTAATCTTCAGCAGTCTTCTTCATTTTCTGAAGCACCATGGCTGAAATCTCCTGGGGAGAATATTTGCGGTCATCAATCTGAACACGGGGAGTGTTGTTTTCACCCTTAACCACCTTATAAGGTACCCTGCTAATCTCCTTGCTTACCCTGTCAAAGGTTTCACCCATGAAGCGCTTGATGGAGGAAACGGTTTTGGTAGGATTGGTGATGGCCTGTCTTTTGGCCGGATCACCCACTTTTCTTTCTCCATTCTCAACAAATGCCACCATGGAAGGAGTGGTTCGTTTCCCTTCACTGTTGGGAATTACAACCGGCTCATTACCTTCCATTACCGAAACACAGGAGTTGGTGGTTCCTAAGTCTATTCCAATAATTTTACTCATAACTATTATCTATTTTATTTAATTTATGCTTTCTAACTTTCTTACTTTCTATACTTACTTGCCTATCGAAGATTATGCCATAATGCGATTTTTGGCTCCTGGATGCAATATTGACACAAAATTGGGTCGAAATCTCATCCATTTCATGTCAGGTTTACTGACAAATTGACTGCCAAATGGAAATTTTATTATCAACTTTGCAGCAACTAACCGATAACCCTATCTAACCTACTAACCATTAACTCATACTAACCCATTAACCATGTCACTTCACAGTAATGTAAAACGAGTTACCACCCATGTGCTTCATGGCCATGAAGCTGAAGGGGGAGAAAATTGCCATGTTAACCGGTTATGACTATTCCTTTGCCCGCCTGCTGGATCAGGCAGGAATTGATGTGATCCTGGTGGGAGATTCTGCCTCCAATGTGATGGCCGGTTATGAAACCACCCTTCCCATCACCCTGGATAATATGATCTACCATGCTGCTTCGGTGGTCAGGGCCACCAGCAGGGCCCTGGTGGTGGTGGACCTTCCCTTTGGAACCTACCAGGGAAATTCCAAGGAGGCCCTTGCTTCGGCCATTCGGATCATGAAGGAGACCGGTGCAAGTGCCATCAAGCTGGAAGGGGGCGTGGAGATCGTGGAATCCGTTGAGAGAATCCTCTCTGCCGGCATTCCTGTGATGGGACACCTGGGACTGACACCCCAGTCCATTCATAAATTTGGAACCTATGTGGTCCGGGCCACGGAGAAGGATGAAGCTGATAAATTGAAATCAGATGCCCAGGCACTGGCCAAAGCGGGTTGTTTTGCGCATCGTCCTGGAAAAGATCCCGGCAAAGCTGGCCGGTGAGGTAACCAGGGCCATATCAGATCCCCACCATTGGGATTGGAGCCGGATCCGAAGTGGATGGACAGGTACTGGTACTGCATGATATGCTGGGAATCACCCAGGAGTTCTCACCCAGGTTCCTGCGTCGTTATCACAACCTGCAGATGGAGATCAAGGGTGCGGTGCAGAATTACATTGAGGATGTGAGGTCCAGGAATTTTCCCAACGAAAAAGAACAGTACTAGTCCAGTACAAGTCGAACAGTCTGTAAAGTTAGTGAGTGATTTGAAGCCACCGGTACCTATTTTGTATGAGGACAATCACCTGATGATTGTGAATAAGCGTATCTCTGACATTGTGCAGGGGGATCAGACCGGAGATATTTCGCTGGATAAGCTGATGAAAGGAGTTTATCAAGGAGAGGGACGACAAACCGGGAGAGGTATTTATGGGTATTCCACACCGCCTGGACCGGCCGGTAAGCGGGGTGGTGATTCTTGCCAAAACCAGCAAGGCACTGAGCCGGATGGCCATGATGTTTAAGGAGAAGGAGGTGGAGAAGATCTACCATGCCATTGTCGTGGAAGTGTCCCGAACCGGAATCGGGAACCCTGGAGCACTACCTCACCAGGAATACCAAACAGAATAAGTCCTATGTGCATCAGAAGGAGGTCCCCGATTCCAAATGGGCCCGGCTTCATTACCGGCTGCTGGCCTCCTCTGACCATTATCACCTGCTGGAGGTTGTTCTGGAAACAGGACGTCATCATCAGATCAGGGCCCAGCTGGCGGCCATGGGATGTGTGATCAAGGGGGACCGGAAATACGGGGCCACGAAGAACCAATAAAAATGGAGGAATCAGTCTGCATGCCAGGCAGTGTATCCTTCATTCATCCGGTAAAAAAAGAAAGAGTCGAGGTAGTGGCCCCCTATCCGAAAATGGATATTTTCCCGGTATTTTCCAAGAAAAAGTAAGTCTCCAGGCTATCCTAAAGCATTTTTGAATACAAAGGAATGGGAAGCAGTCGAGGCACTGCGAAGCACCTGGATTTTTTTGCTTCCATAAAGAATCACCTCCATGGGGCTTCCCCCCTGGGACTCCTTTTCATAAAGTACCTGCCGGCACCCCCCACAGGGTGGTACAGGATCGTCCTGGAACTTTCCATCAGTGTATGGCAGCAATGGCGATAGATGACCACAGCTACATCGGGATGCTGGGCCCCGGCATAAAAGATGGCCACCCGTTCGGCACACAGACCTGAAGGATAGGCTGCATTTTCCTGGTTGTTCCCGGTGTAAATCTCTCCATTCTCAAGAAGGACAGCTGCTCCCACCTGATACCGAATAGGGTGCATAGGCCTTCCCGGCAGCTTCCTTGGCTAATGTAACCAGCTCGGACCTGGTCGGGCAGATCTTCAAGACGGTCGTACTCGGCGATTCTGATGGTATAAGCCCTTTGCTTCATGGGAAAATGTTTTCATGAACCTTTCATATAAAAATATGGATTTTATCAACTGTGCATGAAAATGTTATAAACGACCGTTATTATTAAGAGTTTGTTAAAAACTCGGTAAGGGAGGTGAGGGGCATATGGCTATTTTTACCGGGATTCAATCATTGAGAATATTTGATTATGAATGGAGAGAAGGGGAGGATAAACATATTGTTGATTTTGCTGATGCAGTTTCTCTTGCATTTTCCATTGCAGGGGCAGAGAAATCATAGCATGTCGAGGGAGGATTACATCAAAACATATTCCGACCTTGCCATGAAGGAGATGGCCAGGGTTGGGATTCCGGCCAGCATCACCCTGGCCCAGGGATGCCTTGAATCCGATAACGGGAACAGTACACTTGCCACCAAAGGGAATAATCATTTCGGGATTAAATGTCACGATTGGACCGGAAAGAAGATCTACCATGATGATGATGCCAAGAATGAATGTTTCCGGTCCTATGACTCTCCCTATGAATCCTACATGGACCATTCACAGTTCCTGACCACCAGAGACAGGTATGCAGAACTATTCGAATTGAAACCCCACGACTACAGGGGATGGGCAAAGGGTCTGAAGAATGCAGGATATGCCACCGCCAGCAACTATGCCACCCTGCTGATTAAGATCATTGAGGATAATGAATTGTATCGTTTTGATCTACTTGTCCTGGAGGGTGAAATGGGTGAGCGTACCCGAAAGTATCACCCCTAAACCTGATCAAGACTACCACACCACCAGGGATGTGCTGATCAACAATAAGGTAGAGTATATCGTGGTGGAGCCTGGCGATACTCCTGAATCGATCAGGGAGGAGATGGACCTTTATGCCAATGAGATATACAGGTATAACAACCTCTACAAGGGTGAGACACTTGAGCCGGGACAGATTATCTATCTTCAGCCAAAACGCAAGAAAGCTGCCAAGGGGAATGAGATTCATGTGGTAAAAGCCGGGGAGACCATGTATGACATCTCTCAGATCTACGGGGTTAAACTGGAGAATCTCTACCGATTGAACCTGATGAATGAGGGTGCCCAGCCGCTGGAAGGCACAGAGATTAACCTGCGTCAGAAAGAAGCGCGAAAAAATTTTAAAGCTGGAACCTCTGGAAGAGGAGTCAGATGAGGATGAAATGCAGTTCCGCCTTGAGGAGTAGCTTATTCCTCGCCCACTTCGTCGCCTTCCTTCACTTTTTCCACCATCAGTGGACCAAGCTGCCCGCTGTAGGAGATGGGCTGCCGGTTTTGGCTGTTGATGCTCAGGGACGCGAAGCCTGCGTAGCCCACTGAAAGAAAAAGTTCATATTGATCGATCTCCCCCTTGATTTCAAACTGAACATTTACCATGCGCTTTTTTTCATTCAGGGAAATTTGAAGGTTTTCTGGAGGGGCTTCGAATTCAATTCCGCCGTCGCCTCCATAACTGGGCGAATATGCCCTTCCGAAATAGGGAAGATAAGCTTTGAAAATCGAGTCTCTTGCCTCCAGGGTATAGGCGGACTTTGAATAGATGGTTCTGGCCCCGGAGGGCTGAACGGACTGGACGGTAAACAGGTAGAGTCCGCTTTCAATCAGAGCGGTCATCTCTTTAAACTGTTCATCTTTTTTCTTGTTTTTCTGAGCGCCTGCCGGGATAAAACCCGATACAAGGATGGCCATGATCAGTAGGATGGTTTCAGTTTTGCATGATTTCATTAGGTTTCCAAAACTAATCGTTGTCCAACAATGGAAGATCGGCTTGTTCAAAACATGTTAATCATTTTGACTGTCAAAACTTTACATTGGTTCCTGGGTAGCCTACCTTTATATAAAATTCAGAACCATGGCTGAGCTAAATGAACTTCATCTGAAGATGATTCTTGCCCCCCGATGGCAGGCAGACCAGGATTGATTTTTTTAATGAAGAGATCGGCAAAAAAGAGCTCTTCGGAATGGTGGCATCCATCTCTTCCTGGTTCAGACAGGAAAACAGTGTGGATGGGGCCCGATCTTGAATTTTACCTGCAGGCACTTGGAAAAGGAGGGCTATTCTGAAAAATCCAGAAAGAGCTATCTGTTTATGATGAAGCGCTTTTTTGAATATTTTGAGGATAAGGAGCCCCGGGAGATTACCATGGGTGAGATTGAGGATTATAATTTTGAATTTTTTGTCTCGGGAAGGTATTCCCGTTCCTACCAGCTGCAGTTTATCAATGCCATCAAGCTCTATTATCAGCTGACCGAAGGGATTGAGCTGAACCTGAAACAGCTCAGGAAAACCGGGATATCCCGGAGATCAGGCTAGTCCCCAGAAGAAACTCCCGGGTATCCATTCTTCGTTTTCCTTCCTGTTGAAGGGAGTGAATTTGCAGGTAACCATCGCAGACAGCCACTTTCATCTCCTTTTTTCCGTCGATTATGATGGTCCCCGGCAGCGATGTGAATGGGATGAGGATTCAAATCGTGAAAGAAAGATCTTGAACAGTGTCTTTTGTCCCGCCTTCTTTCTCCAGGTAGGTAAAGGCTGCCGGATAGGGGCTGAGTCCCCTGATCATGGTTGTGAATCTGCCTCGCCTGGTTTGTCCCAGTTGATACGGCAGTCCTCCTTTTGAATTTTCGGTGCAGTCTTGAAGCTACTTCCATGGTCCTGCATGAAATTCTCCTGTGGCTTGGCCACCAGGGACCCTTCAGCAAGCTGTTTCACGGTTTTCAGAACCAGCGTCTGCACCCAGCTCCATTAGTCGGTCGTGAAGTTCTCCGGCAGTTTCATCTTCACCGATGGCAATCTCCTCCTGAAGCAGGATATTTCCCGTATCGATCTTGTCATCGATCAGAAAGGTGGTGACACCGGTTCGTGTTTCTCCATTGATGATGAGCATGATTGATGGGTGCCGCTCCCCTGTACTGGGGCAGCAGGGAGGCATGCAGGTTGAAGGTGCCCAGGCGAGGGAATGCTCCAGACCACTTCGGGCAGCATGCGAAAGGCAACCACCACCTGCAGGTCGGGGGCCAGATCGCGTGAGCTGTGCTAATAAATCCGGATCTTTCAGATTCTCGGGTTGAAGAATGGTAAGATCCTGTGAAAGTGCATAATCTTTAACGGCTGAGAAACGGATCTTTTTTCCACGTCCGGCAGGCCTGTCAGGTGCAGTGATCACTGCCACCACATTGAGATCCGTTCTCCACAAGTTTCTGAAGGGGAGCCACGGCAAAACCGGGGGTTCCCATATATACAATCCGCAGCGATTTACTGTTCATTCTTTTTGGTGATTCTCGTATTTGGCAATGTTGAGGAAGTGCCCCATTTTATCACGCTTGGTCTCCAGGTAAAACTGGTTGTGCTTGTTGGAAGGAATCTCCAGGTGGATGGTCTCCACGATTTTCATCCCATAACCTTCGAGGCCTGCTTTTTTCACCGGATTGTTGGTGATCAGCCTGATATTTCTGATTCCCAGGGAGTGAAGCATTCCGGCACCAACGCCATAATCGCGTTCATCATCCTTAAAGCCCAGTTCCACATTGGCCTCCACGGTATCCCGCCCTTCTTCCTGGAGTTTATAGGCTTTCATTTTATTGTAAAGTCCGATTCCTCTTCCCTCCTGGTTCAGGTAAATAATTACTCCCTGGCCTTCCTTGCTGATCATTCTCATGGCTTCATGAAGCTGATCGCCGCAATCGCAGCGGTGACTGCCAAAAATATCACCGGTTACACAGGAAGAGTGTACCCTGACCAGCACAGGTTCATCCATCTGTCCAGGTTTCCTTCTGTAAGTGCCACATGTTCCAGTCCGTTGGATTTCTGAATGAAGGGAATCAGCTTAAAATCGCCATATTCGGTGGGGAGCTTTACTTCGGTTCCCTTCACAAGAATGCTGTCGGAATTGAGCCTGTAGGCAATCAGGTCCTTGATGGAGATAATCTTCAGTTTGAATTCATCGGCAATCTTCATCAGTTCGGGAAGGCGTGCCATGGTTCCATCCTCATTCATGATCTCCACCAGCACACCCCCTGGTTTCAGGTCCGGCCAGCCTGGTCAGGTCCACTGCAGCTTCGGTGTGTCCGGCCCGTCTCAGTACACCCTGTCGTTTGGCTTTCAGGGGGAAGATATGACCGGGTCTTGCCAGGTCGTCGGGCCTGGTGGCCGGATCCACCAGTGCCCGCAATGTTTTGGCCCGGTCAGATGCCGAAATACCGGTGGTGGTACCATGTGCCAAGCAGGTCGACCGAAACGGTAAAGGCAGTGGTGTGACTGCTGGTGTTGGTGGTGACCATCATGGGCAGGTCCAGTTCGGTGCATCGCTCATCGGTGAGGGCGGCACAGATCAGTCCCTTG
Organism: uncultured Bacteroidota bacterium; assembly: GCA_963716765.1. Taxonomy (GTDB): domain Bacteria; phylum Bacteroidota; class Bacteroidia; order Bacteroidales. The sequence continues at coordinate 43,312 of CAVQUO010000009.1, read as the reverse complement.
CCGTGGGTGGCCATGAAATTGACGGTTTCCGGAGTGATCAATTCGGCTGCAGCAATAAAATCACCTTCATTTTCCCGGTCCTCATCATCCACAACGATGATGATTTTCCCGTTCCTGATCTCCTCCAGGGCCTCTTCAATACTATTAAGCTTAATCTTGATTTCTTCTTGTTGGTTGCCAGACATTGCTTTTTATACCTCCTAAATATCTTAAAAATCCGGCCAGCAGGGCCAGGTTCATCAATACAAAATGTGAAATGAAGCGCAAAGGTAAAACATGGATTCCTATTTTCCGCAAAATCTGGTCAATAACAGGGATTGCGATGAAAATAATTTGAACCAGGGCGAATAAAAGGTAAAGGTTTTTGATAAGGGGAAGGGAGCCAGGCGCATCCTGCATATGCTCAGACCAAGGTAGAGTGAGGTGCCCAGGGTAAGCAGAACCAGGAAGGGGACAATCCAGCGGATGACCTTGTGTGAAAGAAAACAGAAAGCCACCCCGGGACGGCGGCTGAAGAGCAGTGAACTGAATTTTTGAAGGTTCTGAAAATTGCCTGCAGAAATTCGTTTTTTCCTTCGGAACTCTTCCTTCAGGTCGTTGGATACATCCTCATACACCTTTGCCTTGATGTTGCTGATGCATTTGAATCCCTGCTTCAGGACGGACATATTGACGTAAAAATCGTCCACCAGGAAATGACCTGGAACCGGGGTGTAATTTGCTTTCCTGACCGCATAACACCCGCCGAATGGTCCCATCATAGTGCCCCAGAGCATGCTCTCCTGGTGTTTGATCCTTACCTCCCGGCTGATGTAAAATTTTTCCTGGTGGGAAATGCCATCCTTTTTCAGACTGGTATTGATCATGCGGGTATCTACCAGTGCGATTTCCTTGTTGCTGAAGCTACCGGCAAGGGTTCTGAGGCTTGAGGGATCCAGCATCACATTGGCATCTGTAATTACCAGGATCTCGCCATCTGGCCTTTTCTGCCAGTTGGTTGATTACATCGTGGTTTACCTGTTCGTTCTCGGCAATACCCTGGACTTTTACCACAGTTGGTTTTCTTTCTCCAGTTCAAAAAGGATTTCATTGGTCCGGTCGGTGGAGTGATCCGATCCCACCAGAATCTCAAGCCTGTCTGCCGGGTAATCGCGATTACAGTACCGAACGGATTTTTGCTTCAATGACCTCCTCTTCATTAAATGCAGCGATAAGCACAGATAGGAGGGGGAGAGTCATTCGGGCGGAATCTGCTCATCCGGTTCTCCTGTTGTCGACCGTGTTCCGGACTTCTTTCCGGTGGTTAGGACCTGCAAAATGGCGGGAAAAAGGATGTAGGTATGGAAGATCAGGAAAAGACTGAACCAGAATATTACCTGAAGTATAATCATACCTGTTCCTTGAAAAACTGCGTAATCCGGGTTGAGAGCGCAAAGGTATCAAAATTCTCCTGAATAAGTTTCCTGCTCTCCCTGATCAGTCCCTGTGCTAATCTCTCATCCTGGCAAAGTCTAATGATCTGGTTTTTAAATGTTTCAGGATCGTCAGAAACCATAACTTCCTTGTTATTCTAGGGCAGGAATCCCTTCAATTCCTATGGGTGTGGTCACCACCGGACGGCCCAGGGCCATGGCCTCCAGTATTTTTATCCTGATCCCGCTTCCGGTAAACAGGGGCGCCACCATAATCCTGTATGATTGCATGAAGGTTTTGGCATCTTCAATTTCACCATGGTAGATCACCTGCTTTTTTGCAAGCAGCTTTTCAAAAGCCTGGAGGAGCATTTCTTCCTGCCACATGAAAGGTGAATTCCGGGTAATTCCTTGCTTAAGTGGATCGATTACATGATCCAGAAACCATTTCAGACCCTCCTGGTTGGGCAGCCAGTCCAGTGCCCCAATAAAGAAGACCGAGGGGTCCTTCGGAAGGTCGGTGGAGGGGATACTCCTTCAGCTCCAGACCGGTGGGAATGGTAATGATCGGGTTTTTCACCCCCATTTCAACGAAAGGCCTTTTCATCCAGCGGACTGATGGTAACCAGGCAATCTGATTCCTGGGCCACCTGAAGTTCAAAAAGTTTCAGCCTTTTGGCCATGTTTTTCAGGTACCATTTCCTGAGAGGCCTATTCTCATTGGCTGCCTTTCGCTCCCAGATCCTGTGTTCCACATTGTGAGCCCTGAAGGAGATCAATGCCTTGCTTTTCTTGCGCACCTTATCAATGTAATGTCCCAGATAGGGACCTTCGAGCTGAACGATATCAAACTCTTCCTCTTCCAGCAGGTGGCCCAGCTTCTCTGTTAAAGGTCAGGGTTGTTAAACCTTTCTGCTATGTAGGGCACTTTTGAAAAGAGCAGGTTTCGCAGCATCTTAATGGGCTTGATGGAGCTGTCACAATCAATTCCAATGAAATCGGATCTTTTCAGAAAGTGAGGGTGGGATTTTCTCTATGGGGAAACGATGCTTAACTGTATTCAGGGAAAGGCAGGTGACACTGTGACCGGCATCGCATAAACCCGTGATCATATTCAGGGTGGCAATGGATCCTCCATCCTTGGGAGGATAGGGAAGTTTGTTGGTCAGCAGCAGAATTTTCATGAGGACTGATGCCTGTTTTTTATTCGCAGTTTCAATTTCTTGAACCAGGTGAAGTAGGTGTCAATATTCAGTATCACTGAGTCTTTGGCTGCTTTTTGGGTGAGCCAGATGCTGACCGGGGCAAGAATGAATGGTGGACATCCACATTCCAACAAAGGAGGGACAATTCCCTCTCGGGAAAATTTCTCCCCATCATGGAAATGACATAATAGATCAGGAAAAGCCCAACACTGGCAATCACCGGCATCCCCAGTCCTCCTTTCCGGATGATGGCACCCAGTGGGGCACCGATGAAGAAAAAGATCAGGCAGAGCACAGAAATTGAATATTTGCGGTGAATCTCATTCTGGTATCGCTTCAGCCTGGCTATTTTCCATTCGGCGGTACCCACATTGGAGGTGGTGATTGATTTATTGCTTCGTGCAAAATTGATGGCCTGAGCTGATGGCTTTTCTGCGTTCCAGTTTATTCAGGCTGTCATACAGAGTATCCACATGGACCGGCTGAATGATCACCATCCCCGCTATCCCGTTCAGTCTTCAGGGAGTCGGGAACCATGGCCGGTGGTTTGATCAGGATATTTTTTGGTTTTTCGGTCAGGGTCTTTTCGATGGCATGCTGGAATCTGTCCAGGATTATCGTCCAGGTCGATGGTCAGGGAATCGTCAAAATGGTTGAGCTGGGTCAGGTTCATCATGGAGTATGAATTCCGGAAAAGTGTTTCATCGGTTCGGTTCAGTCCAAATCCCGTCATCTCAATAATCATCTCCTGGTGCTCGAATTGATCCCTTCGAAAGGGATAACTTTTAACATGTCTGCTCTCGTTCTTCTGTTTCTGAAGCTCGATATAGGATTTCCCGTTATAGAGGGTCAGCAGGAGATGCTTTTCATCGGCCGACATTTTCATATAGCCGAATCGGCCATGGTAACACTGACATTTCCCTGATTATCTGTATGATCAAATATCAGGATGTCTTTCAGCAGACTGGTTTTACTGTCTCTGTCACCGATCCGGATGGAGTAACCTTCCAGGTTGTTGTCAAAAACTCCTGGTTTTATGGTTAATTCGGGTCTCTGTTGCTGAATGTCATAAAGCATGGACCTCATTTTCAGATTCGAGTAAGGGCAGTACGTTGTTGGAAAAGAAAAAGGCACCAATGGAAATAAGTGCGGTGAGCACGATAACAGGATTCATGATGCGGACCAGGGAAATCCCTGAGGATTTGAGTGCCAGCAATTCCAGGTTTTCAGCCAGGTTCCCAAAGGTCATCAGGCTGGCCAGCAGCACTGCCAGGGGCATGGCAAGGGGTACCAGGGTGGCACTGGTATAGAGCAGAAATTCTGAAATTATATGAAATTCAAGTCCTTTCCCAATCAGGTCATCAATATACTTCCAGAGGAATTGCATCAGAAGGATGAATACCACGAAGAAAAAAGTGAGGATCAAGCGGACCCACAAAGGACTTTATGACCAGAAGATGAAGTTTTTTCACACCGCTCCCAATTCGAACCTATAGATTCAACGAAAACAAAGTTAACTTATTTTGGAAAGATACTGAGCACTGTATCCTGAGCACCGGGCACTTTAGAGGCCGATGGCCTGTTTTAGTTCAGAAATCTGTGTGTCCCACAGGTCAATGGCATCATCTTTTATCCTCCTCTTCGGCAAAATCGGTGATAATTAAGGCCACATCCCTGGTAAGTTCATCGGTGTGAATTCTGAATTCAAAGAAGGATGTCTCATCCTCCTCATCCTCCTCGTCCTCCCAGTGAAAACGGATGAATTTATTGGCTTTTTTTGCACCACAGAGGCTTCACTGTTCGGTGCCTTCCCAAATAAAAGTATATTGCCCATTTTGCAGGTTCACATTGTCGGCAAACCATTCTGACAAGTCCTTCAGGAGTACTAATCCTGTTGAACAGAATATTGGCAGATGTGTTGAGTGTATACTCAAGCTCATATTTCGTTTTCATGGGAAGGGAATTATAAAGTTTCTGCCTTTAATGCAATATAAGAAAATTCTGATAATATCAAAAGTCAGTTATTCAGAGCAATGCTCAGGAATTCAAATAGGTAGAATGATTTTAAAAAAGAACGAATTCTAATTAATTATCTCAAAAGATATATATTTAGGGTTTCCAAATCTGAAAACTATACAATTATGAGCGCAAAAAATGAATACAACAAGAGGGTTGTCATTGTGATTGCAAGTATTGCGGCCACTGGGGGACTCCTATTCGGGTTTGATACCGGGGTTATTTCCGGTGCGATTCCCTATTTGCAGAAGTATTTTGAATTAACAGATTCCCAAATTGAGAATCTAACTGCATGGGGATTAATAGGTGCAGTAATCGGAGCCCTGGTCACAGGCAGAATTTCCGACTTCCTGGGACGGAAAAAGGTGATTCTGGCATCTGCTTTTGTTTTTGCAACCGGTGCAATCTGGACTGGATTTGCACCCACGGTAAACCAATTGATGATTTCCCGATTCTATCTTGGACTGGCCATCGGTGTTTCATCCTTTGCAGTTCCATTGTATATATCAGAGATTGCGCCAACAAAAATCAGGGGAACCCTGGTTTCCATGTTCCAGTTACTGATTACCGTGGGTATTCTTGCAGCTTTCTTGAGTAACAGAGGCATTTGCTGATAATAGCAACCTGGAAAGCTGGCGGCCCATGCTGTGGGTGGGAGTTTTTCCTGCCATCATCTTATTTGTCGGGATGTTCTTTCTGCCTGAGACACCGCGCTGGTTGATGAGCAAGGGACGAGAAGAAGAAGGTGAAACTGTACTGCGCAGGGTTGAAGATCCCTCGCTGATCGATAATTCCATGGCTGCCATGAGGCAGGATATTGCCATTGATGAAAGCCAGGCAGGCTGGAAGGAGATTTTTAAACCCTGGCTGAGAAATGCACTGATCATTGCCGTAGGAATTATGTTCTTCCAGCAGTTTGTGGGGATCAATACGGTCATCTATTACAGTCCGAAGATCTTCCTGGCAGCAGGATTTGAAGGTGCCGAGAGCTGCCATTGCTGCATCTGTGATTGTGGGTGTGGTCAATGTATTTTTCACCATTGTCTCTCTTTTTGTCATTGACAAACTGGGCAGAAGGAAACTCTATTTTATTGGTTTATCCGGTATTGCAGTTGCACTGGTTTGCATGGGCCTTGGTTTCATGCTTCCCGAGGCAGGTAAATGGTTCCTGGTGATTTCCATGCTGGTTTACATTGCTTTCTTTGCCATCAGCCTGGGACCACTGGGCTGGCTGATCATTACCGAAGTATTCCCCACCAGGGTTCGCGGATTGGGTTCTTCCATCGGATCCCTTTCCAACTGGGGTTTTAATACACTTGTTGTATGGACCTTCTATAAAATGGCCAGTGCCATTGGAAATGCAAAAGAAGTTGTGGTTCCTGAAGGACAAGGACCTGTCAGATATTTGTCCCTCCTGTGTGGGAAGTGTATTCTGGATCTTTGCAGCTGTTGCGCTGATCGGTCTGGTCTGGGGTTATTTCTATATTCCTGAAACCAAAGGTGTATCGCTTGAGAAGATCGAGGAGCACTGGAGGAATGGTGGGAAGCCCAGAAAACTGAACAAGTAATAACATGAAAAAAACCCGGTCATTTGTGCCGGGTTTTTTTAACTCTTAGCTCAAGGATGCCCTATAGCATTCATTAAATAAGTACCCGGAACAAAATGACACGTTTTCTTGATATTGCAAAGAACCGGTATTCCTGCCGGAATTATGATGCCCGGCCGGTGGAGGAGGAGAAACTTAAGCTGGTCCTTGAAGCGGGCAGGGTGGCTCCCTCGGCAGTTAATTTTCAGCCCTGGCACTTTTATGTGATTCGGGGAGAGAAGGAGCTGGAGCAAGTTCCACGCAGTCTATCACAGGGAGTGGTTCCGGACCGCACCCTGCGTGATTGTGATCTGTGGGGATCACTCTGCTTCCTGGAAAAGAAAAGCCGACGGGAAGGATCATTGCGATGTGGATGTGGCCATTAGCCACCGATCACATGACCCTTCAGGCCACTGAGCTGGGACTGGCCACCTGCTGGATCTGTAATTTTGATCCGGCAGATAACCAGGGAGCTTCTTGACCTGCCTGCTCATATGGAACCGCTGGTGATCCTGCCCCTTGGATATCCGCTGGATGAGGTGGATCCGGTGACGGCATGATGAGAAGCGGAAACCCCTGGCAGAGATTGTTAGCTATCTCGGATTGTCGAAATAGTAGTTTGCCAGCCAATACTCCAGCAACGGATCAATGATGAAAGTCTCTCCATGAAAAGAGTAAATAATCTCTTTCTTTCTCAAGGCTTTTCCGAATTCGGCTTACATTGGATGACCTGCCCAAGTTCATATTCCTTTAGATTTTCCTTTGAGCAGAATCCCTGAGCCTGAATCAGGAGAGCTCTCAAATAATTTATCTGCTTATATGCTCAGTTGATCAAGAAGTACCTGGTAATGGTGGCTGAATTGAAAGATCAGGCCTTCCAGGATTCCCTCACAATCTGCTCCGTGCACAGAAATGGAAGTTCTCCACCATGATTGGGAAGTCAGAAGTTGTGCAGCGAAAGTATGGTAAAAAGTGATGGATTTGATGAGCCTGATTGCTTCCGGTGTGATGCGTTTGCCCGAGTTAAAGAAATATGCACGTATACTTTTTTCTAGGCCATCCAGTTTTGGAGTATCCAGGGTGTAAAGGCGTCCGAAATTTGCCAGGGGATTGCGCGGGCCCCGGAAGATCGATATCATGAGCTCCCTGTTGTGACCGTAAAGAAGATAAACACAATTTTTTTGCTTTCTTTTCATGAATCGCATTTCCCTCTGTAATTCGACGGAATCCTTGAAGCGAGCCATGTTCTGTATATTATTTATACAGATGAGCAATTTGATCTTTTTTCTTTTCGCCAGATGTTCAGGGAGCGCTAAGAGATTGTTTTCCGAACTGTTGGCTATGGAATTCTGCGAATTCTCCTGGTTTGGCAAATTTCAAAACTTCGTTTCTGAGAAGCCTGAGAAATGAATCCCTTGAAGCTAATGCTCAACAGGTCCATAAAACAGACCTGGTATTCCTGATGCTTCTCTGTTAGATTGAAAGCAATCCTTTTTAGCCATGCTTTCCTTTCCATATCCGGGAGGTGCGGTAAAAATCACATTTTCACCATAAGATAGTTTAGCTCAATTCTCTCTCAGAGCGAGGTCTGTTGGGGCTCAATATACATGTTCAGGTCTGCGTGCAACATGCTATCAGTCTGTGCTGGAGGCATCAGGCTGGTTCCGGTCTTTTACTGGATTTTTCCTGGTAGTCATTTCGGCGAAATCAAATGTCACAGGGTTGTGACATGGATTAATGTTGCTATCATGGATATATCAGCCCTCAGATAGAATAAAATTGTATAAGTAATTGAAAAATAGCGATTAAAATTTTACTTAGTTTCTCCGAGTTGTAGATTAAGTGCTTTCAAGCAGGGGTGCATGTCACAAGCTTGTAACATGCACAAATCTGTAAAAGGTCTCGATCAATGTATGAAATCTGAAATAATAATCACTTTAACTTTGGTTTAATAAATGACTATAAGTCATAAAATATATTATAAGTCATTAAGTCATCAATAATGGGAATAGCAGAAAGAAAAGAGAGGGAAAAGCAGCAAAGGAAAGAGGAGATTATCCAGGCTGCCGAAGCAGGTCTTTTTCTCAAAGGGTTTTGAGCAGTCCACCATGGATGATATTGCCGAGAAGGCTGAACTGAGCAAGGGAACCCTCTACCTCTATTTTAAAAGCAAAGAGGACCTTGCATATGGCAGTGGCCAGAAGGGCCATTTTATTGCTGAGATCCATAACCCTTAAGGCATCTGAAGAGGCTGGAAATGCCATTGAGAAACTGCAGCGCATGGGATGGGCCTGTGTTGAATTTTCCAAATCCCACCCCGATCAGATGAAGTCCATCATGACCCTGGAGGGCCTGGAGCCCGGAAGCATCAGTTATACCAGCAGCGATGTGCAGAACCTGATCTACAATGAATCGACCGTGGGAACGGTGATCCAGGTGGTGGAGCAGGGTGTGGCCGAAAAACTGATCCGATCTGACATTCCTGCCCTCCTGGTTGCCCATACCCTCTGGATGTCGGTTTTGAGTGTGATTCGCTTTGTGAGCATGAAAGAGGAGCTTTTTGAGATGCTTGAGCTATCCCCTGCCAAATATTTTCAAGAGTCATTTTGAACTGGTGCTAAACGGAATCCGGTCATGAAAAAGAAAAATATTATTATCGTGCTGCTGGGAAGCCTGTTTTTTATATCGGGGGTGGGGTCCGGAACCGGGCTGAAAGCTCAGAACCCGGTATTGGAGGAGTACATCATTGAAGGCCTTCAGTCCAACCTGGGCCTAAAACAGGCCAAGCTGGATTATGCTGCCAACCTGTCTGCTCTGAAGGAGGCCCGGGGTTTGTTTTTTCCCGATCTGAGTCTGAATGCCCGGTATACGGTTGCCGAGGGAGGGAGAACCATTGAATTCCCGGTGGGGGACATGCTGAATCCGGTCTACAGTACCCTGAACGTGCTCACCGGGACAGAGCTGTTTCCGCAGATCGAAAACCAGGAGTTTGCCTTCCTGCGTCCCAGGGAACATGAGACCAAGATGACCCTGGTTCAGCCCATATTCAATACTGATATTATTTACAACCATGGGATCAGGAAGCAGTATACCGAAATTGCCAGGATCGATGTGGACAGGTATAAAAGGGAACTCATCAAGGAGATTACCAAGGCCTATTATGACTACCAGAAGGCCTTCAACCTGGTGTGGCTGGCCGATACTTCCATTTCCCTGGTGAAAGAAAACCTGAGGGTGAGCCAGCGTTTATTTGAAAATGATAAGGTGACCATCGATGCCGTTTACCGTTCCGAATCGGAACTCAGCAAGGTTGAGGTTCAGCGGGCACAGGCCAACAATATGCTGGAGGCCTCCAGGGCCTATTTTAATTTTCTGCTGAACCGTTCCCTTGATGCTTCCATTGACAATCTTCATCGACACGCCCGCACCAGTGCTGGTTTCACTGGAGGAGGCCAGCTCTCTGGCAGTTCAGAACCGGGACGAACTGCAGCAGATCAAAGAATACCAGGTACTAAACCAGCATGTTACCAGCCTTCATCGGGGGAACAATATTCCAGGCCTGTTCGGGGTGGTGGATTATGGATTCCAGGGTGAGCAGTACAGTTTTACCAGCGATGATGATTTTATGATGGCCTCGCTGGTGATGAGGTGGAACCTGTTTCAGGGTACAACCAATCACCATAAGGTACAACAGTCGAAAATTGAAGGTGAAAAGCTGAGCGAACTTTTTTCACAGACTCAGCAACAGATCAGGCTGGAGGTGATCAATCACTACTATGCGCTTCAGGCAGCTTATGAATCGGTGCAATCGGCTCGCAAGCAGACCCGATCTGCAGTAAGAGCCTATGAGCTGATCAGCCGAAAATACAGTGAAGGACAATCCTCCTTGCTGGAACTCATCGACGCACGAACCAGCCTCACCAGTGCTGCAGCCAATTCAATTATTGCGGAGGGAGCCTATTTCAGCCAGCTGGCCGATTTTATCTTATGCCATGGGGGCCGCCCAGCTTAAAGAATATAATTACAATCCTCAGGTTTCAAACCAATAAGCCTGAAGCGTTCGAGAACAATCTTAAAAAATCAATATGAATTCAAAAGTTAAATACATGGCAGTCCTCGGTGCTCATTCTGATAATTCTTGGGGCCTGCACCTCTCCCGATCAGAGTCGCCAGGTAGAATCCAAACCCATGAATGTGAAAATTCAAAGGGTGGAAACCATAAACTACCAGGTCCCTGTGAGGGTGACCGGGGTTCTGGGTACCACCACACAGATGAAACTGAGTTTCAAAACAGGCGGGATTATCTCCCAGCTAAACTGTCAGGGAGGGGATGGCAGTTTCAGCGGGAGATGTACTTGCTGTACTTGACCTTTCCGAAATCAGGGCCCAGGTTAACCAGGCTGAAATCGGTCTGGAGAAGTCGCGCCGCGACATGAAGCGCGCCAAGAATCTTTACCAGGATAGTGTGGTCACACTTGAGCAGTATCAAAATGCCAAATCGGCCTTTGAACTGGCCCGCTCGCAGAAGCAAATCGCCGACTTTAACCTGCAGCACTCCAGTATTAAGGCTCCGGCTGACGGGAAGATTCTGAAAATACTTGTGGAGACCAACGAGGTGATCGGACCCGGTTATCCTGCCATTCTTTTTGCTTCCACTGAAAATGACTGGGTGGTAAGGGCAGCTCTTACCGATAAGGATATTGTAAAACTGGCCATTGGTGATTCGGCCCACGTTACCATGGATGCTTTCCCCGGTACCCGGTTTCAGGCTGAAGTGACCGAGCTTGGGCAGTGGGGCCGATCCGGTGACAGGGACCTATGAGTCTGAATTGAAGATCATGAAGGCTCATCCCCAATTCAGAACGGGCTTTTTCTCCAGGGCAGATATTTTTCCTGCAGGCATAAATAGCGGCTCTTGTAGTGCCCCTGGAAGTCGCTGGTTAATGCCAGTGATCATAAGGCTTATGTTTTTGTTTATACAGCTTAAGGAAGATCAGGCCGAGGCAGACCAGTGGCACGGTTAGCAAAAGAATCCTGAAAACAGGGCAGGATACTGGGTGACAGGGTGGTCGTGCTGGATGGCCTGGAGGAGGGGGAATGGATCGTTACCGAGGGAGCAAAATTCCTGAGAGCGGATATGGAGGTTAGTCGCAGCAAATTACAATGAAAACGATTGAGCCATGAAGACTACCCGAACTGGCCATTCAGCAAAGGTCATTTACATGGATGATCTTTATTTTCCTGACCATTCTGGGGATTCGTGCCTATATGACCATGCCCCGGACCGAGAATCCTGAAGTGACAGTGCCCGGTTCATCCATCATTGTCGTGATGCCCGGAGCAAGCCCCATTGATATGGAAAAGATGGTGGCCCTTCCCCTGGAGGAGACCCTGAATGAACTGGAGGATATCGAAAGGATTTCATCGGAGGTGAGGGATGGGATTGCCATTGTTGCTGTGGAGTTTGAATTCAGACAGATCCGGATGAGAAGTATAATGAGGTGGTTCAGCAGGTGAACAGCATCCGCAGCACGCTTCCCGATGAGATTGTGCAGCTGGAAATGTGGCAATGGTCCATTTCCGATATGAACATGATGCAGCTGGCACTGATTTCGGATACTGAGCCCTATTCGGAGCTGGAAGAGCTGGCCGAACAGCTGCGCAAGCGGGTTGAAAAAATCAGAAGTATCCGAAAGGTATCCTATTACGGACTTCCCGAACAGGAGATTCATATTCAGCTTGATTTTGAAAAGATGGCCATGGTAATCACTTCCCTGGATCATATTGTCAGGGCCCTTGAGACCAACAATGTGAACATTCCCGGGAGGTGATCTGGACCTTGGTTCATCCACCCTGAGTGTGAAATCCTCCGGATCCTTCCAGGACCTGGATGAGATCCGGAACTGTGTGGTAAACTCATACCAGGGGAGACTGATCTACCTGAGGGATCTGGCCGAGGTGGAGTTTGGATATGAGGAACAATTACTACCTGGCACGGTACCAGTTCAATGGCCGATCCGGCAGGGGAGGAGCACGAAGGTCGCGCCATCTTTATCGGGATCAGTCAGAAGGAGGGTCTGAATGTTCTGGAAACCTCCGAGGAGCTGATGCCGGTCATTGAGTCTTTTCGCGAGGAATTGCCCCGGGGAATGAGGCTGGAGATGATCTATAATCAGCCGGCCACTGTAAAAAGCAGGATCAACGGATTTGTGAGCAACCTGCTTCAGGGAATGATCCTGGTGGCCCTGGTGATCTTTCTCTCCCTGGGATTCCGGTCCTCCCTGGTGGTGGCCCTGGCCATTCCCCTGTCACTTATGATCGGACTGGGTTTTGTGGACCTTTCAGGATTTGGCCTGCAGCAGATCTCCATAGCGGGCCTGGTGGTGGTTCTGGGGATGCTGGTGGATAATTCCATTGTGATGGTGGAGAATATCAACCGCTATATCCAGATGGGGCATCAAAAAACGGAAGCATCGATCCTGGCGGCCTCTGAGATTGGATGGCCGGTTGTTTCAGCCACGCTGACCACCATTCTGGCTTTTGTACCCATTGCAGCCATGCCCGATGATGCAGGGCATTTTATCAAGTCACTGCCGGTGACCATTATGATTACCCTGACCGTTTCGCTCCTGATCGCTCTTACCTTTACCCCGGTGATCACCAGTAGTCTTTTTAAGGAACGTGGTGATACTCCAAGGAAACTCAGGGGATTCAGCAGGGGGCTTCAGTGGTTCATTGAAAATCCATTTCGCTTTGTACTGAAACACGCTCTGAAAAGGCCGCTGCTTACCCTGGTCCTGGCCTTGCTTTACCTGGCGGATCTTCACTGATGTTCAGGTATGTGGAGATCTCTTTTTTCCCCAAGGCCGAGCAACCCAACCTGATGATCCAGGCCATCCTGCCCGGAGGATCAAGCCTTGAGCGGACCGATCAGGTGGCACGTTATATGGAATCGGTTCTGGATACCATGCCCGAGGTCCGCTATTATGCCACCAATGTGGGACATGGCAATCCACGGATTTACTACAATGTATTTCCCCGAAGGAACGATAAACAGTTTGCAGAGATCTATGTGGAACTGTACGAGTATGAAGAGGAGCTGTTTTTCGCCACCCTGGGAAAGTTAAGGGATGATCTTGAGTGCTTATCCGGGAGCCAGGATCCGGGTAAAGGAGTTTGAACAGGGACCACCTTTTGATGCCCCGGTCCAGATATTTGTCACCGGTGAAGACCTGGATGTTCTACGAGAGATATCAGCCGATGTGGAGGGTTTGATCAGGGAGCAACCCGGTGCCATTAACATTGAAAATCAGTTTGTTAAAACCAATACGGAGCTGCTCTTTGAAATCAATAAGGAGAAGGCCAATATGCTGGGTGTTCCGGTGATTGAGATCGACCGGACCATCCGGACGGCTGTTGCCGGAATGGCAATCTCCAAATTCAGGGACAAGGCTGGAGAACAATTTGATATTGTTTTAAAAATGGATCATAAGGACGGGGAGGGAGGTTCAGTATTGAAGAACTGGACAAGATCTATGTTTCGTCTCTTTCCGGAAGACAGATCCAGTTGAAGCAGTTTGTGGAATTGAAACTGCAACAGGTTCCCAGTTCCATCAGCCGGTTCCAGATGGAACGCACCGCCGAGATCCTGGCAGATGTTCATCCCGCTTTTACCCTGGATGAAGTGATGGATCCGGTGATGGAAGCGCTTGGCAAACTATCCCATGCCTGAAGGCTACTGCTTACCACATTGCAGGTGAACTGGAAAGCAGGAATGAGGCATTCGGCGGCATGACCAATGCCATTATCATTGCCATCATCTCCATCTTCTCGGTACTGTTGCTTCAATTCAAATCCTTCAAGCAACCCTTGATCGTTTTCCTGGCCATTCCCTTTGCTTTCACAGGGATGATCTGGGCCCTGTTGATCACCGGCAACTCCTTCTCTTTCACTGCTTTTGTGGGACTCACCAGCCTGGTGGGTATTGTGGTCAATAATTCCATCATCCTGGTGGATTACATCAATAAACTGAGGGAGCGGGGAAAGATCTGAATGAGGCCCTGCAGCTGGCTGCTGAGACCCGGCTCACTCCCATTGTGCTGACTGCACTGACCACCATCGGGGGATTGTTGCCCCTCACCCTGCAGGGAGGAACCCTCTGGGCTCCCATGGGATGGACCATCATTGGCGGATTGTTGGTCTCCACCATACTGACCCTGGTGATTGTTCCTGTGGCATATAAATTAGTCGAAAGTCGAAAGTCCATAAAGTCCATAAAGTTGAAAGTCCATAAAGTCCATAAAGTTGAAAGTCCATAAAGTCCATAAAGTTGAAAGTCCATAAAGTTGAAAGTCCATAAAGTCCATAAAGTCGAAAGTCCATAAAGTCGAAAGTCCATAATGTCGAAAGTCCATAAAGTGAGGGGAAAAAAGCTGAAGACCAGCATGGCGATCATCTGGATCTTGCAGCAATCAATCAGATTACAAAAGAAGGGACCAGGGTTGTGATGACACAAAGCCGTATGGATCAGCTGGAGGATTTTAAAGCCACTGTGATGAAAAATGGCGATATGGAAACGATCCTGGGGATTGAGGTGGCAGCCTATCATCCTAAAGGGGAGGGAAATGCCTACCTGCTTACCTTTGGGGATGCCCGGGTTTTGATCGGAGGTGATACGGAGAATGTGCCCGAGTTAAAGATCTTAGAAGATATTGATGTAGCCTTCCTGCCTATGAACCTGCCCTTTACCATGACCCCGGAAATGGTGGCGGATCTTGCCCTGAGCATTCAACCCGGGATCCTCTATCCCTGCCACTACGGGGAGACTGACCCGGAAGAGTTGGTAGAGCTCCTTAAGGAAAAGAAGGAAATTGAAATGAGGATCAGAGATCTCAGGTAGTTGATTGAGGGGATAAATGTTCATGCTTGTGGATAAATGCTTTCCGAAGTAAAGCAGAGATGCTCTATATTTATAGTATGAGGAGATTTCGAAGGTTGATTTGGATTGTCTTGCTTGCTGTCTCGGTGGCCGGTAGCGCCCAATATACCAAAGAATTCAAGCGTATCTTTTTTGATGCTGAGTACCTGTACCAGACCGGTTTTTATGAAGAGGCCTTCAACCGTTATAAGAATCTACTAACCCTGGATCCGGGCAACAGCAATATCCTTTTTCTTTGTGGTGCCTGCTGTCTGAATATTCCCGGAAATGAAAATCAAGCCATAACCTACCTGCAGGAGGCAGCTCCGGGGGTAAGTCTTTCCTACAAGGATCAATCGCACAAAGAGTCGGGGGCCCCGGTACTTTGCTATTTTATGCTGGGGAGGGCCTATCACCTGAATAATAGTTTTGACCCGGCCATTGAAAATTATGAATTTTACCTGAGAGTGGCAGCCAACGATGACCCTCTTCAGCTTGAATATGCAGAAGTTCAGATTGAGGCCTGCCAAAGGGCCAAGGGAGTGGTGATGGACGCTCCTGCTTTTGAATTTCAGAGTGTGCTGGATCATTTTGAGGATGAACTGCCCTCATGTAATAACCCGGTTATTTCGGGCGATGGAAATATCCTGATTTTCCTGGTGGATTATCCCAATGATAAAAAGATCATGATGACCAAACGAACTGGTGATGTGTGGTCCAGGCCCAGGGTGATCAACAGTGAGATAGGAATGGTGGGTGAAACCTATCCGGTGTGCCTGTCCTATGATGGTATGGACCTTTACCTTGTGCATCAGTTCTATTCCCATTCGGATATATTTGTCTCCAGGTACGAGGGGACGATCTGGTCCGAGGCTGAAGCGCTGGGACCCAATGTGAATGGAAGAACATCTGAGGACCATGCCAGTATATCCAGGGATGGGAAAACCCTCTATTTCACAAGTGATACAAGGGGAGGAGAGGGTAGCTACTGATATATATGTTTCCAGGCTGGATGAGAAGGGCGAGTGGGGGGTAGCCAGCAACCTTGGTCCGGTGATCAATACACCCTACGAGGAGCATACCCCCTTTATTTCCAGCAACGATTCCATTCTGTTTTTCAGCTCTCAGGGACATGCGTCCATTGGAGGTCTTGATGTTTTTTATGCTGAACTGGGGGAGGATGGGAACTGGAAGGAACCCATTAATCTGGGTTATCCGGTAAATACCACAGGCGATAACTCTTTTTTTCAATCCGGGCTGGGATGAGCTGGATGGTTATTATGCAGTCAGACGAGGACGATCCCACCTCCAATACCATCAATATGGTGATTGAACTTGAACCCCAGGAGGAGCTGAGCCTTGCTGAACAGCCGCCCGAAATTGTCCCGGCGGTCAACATTGAAAAATCCATTGAAAAATCCATTGAAAAATCCATTGAACCGGAAGAGACCGATGAGATCCTGGAGGTGCTGAACAGGGGGAAGGCTGAGACGGAACCGGCCGGGTCTGAGCCATCAATCAGTTCTTCCAACCGTGGCAGGGCAGACCCTTCTGCAGACATGCATTCCCTTTGATTTCAATGCCTGTGAACTTAACCTGGCAGGAATGCTGGAGGTGGAAAAGGTGGCCGAAACGATGCATGTTTACACGGCATCGACCATTCACCTTACAGGTCATGCCGACGCCAGCGGATCGCCGGACTATAATATGCTGCTCTCCAGTCAAAGGGTAGCCCAGGTTGCCGACTACCTTGAGATGCGGGGTATTGAGCGTGACAGGATTACCCTGGAAGGAAAAGGTGAGAATTCACCGCTTGCAAGGAACCATTATCCCGATGGAAGTGATGCCCCGCTGGGAAGGTACCTGAACCGCCAGGTGATTGTGAGCATCAAAAACCCGGAACCCATGCAAGCAAACTTCCCGGGAATATATGTACCTGCCCCATTAAAATTTACGGCTGTGAAAGAGGAAGCCGGGACTTCGGTTTTCTGGTTTACAGTGCAGGTGGCAGCGGATTTGAAACCCCTGGATCCAGGTAGCTTCGGGAGAATTTCACCTGTTGAGTATAAGTGTAAAGACGGTTATTACAGGTATGCAACAGGTAAGTTCCGCAGCTTTGAGGAGGCCAGGGCCCACCTGGACCAGATGAAGCGGTCGGGTTACCCGGATGCCTTCATTCAGACCCTTGTCTGGTACACGGGGGCAGTTGAATAAGACCTCATTTTTCTTGGAGAACCGCATCTTTTTCCAGGCTATTCACTCAACATCTGCCGGATCTGATCAGGATTGATTTCTGTTTCCGGATCGAAATGCCGGTGAGTTCATATAGTCCAGGATCGATTTAAGCAGTTGGCGGGAGACCGGGCGCGTTTCAAGGTCTTCCTTAAGATCGATGCTGCATACCATTAGTTTGCCATTGACCCACCCTTGCCTTCGAAAAGCAGTGCGAGCCTCCTGTTTTCAAACCATGTATCAATGGGCTGTATCAAGGGCTTGCAGCGCTCCCGGAAATTGATCCAGGATCATGGCCTGGGACTGCTTGAAATGGGCTCCCACCACTGCCAGTTGCTATGATATTCGGTGGGAAAACTGGTTCAAATACCGGGTGTTCAGGATCGCAAAGAATTCCCAGGGTATGCGGGGCCTGTCCACCGGTCCACGAGGTATTCCAGAAAATTGATGAGAATCCGATCTTCACCTGGGCTCCGTATGCTTCATTTACATGACCTGTGGTAAGCAGCAATACTGATTTCCCCCTGGTCAAAGCTTCCAGGCTCTTCTTATCCAGCTGTTCCGTAATGTATACTTCACGGGATTCAGCTCCGACCTTTTCCGGATAAACCCAAATATCCCAGGAGTTGACATAGGGGTGCCTTTCCAGAGCAACTTCCAGTGTTAGTTTTTCAGCTTTTTCAATCCCTTCAGATCGAATTCAATGGTACCCACCTGGATGGCATTGTCGATGGGCACGCTTTCCATATTCATCACTTTTCAAAAAGGATATCTTTGCCCGATGTCCAGGATCTGGCATACTGATTTGTCTGGATCGGTCAATGGGAGTCTCACCAAAGTGCGCCAGTTCAATCTCTGCACTGAAGCGTTTCATCGTTGGTAAAGATCCGCCTGTCCATGCGGGCCAGGGGAACCGTCTGGTCACAAAAGTGCCTGAATGTTTCAGGACTGATGTAGCCTTTGGAATTAAAGAAGGGATCGAGAATCCCCACAAGCGCCGTTCCCTGTCCGGGAAAATCATGCAGCTGCAGCAACTGGAAACCTGCAAATCCAGGCGTTCGCAGGGCTGCTTCAATATCGGCCTTATAACAGAGGGCCTGCAGTTTCCCCGATGCCATGCAGGAAATCTTCCGACTGGTGACCCATATGATTTTCTTCCAGGGTCTCCCTGAAGATCTCAAAATTTGTGGCCTTCAGAACTCCAGTATACCTGTCTGATCTCCCTGAAATCGGGGTAGACACACCATTGTCCGATCTCATGACTGACAAAGGGACATCATAGGGAGCGATGATCCTCCCTGAAGTCATAAGCACGTCTGCGGAGGCTCCCCGTTGATGATGCTTTTAAGTCCCTCTCCCCAATGCTGAATCCTGGGTTCCGGGCTGTTGTGATACTGGTTCTCGGGGATGAAGGGCCAGCCGGCAGCAGCGGTATAAACCCGCCTGGTGTCCTTTGATTTCCAGTATTCCACCAGATCACCCAGGTATGACTCCTGGTTTTTACCTGCCGGTTCATTTCCATAGGCCATCATACAGAAGGAGGGATGGTTCCCGTATGCCTCAAGGATCCGGTCACCCTCCCGGTAGATGAAACTGTCCAGTGCACTTCCATCCCCGATGGTGCTTCCCTGGTTGGCCCAGGACCCGCACTCCACCTGCAGGTAGAACCCCAGTTTATCGGCAGCTTCAAAGGCTGCTTCCGGGCGGACACCAGGAGTGGAAGCGAACGTGGTTCAGACCATGTTCCTTGATCCGGCCAAAGAGGTGCGTCCAGGATTCCTCATCGGTGGGTGGATAGCCTGTCAGTGGAAAAATGGCAGCACTCCAGTGTGCCCCGCAGGAAAATGGCCTGCCCGTTTACCGCAAAGCGGGTCCCGTCAGCTTTGAATTCCCGCATTCCAAAGGATGTCTCCAGCAGCCGGTCTAGCATCCCTGCCATTGCATCACGAAGGATCACCTCCAGCCTGTAAAGGGATGGTGTGAATTCGCTCCAGAGCCGGCACTCTTCTCCCATGGGATAAAGATTTCCACCATCTCTTCCTCCCCGGATATGGAAATGCTTTGCACAAGGCCCTGAGGCTTGTGGGGCTCACCGGAATTGAAGCTAATGGCCTTGATTTCAAGGCTGCCCCTGATAGGCAGACGCGATAAAATTTTTAAGGGATATGATGGTACCCTGGCGACTTGCTCTGAATATCCGGGTAGATCTGCATACTCTTTACCTCCACGGCGTCCCTTCTTCTCCAGTTGAATCTTACCCGATGATTCCGTTCCAGTTGGTCTGGGTATGGTCGCTGACGCTGTGTGAATTGATGCCCACCGGAATAATCATGCGGTTATCGACCCGGATGGTGATCCTGTTTCTCCCGGTTTAACAAGCAGGGAGCCAATATCGTAGCGATGTGGTACCGAAAGGCTGTTCTGACACCTGCTTCAGAGTCATTGATGAAAACCCTTGATTCCCAGTGGCATCGCTCGAGGATTAAGCAGGATGCGCTCCTCCTTCCCAATTTTCCGGAATCGCTGATTTCCTTTTGATACCACGCCGCTCCGGTATAATATTTCTCCGGTTTCAGCCAGAAGGGGATCTTCATGTTGCCCGGGGGTCCTGTATCTCCTGTAACGCTCATCCTTAAAATACGAGCTGTCATTCAAACCCCCGGTCCACGGGGTGGCAAGGTCACCTCGTTTCCCAGTCCGTTTTCGTCATGGAACCGGGCAAGGTAAGCACTCCCTCAAGGTCCTCGAGATACCACCGGGCATCGATTCCCCTTCCAGAGAGATCCATTCGAAAAGCCCAGGTTCCCGTCCAGGGATATGGTCTCCCTGCCGGCTTTTCGGGCGGGTTGCAGCATGTGAGGTTCATTGCCAGGAAAAGGAGACTGAAGGCCTGTATTCTCATATTTGTCAGATTGTGAACTTAAAAGTATTGAAAATTATGTAGATTCATACCAGCAATAACCTTTAATTCAGCACATATGAAATTTGGCATGCATCCTTATTTTGTAATGCTCCTTTTCATGGGCATATTCGACTGCTTGTGATAAGGATGGTGGGGATAACCCGGATGGGGATATCCCCGGGGAGGTGGAGTTTTACCTGCTGGAAGCATGGGAGAACCTGAATTCGACCCCGGCAATCGATCTTGGCGTCCATTGTTCTCAGGAGCATCCCCTTCTCACTTATTCGGAGTTGAAATCTTACAATTCCAAAGAATACTTTTTCAAGGTCAGCGATGCGGCCCGGGAGCTTATTGAGGGAATGGAGCATTCCGTTGGCGGGATTGCTTTTGCAGTGACGGCAAATGATGTGGTGGTTTATACCGGATACTTTGTGCCATGCTATTCATCGGTCAGTGTTCAATGGATTGTGATTGATCCCCTGTTCTGGCATCTCACCAACCGCATGTATGTGAACCTGGGCTATCCTGCACAGTTTGAAGGATTTGAAATTCCGGACCTGCGAAACGATGAGCGGATCCTGAAGATCTTTCGGCGCGACAGGAAACTGGTGGAGTAGCATCACGAGTGTTTGATTATCTGCCGGAATGAGTCACTATCTGCCTGTGCGGGTCATGCTTTCCGGCACGCAGATGATGATAGTCCGCACTATTCAGGTTCTCTTCAGAGAGCACGTCAATCTCTTCCTGAAGGACCGTATTGATGGTGACAATCTTCAAGCTTCTTCTTCTGCTGTATAGGTGCCATACGATGCCCTGGTGATTGTTTGAGTGATAGGATCCATTAAAATGGAACATGCATTTGCCTTCCGACCAGTTCTCCAGGATGAAATGGGCCATGGTTGCATCCTTGGCGGCCTGTGCCTTTGGAAGGTTCTCCATGCTGAAAGAGGCATTCCGTGTCCATGAGCTGCCGGCATTGCGCGAGCTTCTTTCATTCCCTCGGGGGCTCCTTTCATTCCTTCGGGATCTCCTTCATGCCTTCCGGTGCTTTTTCGGTCCCCATATCCAGCATATCCTTATAGCATTTCACTTCGGGATCGTAGAGGATGGGCAGGGGGGCGATGAATCTTTTGGCCTCATCTGAAAGTTTATCCAGGGCCTCAAAACCTCCCTTGTGCACCATGGATGCATAGCGACGGGGTATATTGGTGGCAATGAAGGGAATCTGGTGTGTTTTTGCAAATTCGACCACGGGTTTGTAATCGGTTTCGTAGTTGTTCCAGAGGCGCATTTCTGCTTCAAACTTATCCGCCGGATAAAGACCTCCCAGGTACTCATTAAGGATCAACTGGTTGTCCGCTTCAAACATTTCGGCACCCAGCACCAGCGCATCCCTTTTTTCTGAAAACAGGTCTTTTGTAAGTTCGAACTGCATCCAGTGGGCAATGGGATCGGTGTGCAATTCACCAAAGAAGATGATGTCAGCCCCTTCCAGGGCCTTAAGCATTTTACTATACTTCACCATTTTTCCATCCGAGTCATACAGGACATAGGCTGGCTTATCGGATGCAAAACTCATGAGTGCAGGTACGAGAAAGTAATAAGCAAGAGTTGTTTTTTCATGCGGGCAAAGATAGTAATTTTGATCATGTTGCCCTGGTTAAAAGGCGCGGTAAAAATGTTCCTGCAAAATCTTGTCTTGAACCCAATTGCAATTTTCATGTTTATGGTGTTATGAATAAATCCTTACACAGGCCTCCTGAAGAGATCAAACCCAGAACCCTGAAGAGCCTGGTGAATACTCCATGGAAAAAGGCCATGCTGATTGTCCAGGTGATCTCCTATGTTCTTATCGTAGGATCGCCCCTGATAGGCGCTGCCATTGGCGGGCTTCTGGGTTTGAAAGCGTCGAAGACCGGAGGCTTAATTTTGGGAATTTTTCTCGCAGGAGAGCTTCTTTTTTATACATCGCTGGCCTTTCTTGGCAAAGAGATTGTATTGCTGATCAGGGACCTGATCAGGGCAAAATTAAAACGAAGAAAAAAACAGGAGCTTCATTAAAAATTTGTGCTTAAATTGTGCAGACTAAAAAAAATAATGAAAAAAATACTTTTTTTATTTCTTTGTGCCGGTATGCTGTCCTGCAGCCCGGTAAAAATAGTGTTCGATTACGATAAGAAGGTTGATTTTACTGAGTTTAAAAGCTATAAGTTCACCAAGGATGATCTTGAGGAGAGTGTTGGCCAGGTCAATCGTGAAAGAATCCTTAGTGCCCTGGAAAATGAATTGTCGGCCAAAGGCTTATCCAGGTCTGAAGAGCCTGATTTGCTGGTAAATGCTCATATCAAAACGGAGCAGATCGTAAATGTGGATGCAGCCTCCCAGGTCGGATATGGTTCATTAGGATGGAATACTTCAAACTCTTCCGCCTTCGTCAAGTATGATGAGTACACCGAGGGTACCCTGTTTATTACCATTGCAGACCGGGCAACAGAAACCATTATCTGGCAGGGTGCAGGCACCAAAACCATTGATGAGGATGCCACCGGCGACGAAAGAGAAGCAAATATCAGGGAGATCATTCAACAAATCTTGAAAAATTACCCTTATGGCAAATAGTATGCTATTTCGATGAATATATACTTGCGCGGAAGAGATTTGCAAGCAGTGATTTTAAGCCCTGGCTTATTCCGGATAAGCCGGGGCTTTTTATGTGCCGGTATTTCCCTCACGACTCATTTCCCAAGGAGGAAAATGCTATTTTTATGGGAAACTTTCCCTGTAAATCTGATCCAATGAAAATCTCAGGTCGAACATTCAGAAGTTATGCAGTCCCAGGTTTAATAATCCTGGGATTGCCCCTTTATGGATTTACAACATCGCTTGTTTCTTACCCTGCGCCTCCGGGACTGGATACCAGTCCGGATTTTGCTTTGAAGGCAAATGGCACAAGGATATGGGTTGAGAGGATTTATAACGCTCCTGAAAACATTGATTACATGGTTTACGGGAGCAAGGAAATGGAAGATCTGAATGTGGCCAGTTTCTCCTGTTCAGGTCAGATCACCATTGAAATAGAATCCTCAGAGAAGATTGATTCATTTCTGATTCGCCCGAAGAGTCGCAATATCCTTGCCAGGTCAGATGGCCGCAAACTTACCTTCACCCTGCAGGGACCCCAAAAGCTTTACCTGGAAATCAATGATTTGCCACATCTGGCCATTTTTGCCAATCCGCTTGAAGTGGACCCGCCCAGGGCCGGGGATCCAAATGTGCTTTATTATGGTCCCGGGAACCATGAAGTGGGACAGATTGATTTAAAAAGCAATCAGACCCTGTATATTGCCGGCGGAGCAATCGTGCATGCCAATCTGCGCGGGGAAAATCTTCAGAATGTAAGCATCAGGGGCAGGGGGATCCTTCAGGGAAATGTGAAAATCTCGGGAACATCCGGGCTCCACGTCAGCGGCATATTCAACAGGAATACAAGGGGCTGGACCAACACATTGACCAATTGCCGCAACAGTAGTTACCGTAATGTGAAAGTATTCGCTTACGGGGCGATATGGGGATTGGATGGAATTAACCCTGTATCCTGCAGGAATTTCACCATCGATGATTGTTTCATGCGTTGCCGGGACGATTGTGTGGCCATAAAATCGATGGATCATGATCTTCATGTGGATTCAATTTTTGTGATCAATAGTGTAATGGTCGGCTGGTCATGCAGCGATGGGGTTACACTGGGATTTGAATTGAACGGGGGCCCGGTACAGAATATCCTGGTGAAGAATTGCGATATCCTTTACGCTCGTGGAGGCGGAAGGACCGATGGGCATTCAGGATTTAGCATCGTTTGCGACGGGCCGGCATGGGTAAAGAATATCCGCTTTGAAGATATTCGTGTGGAGGAGGCAGTTGAATTTAAAAACCTTGAGTTGATCGTCACGGACGGAACCTTATATGGCGAGGATCCGCCTGGTCACATCCAGGGTGTATATTTGAAAAACATCAAATGGGAAAATAGAGATAAACTCTTTGTTCTGAGCGGGTATTCATCCCAAAACATGGTTGACGATATCACTTTTGACCATTGCTATGCCGGGGACCGGATATTAAGCAGCGCTAAAGATGCCAATTTTCAGGTCAATACTTTCGTGACCCGTATGAAGTTTTTGCATTGATTGAAAGTATGCTTTTGTTTTTCTCCACATTTAATAAGCCGTATATATCCCTGCAATTGGCAATATTAAAAGGTTTGCTGTAATCACTTATTTTCCGAATGCGTATAAATGATTTGCTGTTCTGATATACAGCGCATTGCCCACAGCAACGGGTGAGGCTCCGATTTTCTCATCCAGATCGATCTGGTTCATTATTTCAAACGCACTCCCTTCTTTTAAAATAGTGATTTTGCCATTATATGAGGCTATAAAAACCATACCATCAGCAAGCAGGGGGGATGATAAATATGGACCGGTGGCACCCAGTTTTCCGGTGTAAATAACTCCGCCATTGTCTGTATCAATGCAGGTAACAATACCTCCGACTTTTACCAAATACAATAAACCATTGCTGACAAGGACTGATGGTATTTGAGGTACGTTCTCCCTTGATTTCCACAAAGTGCTGCTTAAGGTGATGTCTCCTGTTCCACCCAGCCGAATTGCAACGGTTCCATGATTTGAGTAATCGTTCATCAATTTCTGAAATTCCCCCCATTCTGCCTCAGAGAGATAATTGTCCTTATCCTGGTCAAAAATCCCCGAGCTGCCCCCAGAAAATAAGCACTTTTGTTCCGGTGGTCACTCCTTCTATCTTTCTTTCGTGGATACAAACACCTGAAGGATACCTTTTAAGGAATTCCTCTTTGGAAAGCTTACCGTCGCTATCAATATCGCAATCACTAAACATCTTCTGAATATCTGTAAGCTCCCCCATATCGGACGCATCACCCCTGATCATCCATGCGTTCACAAATAATGTATCTCCCACAATAACTGGTGTTGCAACTCCTGTTGACCCAATATCAAATTGCCAAAGGGGTTCACCGGAAGCTATATCTATCCCCACAATTTCATCCAGCCTGTGAATGATAATCTGATCGTTCCATATTACCGGGGTACTCCAACTCATGGAGGTGATCATAGGCGATACAGGGAATTTGTATTCCCATAAAAGCTGACCATTTGATTTATTAAATACCAAAAGTCTGGGATTACTAAAATTATCATGATTCAGTATTATTTTGTCTTTATATACGATAGGGGAAGTTCCTGAACCCTGGGCAACCGGGTAGAACTGAACCGGGCTTTCCCAGATTTTTTCTCCTTCAAAATCATAGCAGACCAAACCAAGGGTAGGGAAAAAACAATAAATATATTCTCCATCAGAAGCAGGTGTGGCAGCTGCCGGACTACTTATTGGATGCACATTCTCCAGGGCTTCGACCAATATCTCTTTCTGCCATTTTATGGAACCCAGGAGTGGATCAATATTCCACACCATGTATTTTTTTTCCTCTCTAATTACTCCGGTCAGGATCAGGTTGTCGTTTATGATAATGGGGGATGAATATCCTTCAGGGGTATCGATTTTCCACAGAACATTTTTTTCGGTGCCCGAAATCTGAAGGGGGTGTGGCACTTTGACTGGCAATTCCACAGCAGTTACTTCCTCTGAATTGAAGCCAGCAATCATTTTGATTTGTGGATTGCGAGAATGCGGGCCCGGATATAAACGCCAGGGCAATTAAAATACCTACCAGAATGATTGGTTTTTTCATGGCATCTATTGTTGGTTAGCAACAAGTTATCTCAATATTATGATAATCACAAACTGTGTGGTTGATGTTGGTGGGCCAAAAGGCTTACCAGGCCTGTCGGCCACATGATTATGATGGGTCAAATAAATTCCGGAGAAGGCTTAATACCATTTATAGGTCCTGAGCCCAATGGCAAAACAGATGATGCCAAGAAGGGTCAGGATCAGTGCATTGAGGCTTACCTGGGCCAGGCCGGCACCCTCAATGAATATACTGCGCAATGGAATCAGCCATCATGGTAAGGGGGAATTTCTGGATGATGGGAATGACAAAATCCGGGAAATTATGATAACTGAAAAATATACCGGAAAGAACGGTCATGGGCAGGCTGATGACATTGATCAATCCCGTTCCGATCCTTGAATTGTCTGTCCGGGAGGAGATCAGGATAGCGATGCCGCTGAAGGCAATGTTTCCGGCCAGGAATATCAAAATCAGGGCAGGCAGGCTCCCCTGGATTGAAATATGGAAATAGGCGAAGGCAAATGCCAGGAGCAGGAGGGCCTCGATGACGGTTATCGAAAGCCGGGCTACGAAGATACTGATCAGGAATTCGGATCTTTTCATGGGAGTGGCAACCATTCTTCTCATGAGTTTCTTGGAGCGCATGTCAATCAGTGCGTAACTGATGCCCCATAGCAGTGAGTTCATTACACCCATGGCCAGCAGTCCCGGTATGAGGAAATCAATGTAACGGTTCCCCTTTTGTGTCAGCGGATTGATACTGGCTGTTTCATAGACAAGTTGTTCATTGTTCACGGCCGAACTCAGCAGGATGTAAACCATCTTTGCCTGCGGATTGAGCGGATCGAAAAAGTATTCCACGCTGTCGGGGTATTCCCTGAGGATCAGGTTGACCTGGCCCCGCTTCAGCATCAGGAGCCCGCCGTCCCAGTCGGTCAACAGGAACTTGTAGGAGGTTTTCCCCAGTTTCTCATTGTGAATTGTTTTTTCAAAGTAATCCGGTCCCTCCTTTTCAGGATCGCTGATATGGACGGCATCACTCAGGAACTGGCGCATATCCATATTCACATTCAAGGAGTCTTCTATGAAAGCTACCTGCTGGACCAGCTCACTCTGTTTTGAAAATGCAATTCCAAGCACCCAGGCCATCAGCACCGGGAAGATAATTGACCAGAATAAAATTCCTGGTTCCCGGATGAATTCCCGGAAGTGTATGAGGATTAACTGGATCAGTGAGTTTCGTTTCATCCTGCACACATTATTCGGCGAGCTGCCTTCCGGTAAGTGAAATGAAGAGGTCGTCAAGGGTCATTCTCCGGCAGGTCAGGCCTCCAATGGCTATTCCACTGGATTCAGACTGTTCAATAATATCAGGAAGGGCCTCCAGGATCTCGGTAACAAAGAGTGTAAGCTTGTTCCTCCCGGCGTCGAAATTGTATTTCTTCAGCCACGGCATGTTTTCGAGTCCCAGTTTCCCGGGATCCCCGGAAGGAAAGAATTCAATGATCTCCTCACTCTGGTTCTGGCTGAGCAGATCATCAAGGCCTCCCTGGGCAAGGATCTTACCCTGGTCCATGATGACGATCCGGTCACACAGGTAAGTGGCTTCCTCCATGTAATGGGTCGTCAGAATCATGGTTGTATGCTTTTTCCTTTTAAATTCCATCAGGATGTCCCATATCTCGTGCCGCGAGTTAGGATCCAGCCCGGTGGTGGGTTCATCAAGCAAGAGGATGGAGGGTTCATTCAGCAGGGCAATCCCAAGTGCCAGTCTTTGCCTTTGTCCGCCGGAAAGATTCACTGTAAAGGCCCTGCTCTTGTCCTTAAGCCTTATCATATCGATTACCTCGTCGACCCGGGAACCATCAATCCTGTTAAAGCTTGCGAACAATTCGAGCACTTCGCGGGTCCTGAGTTTGTCGATGAACCGGGTTTCCTGGAGTGAAATTCCAAGCTGGCTGCGAAGATGTACCTCATTCCCTTTCCAGGGAAGGCCCATGATCAGGATTTCTCCGGAATCCTGCTTTTGAAGTCCTTCGACCATTTCAACAAGGGTGGTTTTTCCTGCTCCGTTCGGGCCGAGAAGGGCAAGAAATTCCCCTTCGTGGATGTTGAGGTCGACGCCATCAACCGCCCTGACATCCTTGAAGTACTTGCGAACCTGCCTGATCTGTATTACGGATTCCATTCCCGGCCCCAATTTTTTAACTATCCAAATGAACGAAAAACTTTTAATAACTTGTTTCAAATATTTCATCCAATAAGGGAGCGATAATGGGAAATAATAAAGCATTGCGTGCACTGGGTAAAACCGGCATTCGGATTTCACCTGTCGGACTGGGCTGCTGGCAGTTCAGTAAACAAAAAAATATGGCCGGGAAATTCTGGCCCAAGCATGGAAGATGATGTGATAGACAGGGTTGTGTCCCTTTCCCTTGAAGGAGGCATCAACTGGTTCGATACAGCTGAAATATACGGCAACGGAGCCTCGGAGAAGGCACTGTCCAGAGCCCTCCAGAATGCAGGCAAAAAGCCCGGTGAAGTGATCATAGCCACAAAATGGTGGCCCATGTTCCGCTTTGCATCCAATATCCCTAAAACGCATTGACGAGCGCATCAGGGCCCTTGAACCTTACCCGATTGACCTTTACCAGGTGCATCAACCCTGGGGTTTTTCAGGTGAAAAGAGCGAAATGACTGCCATGGTGGAGCTCCTGGACAGAAAGCAGATCAAGAGTATAGGTGTTAGTAATTTCAGCGCACAAAAGATGCAAAACGCCTGGGAAACCCTGGATAAAAAAGGTGTTCCCCTGGCCTCAAACCAGGTATTGTACAACCTGTTGAACCGAAAGATAGAATCTAACGGGGTGATGGACATGGCAAAGAAACTCGGCATATCCGTTATCGCATATTCACCCCTGGCCCAGGGCGTGGTTACCGGAAAGTTTCATGATAATCCTGAACTGCTGAAAAATATAGGATTCAGAAAATACAGTTCACAGTTCAAAACTGCCGGACTGGAAAAAGCCTGCCTGTGGTTACACTTGTAAAGGAGCTTGCCCTGAAGTATAATGTCACTCCTTCGCAGGTGGCCCTGAACTGGCTGATCCAGTTTCATGGTGAAACTGTGGTTGTAATTCCCGGTGCCACAAAGGAATCCCATGTCAAGGAAAATACCGGTGCAATCCCGTTCCGCCTCTCGGATGAGGATATGGACAGGCTTGATAAGGCGAGTGCTGTATTTAAATGATTAATAGCATCATGTCAGGTTGACTGCGAAGTCAATGACTCTTCCAGAATATATCCGACTGTCGGGATTGTTTTGATGCTAAGATTGGGGTCCGGTTTAAGGTAACTGCGAAGTTTTGAAATAAAGACATCTAAACTGCGGCCATTATAATAGTTTGATTCGCCCCAAACTTCTATCATGATCTCCTCCTGCCTCTCCATTGATGTACAATTTGACATCAAAACCATTGCTCGCAGACTATTCCAACAGCTGGAAACCGAGATTAACGTCATCTCCAACCAGTTGAATTTTTGGCTTGTTTTTTTCTTCAATCATTCTCTGAATTTTCAGGGCCATTCCACTAAAAAACGACTGCCTTTATGGGGACTGCTAAAAACCTTTACACTTCCTTTAAGCTGATCTGCAATCTGTTTCACAATTCTTTTATTATAAATATTTCATGCCTGTCGAAATCCCTCCAATAAGCAATCGCAAGTTTTTCGACGTAGAGCCAGTAAGCATCGGAGAGTAAACCATATTCCTGGACTCCAAACCTGATATCATTTTCCATTTGCCATGCAATTTCCCGGTTCAGCGAGATGTTTACTTTTTGATTGTTGAATTCAAATATGGCCGATGGAATAGGGGAGATGCTATCAGAAACGGTAATCAATCCCTGTCCTATGGTTGCGCCGGAACTGATTTGAACTCCGTCGTTAAAACAACTTAGCGGAGGCTCTGATCCGGCAAAAGATGTAACAAGCAGATTATTGACCCCTACATTAAAATACTCCATTGCCCTGATACCCATCTTTGCACCGATGATCGAATAGATACCGGTATGGCCGTGAATCTCATTGGTCATGGCAATGGCTTTCCATTCAACGGATCCGAAATTTTCAATGGTTGAATTCAACATTGTTGCATATTCGGGTTTGTATAAAGCCGGGTCGACGGGGAAATTTATAAATACCCGGTTATTTGCATCGTTTGCTGATTCCAGCAGCTGAGCGATCGTTTCATAAACATAAGTATCGGGTATGCTTTTATTCATGGAGACATACTTTATTTTTTCTTTTATCTCCGTTTCAAACAGGATGGGAACTGCAAGATAAACCGGGACCAGGTCATCCCATAATTGCAGATGGCCGCTGGTTCATTCTTTCTTCAATCCCGGGCTGGGCATGTGTAAGCGCGATTTGAGCGGCATAAACAGATTTTGCTGCCTTAATGCTTTCCAGGTAATGTTCATTTACAGGAAGTCTCCCGGATTGGTTAGAGATAAGCTCCAGCCGAATCCCTGTCTGCCTGATATACTCATAGCTCTCTTTTGAAACGCTATAATTAAAACCCTCTTCAAAAGGGAGGTGATTATACCAGATGATTCGTTCTATTTTCCCGGAAATTGCAGGATGATCCTTAATCCAGTCGGCATAGGTTTTCAACGAACCCAAAGCCACCAATGTTAATTTCTGGGGATAATTTTCAAGCAAGCTGTTAAGCAAACCCGTTGCATTTTCACCAAAATCAAGTTTCTGATCATTTGCGGCCGCTGCCCAGGTGATATTTTGAGCAAAGGCTGACCATTTGGGGAGTCCCAGGTCTGATTTCCCGCCGATCCCGACCGGAATGCCCTCATGATGAAATGCCGAAAGCAAGGACTTTACTTTCACATAGACCGAATCGGGCAAAAGCGTACCCTGCGAACAGGTAATTGCCAATACCCGGATATCGTTCTGCGAAAGCAACATGGATATTGAGCGCATGTCATCAAGGGCTCCATCGGTATCAATGACAACATGATATTTTGGTTTTCCGGAATGAGCCGATAAGGGTCCGAGAATTATCCCGGCCATTAGTATGCTTACAAATATTCTGTGTATCATCTGCACTGAATTTATGGGATGGTTAAACTACTAAATAGATGCAATTTATTGAGTTTTGCTCTTTTATAAAATTCAAACCACGTTATACTGAACAGCCCGGCCAGCCCTGCCAGTGCCGCCTCGCCGATGCCCACCTTTTCGAACTGGAAAAGATCAATCAGAAAGGGCATGTTCAGGATGAGTACAAGAAAGAAGGCCGCACCTCCTACAACCCACTTAACTGACTTGTTTGGCGTGATCAGAATCCTGAAAATATAATTGGTCCATGAGCGGTTTGAGAGGATAACTGCAATGTTTGAAGCGATCAATGTCACGAATGTCAAGTGTTCTAATGGCCTCTTCACTATGACCCGTTTTCAGGGCAGTCAGGTAGACCAGCATACTGATCACCAGGATCCCGACCCCCTGCATGCAGCTTAAAAATATCTTCCTTGCGCCAAAGAAGGGTTCATCAATGGCCTTTGGGGGCCTGGTCATCACATTTTTTTCCTCCTTCTCGGCCTCGAAAATGATGGAACATGCCGGGTCGATGATCAATTCAAGAAATACTATGTGAACAGGCCACAGGATCAGGGGCAGATCTGCGAAAAAGACAGGGATTAAGGATAATCCTGCAATGGGGACGTGGATGGCAAAGATGTAACCCAGGGCTTTCTGAAGATTGTCAAATATTTTCCGCCCCATTTTCACTGCTCCCACAATGGAAGAGAAGTTGTCATCCATCAGTACCAGTGAGGAGGCTTCCCTGGCTACATCAGTTCCCCTTTCTCCCATTGCGACTCCAATATTGGAGGCCTTCAGAGCCGGTGCATCATTCACCCCGTCGCCGGTCATTGCCACAATCTCACCATTACGCTTGAGGGCATTGACAATTTTCAGCTTTTGCTCCGGCACCACACGGGCAAAAATATTCACATCCCTGATGCGCTCCGTAAGTTCCTCTTCATTCATTTCCTGTAATTCGGGGCCTGATATGAATTTTTCAGGATTTTTAAGTCCGATCTCTTTACCTATATTGATTGCCGTTACAGGATAATCCCCCGTGATCATGATTACCCGGATACCTGCCTTATAACATTCACTGATAGCCCCGGGGACACTCTCCCTTATTGGATCAGACAATCCGATCAATCCAACAAATTCGAAATCAAAATCATGCTGCTCAGGAGGCAGGCTCTTTGGAACCAGGTTCGCCCTTGCCACACCCAGCACTCTTAATCCTGATGAGGCCATCTCTTCCACTGCCTCTAAATAGCCGGTTGTTTTGGAATGATCGAGATGGCACAGGTCAAAAATAGCTTCTGGTGCACCTTTCGCAGCGATCACTCGTTTATCCGAACCGCTTGCTGAAAAGACCCTTGACATGGCAAGGAGATCCCTTGACAAGGGGATACTCCTTTTCCATGGTCCAGTCTGTGTGTATGTGCTCCGTATTTTTCAGCTGCTGATCACCCATATGGGTTATCGCCTTTTCCATGGGGTCAAAGGGATTAACCTGGCTCGACAATATCCCGTACTCAATTATTTCATGGAATGGTTCCGGGAAATGATTCGCGGGGCTGACCTCGTGAAAGTCCGATCCGTTAAACAGCCTGGTCACTGTCATCTTGTTCCATGTAAGCGTTCCTGTCTTATCTGTGCAAAGGACCGTAGAAGAACCAAGGGTCTCAATGGCAGCCGGTTTGCGGGTAAGTACATTCCTTTTTGACATCCTCCATGCCCCAAGGGCAAGAAAGATGGTTAATACGACCGGGAACTCCTCAGGTAGCATTGCCATGGCAAGTGTAATCCCGGCCAGGAAGCCCTTCAGCAAGTCTCCCCTTGTAAGTGTATATACTACAATGACGACCAGGCATAAAACCACTCCAATAATGGCAAGTCGCCTGACCAGGATACCCATCTCCTTCTTCAACCTGGTGGGTTCCTCCTTCACTGACTCAAGTGCTTTCCCGATCTTCCCGATCTCAGTCTTCGATGCCTGTGGCACTTACCCTGATGATCCCGTTTCCCTGTACAATCATCGACCCGGAGAAAACACACGGAATATCTTCTCCACCCGGGATAAAGGGTTCTTCTCCTTTTCCCATTCCCTTTTGCGCACCGGGACCGGTTCACCGGTGAGCAAAGACTCGTCGGCCATCAGGTTCACCCCATGCAGGACAATCCCGTCAGCCGGGACCCTGTCACCCTCCTGCAATACAATGATATCCCCGGTGACCACCTCCCGTCCCGCAATCCTTCTGCGTCTTCCCTTCACGGATCACCAGCGCTCGTGGACTGGCCAGGTCTTTCAGCGCATCCAGGGCCTTCTCAGTTTTGCGCTCCTGGTAGAACTCGATTCCCATCACCACAAATACAAAACCCATGAGCATTAATCCCTCCTGGATATCTCCAAGTACAAGGTATAATGTGCCACAGGCCACGAGAAGCAGAAACATGGGTTCCTTAATTACCCCAAGCGCAATGTGAAATATATTTTTTGGTTTTGAAGAGGGCAGTTCATTGAAGCCTTCGGACTGCAATTTCTCAGCCACCTCTTTCTCTGTAAGTCCTTGATAATCCTCAATTTTTATCGATGGTTCCATAGAAATATATTTAGTTAGGAAATACTAACTACATGATTAAAAAAACAGGCCTAACCAAGCACTTTTTTAAGCACGCGAACAAGGCATTCCTCTTCCTCAGTATTTAACTTTGACCGGATATACTCGGCAATTCTTTTATGAGCGTAATCGTGCATCTGGTTAATAAGTTGGCCTTTCTCTGTAAGATGAATGTGGGC
Source organism: uncultured Bacteroidota bacterium (assembly GCA_963716765.1). Lineage (GTDB taxonomy): Bacteria > Bacteroidota > Bacteroidia > Bacteroidales. The sequence goes on along the minus strand of CAVQUO010000009.1, from coordinate 9,357 downwards.
ACTGCGCCGATCTTCATCCGACTGTACTTTAAAAACATAATCGCGTTCTATCATTTTATCTACAGCCACTTTTACGGTGGGTTTGGAGAGCTTCATGCTGGCGGCTAGTTCAGTGATATTTGGATTATTCAAATTATTGATCGTTTCCAGGTAAAACATCTGGGTCAGGGTGAGTGATGAAAGGTTAAACTGTTCTTTTGCAGTCTCTTCACCTTGTCCTATCATGCTTGAAAGCTTCGCAATGATTTCCGTTAACTCGTTCATGATGCAAATATAGTTAGTATATACTAACTAAACAAGTCTATTTCAATGTTTGCTTTTGTAGTGAGAAGGAAAGTTACCCGGCCTCCGGCCTCGCGAGCCTAAAGGGTTACCCGGCCTTTTGGCCTCGTGATTATGAAAGTTTGTCTAACATCCACAAGTTGCATAGTGGCATTATAAAATCACAAATTCTCTAAAATTATTTCTATCAATGATTTTCTGCTCTGCTTTATAGGTTTCAATAAAGGTTTTTGGCAATCTTACTTTTTGTTTCGCATTCCATTTAAACTCGTAACCTGTAAGCTGCCCTCCAAGATCTTCAACCAAGTCAACTTCCTGTTGCTGTTTAGTTCTCCAGAAATACATCTTTGCAAGACTCCCTTTATAGGTGTTTTGCTTTACTCTTTCTGATATTAGAAAATTCTCCCATAATGCACCGGTATCTTGTCGAAGATTTAGACTGGAGAAATTTCCTAGAATCATGTTTCGCACACCATTATCATAGAAATATATTTTCTTATTCTTCTTAATTTCATTTCTCAAGTTTCCACTATAACTACCAAGTTTGAATACTACATAACCTTTTTGCAGAATGTCAATGTAATTCTAATTGTATTTTTATCTACTCCGACAATTTGTGAAAGCTCATTATAATTCACCTCACTCCCGAGTTGTAAAGCTAAAGATTGAACTAGTTTTTCCAGAACTTCTGGGTTCCTTATTTTTGAATAGGCTAAAATATCTCGATATAAATAACTGTTTACTAGCTGCTTTAAAATATCCTGTTCTTCGCCTGGATTATTTAAAACATCAGGATAAAATCCATAGAGTAAGCGATGTTTCAAGTTGTTGTTCTGAAATTAAATAGCCATGTCTTTCTTCATATTCCTCCCAACTTATAGGGAAAAGTTCATATTCCCATTTTCTTCCAGTCAAAGGTTCATTAAGCTCATTTGATAAATCAAAAGAAGATGAACCGCTTACATATATTTGAACCTCCTTAAATTGATCTATCAGGATTTTTAAAGTAATTCCAATACCTGGGAATTCTTTGTGCCTCATCGATAAAAACAACCTTAATATTACCCATGATACTTTTTAACTGCTCAGTGTTTGGATTATTGAGGATGTTGCGAACAGTAGGGTCATCCGCATCAAGGAAAAGATGATTCTTATCTTGAAACAAAGTTTTTAGAATTGTTGTTTTCCCGACTTGTCGAGGACCTATCAAAATTATAGCTTTACCTCTTCCTTTCTTACTTTTTAGAGTCTCTGTTAAAGTTCTATTGTACATCTGCGCTTATTAATCAAAGATGCGATATGTTATTATAATCACAAATAGATATAACTAAAAGTGAATATAATGGGTTTTGTTTTGAAGCGAGATGGAGAGTTGCAGTGCCAGTCTTAGTCTTTGTCCGCCGGAACTACAATCCTGAAACTTCCCGTTCCTGCAACCGCATTCCCTTCCGATGAGACACCGCGGACAATCACCCTGTATTCCCCTGATTGTTCGGGAGCAACAAAGCGCACAAGCTCCTTTTTCCCGGGGAGAATATCTAAGCCTGTCTGTCCAGAAAACGGTGTTACGGGTGTCAGGGACCCTGTCCGAAACCATTTCCTGTTCTCCGGGTAAATCATGGCCTGCAGATTCATCAAAGTACCTGTCACCCTGATGATAAGCCTGGTAATCGAAGAAATAAGATCCTTCAGGAAGATCAATGGATGCCATATCCCCTTTCAAGGAAGTAAGAATAAGAAGACCTCCAAAAATCGCCTCTCCCTTTAAATAAGGATCACTTATGAGCTCAATCCTCCGGATCCTGGAAGGCTCCAATGAAAACAATGCCTTCTGGTCAAAGATCGGGATGCCGTCCACCAGTATCAACGGGGCAATCGTACTGCTGATTTTCCCTATCCTGATATAGGGTTCCCCGCGCGAGTACAGAACAAGCACATCAGACACAATATTTTCAAATACTTCGACCATGGTCGGAAGCATCACATAATCATCAAAATTTATAACCTGGTCCGGAATACCATAAAACGGAACAACTGTTTCTGTCGGTCGTGCAGGCTGCGGATCCGGAACACCCTTCCCGTATAAGGATGAAAGTTGCATATTCAGGGCCATCCTTTCTGCGGCCTTTTTCTCTTTGGCCGAAAGTTGAAAAGGTTTTACCCGGAACGGAACCGGATCGGCCACAAAATCCTGGGTGATCCGGATCTCCGTCTTTCTGTCATCCGGCTTCTCATGCGACACAAAAAATTCAAGAGAGCCGGCGCGGTCAGGAATGGTCAAGATGAAACGGCCAAGTTCATCTGTAAAAGCAGACAGGTAACCCGGCGGTTGCTCTCCGACGATTGAAAAATGTAATCGCGACCTCGGTTCAATTGATCCATCATTGCTTCTGATCACACTTCCTGACAGGGTTATTCCTCTTATTTCGGGAAGGTGATCAAAGGTAAAATCGTCAGGGGAAAAGGACTTAAAGGTATTTAAGGGACCTGACTGCTTATCTGACAATTCTTCAGGAACGACTGTCAGGCAAAAACCACCCGAAAAGTTATCAGGCGAATCGCTTCGGATGACTTCTATCTGCACCTCCTCGCCAGGGGAATACATTGGCCTTTCCGGCCTGCAAATGATATCGGATGAGAGGTATGATAATGGCTCCGGTTCATCAGGAAGGGAATTATTATTCATGGTCTGAACCAGATCAGACTTGAAGGGATTGATGATTTTCAGGGGAATATAGGAGAAATGCCCCGGCCCGAAATTTCGCATCCAGGCTGTGTAACTTCTCAGGAAGTAATTCCCCGTAGGTATATCGGGAGGCACGGAAAGATAACCCGATCCACCATCTGCGTCCAGGTGATACTTACCTTTGGATACAGAAATTCCCGAAGGGGGGATCAGCTCCACATAGAGCACCCTGCTGGAGATTTCCGGTGAAGCATCCTTGTGTCTCGAATAAAATGCACGGAAGTTTATATGCTCGTTCACCGAATAGATATTCCTGTCGGTAAACATGTAGATCTGCTCGGTGTTGCGAAGTGCTTCCTCCCGGTAGTTCATATCGTAGTGTTCCTGTGAAATCGCATAAGCGGATAGCAGGATCAGCAATGCCAGGAATAAAAACGGCCGGTATCTGTTGTTTGCACTAATCATTTTCTTTCCAGAAATCAGGTATGGTAGTTGTTCCCCCTCTCGCAGTGCAATTAAAGCAGCCCGGATCTGACATCCCATAAGGCGGACCGGATCCATCTTCGTTCAGGGATATCATATAGACCAGGTTATTTCCTCCCAACTCCTCTCTGAGATTGGTTATGGTATCCAGGCGACAAGTGTAGTTTTGTATGCTGAAGTCAAAATCGTTCTTCAGGTTGATGCGTGTCTCTGTCACCTGGGACGCATAAAAAAAGCCAAGGACCTGTTCATTCTCATCATGAACATTATGGATGTTGCCTGAAGAGGAAGCGGGTTGCGTCTCATAAAGTCCCCCTGTTTCCGAAAGCTTACTCTTGGCTTTCTCCCAATAAATATAGGCTTCTTCCGAGAGGGAGTACTGGGAGACGAGTAAGCTGTACCTGTAAAGCAGCCTGGGCGTGTTCGCTGAGACAAAGGTAAGCGGATAATGTTTGAGTTCATTAGCAATCAAATACTTAGACGAAGCTGTATATAATTCATTTACAGGTCCGGTTAAATAGCACCAGTGTAAGCTATCTATGGGGGGATCATATTCAGTAAGTGTTACATCGTCCCAGAAATACTGGATGGAATAAATTGCGTGATATTTATAAGTCTCTTCCAGTTTCCAGAGAAAGCTGCCGGATTCATTTTCCTCTCCTTTCACATCAATGTAAAAACGTATCCCCTGTATCGATATATCCGGATCCTCTGTGGCCTGTGTTTCAAATTCAAAATAGAGCTTCTCTATCGGTGGGCAGGGAAGCATTGGATCAAAGTCCGACTGGTATTCTTCTCCATCCGGAGTATAGATCAGTAACTTGTAGGATTTTTCCAATCCGAGAAAGGGCTTATTCAGTAAAACACTGTATTCCCCGGCTTTCTTTTCTGTGTAGGTGAATCCGTTACCTTCTTCATCCTCCACCCGCACGACACAACCAGTCACAGGAAGAAATTTTGGGGCATTAAAGGGAGCGGACCGGCTGACAGATAAGAAATGTTCCCCGGGCTGATCGGTAATATTTCCGGATACCACCAGTAAATCCTTTGATTCACTGATATCCGGCGTGAAGGGGTCGATACAGGATCCCAATCCTGTCAATAGGATCACTATCGGCCACCATTTACTCACTCGCATAATTCCCCAGTTTAAAATTCCAGGATAATGTGATGATTGGCTGTCCAAATATGGAAAGCCGGTATCCGTTCATCACACCATTATCATTCTCAAAATATACTGAATATGCATTTTTTCTTCCTGTGAGGTTGTAAACGCTGAGCATCCAGAAGCTGTGAGCGGTTTTCTCCCTTTTAAGATTGCCCTCCACGTTGACTGAAAAGTCGATACGGAAATAATCCGGGATGCGGTATTTGTTCCGTTCGGAATAATGAATATGCTGGATCCCATCCATGTAATAAATGGATATCGGGTAGGTCACTGGTCTTCCTGTGATGTAAACCATGTTTGCTGAAACGCTCAATCTTCTGTTCATTCTGTAGGTTGAAACCAGGTTCAGGTTATGTGGGCGGTCATAATTTGACGGATAGATCTTGCCGTTATTGATATTTTCACCGGGGAAACTGGTGTTCACCTCCATCATTGACCTTGAATAGCTATATGATATCCAACCGTTCATTTTTCCGGCATTCTTTCGCAGTATCATTTCCGCTCCATATGCTTTCTGTCTGCCCTGAAGCGTTTGTTGTTCTACATAAGGACTGTTTATAAAACTGGCACCATCCTTATATTCGACAATATTGGAAACCCATTTATAATAGACCTCCAGGGAGGTACTAATGACCCTGGAAGGAAAATCATGATAATATCCGGCTGAAACCTGGTCGACAAATGGCGGGATGATATGGCCATCGCACAATTTCCATTGATCGGTTGGAGAGACGGCTATGGTATTGCTCAGCATAAAGAGGAACTGGCGTACCCTGTTGTAGGATAGTTTCACCGAATTGTCGCGCCCCAGCAGGTAATGAAGGGATATCCTTGGTTCAGGTCCGGAATACCTCTGGATAAGCTCCCCGGCTTTGAAAAGCAGGGTATCCTGAACGTTAGATGCTTTTTTTGGCAGGCCCTCCCTGTAATCCAGCACTTCACCGGGACCAAGGGCCATAAAATAGCTGTACCTCAACCCCCCGTAAATGGTTAGCCTGGGATTCACCGTGATCTCATCGGCGATGTAAAGACCCATTTCAATCCCACCTTCCATTCCCAGATCGATTGGACGTTTCAGTGAGAGATCCCCATACGGCTCTACGATCCCCCGGTTGAGCCTGTAATAAATGGCATTACCCCCATACGTCAGCTTGTGTGCACCCAGTGATAGCCAGTTGAAATCGGCTTTCAGTTCATAATGTCCAATGTTGTAATTGTGACTGTAGGCATAGGGTGCTGAAGATTCATCGATGGTACTGAATTTATAGGCACCAAATACGGCGGCCAGATCACCGGAGATCCTGCTGTTGAACCGGTGCTTCAGATTTACAGATGCACCAGTATTGGAATAGTCATAGGTATTGGTTTCTCCCAGGCGGAACCTGTCTTTGCTGTAATACCCAAATACTTTGACCAGGTTTTTTTCGTTGGGTTCAAAGGTTAGGTTTCCGGCAAAGTCAGAAAAGGCGGCATCACTGTTCTTTAATTCCGGATCCTCGAGCCTTTTCAGGATCCAGTCGGAATAGGTCGTCCGGGCGCTGAGCACAAAAGCACTCTTGTTTTTGACAACAGGACCCTCCACGGCTGCATGGACAGTGACCGGACTGATCCCCCCCCTGGCCGTATACTGATTCATGTTCCCCTGCCTGGTTGATATATTGAAAAAAGAAGCCAGTCTTCCACCAAAATTTGCAGGCAGGTTACTTTTGTACAATGCAAAATCCTTAACGATATCGGGACTGAAGGATGAGAAAAAACCGAACAGGTGGGAACTGTTGTAGACAGGTACATTATTCACATAGATCATATTCTGATCTGCACTGCTTCCACGGACATTAAACCCTGTTGCTCCTTCTCCCACGCTCTGGATTCCGGGCAGCATCTGGGCCACTTTCAGAAGATCCTTCTCCCCCAGCACAAGAGGGACCTCCTTCACCGTTTTGTAGTTCAGCCTCTCAAATCCCATCTGGGTACCTTTCACATTGTGAAACCGGCTTGCTTCAATAACCACTTCAGTGATAGGGATCAGGCTCTTATTCATGCTGATGAGGAGGTTCCCGCCGGATCTTACTTCCAGGACGTAGAATTCGGTCTCCATGCCCATGCAGTTAAAATCCACATTGTATCTTCCGGGATCCAGCACAATATTGAAATTGCCATCAACATCAGTGGCTGCGCCTTTTTTCAATTCCACTATATATATGGTAGCCCCGATCAACGGTTCCGAGGTTTCTGCATCCACCATTTTACCATTGATCACGGCTGCTGTTTGATGATCCTTTGCTGAACCAACTACGAGCACCTCTCTCGGTCCTGTTTTTTTTCCTTCAATATATCGCTCTTCGGAATTGGTAAGGTAGGTGACCGCTATGTCTTCCGGAAGCGTATGAACCGTTTCATCCGGCTCTGTATAGTCAGGAAGAGATGTGACCACGGAGGATTTATTGAAAATAAACACCCGGAGATCTTCGTCAATTATGAAGTTTAATCCCGCGGGCCTCAGTGCATCATCCAGGGTTTTTCGAAGGGAAATATCCTTACCCGAGGCTGTGATCCTGATTCCCCTTATCCACTCGTCTAGGTAGTAGAATTGTGCCCTGGTTGTTTCTTCTAATACATGTATAAATTCCTGGAACTGGACGTCCCGGAAATTGCCGGAATATTGAATATCCTTTTCCTGTCCGCAGATATTTGCAGAAATAAGAGCCAGAAGGCATATCAATTTATAATGAAACCAATTCAATATTAATATGTTGAGTTGTTCAAGGACGAGATAAAATCAATTAAGCCGTGTAATTCTCCTGGCGTCATATGTTGAAATCGAAGGATATTTTTCCTCACGTATTTCCTGATCTCCCCTTTTGAACTCCCGGAAAACACTTCGGCAAGGGATCTCCTGTTCTTAATAGGGAAAATATTTCCCATATATTCCAGGTAATAGGTCATTTTGGGATCGGAGAACCTGTAAAGGAACTGTTGATCACCCATATTGCCACTCAGGAGTTTCTCATGATGCACAAAAAGCTTTGGTTCATCTGAGCCGATGACCTGGTAAAAAAGCAATCCCTGATCGCCAAGGTCCAGTTTTTGAAACCATTCGTCATTCATCCGGAATGAACCGGTATGAGCAGGACTAAGGATAATCTTGAAGTATGTCCTGTTCCAGTCCCATATACTCCATTACAAGGTGCTGGGAGTATAGGTCATAATTGATAAGCAGATCCTCATATACTTTCCCTGAAAGAGTGATTGATCCGGGTTGAGAATCTTCGAAAAGAAAGGGATGACCATAGACGTTTGGATATTTATCATAGTACCGTACCCCGTTGATGAGGATTTGATCGAGACTGTGCTTATGAAGGATATACCCACTGAGATCCTCATGCTGACTGTAAAGTGCACCTTGATCCTGCGCTTTTAACCTGATAGAAAGAGATGCGAATGTGATCAGGGTGATCAGAATAATAGGGCCATTTTTCATCACTTCCTGCCGGGGTTTATCAGATTGCACGGTAAAATTAACAGTACATTTTATCAGCCCTTGCTCCGGCGGTCTGTTGTTCCTGTCAGAAAAGGGGTCAGATAAAAATAGTAAATAATTTCTCAAAAAGATATTTACAAGTTGCTAATTTAGCAGCCCTTTCCTTTCCTTTCCGCTCCGCTGAATATCTCCACCAGGAGTGGAAAGCATAACACTATAAAGCCCTTTGCTCGCTTCGCTCACGAATCTTTTTGGGGGGTGCTTTACAAATCAAAGCCTTTTTTAGGGCAAGTCCTTCTCCGAGGATATTTCTTCAGATAGCCAATTGGATTATTTGTCTAAGCTGTTTTTACAGACTTGAAAACATAAACACATCCAAGCTCGTCTGCTACACTTACAGCAACTCGTTCTCCATTGGGGGAGATGGCTACACGCACTGGCTGAGTATTGCTAATACGGGCTCCTCTTCTGGCAAGATCATCATCCTTCCTAACTCGGTTAGTCCCGTTTTATCACTATAAAGGAAGAGATTACCAAGATCTTTCGGATCACCGGAAACACCATAGGCATGACCTGCGGCCACGGCTATCTGATGAACAGGGCCATCCTTGGGCTCGGTGACCGGTGAACCGGGAAGGTTTGAGGTGACCCTTAACCAGGCTCCCCGCCCCGTCGATCCCGACCGCTGCATCGGGTGCGGCCGTTGCAGCGAGGTCTGTCCGGTGATGCTCCCCATGTCTTCAATGCCGGCCTGACGCAACGCAAGGCGATCGATCCGCCAGTGCCCCACAACATTCCCAACGTCTACACCATCGACCCGGCGGCCTGCACCCGTTGCGGCGCCTGCGAGCCCGTCTGCCCCACCGGGGCCATCCGCCTGTCGGCCATGGGTCGCCAGGCCTTTCGCATCCTGGTGGTGGACGACGAGTCCATCATTCGACAATCTCTGGAAGCCTGGCTGGGTGACGAGGAAGGCTACCGTGTTGAAATGGCGGCGTCGGGTCCCGAGGCCCTGGAAAAACTCGCAGCCGAGCCCTTTCATCTTATGCTCCTGGACATCAAGATGCCGGGCATGGACGGCGTAACGGTGCTTGAAAAAGCCATGATCATTCGACCGGCCCTGCAGACCTTGATGATGACCGCCTACGCCACCGTGGAAACCGCCGTGGATGCCATGAAAATCGGGGCCATGGACTACCTGATCAAACCCTTCGCGCCCGACGCCCTGATCCCCGAAATTGCCGGTATCCGAGTCGA
>CAVQUO010000008.1:0-134653 GCA_963716765.1 uncultured Bacteroidota bacterium | reverse complement strand
GTCCCCAAATATTTATTCAAACTATACGAAAAGTTTTGGCAGGAATAATATAAATATTCTGGCAGGTTATCAGCAGGAGACTTATGAATATTTTAATCTTTATGCAAATGCACCACATTTGTTAACCGACAATATACCCTCAATCAGCACCGCAGTTGGGACAAAGACCATTGATGATCAGATAGGACACTGGGCTACACAGGGTGTTTTCGGACGGTTAAATTATAATTTCTCTGAAAAATACCTGGTTGAATTTAACTTCAGGTATGATGGTTCTTCAAGGTTTGATCCCGATAACAGGTGGGGCTTCTTTCCTTCCGTATCTGCCGGTTGGGTTCTCTCAGAAGAGAATTTTTTTCCACTGAAGAAATGCAGTTGAAGTACTTAAGTTAAGAGGTTCTTATGGTTCCATCGGAAACCAGAATGTTGCCAATTATTTATATGTTCCAACCATGCCGGTTAGCCAGGCTGGCTGGTTATTTGGCGGTCAACGATTATGGTCGGTCGGGACACCCAATATGTCCAGTGTAAATTTAACCTGGGAAACGGTGAGTACGCTTGATTTTGGATTTGACATCTCGACCCTGGATAACAGGCTGGGTGTAACATTCGACTGGTATGAATCAAAGACAGGTGATCTTGTTGGCCCGGGAGAAGCGGTACCTGTACTTTTGGGAACCGCTGTACCCAAGAAAAACGGAGGAGAGATAACAACCCGGGGATGGGAAATGGAGATTTCGTGGAGAAACAGGGTAAATCGATTTCGCCTATGGAATCAGGGGCGTTATTGTCAGATTATAGAAGTACGGTAACCAGTTATACGAATCCCACAAAGATCTTAACCACCTATTACGAAGGAATGGATTTGGGTGAAATCTGGGGAATGGAAACAGCAGGTCTTTTCCAGTCTGAAGGGGATGTCGATAGCTATCCGATGGATCAATCATTCTTATATTCCGGTACCTGGTATCCGGGAGATGTTAAATACATTGATCAGGATGGTGACAATGAAATTACCATCGGAGACAATACCGTGGATAATCCGGGCGATAAAAAGATAATAGGAAACAGTACACCAAGATTTCAATATGGAGTTGGTTTCGAATGCTTCATGGAAAGGAATTGATATTTCAATGCTCATCCAGGGTGTTGCGAAAAGCGATCTTGATATCAGGACACTTGGAACTTTCAGGGGACCTGGCAACGGGCCCTTGCATGCCAATGTGTATGAGGAACACCTGGATTTCTGGCGCGATGATACCAGCCCGCTGGGGGCCAATCCCGATGCCTATTTCCCAAAGCCGTATGCTCAATATGAAGGGCAAAATAATAAGAACTACCTTTATCCGACTACCCGTTATCTCCAAAACGGAGCATATGTGAGACTTAAAAACCTGCAAATGGGATATACAATTCCCAGCAGCATTACTCAAAAAGTCAAAATTTCGAATTTCAGGATTTACGTGTCAGGCGAGAATCTTTTAACATTATACCAAACTGATGATATTTGATCCTGAAGCATTCAAAGGGAGGACGGAAGGTTATCCTGGTCGTCCCGGGGACCAGTATCCGTTAAGTAGAGTGTTATTCCATGGGTTTAAGTGTTAACTTCTAAAATTAAAGCAATGAAAAGGATAATATATATAATATTAATATTTTCCACGGGGATATTTTTTAATTCCTGTGATGAAGAATTACTGGATAAAACTCCCCAGGACGAGATTTCAGAACCTGATTTCTGGAATACTGAAGGAGATCTCGAGCTCTATTTGAATGGCCTGTATAGATGTTTTTCCCGGTTGGGGTGGTGATGGTTCTGCTCCTTCTCCGGATCTTGGAACCGACATTGTTATTGAATCACAGGAGTGGTGGGGCGGATCATATACCAGGCAGTTTGATGGAACACTTTCTGTCCCTGCTTCCGGTGGAGGCTGGAATTGGGGAAATGTTCGCAGTGTGAATTATTTTCTTGAAAATGCGGATCGTGCGGAAACAGGCGATTTGATTGAACATTACATCGGGGAAGGTCATTTTTTAAGGGCCTGGGTTTATTTTGACCTGCTCAGGCAATTTGGTGACCTGCCGATCATCACCAAGGTATTGAATGTGGATGATGAGGATATTTTGTATGGTTCCCGGAGTCCCAGGTCCGACGTTGTTGATTTTATTCTTGATGACCTTGATATGGCTATTTCAAAAATGGAATTTGCTTCGGCGGTCGGGCCAGGCCGTTTAAATAAAGACGCTGCCACTTTGTTCAAAGCAAGGGTATGTTTATATGAAGGTACCTGGGAGAAATATCATGAGGGAACGGTATTTGCCGGAGCTACCGATGGCACGGCATATATGCAGGAAGCTGCCGCTACAGCCAATGACTGTAATCAACCAGGGCAACTATTCCCTCTATACAACCGGGAATACTGAAAAGGATTACTATGATATGTTTGTTGAGCTCGATCTCAGTAGCAATTCGGAAGTGTTGCTTTGGAGACAATATGCAGCTGCAAGTTATACTGAGAGTTCCGGTAATTCTATGTGGAATCATCCAAACACACAGGGTATGACACATGGAATGACAAAAAATTACTTATGTACCGATGGCTTGCCCATTGCCGTGAGTCCGTCTTTTTGAGGGGGATGATTCCCTGGCGTGTGGTCGAGATTAATCGTGACCCAAGGCTTAAGAATTCAATAATGGTACCCGGTGAATTAGATTATGTATCACTTAACTGGTGATTCATCTTTTTATACAATACCCTATATGGTTCGATGCCCGACGGGTTATGAACTTCAGAAATGGCGGACAGACTGGTTTGAACCGGAAAGGAACGGCAGGACCTGGTTTGTTCCTTATATTTATTTCAGATATGCCGAAGCTCTTTTGATCTATGCCGAAGCCAAAGCAGAATTAGGTACTTTAACGCAGGCTGATGTTGATATGACCATCAATCAGTTAAGGGACCGGGTTGGTATGCCGCATCTTGTTTTAGGCGTCCATTACTGCTGATCCCAACTGGCCGGATTATGGATATGCATTGCCCGACTATTTGTATGAAATCAGAAGAGAACGCGTGGTGGAATTGTTTGGTGAAGGCTTTCGATTTGATGACATCATGCGCTGGAGGGCACACAATCTGTTTATTGGTACGAGACCAATAGGTACCACCTATACCGATGACATCGAAGACGAAATATCCAATTGTTATACCAATGATGAAGGATTTCATTGATCCGTTCGTGAATTATTTGGCCACCGGAGCTTATGGATTTAATCCGGACAGAGATTACCTACTGCCTCTGCCGACAAATGAATTAACAGTAAATCCGATAATCTGGATCAGAATCCGAATTGGTAAATAAAATACCTGTTCTTTGCTGAAGCTGTTTCCAGCTTCTGATTTATCTGAGCAAAGTCAAAGTCTGCATTCCGGACTTTGGCTTTGCTTAATTTTTTTCTCTTATATACTGATCACGGTCTGCGTATGAAGCATAGCATTTTACGAAGGGCAAAACGCATTCGGAGGTGCTGTCCGAACAAGCTGAATCATTTAAAGAAGAGTGCTTCCTTAATTGAATTATTTCTATTATGGGTGATCATCGCAGGATGTACCGGTCAGCCTGATAAAGCACAGAAAACTGATCTGATCATCTGGTATGATCAACCGGCCGCAAAGCATGGCTGATGCCTTGCCGCTTGGGAATGGTGTTATAGGAGCAAAGGTATTTGGTGATCCGGAGAATGACCGGATAGCATTAAATCACGAATGGCTCTGGCGGGACAGAAAATTGCGCGATCGCACCAATCCTGATGTGGCACATCATCTGCCAGATATTCGCAAGCTGTTTTTTGAGGGCAAGATCATCGAGGCCAGCAATGCGGCGAACAATTTGCTTGGTTCCCAGAGAATTCCACCTGATTTAGGTAGTCCTCCCATGCATACCTACGGTCCTGATCCTTTCCAGCCGGCAGGAGACCTCAATATCGTTTTTCCTGATCATCAGGATGTTGCAGATTACCGTCGTCAGCTGGATCTGTCCACTGGCATACTGCAACTGACATATGAGCATGATGGGGTTAAATTATACCCGCAAACTTTTTACTTCCTTGCCAGACAGCGTTCTGGTGATACATCTGTCAGCGGATCAAGCCGGGGAAAATCACATGCCAGATTAAAATTGTCCCGAATATTCGATCCGGAATGTAAGATCAGTCCATGGACTGATGGTATGCCGTCGATGGAATGGACCAAAAAGGGATCGGATTGCTGGACCGATGGCAATAAAATAGGTTTTACAGGTGAGTTTGTTGAAAATAAGAATTTGCAGTGACTGCAGCCATATCGGCCACAGGGAACAAGGTCGGACTGTATGGAATGAGGGCTGGCCGGAATTTCAGATCGACGGAGCAGACGAAGCATTTATTCTCCTCAGTATTGCTACGGATTATGAGACGAAAGATCCGCTGGAATTTTCTGTGAAGCAAATTGATCGCCTTTCAGGGCATTATACCGGATTTCCTTCCATTGAGAGATGCCCATGTTAAAAGCTTACCAGCAGCTGTTCGGCCGTACTGAATTTTCTCTGGCCGGTCCCGATCGATCCCACCTGCCGACGGATCAACGTCTTGAAGCAATTTATAGCAGGAGAGAACGATCCCGGGTTAAACGTCCTGTTTTTCCAGTACGGTCGCTATATATTGCTGAGCAGCTCGGGTACAGGCGGATTGCCTTCAAATCTCTTTGGAATATGGAGTGAATCCCTGAGGCCGCCATGGAGCTCAGATTTTCATCACGATATTAATTTGCAGCATTATTACTGGCCTGCTGAGGTCAATAATCTTGCCGGAATGTGCCGAACCGCTGTTTGACTACCTGGATCGCTGTATCCCGGCTGCCCGAATCGGCTGCAAAAAATCTGTATGGCTGCAATGGTATATTTATCCCGCTCACAACCGGTGCCTGGTGCAGGTGTCTCAAAACCGAGCCGGGAGGATTTGACCTGAGTAAAGAACGTGGAGGATGGGATGAATGGACAGGAGCAGCAGCATGGTTGGCCCAGCATTACTGGTGGCATTATGAATTCAGCGGGGATGTGGAATTTCTGCGGGAACGGGCATATCCGTTTATGAAGGAGGTTGCACTTTTTTATGAGGATTTTCTAATTCCCGATCCACGTCCGGACAGCCCCCATTACGGTAAGCTTGTCACCGTTCCTTCCGTGTCGCCTGAAAATTCTTTTGAAGGGCGGCACCAAACCGCTTTCCATAGGCATCGGGGCTACTTCTGATTTTGTAGTTTATCCACGATGTGCTCTCACATTGCATTAAGGCCACTGAAATCTTGAATATCGATGAAGATAAACGACTTAAAGTGGACAGAGATACTGGAAAATTTACCACCGTTGCAGATTGGTAAATACGGCCAATTGCAGGAATGGCTGGAGGATTATGAAGAAGCCGAGAACCCGGACACAGGCATGTAACACATCTCATGGGCTATATTTCACGGGCGATCAGATTACCATTGAGGATACACCCCGTCTGGCCAAGGCAGCAGGTGTTTCACTGGAAAGAAGACTGGAACATGGTGGCGGAGGCGGACTAACCCCGGGTTGCGGAATTTGGGCACGGCTGCGTGAAGGGTGACCTTGCTGAAAAACATCTCCGGGAGAATGCGTATCAATTTTTCATCCGGTGAAACACCTCCGGCCGGAAGTGCTGAAATTGCAGAAATGCTTTTGCAGAGCCATGGAGGTCAGATCCGCATCCTGCCTGCTCTGCCGGAAATATGGCCCAGTGGCCAGATCAGGGGCTTACGGGCTCGTGGAGGATTCGAAGTCGACATTGCATGGAAGGATGGTAATACTTACTGAGGCAATAATATCTTCAGAAAACGGTGGTTTCTGTAAAGTACTGACAGGTGTACCTGTAAAATTTGAAACTACAAATACTCATGCAGAAATTAAAGAGGAGAATTCTGTTGTGTTATACGACTTCACAAAAAAATCCGGAGAAATGGTAAAGGACTATTCCTTCGAACTTTATGACCAGGGCAGGTGAAAGTTATGTTTTAGTCCCACAATAAATCACTTATGAATTTAACAAATCTGATTCTCTTCTTAATGCTAGGCACAGCACTATCGTGCCAGAATAAGCAGCTTGATGAATATCCGGAAAACCTCTATCCATCAAAAGAATTCCGCAGGCCCTCGCCCGGGAATACAACTTATTATATTAATCCCGCAGAGGGAAATGACAGTTATTCGGGCTTAAAGGAAAAACGTGCATGGCGCTCATTTGGTCCTGTAAATCAATTGCTGCTTGCTCCCGGAGATCAGGTGAAGATTACTTCGCCCGGTTCATTTGACCAAACGCTGATGCTGATGGGTGAGGGGACATCCGGTAATCCGGTTGAAGTTCATTTTGCTGAAGGGCGATATGATTTTTTTACTGATAATATCTACAGGGAGAAGTATAATATATCCAATACCAATGACAGCCCGGATAGTCTCAAGGCAGTCGGGATTCTTTTAAAGCATGCTGAAAACATTAATATTTCAGGAGTAGGTGCAGAAATTGTATATCGCGGAAAAATGATCGAGGTCTGTATTGACAGCTGCGAAAATATATCCATATCAGATCTTCATTTTGATTACCACCGGCCAACGGTATCGGAGTTTTTTGTCACAGATGCGGGCGATGATTATGCAGACCTTCTCATTCATAAAGACTCGAAATACAAAATCGAAAATGGAAATTTAATCTGGTACGGTGAAGGCTGGACCTGTAATACACCGATTCTGGCACAGGAGCTAAACCTGGAGACAGATGATGTAAGACGATTGTGGAATCCGGTGAAGGGGATGCGTTTTGAGGAAATAAGACCCGGATTGGTCAGGGCGAGGGGAGAGCACAAAGTGAAAAAAGATCATGTTTATCAGTTGCGTGAGATATTCAGGGATTATGCTGCAGTATTCACCCGGAGAAGTAAAAATATTACCTGGAAGAATGTGGATTTTTATTT
Source organism: uncultured Bacteroidota bacterium (assembly GCA_963716765.1). Classification (GTDB taxonomy): domain Bacteria; phylum Bacteroidota; class Bacteroidia; order Bacteroidales. The sequence continues at coordinate 127,631 of CAVQUO010000008.1, read as the reverse complement.
TCTGCATGGCATGGGCCTTGTGAGCCAGTTTTCGGAGAACCTCAGCTATGAATCTGTTTCTATTGCACCTGACAGTGCAAGTGGCAGAACAACGGCAGCCTGGGCCGATATTCTTCATGTTTCAGGCTGTAAAGGGAAAGTGCTGGTAAAGGATTGCATTTTTAAAGGAGCGCATGACGATGCCATCAATATTCACGGTACCTACCTGCAGGTAGTTGAAAAGATCTCAGACAGACAAATAAAAGTGCGTTTTATGCATAAACAGACCTATGGTTTTATGGCTGTTAATCCGGGTGATGAGATCGAATTTGTCGACGCTGCATCCTATGAATCTCATGGATTGAACAAGGTAAAAGATGCTATATTGATCAATCCTAAAGAGATTTTGCTTACACTTGAAAAAAGTGTTCCCAGGGAGCTTGAGCTGGAGGATGTCATCGAAAATGTGACCTGGACGCCGGAAGTGGAAATTCGAGGCTGCCACGTTTCCTGGATCCCCACACGCGGTTTTCTTCTGGCAACACGAAAAAAAATACTTGTGGAAGAGAACGAATTTTTGGCTAATCACATGGGCGCTATTCTTTTGGGAATTGATGCAAATAACTGGTTTGAATCCGGATTCGTTCGGGATATGACCATTCGAAACAACAGATTTATTCGCAATGCAGAGCCCGTTTTACTTATTGCGCCAAATAACAGTACGGCAAATAACAGCATCCATCAAAACATAAAGATTGAAAATAATGAGTTTCTGCTTCGAAATGAATTGATCCTTAGGGCAAAAAGCGCAAATAATATAACATTTTCAGGGAATACAATCCTTTCAGAAAAGAATCTGGATGATGAAATAATAATAGAGACCAGTGATTGCTCCAATATAGTGGTGGGGCAGAATCAATACAGGTAACATGATCTAAATGAAGATGTTGATGAATATAGGTGCGGTAATTGGATTTTTAATGATTGTGGCGGGTTCAGCAGCGGCTGGTTCAAACGACGATATGGCGGAACTAAAGCTCAAAGCATCCCCCCGTCTTTGGGTGAGCCCGGAGACCTTGCATCATCTCAGCGATAAGCTCCACACTCCTTACCTGCAGAGCCAGGCACAGAGAATACTCGAAGACGCAGACTGGCTGGTAGATGCCAGTCCGATTGCCGAGGGGGAGGGGAGCGCTTATCAACATGGGACGAGGGCCATTGCCAGTCAGCTACAGTGCCTTACTGCGGCCTGGGTGCTCACCCATGAGGCTAAGTACCGGGCGGCCGCCATCCGGCATATGGGCAATTTACTTAACTGGACTCATATCAGCTGTGAAGCAAGACCTGATACGCCTGACGACGCCGAATTGCCCTTCTGTCTGAGCTATGGGGAGCATGCCGCCGATATCGGGTTTATGTACGACGTTTTTCGTTCCGATATCACGCCTGAAGAGCAGAAGGTTTTTTTCGATGTGCTCGACCGCTTCTACCTGAAAGAAGCGCTTAAATGCCTGGATCAACCACCCTGGTGGGCCAATCAGAGCTGGTCTAACTGGAACGGGGTTTGCTGCGGAGGCATGGGAATTCTGGCACTGGCTTTCTATGACGATCGTCCCGAGGTCCGGAATCTGATTCCCTTTGTGGAGAAGTCGCTTGGTGAGTACTTCAAATCCTATATAGAAAATGGTGGTGGTTGTCACGAGGGGACCGGCTATTGGAACTACGGCATGCATTATGCGATGCGCTACCTGCTGAGCTGGGAGCATGCCACCGGCCTGAAACACCCGGCCTTCGAGATCAGTGAACTGGGAATGTCTCTAAACTTCCCCATCGATTTTACCGGCATCACTTTTGGAGATAATGACGGCTGGGGACCGACAGGTATGTTCTTTATGCTGGCCGAATCGTCTCAATCAGCCCGATGCTGCAATGCGGGCAGCTACCTACCTGCCGGAGCAGGTTGCAGCAGCTCCCCAGGAGAGAGAACGCTTGTCGCGCATGGCAACGGGAGACGTCCTCTATGCGGCCGATTTTATTCCTTCGACAAAGGAGATGGAGGAACTCAGGAAGACCCATATGCAGAAGAGGGAGCCAGTAGCCCGGATATACAAAGGACTGGGGTGGGCAGCACTGGCGGATGACTCAGCCTTTCCCACCCTGCGACTCGCTGCCCGTGGCGGATCAAGTGAGATTACCGGACACGGTCACCTCGATCTCCTGAGTTTTATCTGTATGGTTAATGGTGAACGAATGATTGACACTCAACGTGACCATGGCTATATAAGCACTACTTTCACCGGTCGCGGTCATGAGATTTACAGCCGAAGTGCAGCTGCAAAGAGCACCCTCTTTGTCGATGGCCTTGGCTGCCGCGAGAATGCCGTCTGTGATGCGACCGAAGTGGAGAGGGATGAAGACCTTCTTGGTATCCGTATCGACGGTTCCAACATCTATCTGATTCGGTGGAAAGAGGATTTCATCGGTCGTCTCTTCCTGATGGTGGAAAACCGTTACTGGCTGGTAATCGATGCGGCTCCCGGACACATCATGGAGTCGCGTTTTCACACCTATGCAGATTGCACAGGTGGCGCCGACTGGATGGCCCTGAAGAGCGGCAAGGAGCAGATGATGATGACGTTTGCCTCGCTGGGCGAGGGGGAGATGCAGGAATCTCTCGGCATGCCTGTCTCTCCGCAGGAACAGACCCGGATAATTCGGTGGATTAGCCCTGATGACCCCTTTGGTCTGCATGTGACAGCTCTAAGCCCAGGGGAAGACAAACTGGACCTGAAGCTGAGCAATGATCATGATGGGGGATATGCTATTGAGGTGAGCGGGAGGGATGGCTACCGGCGCACCATCCGTGTAACGCCCGAGTTAAAATTAAAAAAACAGACAAAATGAAACAATTATTTTTCCTTGTGCTTATAGGCTCAATTTCGATTTTTAGTGCAAATGCACAAACTAAATCAATTCAAAAATCACAGGTATTAACTGAGGCATCACCGGAAAGTGTAGGGATCTCCCCGGAAAGACTGGCACGAATCGACAAAATGTGCGAGGAGGAAGTTGCCAACGGAAATTTGCCTGGTATTGTTTCTCTGCTTGTCCGAAATGGAAAAATTGTCCAGTGGAAGGCCTATGGCATGGCTGACAATCAAGCAGGAAAAAAACTCAAACGGGATGATATATTCCGCATTGCATCCCAGTCAAAAGCTATTACGTCAACGGCGGTGATGATGCTTTGGGAGGAGGGAAAATTCCAGCTCGACGATCCTGTTTCGAAATTCATTCCTGAATTTAAGAATCAAAGTGTATTAAAATCTTTTCAATACAGCGATACAAGCTGGACAAGCGAAGCGGTAAAATCCGAAATAACCATTCGCCAACTCTTATCGCACACTTCGGGAATTGGTTATGGTGTAATTGATGAGGAACGTTTTGAAATGATTTATCAAAAAGCCGGGGTATGTGATTTGTTCACGACTAAAAATATTACCATAGCTGAAAGTGTTAAGAAACTGGCTAAATTACCACTCCATCATCATCCGGGAGAAAGTTTTACCTACAGTGAAGGCCTCGATGTCCTGGGGTATTTTATTGAAGTGGTTTCAGGAATGCCCTTTGATAAATTTTTGGAAACACACATTTTTAACCCGCTGGGAATGAACGATACCCGTTTTTATTTGCCCGACTCAAAAGCGGACAGGCTGGTTACAGTTCAGCATAAAATCAACGATAAATGGGAAAAATACCCGGTGACATTTTATGATACGGACTATCCAATTAAGGGGGCCAAGAGTTTCTTCTCAGGAGGAGCAGGACTTTCCAGCACTGCGAAAGATTATGCGACTTTTTTACAGATGTATTTAAATGGGGGAGAATACAATGGAATACGGCTATTGAGTCGTAAAACTGTGGATGTTATTTTAAGCAATCAGATTGGAGACATCTGGGGTGATGAGTCAAATACAAAATTCGGATTGGCATTTGATATTATTACTGAAACTGGGCAAAATAAAGGAGGCAAAGGTAGTGTTGGAACCTTTAGTTGGGGTGGTTATTTCAATACGCAATATTTTGCCGATCCGCAGGAAAAAATAATTGGAATATTGATGAAACAAACTCAGGGACCAGTAAATGATGTAACAGGATGGAAATTCAGACAACTTGTGTTTCAATCCATTGATGACTAGATATATGAAGATATTTCAACTGCTATTTTCGCTATTGGGATTTTTTTTCCTGATTCAGTGCACAAATCCAGTTGAAAATCGCCTGTCATCACCCGGTAATACAACCTATTACATCAATCCGGCAGATGGTGACGATGAAAATTCCGGGTTAAAGGCAAAAAGAGCATGGTCTACCTTCAGCCGGATTAACCGCTTACAGTTCTCGGCAGGTGACCGCATTGAGATTATAGCTCCCGGTTCGTTCGATCAATCGCTTATATTATCGGGTGCAGGAACAGCGGAAGAGCCGGTTCGTGTGCATTTTGCCCATGGTCAATACGACTTTTATCCCGACAATGCTTACAAAAATAACTATCAGATTTCGAATACTACAGGCGTATTTAATAACACGCAATCAGTTGGGATTCTTGTTAAAGAAGCAAAGCATTTTACAATATCAGGAGATGGAGCAACAATCATGTACCATGACAAAATGATTGAAATGTGTGTCGACAGCTGCGAAAATATTACAGTTTCAGGACTCTGTTTTGATTATCAAAGACCTACGGTATCCGAATACAAAGTAAGAGATGTTGGGGAAGATTTTGTAGTGATGCAGGTTCATAAGGACTCAAAATACAGGGTAGAGAATGGGGAAATAGTCTGGTATGGTGAGAGATGGGTGTATGATACGACACTTCTTGGACAGGAACTTGATTTAGAAACAAATGAGGTAAAACGTATGCGCGATCCGCTTGCCGGAATGATATTTGAAGAGATAGAACCACAGTTAATCAGGGGCAGGGGAGAACACAGGATGAAAGCTGGAAGAATTTATCAGCTAAGAGAAACATACAGAGATTGTGCTGCTGTTTTCACAAGGCGCAGTAAAAACATCAACTGGGAAAATATTAATTTTTACTACCTCCACGGTATGGGCCTGGTGAGTCAGTTCTCCGAGAATATCACTTATAGCAATGTTTCCATTGCTCCTGAAGAATCAAGTGGAAGAACAACAGCTGCATGGGCAGATTGTATTCACGTTTCGGGATGCAAAGGTAAAATAGTGGTGAAAGATTGTAATTTTTCGGGGGCACACGATGATGCCATTAATATTCACGGAACTCACCTGCAAATTGTCGATCGAATTTCTGAAAAGCAGATAAAAGTGAAGTTTATGCATAGGCAGACCTGTGGTTTTATGGCATTTAATCCCGGGGATGATATTGAATTTATAGATTGGGAGTCCTTAAATAATCATGGATCAAACCGAGTAAAAGCTTCAAAAATGCTCAATCGAAGAGAGCTGATTCTTACCCTGGAAAAACCCCTCCCATCTGGAGTGGAATTGAAAGATGTGATTGAAAATGTAACATGGACACCAGAAGTTGAAGTAAGCGGCTGTACCGTATCCCGGATTCCTACCCGTGGCTTTCTTTTTACCACGCGTCGTAAGGTCGTGGTTGAAAACAATAAATTTTTATCAAGCCATATGAGTGCTATCCTTATTGCCCATGATGCAAAAAGTTGGTACGAATCGGGATATGTTCGTGATCTCACCATTAGAAACAATATATTTGTTAGCTGCGGCGAGCCTGTAATTCTTATTCGGCCCGAGACCACTGTATCAGATGGGGCTGTTCACCAAAATATAAAGATTGAAAACAATGAATTTTTCCTTCGTAATGAAGTAATTGTGGGGGCTAAAAGCACTAAAAACCTGATTGTTACCGGGAATACAATATATGCAGATAAGAAATTAAGTGATCAGGTAGCCATAAAGACAAGTGATTGTACTGAGGTAAGAATGGGACAAAACAATTATTTAATTGATTAGTTTTTTAGATCAGGCGTAACACGACTCTAACTTGCTTAATTCATGAAAACATTGCTAAAACTTGCTGCACTCGCAGCACTCTCACTTTTGCCAATCAATGCAAGATCTGCTGAGAAGCCCATACCTCCTGCTCGGGTGCTTATAGAACTTAATATTGGGCAGACCAGGGAATTAAGTTTAACAAATGGCGAAAGTGTGAGACTCACTTTATTGGGGATTGATGAAACACGGGATGATGTACGGAATATTATTCACGAAGTAAAGTTGCGCGTTAAAGTCGATGGGGAAGAGGTGGTATTGATTTGTGGAAACTATAACTTACCTGTGACTGTTGGGAAAGTTAAGATTGATTGTCCGGTTGCGAAAAATTACCTGTCCAATTCCATGAGAGACCATTGGAAAATTAAAAAGGATGCACGGTTCAGACTTTGGCCGAAAGATTCTCCGTATCTGGAGGAGGGCACTTTCGCTTATCCCATTAAGCAAAGGTGGATGGCAAATTTTACGCATTCTGGTAATGAGCCTTCGCTGACGGGTTGGGGTGTAAGGTTTGATTGGGAAAAGGTTTATTATCATGAAGGACATGACATAGGAGGCGCCGATGGTTTGGACGAGATAGTATCTGCCACAGATGGCCGGGTGATATCCATACGAAATCAAACCCTCGAGGGATTCGAAGATATTCCCCTTGGCGGAAGAGAGGACAGGCTTATTATTGTTGACGATCGAAACTGGCTCTATCTTTACAGCCATCTGGACAGTACTTATCTGTCCATCAAACCGGGTGATATAGTTAATAAAGGACAGGCCCTGGGTCTTGTCGGTAAAAAAGGGGGTAGTGGAGGAATTGTACATCTCCATTTTGGAATATTTTGCAAAGATCAGCTCTCCGATGAATGGCTTGTGGAGGATGCTTATCCTTATTTGTGGGAGGCATACAAAAGTGAATATGAGCCGGGATTAAAAGCCATAGCCCGTCCGCTTCAGGTTTTACTTGTGGGACAGACTGCCAGGCTTGATGGCTCAAAATCAATGGGTATTGATCATCCGATTGTTTCGTATGAATGGTTTTTTGGCGATGGAAGTACTGCAAGCGGAGTGGTTCAGGATAAAATGTATGAAGAGCCGGGCACCTACTCCGAAGTGTTGAAAGTAACTGATTCAAAGGGGAATGTCGATTATGATTTCGCCACAGTTTTTGTGTATGACAGGGAGCATCCCGAAGAAAGCAATATAGGATTTGTACACGCGGCATATCATCCCACCTTAGATTTAAAGGCCGGTGACGATATAACATTCCTGGTAAGAACATTTCACAGCGAAGCAGTAAAAACAATCTGGGATTTTGGCGATGGTACAGCTTTTGAGGAAACCACCACCAGGGGTATCACAAAGAAAAATCACAGCAGCGGAGTCTATGAAAAGATAATACATGCCTATTCGAAACCGGGGCATTACGTGGTAACTGTTAAAAGTGCAAGGGAATCGGGTTTAAATTCGGTAAATCACCTGCATGTGCTCATTGATGCTTATATGACTGAAAAGGATCATGCGGTACTCTGGAGTACCTATAATGAAGATTATGCCTCACTAATAGGGGATAATGTGCAGGAGATTATTGATCTTTATTTTCCAAACGGGCGTCCACATGAATAATGAAAAACCATAAAGCTATTGTTATGAATATTAGAAAAGAAATGAGTTTGGGTATGTTGGTTCTACTTTTTATAATTTGCAGCTGCCAGCAGGCCAGCGGACCAGAAATAAAGAACTCCACTGAGGCCAATCGTTATGAACCCACCTGGGAATCCCTGAAAATGCATGAAACACCACAATGGCTTCGCGATGCCAAATTCGGGATTTACACCCATTGGGGTATATACTGCTATACAGCCACACGCGGTAATGCCACCTGGAATGTCCATGCAGCTTATAATTCCGATGAATCAAATTTGCGTCCTAACGACTATGGTAAATCAGCTCAGGATTTTTGGGAGAAATTTGGTAAGCTGACCCCGGAGTTTGGCTACAAGGACCTGATCCCCAAATTCACTGCAGAAAAATTTGATGCTGAAGAATGGGCTGATCTATTTGCCAGATCGGGAGCAAAATTCGCGGGTCCTGTAGCCGAGCATCACGATGGATTCGCCATGTGGGATACTGAATTTTCTAATTGGAATTCAGTGAATATGGGCCCCAAAAGAGATGTGGTCGGGGAACTGGAAAAAGCCATCAAAGCAAAGGGTTTGAAGTTTGTAACAGCCTTTCACCATGCTGCCAACTGGGGGTGGTTTCCTGTCTGGGACAGTACCAAAGACTGCAGCAATCCGGAATATTCCGGATTGTACGGTCAGATTCATGAAAAAGGAGCGGTTCCAAACAAAGAGTTCCTGGATGAATGGTACGGAAAATTGATCGAAGTGGTTGATAAGTATGATCCCGATTTTATGTGGTTCGATTTCGCACTGGACAGGATAAGGGAAGATTATGTGAAAGAATTATGTGGCCTATTACTATAATAAGGCAGCTGAACGAGGCAAAGATGTGGTCATATCCTACAAACACCACGATCTCCCTCCTGGTGTGGGACTATATGATCTGGAGCTTGGACAGGAACCTGATTTAACCCATTACGATTGGATTACCGATAGCTCAATTGACGACCAGGGAGCTTGGGGCTATATAGACGGCTTAAATTACAAATCGGTTGATCGTCTGGTGGACAACCTGGTTGACAGAATAAGCAAGAATGGTTATCTGTTGATGAATATTGGCCCTAAATGGGATGGAACCATTCCCGAAGGTGCAAAAAAGGGCCTTCTAGGTATGGGGAAGTGGCTGGAAGTTAATGGAGAAGCCATATATGGTACGACATCCTGGGTGAAATACGGAGAAGGACCAACCGGTGTGGTAAATAGAGAAGAAAGAGGGAACGCCATGTTCAACGAATCGGATATTGTCTACACTGAGAAGGACATCAGGTTTACGGTAAAAGGCGATACGCTTTATGCCATCGTTCTGGCCTGGCCCGAGGAAGATGTGATAATCAGAAGTCTGGTTCAGGATACAAGATCCGATGGATATTACCTTTATCCCGACGAGATTGCCTCTGTTAGCATGTTGGGTGATGACAAAGAACTTGAATGGGAATTGGTAAAGGGTGAAGGATTGAAAATTTCTCCCCCTGCATCCAGACCATGCGAACATGCATTCACCTTTAAAATTGTACGTAATTAGGAGTGAACCTGCAACTTCAATAAATATTATGAAAACACGATCTCCAGTTTTCCTTTTACTAATAAGTCTTTTCTTATTATTTACCACTAAAGTTGCTGTAAGTCAAGAGGATGTGGCAATCGGCTTCAGCAAACCAGGTCGTGCTGAAGTGAAAATGGTCGTGGATGGATTTTACTACATCGATGCAGAGGATTTTGATCATTACGGGGGATGGCAAATGGATAATCAGTTTGTTCATTTAATGGGCTCACCCTATTTAATGGCAACAGGAATTGGCAAACCTGTTGAAGATGCAACAACGTCAATCAATATTTCACAGAGGGGGGAATATCATGTCTGGGTAAGGGACCGGAACTGGGAACAAGAATATGCCCCCGGAAGGTTCAAGGTTTTGATAGATGGCAAGGCCTTGAAAAAAGAGTTCGGAGCTGCACCTACCGATAAGTGGACCTGGGAGTACGGAGGAAAGGTTAAACTTAAAAAAGGGAAAGTAGATTTAGCCCTTCATGATATTACCGGTTACTATGGGCGCTGTGATGCAATTATTTTAACGGATGATGCAAATTATGTTCCTCCCGAAGATAAAGAGAAGATATGTGAGGAACGGGCCCGTTTAAAGGGACTGTCACTGGAACCTTCTTTTGCCGGTGAATTTGATGTAATTGTTGTGGGTGGAGGTTCTGCCGGTGTTCCTGCAGCTATTGCAGCGGCCAGAATGGGTGCTAAAACTGCCCTTATTCAAAACCGACCGGTACTGGGGGGAAATTCCAGCAAAGAACTTGGTGTCGGGATCGTGGGTGCCGGCTTCAATCATCCCGGTTGGCGTGAAACCGGAATTATTGAAGAAGCTGAATTGTTAAGGGTGAAAAATGGTCAAATGTATACCAGCGATGCATTTAAACAACTCTGTGATGCCGAGGAGAACCTGGAAGTTTTTTTAAATCAACATGTATTTGATGCCATTATGAAAAGTGATAAAGAGATCAAAGGGGTAAAGGCAGTCAGTACGCTTACCGGTAAAATAACTGAATATAACGGGAAAAAGTTTATTGATTGTACCGGAGACGGCTGGCTGGGGTATTTTGCCGGTGCAGAATATCGTTACGGCCGTGAATCCAAGGATGAGTTTAATGAAAGCCTTGCACCTGATAAGGCCGACACCATTACCATGAGTGGATGTTTAATGGGATGGTGCTCAGGGGGGATTCGGGACAGCATTCAGTGCAAAGAAAATCCGATAATCCTGTTGAATTCGTAAGACCTCCATGGGCCAGGGAAATAGATTCTCTGATTGGTTATGGCCGGCGTATTCATCAAAAACATCTTGAACACGGTGGCTGGTGGATGGAACATGAAGGCACGGTAAACGATCTTTGGGATGCCGAAAGAAGCCAGGGACGAACTGATTAAAGTGACCTTCAGTTTCTGGGACTATGTGAAAAACAAAAGCGACCAATGGGATTTTGCGGATAACAAAAGTAGCCGAAAAGAAGAAGTCCGCATATTATGAACTTGTTTCAATACCCATAATGAATGCCAAACGGGAAACCAGAAGGCTGGAGGGAGATTATATCCTTACTCAGCATGATGTAATGTCCGGCCGTATGTTTCCCGATCGTATTGCTTACGCTGGCTGGCCTTTGGACGTACATCATCCCGAAGGAATATACTCGGGTGAAGAAGGAAGTTTTGAATTCGATATAGTTGTACCTGTTAACAGCATACCTTTTCGCTGTGTCTATTCAAAAAATATTGATAATCTCTTATTTGCCGGCCGATGTGGAAGTTTTACACATCTGGGCCTGGGATCTGTCAGGGTTCAAAGTACCCTGGCTACCATTGGTCAGGCAGCCGGAACTGCTGCTGCCATGTGCATTGAAAAAGGCATAAACCCCCGTGATATTTATAAAAATCACATTGCCGAGCTACAACAAACATTGCTAAAGTACGATCAATCCATTCCCGGTTTAAAAAATGAAGATTCAAAGGATCTGGCCAGGGAGGCAATAATTACGGCTTCCAGTACACTTACTGAAAAAGTCCTGACCCCGGATAATCCTGTTCTCAGAAAGTCATTGTCGGTGGGTACTCGTGACCGTTCAGTTCTTATCCCGATTAAGGATTCAGAAAAACTGGGTACTATTAAGCTTTACCTTAAATCCAGAAATAAGCAAACTACAATGCTTGATGGTGAGTGTGGAGGGAGTAAAAAAAATGGGTAAACCAGATCATGAACTGAAGCTGGGTCAGTATCATCTCGAAATTGCTGCTTATGCACAAAAATGGATGGAAATACCGTTAAGCTTTACGATTCCTGAGAACATAGATTTTCTCAGGGTAGAAGCTGCCCGCAGTAGAAGGTATCCTGTGGCCTTCAATAAGCTGGATTGTTGAGCCGAGCTGATCCTGTAAGGGAAACAGTGGATTATAAGCCTGAAAATATAATAAATGGCTGGACACGCCTGGAAGAGAATAAAGAAAGTCTCTGGGTTTCCGACCCCTCAGAACCTTTCCCTCAGTGGATAGAACTTGATCTGGGCAAACCGTCGGAATTCAACACCGTTCATTTGACCTTTGATACTGACCTGTCAACGGGCAGACCGGAAAAGTCCCGTCAGGAAGTTTGTGTGAAATCATATGAAGTTTCGGCATTTTCAAATGGTGATTGGGTAGAGCTTGCTGAAAGTAAGGATAATTTTCAACGCCATCGGATTCACAAATTTAAGAAAGTTCGTGCAAACAAGCTCAGATTAGAAATAAGAGCTACCCATGGGGTACCGTCGGCCCGTGTATTTGAAATTCGTGCCTATAATGAATAGCTGAACTTTCAGACTTACCATTCAGCAATTTGAAGTCATAGTCATTAAAATAAAATATGAAAAAAGCTTTTCTTTTAATAGCATTTCTGACCTTTAACCTTGCGTTTTACTGTCAGACCAAGCCTGCGGAAGAGATTATTATTGATGAGACAGAGATCAAAAATTCCCTTGTTCAGACCATTGAAATAGATAAAGTATGGGCAGGTCATCCGGTTGGATTCAGTCTTCTGACTAAGGGGAATCGACAATATATTGCCTACTATAATGCCGACAGGCATATGGTAGTGGGGCAACGGGACCTGAACGAGAATTCTTTTCACCTGCATGTCATGACTCCAACATTTCGCGAAACCCATGGAGGAACCAGCACTGTCCTGGGCTGGGACAGTCACAATTATGTTACCCTTGGCATAGACAGGCAAGGATATATCCATCTGTCGGGCAATATGCATGTACATCCATTAACTTATTTCCGGAGTACTGAACCCCATGATATTACAAGCCTCAAACAGGTGATGAAAATGACCGGTCAGCCTGGAAAACAGGGTTACCTATCCCCGGTTTATGACCGATCGAGAGGGCCACCTGATCTTTCATTACCGTGACGGGGGCAGCGGCAACGGGAATGAGATCTACAATATATATTCTGCCGAAACCCAAAGCTGGGAAAGATTGCTTGATGTCCCACTTACAGACGGGGAGGGGATGATGAATGCCTACCAGTCACAACCCACACTTATGGCATGATAACTGGTACCATGTCTGGTGGGTCTGGCGTGATACTCCCGATTGCTCCACCAATCATGATCTGTCATACATGAAAAGTCCGGATCTTAAAGAGCTGGTACAATGCTTTTGGGGAACCTGTAAAATTGCCTGCCACCATCCGGAACAAATCACTGATAGTGGATCCCGTACCTCCCGGTGGGGGTATCATAAACCTTTCAGCCCGTCTTTGCCTCGATGAAAACAACAAACCTGTATTTATTTATCACAAATATGGTACAGACGGAAACCTTCAGCTATTTGTTGCCAGGCTGAAGGGGAAAAGCTGGGTATCCAAACAAATAACAAACTGGGATTACCGTTGGGAATTCTCAGGTGGAGGAAGCATTGTGTTCGATGTACGATTAAAGGATTTCCTGCCGCAGGGAGGATGGATACTACGAATTCAGCTACTGGCATGTGAAACAGGGAAGCAATACCCTTTTACTCGATGGAAATTTCGATATTGTCGGAAAAGTACTTAAATCCGAAACTTTCAGTGAAACAGTAAATGTTGAAGGGGATTTCCCCGGTCTTGAGTTCGCATTGCAGATGACATCGGTAAAGCGGATGAAAAAGAAGTCCGTTATTTTCTTAAATGGGAATCCCTGACGAATAACCGCGATCGTCCCAGGCCAAAACCCTGGCCCGAACCCAGCAAGCTGTATTTGTATAAACTGAAAGGTCTGCATACTGACCACTATAAATTACTTTAACCTTTTCAATGAAAAGAAATATGAAAAATATTAATTGGAATTCTGTTGGTTTTCGGACTTGTTTGTCCGGATTTTGTCCAGGGACAGTCACTTAAACGAGGATTTTTATGCATATCATACTAAATTAAGCCACACATCAACTGACTATTTTGGTAAGTACGCTGATTTGATTGTGGTTCTTGGCAGGGAGAAACGATTGGAATTTACCCGGCAAACCAACTACACACCCAGGTGGGTGACACCCTCTGGCACCTACATGATGGATGAGTTTTTTCCGGAACGGGACAAAGATTTTTCATTTGATTATAATTATGTCAGGTTAATTGAAGAAAGTCCTGACAGCATTATTGTTCACTGGCGTTACTGTCCGGATATTGAGTTGATGGAAGAAGCAAACAGGCAACTCGATCCATTGTTTATCGGAGGTTTTACCAATTTGGTACATGAAATATTCACCATCTATCCTTCCGGTAAGGTAAAGAGGAGCGTAAGAGATGCCCGGGATACAAAATATGAAACCTGGATAAGAGGTGATTTTGCGCATCAACAGACAATGGAGTTAACAGATAATGGAATTAATTATGGCCCTGTAAAATGGGGCAATCCCATTCGTGAAATGCCGGGTCCAGCGGCTAAGAATCCAGTGATTAACCAGGTACAATATGCCGGCATCTTCAATCTCATTCACATTTGATGAAGGGGGCCGGGATTTTTTAGACAATGAATCGGAATTGTTGTTCAAAAGGGTGGCCAGGAGAACCTCCAGGGGAATATGGCAATTTCCGGATCCTGTTATTGAAAGTATAAACAAGGAAATAGCTGAAGTAGACGGGCATGGAGTACTTTACAAGAAAGGGGTTTCCGGCACTGCTCTTGCCTTTGACGGTTATTATACCGGGATTCACCATAATAGCGAACATTTAACCTTATCCGGTGATTTTTCCCTGGAATTATGGTTAGCTCTGGATGCTTTTCCTTATAATATTGCTCCTCTGGTACACCGGTCCAGGCAATTTGGAGAAGAAGGATTTTACCTTGGCGTTGATCCTTACGGCCGGATATTTGTGACTTTAAATGGATCAACGGCAACTGCAAAAGAGGCGATACCCCTCTACAACTGGGAACATATAGCAGTCATCATTGGTGATCATCAAGCCATGCTCTATGTAAATGCAGAAAAAGTGGCGGAAACAAGTTTTGAAGGAAGCATAGATTTGAAAGGTATGCCCTTATCCATAGGTATGAATACGGAAAAAAAATATTGTACCGATCGTGTGCGCGGCTTTGATCGAAATCTTCCTTTCATATATGGGATTCAAGGGCTTCTGGATGAAATACATTTTTACGACAAAGCACTATCGCAAAAAGAGCTTAATAATTGCTTCACTACCTTCTTTCCAAAAAACACCGAGTCGGATTTGCAGAAAGCTGTGTTACCCGGTGAAGTTGGAGTGGCTGAGAAATTCGGAGCGACCTACAAGACCCTCTCTTTTCAAGAAATCTGGGACAGGATGTGGCGTGTTTCCGGTATTGAGGACATTGTTGTGAAATTTGATCATATTCCTGCCAGCGTTATTTACTGGCACGGATCTAATTACGGTGCCGGGTGGGTGACTGATAATAATCGCTGGATGGCCGATCAGAGCTCAGAGATTTGGGGTAAATACGGGTGTTCTGAGCATATGGCAGATAAACAGTGCAGGCATAGTTTCGCAAGGGTAATCGAAAACAATGAAGCACGTGTTGTGATTCACTGGAGGCATCCATGTGTGGATATAAGCTATCGCCTTGACCACCGTCGAAACTGGGCGGATGAATATCATACCATTTATCCCGATGGAACGGCCATCCGGAAAGTAGTGTTTAATAATACATTCACCCCTGGCTTTCAGGATATCCAGTTCTTTACCAATCCCGGTGAAACGGCATTGGATGTGTTGCATCTCAATGCCATGAACGTTGCAAACACCAAAGGCGAGGTGCGCGAACTGTTCTGGAAAAAGCCTGATCAGATACCGGAGCTAACTCTCGAGGATGCCACCATCGAGTGGTTGAATTCCCGTTCAGAATACAAAGTTTTTACGGTGTTTCCAGGCCCTGGCCTGAATCCCTGGGGGGCCCAGGAACAATCGGCCTATACGGATGATCCTTTTGCGGGCCCATGGAATCACTGGCCGGCCAGCCTGGCACCTTCTGACGGGCGATTTGCCGTGGCACATGACCGTGTCACACATTTCGCCATTGCAGCTCATGATCATTTGCCAGGCATGGGCAGCGTGATGCTTTATGGCTTCACCAATGATAAAATAGAGGCCGTCATTCCCGTGGCGAGGGCATGGAAAACTCCGCCTCAGTTAACAAAGGTAATGGGAGCTTCTAATCTGGGATTCAACAGAGATGAAAAGGCGTTCGAATTTAAACTTGAAGGTTCAGGAAAGGTAAGTTTCACCATGGAAGCAAATCAGGACTCACCGCTTATGAATCCTTGTTTTGTATTTTATCATAGTTCATCCGATGAGCCTGTGGTGAAAATAAATGATCAGGTTTTTACACCCGGTCAGGATATGCGAACAGGAAAATCCTATGATTCGGATGGGAAACAAAAAACCATTATCTGGGTGAAATATGAATCTGAACATGACACGAATGTTGAAGTTATTTTCAAAAAATGATCCAGGTTCTTATACGTATCCTGAAGAAATTGCCTCAATGACAATGTTGGGCGATGATGAGGAGCTACAATGGGAATTAATCGAAGACGAAGGTCTGAAAATTATGCCTCCGGCAACTAAACCATGTGAACATGCTTTTTTGTTTCACAGTGAAATAAACAGATTGGAATGGAAAGATTAAAAGATCCTGGTTTCTTATTTAGTTGCTTGCTTATAATAAGCATAGTTGGCAGCAGTTGCCGGCATGGAACAATAAGCGAAAATCCGGTTCCAATTGATGAACAAACCTTAAAGGAGTGGTCAGCACCATACAGGAACTGGCATTATTACCCTGATCTGCTTATTTCTGACAGACCTGATATCCCAGGATTTGAGGAAGTAAAGATGACAGATGTCCCCACCGTTTTTCAGGTAAAGGGATCGGAAAGCTGGTTAATGACTTTTATTGGTTTCGACGGCCTGGGTTACCAGTCGTTTGTTGCCGAAAGCAAGGACCTTGTCCAGTGGGATAAGATGCGGCTTGCAATGGGCTATGGACCCGAGGGTGAATTCGATCATGGAGGTGTGGTACTTGGAGCTTATCTTTATAAGGATTATGATATCAAAGCCCCTCGAATACTGAAGAAAAAGAAGGGCAACTATTATTCCCTGTACGGATCCTATCCCCGCCAGGGGGGCTATGAATTACGTCCCGGCTATGAGGGAATAGCAATGAGCAGGGATGGCATCACCTGGATGAGAGCCAAAAACGAACCCATTCTTTCGGTACACCAGGAGGATTGCGGAACCTGGGAAAAAGATTGTATTTATCAGCCCTGGCTGCTTGAACACAGGGGCAAGTATTATAACTTCTATAATGCGGCTGACGGCCATATTGAACAAAGCGGATTAGCCCTTTCCGATAACCTGCTTGATTGGAGCAGGTATGAAAACAATCCTGTAATTCCTGTTGGTCCGGAGGGTAGCTTTAACGAGAAGTTTTCCTCCGACCCGAAGGTTTTCCGGGACGGGGATCACTGGGTCTGTTTTTTCTTCGGCG
Organism: uncultured Bacteroidota bacterium; assembly: GCA_963716765.1. Classification (GTDB taxonomy): domain Bacteria; phylum Bacteroidota; class Bacteroidia; order Bacteroidales. Next base: position 110,392 of record CAVQUO010000008.1, on the reverse strand, counting down.
TGGGCCGGAAGGGTGCGCATATCATGGTCGCTTTTTCACGAGACCTGTATCACTGGACCGTGGATCCCGAACCCCTTTATAAGGCAGGAGGGAATCCTTCAGGCATTGATGGCAGGTATGCTCATAAAATTTCACTTATATGGAACCCTGAGAACGAAACATTTTACCTATTTTATTGTGCGGTCGATAAAAAAGATACAAGAGGCATTGGATTAATAACAAGTAAAACTTTGTAATTCCGGCGATATTAGCCATAATTAGGGAGCGTTCCTGAACGCGAAATAATAATGCTTAGCTCAAACTTTATATATAAGACTATGAAACGTATCTATTGTATTTTGATTTCTGGTTTGATAATTATATCATCCCATGCACAAACGGAAAATACGGAATTAAGCCATTATATTTTCCCTGAATTTAGTCAGGGACTTATTCTGATGAAAGTCGGAGAAAATACTGAAGCGATGATGAATTATAATTCACTGACCGAAGAAATGATATTCGAAAATAATGGTCAAAAACTGGCTGTACCATTGAAAGATTTCTATCGAATAGATACGGTATTATATTAAGGATAGAAAATTTATTCCCTTGAATAATCAATTTGTTGAAATTATTTACGATTCAAATTGGGATCTGTTTGTTGAGCACAGGTGCGATCTGAATGAAACGGGTAAGCCAGTCGGATACGGCTCGGTATCAAAGACTACTGCTGTTAATTCATATTCGTCATTTGCTTCTGAAGGTATGGTTTACGAGTTGAAATTGCCCGCAGGATATGAAACAAGACCTTATAGTCTATTACTGGTTAAGGAAGGACGGAGAAAGTCTATATTTTGAAAAGTATGAGGGAATTGAAAAAATTATACGAAGAGAAGGAGGACTTATTTAAGTCTTATGTAAAACAGCATGAGGTGAAATACGATAATCAGGAAAGATATTATTCAATTAATTGAATATTTGGAGACAAACTGAAATAAAAGTGATGCACTTCATGGGATACAGAGTACCGAAAAAAAATAAGGCCATATTGCGTATGGATATGAAAGCGGCAATGGCGTATCTGATCATTACCATCATTCTCATCTCCGGCTGCACGACCACCACGCATACTATCACGGCTGACAAGCCCACACCGGCCATCCCGCCCATTGGGTTCGATCAGCGCCTGATTGAATTGCGCCAGAAGATCGATACCGTCGACACTTCCTTACAACAGGCTGAGGGCCTAGTGCAAACATACAGGTCTGATCGACCTGCAGATTGCAACGTACTTTGCAGACTATATCGCCTGGGAACTGGACCACCCGGGCATCATGAAAGATGCCCTGGCCGCCAACGATTTTTTTGACGAACAGGAAACACTCACCCCGGCACAGCGTGACCAGCGTTACCATGACCACATTGACCGCGAGCTGACCGGATGCGATGCGCTTATGAATAAGGCGATGCGGAGGCTGGACGAAGATATCCAACGGGCCGGGCGTGGAGCCGATCCGCTGGGCCGATATGGTTTACAAAGACGGCAACTTCCGCGTTGATGGACGCATCGTGTTCCCGGGCGGATTCAATATGCTCGGAAGGAACCTGATCGACCCGGAACGCTACCCGCAATGGACTGCAGCAGACGAAGCAGCATCGCGTGCATTCCTTCCCGAGATGCGCGATATGGGTGTCGGCGTCGTTGGCACGGGTATAGGTGTGGGCGGCCTGATTACCGAACAGGGCACGATCGATCACGAACTCATCCACCAGCTGGTAGAGGAGATCAAAGCCTACGAAGCAATTGGCATCAAGGTGGACCTGATGCTGCACTGGGGCGGAAACGAGGCCACGCTGGAAAAACTATGGCCAGGAATCACCAGGCATGCCAGCAACGGTGTGGAGATTGACATTGACCACCCCGGCACACACGAGCTTATTGCAAAGGTGATGTCTCAGCTCATTCCGGTGGTCAGCGATCAGCCGGCAGTGCTGAGTTGGGACCTGGCGAACGAGCCCTTCTTTAACATGCGTGGCTGGACCGAACATTCCATGCGAGCCTACAGCGAATGGCTGGCCAGGGCGCCATGGAAGCATTGCATCGCTGAACAAAGCCTGGCAAACAAACTATGATAGCTTCGGGCAGATCCCGTCGCCGAAAGACAAACCCAGGGAGAACTGCAGCCGTCGGCGAGTGGTACGACCGTGTCACTTTTCACAACCACCGTACTGCTTCGTTCTTTGCATTCATTGCTGCGGAGATCCGCCGGCACGATCCCGATGCCGTCATCCATATCAAGGGCCAGGACAACAACAGCCTGGGTCCAAAGTCCTGGGCAGTGACCGACGGGATCGACCGCGAGATGATGACGCCGGCAGTCGACCTGCACGGTTTGGACACACGGCCACTGCCGGTGACCGAGCCCCGCATGGCGGTAATCATCGATCCTGACGCGGATAATGCCATACTCAATTACGACGAGTCAATATACGGTTTTCATTGGCTGGGTCAGTCCTTCCTGTACGATTATCTGACCTCCCTTGAGCCTTACCGCCCTGTCGTTGACTTTGAATATCATGCATTCTCGATCAACCCGATCCGTGTGCCGGACATCGGCCCCGGACACGCCCGCGCCACTCTCTGGATGGCACACCTGCATGGCCTGGTGGGCAACATGGTCTGGTACTGGCACCGGCGCTACGGTCCTGATCCCTTTCCCGCCGAATACTTCAAGTGGTGGATCTACGGGAGCATCTCCACCCAGCCGATTGTCGCCGCTGAATATTTCCAGACCATGATGCACCTGAACATGTTCGCCGACGAAATCACCGCACTGGCCAACCCACCGGTCCGGCCTATAAGGCTGTTCGTCTCCAAGCCATCCTACATCCAGAACCAAAATCACATTGCAGCCTTGCACCGTGCTTACGAAGCTGCATGCTTCCACGATCTGCCCATTGGTTTTGTCACCGGAAGACATGCTTGTTAACAGCGGCATCCCCGATGACATGAAGCTGCTCATCATCCCCGATGCGCAATACGTCAGCGCAGAGGCGCTCGCCGTACTCCGGCAGGCAAAAAGAGAAGGGGTCCAATTGATTCGCCTGGGCCGGAAAAGCATCACACATGATGAATACGGATTCGCACACTGCAGACGAGAGCTTGCCTTTCTTGACGACGTGCCCGTACTTGATTATGCCAGTGCCCCCGACCTGGCCAGACAGTTTGGAAGGGTGATCCGGCCCCTGGCCGATCAGTTACCGGTTGCTGTGCAGGACAGCAACGGTCAAAGCGCCTTCGGTGTCATGCGCCGCTACGCCAGGCTGGACGGCCGATCAATTCTATTGCTGGTCAACCTGGCGGCCGATGCGGTGGATGTGCGATTGATCAATCGCCAGGGGAAGGCGGTTGGCGGGTACGACCTGCTGAACATGGAGCCGGTGCAGGGTGACGCAACGCACCTGCCGGTCAAGGGTGTCCGGCTGATCGAGTTAGATGAATAAAAAATTGATTAAGCTTATTCTAAGCCTGTAATACATGGAGAAACCAACATTCCTATTAGCATTTATCCTCTTATCCCTTGCCTGTTTCTCCCAGGGAACAGACAAGGCTTTTTCATCCTTCGAACAGGCCAAACAACATCCCATCATTCATGAAGGTCCTGCTCCTGATTTTTTTGAAGGAGCATTAATCGGAAACGGAGGTCTGGGTGCCGTGGTCTGTACCAGGCCCGATGCGCTTGTCATCCGCTTTGGTCATAACAATGTCTGGGATATTCGGATTGCAGAAGATAATAAGGAGAGAAATTGGCACCTTTCAGGAAGTCTTTGAAAGGGTGAAAGCCATTGATCCCAGCCTTAATGATTTGCGGGAAGATCCCTGGTACGCTGAGTACGTGAGCATGTCCGCTGAAAACTACAGAAAACCTTATCCCAGACCATTTCCCTGCGGCAGTCTTATTTTAGGATTTGACAGGCGAAAAGTTGAAATGATTGATCACAAACTGGATATTTCCAACGGCCTTGTCACCATTAAACTTTTGCTGAATAATAGGGATACTGCTTATCTGCAGGTTTTTGCAGATATGGAAAAGGACCGGGTCTGGATGAAACTGCTTGATGAAGCGGGCAAACCTTTAAGGAATTGTTTCAACAGGATTCGACTGATCCCTGACACCTCAAGCCCGGAAGAATTTCCAGGGTATGAAATTCAGGATGTAAAAAACGGAATTTCTTTTAAACAGATCATGCCCTATCTGGAACCCGACAAGTATGACAGAGAAAAAGGACATGAAAAAGACAAGGCTTTCAGTTTGAGTGTGGTTTTAAACAACCGGATTGAAAAGAAACAAAGAATGAACTGGCATGGAAATATAGTTGACATGGCGGATCTGGAATATGCCACCGGTCAGGAGAAGGCGTTCTGGCTGTGTGTTGAAGTTAAGGAAGGAGATGCCAGAAATTTTAATGATGGATTATCCGGACTTGAAGCATTGCAGGAAGATGGTTTTGATAGCACCTTTGCTAAAAACAACCTGGTATGGAAGGATTATTGGAATAAATCAGGAGTAGTGCTTGATGATAAATTTTTTGAGTCGATCTGGTACCGGAATCTTTATTTCTTCAATTGTGCTGTAAAATCCGGCATCAGTTGTCCCGGTTTATTTGCCAACTGGAGTTTTAATGAGATCGGCACTGCATGGCATGGCGATTACCATATGAATTACAATACTCAGCAACCCTTCTGGCTTACCTTTTCTTCCAATCATCTTGAAAAGAACCTTCCCTACGTAGAAATGATTGAGTTTCTCTCAGATGTGGCAAAAAAATGGGCAAAAGAATATTACGAAATGCGGGGAGCCTACTATCCCCATTCTGCCTATCCGGTTGATATGACAATGAATCCATATCCTGTTCCCAGCTGGGGGTGGGAGATATGTGAAACACCCTGGTCGGTTCAGGGAGTCTGGTGGCACTATCTCTATTCGGGTGATAAGGATTTCCTTAAATCAAGGGCATTCCCCCTGTTGAAAGATGCCACACTTTTTATCGTTGATTATATGACCCGTCCCGAAGCTCATGGACCTCAGTGGAACGATAATAAATACCATGTATTTCCCACTGTCTCACCTGAACTTTACAATGGGCTTCGCCCGGGATTTAAGTACAACAGCGATTGTCTGGTTGATCTCACGCTCATCAAGTTCCTGTTTAATTCATACCTCAAGTCGGTGGAGCTACTCGCTTATAAGGATAATGAAGCGGAGACAGTGAAAGATGTCAAGAGATCCTGAATCATTTTCCCGAGTATCCGGTGGATCAATCCGAAGAGTATGGCAAAGTTTTTGTTTCCGTGGAAGGTGAATCAACGGAAATCGTCTACAATACTCCCAACAGTCTGATGACCGTTTTTCCGGGAGAGGATCATGGCCTGCATTCTGACGAAGAGACTTTAAAAATCCTCGCCAATACAAGAAATAATCTGCAGTGTGAAGGTGGGAATGAGCTGGTCTTTCAGCATCTGCAGGCTGCACGGATAGGAATGCTGGATCTGGATATTTTCAAACGGGCGATAAAGTACAACCTGCTTCCCACTGGAACAACCGGGTTGAATGTGCTGCAGGTTCATGGCAGACAAAAGGATCATACCGATTTCAAGGGCAGAAACACTGCGGGGATCTGGTTCGAAAATTTTGCTTTACCTGCAGTTATCAACGAGTGCCTGATGCAAAGCTATAACGGAACCATCAGGTTCTTCCCCAACTGGCCCATGGATAGTGATGCCGAATTCAATGATTTAAGAGCCGCCGGAGCATTTTTAGTAAGCGCTTCATTGAAGGACGGACAGGTTTCAGAAATTAGAATCTTAAGTGAGGCCGGTACTCCCTTAAAGATGATTCTCCCCTGGGAAAACTGCATGATGATAAATGCAGGGGGACAGACCAACCTGGAATCACAAGAGATAGAGATTTCTACAAATAGCGGGGAAATATTAACTTTCAAACCCATAGAATAATCTATGATCACACAACTCAGATTTGGATTCACAACCTTCAGGCATAACAAAGAAAAAGCATGAAAAAAGTATTGTTAACATTATTTTATTTAGCCCTTGCTTTCCAGGGATTTTCTCAATTGCAGAAGAATGATGATCTTTTTCAGGAATGGGAAAAGATGCATCAGTCAAAAGAACAGGCATTAAATAGTTTTAACGAAACCAAGTTTGGCATGTTCATTACCTGGGGAGCCTATTCCTTACCTGCCGGGATTTGGAATGGTGAATAAGATTAAGGGTCTTGGAGAATGGATCATGCACAGGGCGGAAATTCCGAGAATGGAATATATGGAAATGTGCAGCAGTTTTAATCCGGTAAGATTTAATGCCGATGAATGGGTGAAGATTGCAAAAATGGCTGGCATGAAATATATTGTGGCCATGCCCAAACATCACGATGGTTTTGCCATGTACGATTCAAAAGTGACCGATTATGACATTATTGATGCAACACCCTTTGATCGTGATCCCATGGAAGAATTGTACCGGGCCTGCCAAAAACAGGGTATAATCTTTTCTATATATTATTCACATGCAACGGATTGGCTGGATGGGGGAGATGCAGGTGTTGCGGATTATATAAATTCCCACCCGGAAGCAAAAGAAGAAGCGATATCGGAGTTCTGGCTAAGCTGGCCATCCAATACATGGGACCCAAAACCTGTAAGTTTTACAGAATACCTGGAGACCAAGGCAAAACCCCAAATGAAGGAATTATTGCAAAAATTCCCCGGAATGCAGGAAATATGGTATGATGTTCCGCAACGAATGACCCGATCGCAAAGCTTTGAATTCTATAAACTTGCTTATGATATTCAGCCATCATGTTTAATCAATAGCCGTGTGGGAAATGATTTTGGTGATTACTGGATACCCGGTGATAACAAAATACCCGATGGTGAAGAAGGCAAAGATACTTTTTGGGAAACTCCTGGTACATTAAATAATACCTGGGGATTTAAAAGTTATGATAATGACTGGAAGTCGACTGAAGAACTTCTGTTCTGGATAACAGAAATAGCCAGCAAAGGAGGAAATTACCTTCTGAATGTGGGCCCAACTTCTGAAGGTGTTTTTCCTCAGGAAAGCATCGAACAATTAAAGGAGATTGGTATATGGATGGATATAAACGGAGAATCTGTTTACGGAACAACTAATTGGTTAGTAAGTCATGAGGGCCCCACCAGCTTATCGATGAAAGGGTCGGGCGAAAGAGAGAGAGACGGTTTCCAGACCGATTTTACACCGGAGGACTACTGGTTCTCAAGCAAAGACAATTGCATCTATGTGACCAGCCTGAAATGGCCGGAAAACAAGGAGATAGTGATTAAATCTATTGCACAACTACAGAAAGTGAAAAAAGAGGAGATCAAAGATGTGCAAATGCTTGGGTGTAAAGAAAAATTATCATGGACATTGGGTGAAGATGGATTAGGTGTTATGTTGCCTTTACACAGGCCCAATCCAAATGGATATGTTCTGAAAATAGCAGTTAATTAGTCAGTATTTAATCCTGCTAACAATTACATTTCTTGGCAAAATGATAAGAAAACAATGCTTGGTAGTTATCATAATAATTCTAATTCTGGTAACGGGCTGCAAATCAAAAACATCCATCGACACTGCAATTGACTGGGAAAATTTTCTTCAAAGGCATGACCTCTTATGGGATAGCATGGCCACAAAATGGGAAGAAGCGCCATTTCTTGGCAACGGGATGATGGGCGCCATGGTCTGGCAGACCGATGATCATTCCATTCGATGGGATCTTGGACGTGGTGATGTTCAGGACCACAGACCGGGTGGGGACATGTACACCACATGCCGGTTGCCCATTGGTTTTTTTACACTCAGTACTGTGGGAAAAATCAAAAGCGGCACTATGAAACTGGATCTTTGGAATGCGGAAGCCAGCGGGCTTATACATACAGACCGGGGATCCATAAGCTGGAAGTCAGTTGTTCATGCGGATCATGATATCCTGCTGACCATTCTTGAGCCCTCCGAAGGAGAACGGGATTTTGTCTGGGAATGGAAGTCACAGGAAGCAGTCAGTCCCAGGCAGGCCTCGGGCAGGGAGCAGGAGGGCTATAAATACAATCCTCCGGCGACACTTGACACGGAAGGCAATGTAAATGTTTGTGTACAGTCTCTTTTATACGGGGGAGAAACTGCCACTGCATGGGCTATGGACAGGCAGAATGACAAAAGCATAATTATCGTTAGTGTGGCGCACTCTTTCCCTGCATTAATTGCCAAACATGAGGCTGTTGACAATGTGGAAAAAACGAGCAGTTTGCTGCCTGACCATTTGCTGGAAAGTCATCGTTCCTGGTGGCATTCATATTATCCGAAGAGTTTTATCTCCATTCCAGATACAGAATGGGAATCTTTTTACTGGATACAAATGTATAAACTGGCATCCGCCACACGTGCAGACGGGATGCTCATCGACAACCAGGGACCCTGGCTTCAACCCACACCCTGGCCCGGGGTCTGGTGGAATTTGAATGTTCAGCTTACATACTGGCCGACCTACGCTTCGAACCGCGCGGAACTGGGGGGTTCGCTTGGGAAGGCGCTCTATTCCAATATAGAGAACCTGATCAATACCGTACCTGATCCATACCGGTATAATTCGGCTGCAGTGGCAGGAGCCACCGGCCAGGATTGTGCAGGAACAGTGGAGGCACCTGATGGTGAAAATGCGCCCCAGATGGGCCTGCTTCTCTGGGCCTGCCACAACTGCTGGCTTCATTATCGTTTTACCATGGACAATAAAGTGTTGCGAGAGGACCTCTTCCCCTTGCTAAAGCGAGCAGTGAATTATTACTTCCATTTTATCACTGAAGACGAGGAAGGCAGGCTCCATTTACCCAAAACCTTTTCACCCGAGTACAAGCATAAAATGGGGCCGGACTCAAATTTTGATCTGGCGCTGCTGCGCTGGGGGTGTACTACACTGATCGAGATTTGCCAAAGGCTGGATATGGATGATCCACTTCTTCCGGAGTGGAAAAATGTACTCCGGAATTTGCGGGATTATCCAGCTGACAGTAATGGGTACATGATTGCAGAAGACGTTCCCTTCGCCCAGCGTCACCGTCACTTTTCGCATCTGCTCATGTTATATCCACTCTACCTTGTAAATGCTGACCAGCCTGGCGCAGAGGAAATTGCACTGAAATCGGTGAATCACTGGCAGAGCTTTGGTGTACGCCATGGATACGCCCTGACGGGTGCCTCATCAATGTTTTCGGCTTACGGAAAAGGCAATGAGGCATTAACTTATCTGACGGGACTCAAAGAATTCCTTCATCCAAATACCTTCTATACCGAAGGTCCCGGCTGGCCTGTGATTGAGACCCCCCTGTCGGGTGCTCAGTGCATGCACGATATGATCATTCAGAGCTGGGGTGGGACCATTCGTGTATTCCCTGCTGCGCCCGATGCCTGGGATAATATCGTTTTCCATGATTTACGCACTGAAGGGGCATTTTTAGTTAGTGCGGTCCGAAAGAATGGAAAGACACAATTTATAAGGATAAAAAGCCTTGCCGGGGAGCCGTGTCGGATCATCCCGGGACTGGAGGGAGAGGTCAAGGTAAGCGGCAAGCGTAATTATGATCTGCAGGAAGTAAGTAGTGGAGTATATACACTGGACCTGAAAGGGGGAGAGGAAGCCATCCTTTGGAGTGGCACACAGATGCCCGTGCTGACTTTGGCGCCGGTTCCGGCAGATAGGGCTAAGTGTAACAGCTTTGGAATAAATTAGAATATTCAGATTGAAGAGCATGAAACAAATAAAGCTTCTGTTGATTATATTGGCTCTGGCCTTTACTGCTTCAGCACAGGATCCGCTGGCCATTTACAACATTAAATGGGATTCGCCCAGTGAGGATTTTAACGGTTCCATGCCCATTGGTAATGGAGATATTGGTGCAAATGTGTGGGTTGAAGAGGGCGGTGACCTATTGTTTTACATCGGCAAAACAGATTCATACAGCGAGAATGTAAGACTTCTGAAGCTGGGCAAAATTGCGGGTACGGTTCAGTCCGAATCCATTTGAAAAGGGATGTACTTTCGAACAGGAACTCGATCTGACAAATGGCATGATATATATTCCGTCTTCCAGTAATTTAACTAAAAGTTCAGTTGATCTGCGTTTTTGGATCGATGCGAACAATCCGGTCATCCGGATTTCCGGAAACCTTTCCTTCGAGACAAGCGTTGAGGTCATACTGGAACATTGGAGGACGGAACGTACCAAAGCATCCTTGCTGACAGGTCATTCAGCGGGCTGCTCGACAGGGACTCAGAAGACGGAGGATTTGCTTATCCTGTTTATGTTGAGCCGGATAGCATTGTAAAAGGAAGAACGAATTCAATTGTCTGGTATCACCGGAATCAAGCAGGTGAACTTCACTCTGGGAAGAAACACTCAGGGTCCAGGGCCTTGAAGGATTTATGGCAAAATCTGCCGATCCTTTGCGGAACCTGACCTTTGGTGCATTGGTTGAGGGAGAAGGATTGCTAAGTAAGTCGCCAATTCTCCTGCAATCGGCTGAGCCAACAAAAACCATCGATATTTCTGTATTTCCTTTGACAGCGCAGACAGCAACAGCAAAGGACTGGATCGAAAAAGTGGAAACTCAGGCACTGGATTATAAAAGTAAATCCGAAAAATCTGTCCTGGCAGCGCATATAGATTGGTGGAATCAATTCTGGGACCGAAGCTGGATATATGTCAATTCCAGATCCAGGAGGATGCCTTTCTCGTTGGAAGGGGATATGTTCTTCAGAATTGGATCACGCATGCGGAGGTCGGGGGAATATGCCCATCCGCTTTAATGGGTCTATTTTTACTGTGGATGGTATTCAACCCAATAATGGTATAAATTACGGACCCGATTACCGGGCATGGGGCTCTGCTTATCTGGTGGCAGAATACCCGCCTGCCCTACTGGTCGATGGCGGCAGCCGGTAACTACGACATGATGAAGCCCCTTTTTAAAATGTATATGGATGCACTCCCTCTTAGCAAAATACAGGATGCAGAAATACTACGGTTTTGACGGGGCTTACTTTCCTGAAACCATGTACTTCTGGGGAGCTTACCGGAATGAAGATTACAGCTGGCATCCTGAAGAAGGCAGAGATCCGGATATAATAAGAGGACACCATATCCGGTATGAATGGCAGGGAGGAATTGAGCTGACAGCCATGATGCTGCAATATTATCGCCATACACTTGATACGGATTTTCTAAATAATACATTATTGCCTTTTGCCCGGCAAATCACGATGTTCTACGACAATCGTTACAACGCTAATGAAGATGGGAAAGCTCCTTATTTATCCGGCCAATGCCCTGGAAGATATTTTTCACTGTACAAATCCCACTCCGGAAGTTGCCGGATTACGTTTTATCCTTCCTCAACTGGCTAAACTTACCGCTAATGAACAAGAGAAAGAATTTTACTATCCGCCTGCTGGATGAAATTCCCGAGTTGGAAAGTGATATCAGTAAGACGGACAAGCCTATATTCTTCCTGCCAGAGAAGCTGAAAAACGCAGGAACAATTGTGAAAAACCGGAATGTTATGCCCTCTTTCCATACCGGCTCTATGGTGTGGGTCTGCCTGATTTGGAGATTGCCAAAGAAACCTTCAGGCTCAGTCCAAAAGCCATGCAGGGGAACCCGAGAAATGACGGATGGGTGCAGGATCCAATCTTTGCAGCCTGTGTGGGAGATGTTGAAGGTGCTTCAGAAAGGATGATTGCACGTTCGAAGCATATCCACAAAGATGAGTCGTTTTCCCTGGATTCTGGGATGCCACTTTTGCCTGGGTTCCCAATCAGGATCATGGGGGCGTGAATATGATTGCCCTACAGCATATGCTGCTGCAGACCGATCCCTGGTCGGATAAGATTCACCTTTGTCCCGCCTGGCCAAAAGAGTGGGATTGCTCTTTTAAACTGCATGCACCGGATAAAACAATTGTTCAGGGAGAAATTAGAGAATGGCGAAAGTTGTCCGAACTGAAGGTAAGCCCGGAAAGCCGTAGAAAAGATATTGTGAATTATATTCCACTTTCGAAATAACTTCTGTTATGAAGACTACACTGATAAGCCTGATGACTTGCTTTTTGTTTGCCTGCACGCAGACAGGGGAGAAGAGACCAAATATCATTGTAATGTTAACGGACGATCAGCGCCCCGCCACACTTACTTGTTACGATGAAGACAGCCCCATAGAAACGCCGAATATTGACAGATTGGCCACAAGCGGGATCCTGTTTAATAATGGCTTTGTGACCACACCCATATGCTGTGTTTCCCGTGCGAGTATTATCACCGGACGCTATGCCGCCAACCACCGCATGCACAATTTCAATACCCCCATAGATGATTCTATCTTTGCAGACTCTTACCCGGCTCATCTGAAGAATGCAGGATATTTTACCGGGGCGCTGGGTAAGCATGGTGTAGGTGTTACCCAACTGGTTAGGGAAAGCTATGATGTATTTGAGGCCCAGGCAGGGCAGGGGCCTGCTTTCAGGGACTATCAGGGGAAAAAGATGCATGACGCAGAGTGGCTTACGGTGAAGACCTTTGAATTCCTTGATCAGGTTCCGGAAGATCAACCCTTTTGCCTGCAGGTCAATTACAAGGAACCACACGGCACCTCTGTCCCGGCACCCGAGGACGATGATCTTCTTGAGAATTTCTTTTTTGAGAGGGTAGCGATGGATTCAGAGGAGGAGTTTAAAAAGGTCCCCTTACGCGTTCAGCAGGGATTGAGCCGCTGGGCCTATGATAATGAGTACAACAAGGATGGCGATATCAACTGGTTTATGCGGATGTACCATGAAAAGATCGTGAGTGTGGAGCGATCCGTAGGGATCATCATGAAGGGTCTCGAAGAAAGGGGCCTGGCAGAGAATACGGTGATACTTTTCCTTTCTGATCATGGTTACCATTACGGGGAAAAACAGTTGTCAGGAAAATGGACTCCTTACGATGAAAGCCTCAGGATCCCTTTCATCGTTTACGATCCCAGGAACAAGAATCATAAAGGAGAGGTGCTAGATGAGATGGTGCTGAACATAGACCTGGCTCCCACCATCCTGGAACTGGCCGGTCTGGAAGTCCCCGCAACCATGGATGGCAGAAGCATGCTTCCACTCATGCAAGGGAAGGAAGAATCATGGCGCACAGTATTCTTTTTTGAGCATTACTGTTCCCCGCCCCCGATCCCGGTATACCTCCCCAGGCATGAAGGGATCAGAACGGGAACGGAAAAATATGTCCGTTGGGTCGATATGGGGAATGTGGTTGAGGAATATTTTCACCTGGATAATGATCCCCTGGAGGCTAAAAACCTTGTGGGTGATCCGGAGTATGCATCCGGACTTAAGGCCATCAGTAAGAGCTTTGATCAATGGCGGGATGAGAATCCTGTGAACTACGAGCACAAGCCCGATGGATTGCCTCATTTCGATAGCAAAGACATTGACTGGGCCTATTTTGCTGAGAAATTGCCTGAGAAATACGCAAGGATCAAAGCAGAGATAGACCGGCTGGGTGTGACCTGGCAACAGGCAGAGGATGACTGGGAGATACGTTACGAGATCGGCCTGAAAGCTGAATACTGGTATTAAGCAGAATGACTGCTTAGCGGTCTATGTATTATCTTTCATAAAACCCATAAAGACCTTCAATTCCGGATCCTTCGTATCCTCCATTTCATTGAAAAGCCTGTCTCTGTATAAATCAATTATTGTTTTATGCTCTGAGCTTTTTGCCAGGTTTTTCCAGCAACCCGGATCAGCGCTTAAATCATATAATTCCTCCACCGGCTTATATAGAATATTGTTTATCTTTTCAGATAATTCCGGGTGACTCCCATCCAGGCTGGATTCAACCACATCCAACCAGTGATTCGGGTACTTTCTGTTTCCATTTGGTCGCAATACATATGAATTCCAGATATAGCAGTAGTCCATATCAATAATTGCCCGGTGAGGGAAAAAATCTTTTTCTACCGGTTTTATAAAATAGTTTTGTGCTGCATATGCATATTCGCGATGCATACCATTTTCCTTGCCCCTGAGAAGATCAATAAACGATTTTCCTTCAATCCCTTCAATTGGAGATGATCCAATGGCATCCAGCAAAGTGGGAACTATATCAATGGTAGATATGATAGCATTTTCGTTTACAATTCCCTCCTTGACTTCTCCGGGCCAGCGTACAATAATCGGGGTTCTTACACCGTGGTGAAATAGCGTCCCTTTCGCTCCGGGTGCTCCCATTCCATTATCGGATAAAAAGATAAGGATCGTATTGTTTATCTGACCACTCTCATCCAGTGCTTTCAATATTGCTCCAATACATTCGTCACCACGGTGAAGAGCTTCATAATAGGGAACCAGGTTTTTCCTGATCTCTGGAATATCGGGTAAGAAATCCGGAACCTCAACCTCTTCGGGAGTATATTTTCTTGAGGGTTCAGGGTAAGGATTATCAGGATTATACATGATGAACTCTCTTTTTTCCTCTTCAGTATCTACCCAGGGACGGTGGGGATCAATGGGATTGGCATAGAGAAAAAAGGGTTTCCCCAGCTCATTTACCCTTGACAAAAACGATTTCGTACGTTTATAAAAGGAGTCAGGATTCCTGTCATGATAACCCACTCCATTGGGAAATTCCTGGTACTGAATATCCCATACATGATCTTTTTCATTGCCATGTTTGAATATGGCACCGGTGACATAACCCCGTTCCTTTAAATATTTTGTTATTGAAGGAGTTTTAACATCAGGCTCCTGCCATCCGGGAGGTGGCTGTTCCCCATGTCCCATCACTCCGTTGCAATGAGGATAGCGTCCGGTAAGCAGGGCCATTCTGGAAGGGCGGCAAATGGGTGACATCACATAACCATGGGTAAACATCATCCCCTGTGATGCTAATTTATCAATATTCGGTGTGATCCCGGGAACCGTGCAGCCTTCTGCTCCGGTAGTTTTATAACCCATATCGTCAAGTGTGAGAATGACAATGTTCAATGGTTTCTCATCAGGATCAGAATTGGCACATCCGCCAAATATTAATGCAAAGCTCACCAGTAATATTAGATTCAATATTCTTTTCATAAGATTCCGGCTTACATATTAAAAGTTTGAAAAATCAGTAGTGTCCGAGTAAAAATACGGAAAATTGGCTTGTCGGACAGCCGGTCCCGAACAGATACTGTTTTTAGTCTGATAACAGCGATATTTTTTTTACATTGAAGGTGTTTACCACCGTTCGAAACAGGGACATATTTTGTGGGATAAGTGCTGAAATGGAAAAAAAGTCATATGATGTATTCGTGGAATAGTAATAGGATGCTTTGCCGGGTCTTGGGTCTTCTTATTATTGGATCCTTCCTGCCGAAAGGACTTACAGCCCAGGGGCTGAATAAAAGCGGAACTATCTCAGATGATAGAATTTTCAGCTACTGGTCATTCGATAATGATACAGCGGGTTTTGCATTTGATAGGGCTGCCAACAATTTTGATCCCCTTTACGGTAACTACGAGTATGTGGCAGGTATTGCCGGAAAAGGCATCAAGCTGGATGGTTTCAGGACCTATGCCAGGAGGGAAAGGATGTCAACCGAAGGTATTACAGATGAGTTTACCGTTGAGGCCTGGGTAGCTCCAGCTGCATATCCATGGTCATGGAGCCCCATCATGGATTGTTCGGAACATGAAATCAGGGGCTTTTTCTTCGGGATAAATAACCAGGGGCATGTTGGCTTTAAAATCGCTGCCGGCAATAGCTGGTATGAGGCCATCTCGGAGAATGGGATCCCTTTACGGAAGTGGACCCATCTGGCGGCTGTATATAAAGCTGATGATAAGATCATTGTATATATTGATGGAGAAGAAATGGCTGCTGTAAACATAAAAGGTGAATATGTTCCCTCAAGATTTGGCTCTGCGACCATAGGAAGGAATAATATGTCACAGGTATGGCAAGAATACCAGCTTACAACTCCCGACACATACTTCTTCCTGGATGGTATCCTGGATGAAATCTGTGTGTCAAAAATAGCAAAGACCAGGGAACAGATAAAGGATCATTTTGACAGGGTGCAGGAGATTAAAGAGCCTGAACTGAGTGTGAGGGATGAATTTCCTGTCGGGCCGGTTGGTTCCGGTTCATTTGGCGCTTTTTATACAAAGCTTGATTATTACAGCGAATGGGATGATATGTGGAGGGTAAGTGATAAACCTGATATTTTTGTAAGGTTTGATCAGACACCGGTTCAGTTTATATTCTGGAGAGGAGCAAGCTTTGTCCCATGCTGGGTTTCCGAAAATGGAATATGGAATATAAATGAATGGCTTGAAACCTGGGGTAGTGATGTGCAGGGTTGTGCTGAACCTATCATGGACAGGCATTGTAAATATTCTCATGTACGCTTGATAGAAAGTAATGATGCCAGGGTTGTTATTCACTGGAGATATGCCCTTAACGATAGTTTTTATAAGATAGCAGCAGTTAGCGATGATGGTCGCGGAGAATGGTGCGATGAGTACCATATTATATATCCTGATATGACCGGTATAAGGATTCAGGAGCTGCACTATTCAAAGCCTGAGCGCAGGCACGACTGGCTCGAACAGATGATCCTGCTGCCACCGGGGCACTACCCTGAAGAGGTGGTGGAAGATGAGGAAGTTACACTTGTTAATATGGAGGGTGAGTATAAGAATTATTCATATCAGACCAGTGGGATCAAAAATGGACATGCCGGAAGGGGCGAATATATCCATGGTAAATACCAAATCGGAATACCGTCCATTTATCATTATTCCGCCCGACCCGGTAGATATTGTTGAAGGATCCTGGAATTCTCCACCTTTTATAAGTTATTCTGCAAAAACAGGTAAAGGTTATCACCAGGAACCTGCAGCAACAGTTTACGGCTGGTGGAATCACTGGCCAGTGGCCCAGATACCCGGAGATGGCAGATGGGTAATAACACCCGACAGGGCAAGCCATTTCCTGTTGACTGCGGGTGTTCACTGGATCGATTATAAAAAGGATGAGCATACCAGAACAAAGATCATGTTCCAGGGGATGACTGAAAGGCCTGCCACTGATCTTGTTCCGCTGGCTGAGTCATGGCTCAATGCTCCGTTAATGACAATTAATAACAAAGGATATACAGGTGGTCAGTACGATAAATCTGAGAAAGCCTATTTTATTGAAAAAACAAATTTAGATAATGATGCCAGCCTTGAGTTGGCCATAAAGGCATCTGCGGAATCACCCCTGATCAATCCGGCAATTATTATAAAAAATTGGGGGAGGGATCTGGCTCAGGTGAAGATCGATGATACTCTTATGGAGCAGGGAAAAAAAATCAGGCAGGGCATAAGGTCAACGGCTCAGAGTGAGGATTTGATTATATGGTTAGAACTGGAGAGTGCCGGGGAGATAAGAATTAGTTTGGAGTGATTATCTCTCCACCTCCATCCTGAAAAGCAGGCAATTTTCGAAATAATATGTTTAAAGGATTAATTATATTTTGCTCGCTTATTTTGTTGCAGCAATGTACTGGCAACAAAAGGTTTATATCAGAAGGCGAGGGTGAAATAGTCATAAGAAATAGACAGGAGATTGAATTTGTTTTAATCAAAGATGGGTTCCGTTATGGTTTTCGAAAGACAGATGGAACACTCCTGGTTCCTGCTCACCCGGTTTCCGGACTTTTAGCCGGATCTCCTGAAAATCTTTCCCAGGCTAAGTCCACGAAATATATGGGCGAAAGCAATGGTGTATATTCCTTTGAAGTAGCTCTTGAAAATAAAAATAAAATAATTATCAGATTAAAACTGGATAAAGAAAGTGCTCTTTTTGAACTTGAAAATCCAGATGATAAGGCCATTGCCATGGCTTTACGCACTGCAGGAGTCAGTCCCGGATATGGATTGGGAGATGTTTTAACAAATTGGCAAAGGCTTCCTGAAAACAAAGGAAAATTTCAAACAGAAATTACCGGGTTTGAAAATTACGATTTTAATTCATCGAGCGGATATGCCTCACGCATGGTTAGTAATTTTGCCATTTATCCAATCAATCAGTTTGGACTTATCAATATTGATCCGGGTGCAAAAATAGTAGTAAGTACAAAAGACGAGATTATTCAGGGAAGTCGGCATACAAAAAAAATATGCTGCGTTTTATTATTTTTTTGGAAATCCCAGAGCTATTTATTCGAATTTTCTTAAAGCAAGAAATGAGAATGGTTTTCCGGTAATGAAACCGGATTACGAATTTTATGGTGTGGGTTGGGAAGCCTGGGGGGCACTGGCATGGAACACATCAGAAGAAACGGTTAAAGCTGATATTGATCACTATTTGGATTTGGGTTATCCTTTAAGATGGATGGTCATCGGATCCGGATTTTGGCCACAAAGCGATGAAAAATTCAAATCCACCACCAGTTTTGGGATGTGGGATAAGGACAAATATCCAAATCCGGAAGCGTTCAAACACTATTTTCATAAGAAAGGGCTTAAATTTTTTATCGGCTTAAGGATAGCCTTTATTCATAACGGACCATATACGAAGGAGGGCCTTGAAAATGGGTATTTTCTTAAAGAGGAAGGAAAGGCAAAAACTTATCGAATTGGCTTTCCAAAAGACAGTGTTTATCTTCTCGATGCTCATAATGAAGCAGCTGTGAACTGGTACGTAAACTTATGCGATAAATGGCAGGTTGATGGATTTAAAGAAGATGTTTATGGCTATAGAGCATATTCATTCCCTGATGACAAAATAGATGCGGTCAATATTGCATTAAAGAAAAAAGGCTATCAAATAATGATCCGGAATTCTTATCTGACTTCACCCGGTGAATTGCACCGAATCGAAGACTTTAATTATGATATGAACCAGGACAGGGGACCGGTCAATTCCCTGACGCTTGCTTATAGTGGTTTCCCTCTATGCTACATGGATATTATAGGAGGATTGTTCGGGGGGCGGGATTTCGACGGAGAAGTGTCAAACAGAATCAAGACTTATCTGATGCGTAATGCCCGCACCGCTTCCTTGCATCCTTCCATGTCCATGGGTAAAGGGCCCTGGAATTATAAAGATCCGCAAGTATCCGAAATATTATTGGAGTCTGCTCACTTGCATGCACGTTTACATCCATATATCTATAGCAATGCCGTAAAGTTTTATCATGACGGTTATCCACATACAATGACTCCGCTTCCCATTGCATTTCCAGATGATCTGAATGTTCATAACAGAGAAAATTACAGAGAAAGAGGATTTCAATGGATGATTGGAGATGCGCTGATGGCTTATCCCTTATATGGAGAAGATTATGAAACTGCCCAAACCAGAAATGTGTACTTGCCGGAAGGTAAATGGATAGACTACGATACCGGGAAGGAATATAACGGTCCACTGCTACTTAAGGATTTTGAAATTCCGGTTGAGAAAACTCCCTCTCTTTGTTGGAGGAACAGGGATCGTGATTGAAGAAATTGAGGGTGAATTGAAAGGCTCGGATTTATCCTGTGACCAATAAACCCAGAACTATATTTTATGGAAAAGATGGTGAAACCCAAAGTGTGATTTCCATAGAAAATCCGGATTGGGAAGATTTGGAAATTATTGATTTAACAAGCTGATCGTAAAATTGCTTATGAAAAGAAACGATTTGCATTTCAGTACAATTTCATAGAAGGGCATGATTACCGCATCAACTAAATCGGTAAACGGACTACCTGCTTTGCCTTTTAATGACATCATTAAAAAGTTAATCCTTGCTTTTTCGATTTGCGCCTTGTTTTCCGTTCAGATCAACTCTCAGGAATTCAATAAGCCCTTTGTCACTCCTGAAATGCAAAGCGGGGCGCCAGAACCAGGAAAACGAGTAAAGGTAATTCCGGATGGGTATGCCGGCACAAATGTTTATCATTCCCTGTATCTGCCGGAGGGACATACAAGAGAAAAACAATATCCTGTTATTGTAGAGTACACCGGGAACTATGCCCCCGGTTTGGGGAGTTCCGGCCAGGTGAAAGATGCCAGTCTGGGTTATGCAACAGCCAGGGCACTGGGTGCTATATGGGTGGTTATGCCCTATCTGTCGGTAGATGGAAAAACAAGCGAAAAGACCTGGTGGGGAAGTGAAACAGAAACCATTGATTATTGTGCCAATCAACTTAGAAAGTTATGTATGCATTATGGAGGAGATCCGTCTGCAGTGTTTATTATTGGTTTTTCACGGGGCGCTATTGCCGTTAACCGCCTTGGCCTGAATGATGACCGGGCCGCCGATATCTGGCTGGGCTTCCATTCCCACGACCATTTTGATGGTCAGTACAGGTGGTCAGCTGCCTGGGCAAACAATGGTGATTATGAGGCATACAAGGCAGATGCTGAAGAACGTGCAAAAAGATACAAGGGACGCGCAGCCCTGGTTGGAGGCGAGCAGATGGACAGTTTAGTCAACTATTTGGCCTCCAAACAAATTGACACTCTCGGGAAGCTAACAATCCTTACTGTACCCATTGCGCAAATCATTCCGCCCGATGAACTTTTTGTAAACCCGGATAATGGAAAAAAAATAACCCATACCGACAAATGGATGAACTATGACTCACCAGAAGCTGATGAAGTGGTTAAATGGTATAAAGATGTTATCAAAAACAAACCCGGGACATATTCTATTCATGGAAGGGTTACCAATAAAAGCGGGAAGCCATTGGAAGGTGTTTTAGTGGAGACTGGAATGCAGGGGCTTGCCTATAATGGAATTTATACGCATTTCTCCATCACTGATTCGAATGGCGCATACAAAATAGAAGGATTGACAAGAGGGAATCGAATTGTGATGTTAAGAGATCATATTGGATCAAAGCTGGTCCTGTCGAAAATGGTGGATTTGAAGTTTGATGAATTATTGAATTTTATTGTACCCGAGTAGAATCTTGTGTATTTTGTGGAGACCCTGGATTCCCTTGGAAATGGTTGCATGATTTCCGATCTCGATGAAGAGATGCCGTATGTGATCGTACAAATAGAACAGGAAAAACCATTTATAAAACCAAAAAAATGAAAAAATCACTTTGCTGCTTCATCCTTGCTGCACTTTTGTTTTCAGTGGGAATTCTTCCAGGGTTCAGCCAGTAAATGAAGAGAAACCCTTCGAAGGGATCACTCACAGGGGAGATCCGCCCTATCTCCTGGAAAGCGGCTGGATACCGCTTTTGAATGGTAAGAATATGGATGGGTGGGAATACGTGCCCAATACCGGGCAGGGTGGCTGGACAGCCACACCCGGTGTGATATGGGACGAGCGTGACGAATCCGCCAGATTGAAGGAGGTTTACATAAGCGGGGACCGGATCGTGAATACGGTGGAAGCCTCAACAGAGGTGGCCTCGGACCTTGTAAGCACACGGAAATTTGGTGATGTTGAAATTTACCTTGAGTTCCTGGTAGCAGGCACATCCAATTCCGGGGTGTATGTTCATGGTCTTTATGAAATACAGATCGTGAACAGCTATGGAAAGGACTCGTTAAATCCAGGCAGTACCTGTGGATCAGTCTATGATTTCGAACAAAAGGTCAATGATGAGTGGGTTGGGGGAGTTTCTCCGCTGGTACGTGCGGAACGCCCTGCCGGGCAATGGCAGTCCTACCACATCCTATTCAAGGCACCCCGGTTTGACAATGAAGGTAAAAAAATCTCCAATGCAAAATTTGTCCGTGTGCTTCAGAACGGAGTGGTAATTCACGAAAACGTGGAAAGAAAAGCACCTACCCGTGCATCAATGAAGATTGAAGAAGCTGCTGAAAATCCGCTCATGCTCCAGGGAAACCACGGGACCATTGCATATCGAAATATTTATATCCGTCCGGTATCAATTGATTAGTAATCACAGGTATATAACTGAAAAAATGTCATAGAGAAAATGGAAAAACCAGATGCAGATTTTCCAATGATACAAAATCTGCCATGTCACGTCGTGATTTTCTTACAGTAGGAGCAGCTACACTGGTCGCACCTATGATCGTTTCCAGCTGTGTCCTGGGAGGGCCGGAGCACCAGGCTCCCAGCGATAAACTCAGAATTGCAGCGGTAGGTCTTGGCATGGGGCAAGCATATCTGAATGGTTGTAGAAGTGAACAGGTAGTTGCTTTATGTGATCTCGATCACAAGCTGAGGTCCAAGGTATTTGAAAAGTATCCCAATGCCAGGCGCTATCATGACTACAGGGTAATGTTCGACCAGGAAGCAAAGAACATCGATGCACTCATCATTGCCACACCCGACCATACACATACGATGATTCTTATGGCAGCTATTGAGCTGGGAAAGCACATCTATTGCGCAAAGCCGATCACGCATAATATTGGTGAGGCAAGGCGGGTGAAGCAGGCCCTGCTGGAAAATCCACATCTGGCAACCCAATCAAGTGTACAGTCTTCGGGTAGCAAGAAGTCCAGGAGTACTACGGAACTGTTGAATTCCGGAGTTATTGGCCCCGTCCATGAGTTGCACATCTGGTGTGATCATCCCGCCTATCCATGTTCACTGGTCAGACCGGAAAAATCTCAAAGACCTCCGCGGGGCATGGACTGGGATCAATGGATTGGTCCCGCACCCTACCGGCCCTATCATGCAGGCCTCCACCCGGTGTTCTGGAGGCCATGGTGGGACTTTGGATCGGGAACTGTCGGGGATATGGCATGCCATACACTGCATGTATATTTTAATGAACTTCAGCTTGGAAAACCTTCTGTTATTTACGGAAATGGTTCCGATCCGGTATGATGGATGGTTTAAGCATTTGCCTACGCCGGAATGCCAGTCCCAGGCAAATATGATCACCTGGAAATATCCTTCCAGGGGAGACCTTCCTCCAATGACTGTCCACTGGTATGACGGAGGTTTGAAACCGCATCGTCCCGAGGAGTTGGATCAATAGCCTGGACTTACCATCCACCGGATTACTATTTGTGGGAGAGGCCGGAAAGATTATTTCCGGTTACAGCGGAGGGAATCCATATATCGATCAAGGACGGACACTTAAAGGCGGACTATTGCTTCCTGAAGATAAGTTCCATGGATTTTGAGGAACCTCAGGCCACTTTACCAAGAACTGAAGACCATTACGGGAACTGGATAACGGCATGTAAAACTGGCTCGGAAACCGATTGCCCCATTGTAATGGGCTGCGAAATGACCGAGTTGGCTTTACTGGGAGCGCTGACACTTCGCACCAATCTCTTGCTGGAATGGGATGCCAAAAGCATGCAGGTCACCAACCAGGGAGAGGATGTGAATATCCTGGTGGATCCGCCGTACCGTGAAGGATGGGAGATCTAGGTGATGACATCAAAAAAGACCAGGAGAAATTTCATCCAAACTGTTTCCCTCGGAGTCCCGGGAATATATCTGATGCCGGTCCTGTCAGGATGTGTATCCGCAGATGACCGTTATTATGCAAAGGCAATGGGTTGCTTTATGGGGGCAGCCATTGGGGATGCAATGGGTGGACCAATCGAATGTCAGCATTACAGACGGATTCAGAAGTATGCCGGGAATATGACGGGATTTCTGGAGTATAACAGGCCTTTGGGACTACTGGATCTTAAGCCCGGTTATGCTCTGCATCCTGAACCGGGATCCATTACAGATGACACATACATACGCATGGATCTTGCCAGGTTTTTGCTGGAAAGCGGACCTGAATACACTGCAGAGCAATTTGCACAATGGCTTCTGGAGAACGCCGATTTCAGCAACTGGTGGAAACAGGCGGTAAGAATTCTAAAGGAAATTGAGAAGGGAAGCTATGGAGCTGAAGAAGCAGGGTTGCATCATATTCAGGGAGGCGGCGGAGGTTGGTGGCAACCGGTTTCAATCTTGTATGCCGGAGATATTGAAAAAACTGTTGAAGTGGTGGGCAACCTTTGCAGGATATGGAAAGCTCCGCTTGAGAGGGATATTCTTACTGCTGTTTGCGCAGGCCAGGCTGCAGCCCTCAAGGAGGGATCAACCATTGATTCCATTGTTGATACTGTGCTGAAATATTCCGGGCCCCTGGCAACCAGATTGTTTGAGAGGGCCATCGACATAGCCAGAAGGTCAGGCACCAGGGAGGAGCTGTTTAAGAATCTTTACGCCAATGCACTTGTCAATTCAGCGGGTGTCACAACTGAAATTGATGGTCCGATGCCTGACCATGTGGATCCTGAAGAATACCATGACGGCTTTTATTCCTCTATTACATTTGCTGAACAGCAGCCATGGGCACTTGCTTATTTTATCTGGGGTGAAGGGGATCCATACCGGACGGTGATCACCGCAGCTATGGGGGGGAGGGATGCAGACAGCATTGCCACCAATACAGCGGCCTGGCTGGGCGCCATGAGCGGAATAGAGGTCTGGCCCAAAGAATGGGTTGAACAGGTGCAAAAGGCCAACCTGGCAGATTTTGATCTGAAACAAACATGTGAGGATTTGATTAATAAATACTAACATTTCATATACATGAGAATATTCACCCCAATTACATTCATGCTCCTGCTGGCTATTGTTATGAGTTGTCAGGAAAAAATGCAAACAAATACAGGCCGCGTCTGGAAACCCGACTATACATCGGAGTTTGAGGTAGGGACACAGATCCGGCCATGGACCATTGCGGACGAGGGCATGGCATACATCCTGGATAATATGCAGTCCATGATCGGGGTTAACAACCTGTACATGGTTGTTGTTATGCACCAGGAGCATCGTCCCTTCCATGCTCCGGAGTTCCCGCACAATCCGGTAAGGGATACTTTCGATGCAGAGGATTCCCGGGTGTCATTTTTCCCGCAGTGGGAAAGGTACGGAAAGATCAAGCCCCTTTTATCAGATCATGCATGGATCAATGAAACAGACTGGCTCCAATTGATGATTGATTCATGCAGATCCAGGGGTTTAAGTGTCGGGGCAGAGGTGTCGCATTTTCCTATTCCCAAGCAACTCGTCAGGGAAAATCCGGACTGGCAACAGAAAAAGATTGATGGTGGGGCGTGGAATACCAGCAGGTTTTGTCCCAACAATCCCGATGTACGCGAATTTATTATCGCCCTTTATGGAGATATTGCTGCCAACTACGATGTGGATTATATCCAGACCTGCCAGTTTCTCTTTAATGACCTGGATATCGACGATGGAGGCACGTGTTTCTGCCCCCATTGTATCGCTGAAGCAAAAAAAACAGGATTTGACCTGGAGGCTGCAATACCCATTCTGAACGAAGATAAGAACGCCCAGCCCGAAAGGGATAATTGGATTCAATTCAGGATAAACTCCACCACGGAATTCTACCGCCTGATCGCTGAAACAATAGAGGAAGAGAATCCGGATTGCCATCTCCGGTTCAATGATGTTCTCGGATGGGGCAGCGGGGAAGCCTTTGACTTCGGTATGGATATGAAAGCCGTGGCACCCTACCTGGGTTCACTGGTCAACCAGGACCACCAGGAACAAAGGGGACTGGAGAATGAAACTTTCGAGGTCCGGAAAAAATGGCTTGTGAGGAACCGTGAACTCATTGGGCCGGATAAACACTATGTTTCCGGTATTGCAGCGCGTATGGCTGCATCACCGGCACTGGTCAGGGAAGGCATAAAGGTTGCTCTTGAAAGTCCGGCCAACATAAACGGACTGGTCCTGAAACACTATGACGGTGCTTCCTTTTCCCTCATGCGTGCCTTTAAGCAGGGGATGATTGATGCTGGTGTGGAGGGACTAATTCCGTGCCTTGGAAAAGAAGTTGAGGAAATGGACCTCAGGAATTATTCACCTTTTGAGGAAGAACTTGTCGAAGAATGGGGCGTTGAAACCGATGGAACCGGGAGCGCCTCCTATGTGTTCGATGAACCATCAGACATCTATGATATACGGATTACTTACTTTGACCAGATCGACGGCCAGGCCGAGGTCAGTCTATTCATCGCAGGAGAGGAGAAGGCAGTCTTCAAAATGGATGAAGATTCAGACTGCTGGAGATGGCGTCGGTTCGACAATATCAGTGTAAAGCAGGGTGATGAAATAAAACTGGTGGGCAAAGCCCATCATAATGAAAAGGCAAAGCTTGACTTCATCGAGTTTATTTCCCATAAACAAAGAATATAGCTGATAGACCAACTCATATTTAATTATACAACTTCAAGAAAATCAATAGAATGAAAAAGAGCAACAGGCGGAATTTTTTAAAAAATACGGCGATAGCTGCCTCCGGAATGATAGCAGTTCCCACCATTATTCCATCATGTGTAAGGGGAGGGAACGGAAGAGTGGCTCCTTCTGATAAAGTGCGGGTTGCATTGATAGGTTGTGGTAACCAGGGGAGTAATGATATCATAAGATTTGCAAATGACGACAGGGTTCAGGTGGTAGCCATATGCGATGTGAACAGACTGAGCAATGGTTACTGGTCAGGTGGCCAGGGCGGACTTGATTTTGTTGAAGCCAAGCTTAAGTATTTTTATTCAGAACAAAAGGGAAAAACCCTGAAAGGACTGCGTTTGAAAGAGGACTTCAGAGAGGTGATTGAAATGGCCGATGTAGATGCCATTGAAATTGCCGTTCCCGATCATTGGCACTCCATCCCCTCCCTGATGGCTGCAAAGGCCGGTAAAGCCATTTACTGTCAGAAGCCGCTGGCTCTGACTATTCCCGAGGGAAGGGCCATAAGCAATGCTGTGAAAAAATACAATGTGGTTTTCCAGACCGGTAGCCAGCAGCGCTCAGCTGAAAACTTCCGTTATGTGTGCGAACTGGTAAGAAACGGAAAGCTTGGGAAGGTCCATACCATTTCCTGCGGTCTGCCCAGCGGAGTCCCTGATTATGGCAAAAATAAGGACCAGACCGATCCTGTTCCTCCCCCGGATGGCTTTGATTACGATTTTTGGCTGGGACCTGCACCGGAAGCACCCTATTGCCCGGCCCGCACGGGTGTGAACTTCAGATGGAACCTGGATTATTCCGGCGGGCAAATTACCGACTGGGGAGGCCACCATCCCGATATTGCACAATGGGGAATGGGAACCGAACATACCGGCCCTGTGAAGATCAAAAGTTCCAATACAGAGTGGGCAAAACATCCGGTATGGAATACCGCCACCCAGTTCCATATCGAAGCAGAATTCAAGGAAGGATTTAAAATGATCCTTTCCTCAAATGCCGGTCACGGAGGTGTCCGGTTTGAAGGGGAAGACGGTCGTTGGGCCATGGTAGACCGTGGATCCCAGGAGCTATCGGAAAATCTGGCGGATGTGAGATTGGACGATGGGGATATACGCTTATACAAAAGTGAAAATCATTTCCGGAATTTTATCGATTGTGTGATCTCAAAGGAGGAACCCATTGCTCCTGCAGAAACTGCGCACCGTTCAATTACCATTGCTCATCTGGGGAATATCTCCATGATGCTTCAGCAGGAGCTGGAATGGGATCCTAAAGCAGAGCGTTTTGTTAACAATACACTGGCAAATGCTTTGCTGGACAGGCCGATGCGGGCCCCGTGGGATAAAATATACAAGGATTTGGTAGCCGAATTATAACCTTAAAAATATCAGATATGACCCAAAGATTTTTTATTTCAATGTTAATGCTTGTCGGCATATTTATGAACGATGCTTTTTCCCAGAAAAACCTTCTGGGTATTGCTGATTTTCAAGAACCCCTGGGCGATTGGATCGAAGCCGGTGATGCAGTGCTGGATACCAGCGATTCAACAAAACTGAATGTAATAGCTGGAGAAGGGATTTTTATGAACGGAGAGAAAGGCAGGACGGTGCATCTTATTACGAAGGAGCCCCATGGAGATTTGGAATTGAAACTGGAGTTTATGGTTCCCAAAGGTTCCAATTCAGGAGTCTATTTACAGGGAAGATATGAGATACAGATACTGGACAGCTGGGGAAGAGATAAGATGGTTTCGGGAGATTGCGGTGGGATTTATCAAAGATGGGATGAAAACAGACTGGGGGAGAAGGGCTATGAAGGTACTCCTCCGCCCGTCAATGCCTGTAAGGAGCCAGGTGAGTGGCAAAGCCTGTTTATCATATTTAAGGCTCCGCGATTTAATGCTGCGGGCGAGAAAACCAGTAATGCACTATTTAAAAAGGTGGTGCTTAATGGGATAACTCTGCATGAAGATGTGGAAGTTTCTGGTCCCACAAGATCGTCACTGGATGAAGAAGAGGATGCTTCAGGGCATCTTATGCTACAGGGCGATCACGGTCCGGTTGCCTATCGAAATATCAAGTTTAAGAAACAATAAAGCAGGCAGGACTGATGCGGAAATTTATAATGCTTGCTTGTATGCTGCTGCTTTTCGTGAGTAAGTGTTTTGCCGGAGCTAAGGATTGCTTCATCAAAGCCAGGCCTGATTGGGAGGCAGGGGCTCAGCTTGAACAAAATCTTACCATTGGATTGCATGCTGTCTTTGATGTAGATGATTTTGAAAATGCTAAAATCTATATCAATGGGGAGTTTATAGGATTTGGACCAAGCATTGTTGCTCATGGATTTTTCAGAGTTGACCAGTACGACCTCTCCCATAGATTAAAACTGCAATGAATAAACTGACAATTGTATTAGCAATAGTTGCCCTGTTTAGCCAGGCATGTAAAACGAATAAGACCCTACCACCATTTAAAGATTCTTACAATATTGTCTGGACTTCACCCAGCCGTGACGCTTCCGGGTCCATGCCCTGCGGAGGGGGTGACATCGGGCTGAACGTATGGGTGGAGAATGGTGATGTGCTCTTTTACATGCAGCGCAGTGGCTGTCTGGCCGAGCAGAACGAATACCTGAAGCTGGGGCGCGTCCGTCTCAGCTGGATCCCAATCCCTTTGCCGAATCGGCAGCTTGGGTTTCGCCAGGAACTGAAATTGCAGGGAGGGATTTGTCGAAATTGAAGGGGTCATACATCGATGAAGACGGTAGCTTCTCAGATGTCATCCTGAGGATCTGGACAGAGGTGAAGCGGCCCGATAATTCACGTGGAGGTCGATGCCGACAGGGAGATCCAGGTCGATGCGCACTACGAGAACTGGCGACAGGAAGCGGAGATCCTCAGTAACGATACCGGCGGAGGCACTCCTGCGTTACACTCTGGCAATATCCCGGGGAGGTGACGCTGAGTAAAGATTCGGTTGCATACACCGGGGATGGCGTCCTTTTCTATCACCGCAATCCGGATGAGGGGCGTTTGCTTCCCGAACTGCTGATCAAACAGCAGGGGCTTGAAGCATACAGGGATGAAATTGCCGATGACCTGCAGTAAGCGTACCTTCGGGGGGATCTTGACCGGTAGTGACTTTGAGGCCAGCGGAGCAGTCGGAGGGCAGCTATCAGACCAAGGCATACAGGGCTGGGGACTGCGTTCAAAAAGTCCGTCCCGCCGTCACCACCTGCGAATTGTCACCCACATTGACCAGAGCGAAACGATCGGCGTTTGGCGTGATGATCTGCAGAGCCTGGTTCAGGCTTCGGAAGCATGATTTGGCACAGGCGCGTGACTCAACCCTGGCCTGGTGGGACGCGTTCTGGAAACGGAGTTATATCTGCGATTCGCCCGGAGAACCCGGATACTGCCGACAGGGCATGGCGCATCGCCAGAAACTACAACCTCTTTCGCTATCAACTCGGGTGCAATGCCTTTGGCGAATACCCTACCAAGTTCAACGGGGGCAACTTTACTTTTGACGCCAACCTGGTCGGTGAAAATTGGGGAGAGTTTGGTCCCGACTGGCGGCAGTGGGGTGGCGGGGTATTCACCGCCCAGAATCAGCGACTGCTCTATTGGCCGATGCTCAAGAGCGGGGACGTTGATGCAATTCTCCCTCAGTTTGAACTCTACCGCAAGGCCCTGCCTGGAGCCCGGGCCCGGGTGAAAGCCAACTTCAAGCACGATGGCGCGATTTACAGCGAGTACATTGGAGTGCCGGGCCTGGCTTCGGGATCCGGATACGGCTGGGAGAGCGGAGCCGGAGCCGTAGCAGAGGAAATTCCCTTCGGTGATCCCCTGGCAGATGGTCTCTACAGAGAGGGTAAGCCGGTTGAAAAAGGGATCATGGACAACAGAGCCACAGCATATCATTGGGAGTCGCAGCTTGAACATGCATACATGATCTGGAATACCGGCGTTTTACGGGTGCTGATATCTCAGCGTATATCCCGTTTATTGAGAATGCCGTGGTCTTTTTTGACGAGCACTACCGGAAAAGGGAGATGATGCGATCCGGCCGGGAACTGGACGCCAAGGGGCATCTGGTAATTTATCCCTCTAAGTCCTGCGAGAGTTTCCGGGGTGCAAGCAATCCAACCGATGTGATTGCGGGCTTACAGGCCTGTGTGGATGAGATCCTCGCCCTTGATGATGATGTTCTTGTGCCTGCGCGATCAAGGCAGTTCTATGGAAAGCTCAAAGAGACCATCCCTCCTTATGCCTACTCCGGTGGAGGCGAAGACGAGCCCCCAGCCACTGCTTAAAGATCTCGTTTCCAGTACTGATGCAAATACGACTTACGCCAGTGACGGGGTCAGAACCATCCTGCCCGCCAGGAGCTGGGGGGAGTATGGCAATGGAGAATTACCAATGCTCTACCCACTTTTCCCATTCAACAGGTTTGCACTGGGGCGCGATGATATGCAGGTATTCCGGGACACATACAAGTATGGCAATTTCCGTAAAGGCAATGTGGTAAGCTGGCACCAGGATGGTATCTTCTTTCGCCCGCATGGGACAGACCGAACTGGCCGCAGATTTTAACAGCCGCAAGCTCGATGACAGCCAACGCCGCTTTCCTACCTTCTGGGGTCCGGGACATGACTGGGTACCTGATCATAACTGGGGAGGATCAGGCATGATAGGCCTGCAGGAGATGCTGTTGCAGACAATTGGAGATGAGATTCGCGTATTACCCGCCTGGCCAAAAGAGTGGGATGTTGATTTTAAGTTGCATGCTCCAAAAAATACCACGGTTGAGGTTTCCTTCAGGGACGGAGAGATCACTTCACTTGTTGTGACTCCAAAGTCAAGAATGAAAGATGTTGTTACTTTGAATTAAAACATTGTAAATAGCAGGTTTTTTTAAGAATGAATAACACTTCTATTATTTATATACGGTGAAAAAAATAGTATTTGGAATTCTGCTGCTTGGTCTGATCCTTATGGGATTATTTGCCTGCAATTCTTCCAAAAATGAAGTTCCGGATTCCAATTCCCGATTATGGTACGATTCCCCGGCTGAAAATTGGAACGATGCCTTGCCCCTGGGCAATGGTCGTCTTGCGGCTATGGTATACGGAGGCCTTCATACCGAACAGTTTCAGATTAATGAAGAAAGTCTGTGGGCCGGTTGTCAGGCCAATCCCATTGCTGAGAATTTCAACGAGAATCTGAAGATATTCCAGCAAATGGTATTAGGAGGTGATTTGGCAGGGGCGCATGATTTTGGGCTTGAAAAGCTGACTGTAAATCCAACTTCATTCAGGTCGTATGAACCCTTTGGTACTTTATTTATCGAATTTCTCAAGCAGGATTCTGTTGCAGATTACCGTAGAGAACTGGATATGTCAGGCGGTATCTCAACCGTAAGTTATACTTCAGGAGCGTCTGAAATAATAAGAGAATCATTCATATCCGCCGTAGATGATGCACTGTGCATTAAGCTAAATGCAAAAGGGGAGGAGCGCTTAAACTGCGTGATCCGCTTTGAAAGATTCAAAGATGCCGAGGTAAGAGCTTTGGAAGGCGGAATCATAAATATTGCCGGTCAGATTGTCGATATAGAAGCGCCTGAAGCTTACGATGACAATGCGGGAGGATCGGGTCCCGGGGGCAGGCACATGAAGTTCGCAGGGCAGCTTATTGCCAGAACAGAACAGGGGAATATCTCTCCGCAAGGTGACAGGCTTATTGTTAAAGATGCCAGTGAAGTGGTGATTATTTTTTCCGCCGCCACCGATTACAATATTTCTCTTATGAATTTCGACAGGTCCATCGATCCTGTTAATCAAACAGGGCTTATATTAGCCAAAGCCGGAAAGAAATCTTGGAAAGAGTTGAAAACAGCTCACATTAATGAACACACCGAAATGTTTAACAGGGTAAGCCTTGATCTGGGAAATCCCGGTAATCATGAAATACCCACTGATAAAAGAATTGATGCCTTCAGGAAGGGGGCAAAAGATCATGATCTGATTGTTCAGTTGTTCCAGTTTGGAAGGTATCTGTTGATGGGCAGTTCACGGGGAACGGCTGTTTTGCCGGCAAATCTGCAGGGAAAGTGGAATGAAAGGGAATGGGCACCGTGGGAAGCTGACTATCATCTGAATGTGAATTTACAAATGAACTATTGGCCTGCCGGAGTATGCAATTTGTCGGAAACCGTAGAGCCGTTAACGATGTATTTAGAAGGACTGACCAGGTTTGGGGAATCGGTGGCAAAGGAGATGTTTGATGCCGATGGATGGTGCTCAGGTCATGCTACAAATCCGTTTGGCAGGGTAACACCCTCTGCGTCAAATGTTTTATCGCAATTTGCCAATGGTGTCCTTGATATGCTTGCAGGTTCATGGATGGTAATGAACCTCTGGGACCACTATCACTATACCCAGGACAGGGAATATCTTGAGCAAAAACTCTATCCCATGCTTAAAGGTGCTTCTGAATTTATTCTGGATGCTTTGATTGCCGACTCAAGTGGTATGCTGCAGTTTATTCCCTCGGAATCTCCCGAAAATTTATTTATCGATCCGACGACAGGTAGAAAAATCAGGGTTACTGCGACATCTACCTACCACCTTTCAATCATAAATGCAGTATTTGAAGCCACACAAGAGGCATCAAAAATCCTTGACAATAAGGATCCTGTTTGCGATAAAATCGAAAGGAGCAAAAAATTGCTTCCTCCGTTTAAAGTTGATGAAGCCGGAAGATTGATGGAGTGGAGAGATGATGTAAAAGAGGTGGAACCTACACACCGGCACTACTCTCATCTCCTTGGGGTACACCCTTTCGGTATCATTAACCAGGATGATACTCCCGAACTGTTCGAAGCCGCAAAAAGAAGCCTGGCGTTGCGCCTGGATGGAAGAGATGGAATGAGCGGATGGACAGGAGCCCATGCTGCCCTCCTGAGTGCCTGGTTTCAGGATGCAAATACTGCGTACACGGGGGTAGCAGATTTCCTGTCTGTCAGAACGAACAGAACATTTCTAAATGCCGACAGAATCTTCCAGATTGATGAGAATCTGCGGTGTATGCTCACTTATTGCCGAAATGCTGATACAGAGTCATCGAAAAGACAAAAATGGAAACTTTATTATTGATTTACTACCTGCTGTTCCAGATGATTGGGCATGAGGCAGTGTAAAAGGTTTATGCACAAGAGGTGGTTTTGAGCTTGATATGGCGTGGGAGGAAGGGCAGATAATATCGGCTACAATTCGCTCTGAAAAAGGGGGCACCTGTACAGTACGGTTTAAAGAAAGTGTATTAGCCCTGACTTTGAAACCGGGAGAGGAAAAGAACTTAACTTTTTCTGGCCAAATATAATTTTCTGAAAGTATAACTCTTGAAAAGAATGGAGCGAACAAAAAAATGCCTTGAAAAACTGGATAGAATGAACAGGGCGCTGAATCATCAGGAGCCTGACCGCGTGCCGATAAGCGATTTTTTCTGGGGAAGTTTTATTAAGCGGTGGAGAGAAGAACTGGGCCTGCCCGATGATACAAGCCCTTACGACTATTACGATCTGGACTGGATTGTCACTATGCCCAACATGGATCCAAAAATCATGTCCTTCGAGACCCTAAGAGAAGATGAAAGCGAGGTAGTTGTGAAAACAGGATTTCTTGCCACCATGAGGAAAAGATTTGATTTTCCCATGCCTGAATTCTTATCGTGGGATACCGACACAATAGAGAAGCTGGAAGCCCTGGAATTTGACGATCCCTTCGACAGTAGACGCTATTTCGAATCTGGTGATAATCAGATCGCCGGAGTGGGAGATGGGTTTCAACGCAATACTCCTGCATGGATTCAGACGGTAAAAGATCTGCACCCTGATTTTCCGGTTTACGGAAGTATGATCGAATGTTCCGAATGCCTGACCAGGCTTATCGGACAGGAACATTCACTTTTGTGGATCGCTATGTATCCCGATCGCCTTGGAGAATGTATAAACTGGATCGGAGAGTTTTACCTGCAATGCATGAAAGCGCAAATTGAAGCGGCCAAGGGATTGCTTGATGGCATGGTGATCTGGGGCGATGTGGCTTTCAAACAAACCATGTTATTCGATCCTGAATACTGGAGAGCCTACTTCAAACCCTGGGTGAAAGCGATGATAGACGAATGCCATAAAAATGATTTACCCGTTATTTATCATGGTTGCGGTAATGTTGATTTGATTTTTGAGGATTTTATAGAAATGGGTTTGGACGCCTATAATCCGCTTGAAGTAAAAGCAGGCATGGATGCCTTAGATTTAAAGAAGAAATATGGTAATTCTATGGGCTATTGCGGAAATAGCAATATACAGGTATGGGAAACAGGTGATAAAGCATTAATCCGCAAGGAAGTATTGCGAAAACTGAACGCTGCTAAAGGTGGCGGATTTATTTTTCAGTCCGACCATTCAGTCTCCAGTCAGGTGTCGGGATACACCTACGATTATATTGTGAAATTAGTTAAACAGTACGGAAAATATCCACTACAATTAGAAGAATACAGTGAAGAAGTATAACCACAATACTGAATGCTTATGAAGCGCTATGGAATGGTAATCGGGATTAATCCGGAAAAAATTGAAGAGTATAAAAGACTTCATGCCGCGGTCTGGCCAGATGTATTGGATATGATAAAAGAATGTAATATCCGGAATTACTCCATCTATCTGAAAGACAATAACCTGTTTAGTTATTTTGAATATGTCGGTGTCGATTTTGATGCGGATATGGCAAAAATGGCAGCCGACCCCACAACACGGAAGTGGTGGGATGTATGCAAACCATGCCAGCAACCTCTGCTTAGTCGCAATGAAGGGGAGTGGTGGGCAAGCATGGAAGAGGTTTTTCATCTGGATTAAAATTGGAATAAATTATTGCTCCCAATGCTTATATCGGAACCGGCCTCCATACTATCGGAGAGTCAGGGATTAAATAATAACGAATGATATTTGATTCTTCATGAAACGATTTTTGTTTTTTGTTTATGCGGCAATCGTCTATTTACCTCCGCTTCAATCAGTTAGTGAAGTGTTGAATAATCCGGATGATGCTCCTCCCAATATCCTGTTTATCCTGATTGACGATATGGGGTGGAAGGACATCAGCTTGTGCCGGGAGCACCTATTATGAGACACCAAACATCGATAAACTGGCCTCGGAAGGAATGCGCTTTCTTAATGCCTATTCCCCGGCTCCCGTATGTACTCCTACCCGTGGAGCCATCTTTTCAGGCAAATGTCCGGCACGCACTCAGCTGACCACTGTGTTCAACGGTCCGGCAGGGCCCGATGACCGCCTTTACGACAGAAGCAAATACAGGGGAGAAAAGGATCAGTACCTTGAAGCCCGGCATCGCCATGCCTTACCCCGAAAGGAGGTGATTATCCCTCAGGCCTTAGCCGAAGCGGGATATGAAACCGCCTTCTTCGGAAAATGGCACATTGGAGAATGTCCGGGATATTATCCCGACGAACGTGGTTTCCATGTGGCCAGGGGATACAGGAAGCAACAGCAGGGAGACAGGAGTCACTGGATGAAAGATTTTGCCGCCAACTGCAGCCAACATGGAAGGGGCTGACCAGGATGCCTATGTGGCTGATGTGCTGACCACCCAGTGTGTGGATTTCATTAAAGGCAAATAAGGAGGAGCCCTGGATGGCGGTTCTTTCGCATTACCTGGTCCACTCTCCCGTGCAACCAAAACCGGACAAACTGGCGAAATATGAGAGTAAATCCCACAACAGATCAGAACAATCCCGGATATGCGGCCATGGTGGAATCGGTTGACGAAAGCGTTGGCCGTTTAATGCAAACCTTGCAGGAACAGGGCCTGGAGCAAAATACCATGGTGATATTTACTTCGGATAACGGCGGACTAACACCTAAAAACACCTCCAACTACCCCCTTATGGGAGGAAAGAGCTTTCCTTTTGAGGCGGGCATGAAAGTTCCCTTTATGGTGAAGTGGCCCGGAAAGATCACTCCGGGAATTTCAGAGCAACGGATTGTGGGAATGGATATTTACCCGACAATGCTGGGTGCCGCCGGCCTGCCCCTGCGCCCCGAACAGCATGTGGACGGACTCGATCTGATGCCCCTGCTCACCGGCAAAAATGAAAGCTTAAAGCAACGACCCATCATTTTCCACTTTCCGCACTACACCCATGCAAGCGGGCCTTTTTCAAGCATCATTGAGGATGACTGGAAATTGATCAAATTCTATAATGATGAACAGGGTGCATATCTGCTCTATAACCTTGCAAATGATCCTGAAGAGCAGAATAACCTGGCTGATGCTGAGGTGAAAATGCGGGAGAATATTGATCCGTCACCTGGAAAATTCATTGCAGGAGATGGATGCTGAAATGCCCATTCAAAATCCCGATTTCAATCCTGATCTGAACAGGCCGACAGGAAAGCATTTGAAATTCACTAAAGACCTTGCCGAAAGAGAGCGCAAATTGTTTGAATCACGATTGAAAGCTTCTCGGAAACCCAATGTGGTCATCATCTATGCCGACGACCTGGGATACGGCGATGTGCAGTCCTATAATCCTGCTCGCGGGAAAATCCCCACCCCTAACATCGATCGACTGGCTGAAGAAGGCATGCTTTTTACCGATGCCCATTCATCCTCTGCAGTGTGTTCGCCCTCGCGTTATACCTTGCTCACGGGCCGTTATCACTGGCGTACAAGCCTGCAGAAAGGAATTGTACCTGTTTTTGGTCCTCCCCTGATTACTCCTGATCGCCTGACACTTGGCGGACTGGTGAAACAACGCGCTTATCAGACAGCCTGCATTGGCAAATGGCATCTGGGTTGGGACTGGCCCATCCCCGAAGGGAAAAGGGACATCTTTGTTGCAACGAAGAAAAAGATTTTTGCCACAGATGAACATCGTGCGGTGTGGCAGGAAGTTTTCTCACAGCCCATTCCGGGAGGACCGACAACAGTCGGCTTTGACGAATACTTCGGAGTGGATATTCCCAACTGGCCACCGTTTTGCTTTATTGAGAATGACCGTACCCTTGGCATTCCTTCAGAGTTCGGGGAGGGACCCCTGTTCGGTAAAGGGCAGGCAAGCCGACAGGGCCCCTCTTTAAAAAACTGGAAGCTGGAAGATGTTTTGCCGGCCCTTGGTGACAGGTCATCAGACTTCATTGAACGCATGGCCAAATCCCCGGATCCCTTTTTGCTCTATCTGTCTCTGACCTCACCACATACCCCCCTTTCGGTGAATGAAGAGTGGAGAGGCAAAAGCGGACTTGGTCTTTATGCCGACCTGGTTATGGAGACTGATGCCATTGTGGGACAGGTTCTCGATGCACTGGAAAAAAGCGGTCAGGCCGGAAATACGCTCCTGCTTTTCACCAGCGATAACGGTTGTGCTCCCTATATTGGCAATACCACGATTGAGGAGGCAAGGGATACCACCTTTCAGGACTGGCCCTGGGATCGTGAAAAACACGAGGACATGCCCGTTGCCACCCTCGAAGAAAAAGGGCATTATCCCAGTGGCTCTTTACGCGGGTACAAGTCTGATGCCTGGGAAGGGGGGCACCGGGTACCTTTTATCGTTAGGTGGCCCGGTACGGTAAAACCGGGGAGCTCCTGTTCACAGCTTGTACACCAGGCGGATCTTTTGGCTACCATCGCCGACATCCTGGATTTGTCAATGCCCCCGGATGCCGGGGAGGACAGCTATAGCCTTCTGCCCCTGCTAATAGGAGAGAACAATCCTGTACGAGAACATGCGGTGAGTGCCTCCATCAGCGGGGTTCCTTCATTGCGTTTGGGCGCATGGAAATTGATCCTGACCCGGGGCTCCGGCGGCTGGTCACCTGGAGGTGATGAAGCACCCTTTCAACTTTACAAGCTTGACAGTGACATCGGGGAGACCGAAAATCTTGCAGACGAATACCCGGAACGTGTGGCACTGATGAAGGCCCTCCTGGAGAAAATCATCACCGACGGCAGGAGTACACCGGGACCAGTGCAGGAGAACGATGTGGCAGTGATAAGATATCCAATGAACTAAAACAATATAGCATGATGAAGCCTTGGTACACATGGATTGCCTTGTTTACGCCTCTTGCACTTATGCTCTCTTCCTGTCTTGCCGACTCTGAAGTCAACAGCGGGATTCCTCTTGAAACGGTATTTGCGAATCCTTCCGAAGCGGCAAAACCCTGGGTGTACTGGTACTGGATGCGGGCCAATGCCACAAGTGAAGGGATAACAAAGGATCTCGAGGCAATGGCTGAAACAGGTGTGGGAGGTGCATATCTGATGCCCATTGGTAACTCAAATGCATTGGCGAATGCTGCTCCTTTAACAATAGCCGATCCACCGGCCAATCCACTTTCGGAACATTGGTGGAATCTGCTTGTGCATGCCACAAAAGAAGCTGATCGGCTTGGACTGCGTCTTGCTATGAATGCCTGCGACGGGTGGGCGCTGGCCGGTGGGCCGTGGATTACTCCCGAAATGTCAATGCAGGAACTGGTCATGACAGAACAAACCATTGACGGTGGTAAACCTTTTAAAGGCGAACTGGCTCAGCCAACAACGCGGGAAAATTACTATCGTGATATTGCCGTTCTGGCCTTCCCGGCTGCTGATGGGTGCGGTGTGACATCAACGCAGCTTAAGCCAAAGGTGACGACAGATATTGAAGGTCTCAATCCCCAGGTGCTTGTCACAGGTGCATCCGGCCTGGTGAGTTTGTCGTCGGCAGGGTGGATTCAGTATGAGTTTGATAAGCCGTTTACCTGTCGGTCGCATTACGATCTGGCCGGATATCAAGACGGTCTATCAGTTGCAGCGGGCAGAGCTGTCTGGTCAGCGACGATGGAAAGATATTTCGTTCGCTCGGACGGCTTAAACCTTCTGAGTTTCATGGCTGGCAGGACAGGGACTTAAGTGCCACGCATTCTATTGAACCGACAACAGCGAAATTCTTTCGTTTTGTGATCGATCCTTCAGGTGTGCGTCCTCCGGCTGAAAACCATGAAGGCAGCAAGTCCCGAAATCGCACATCGCCTGGCAGCACAGCACATAGAGCTTAGCAGCCAGCCGCGGATAAATCATTGGGAAGGGAAAGCCGGTTACCGGTGGAGACGAAGCGAATGGACAAGCGATAAAGCAGTGTCCGGATGATCTGTGTGTGCCTGTTGATGAAGATTATCAATATTACAGGCAAGATGGATTCTGACGGAT
Source organism: uncultured Bacteroidota bacterium (assembly GCA_963716765.1). Lineage (GTDB taxonomy): Bacteria > Bacteroidota > Bacteroidia > Bacteroidales. Next base: position 70,794 of record CAVQUO010000008.1, on the reverse strand, counting down.
ATGCTTAACTGGGATGTTCCGGCGGGGCGATGGATTGTTCAGCGGATCGGTTATACAAGCACTGGTGAGACGAACAATCCTGCAGGTTCCGGTGCGGGGCTTGAATGCGATAAGTTTAATCCGGAGGCAGCGAAAATCCAGTTTGAGGGCTGGTTCGGTGAAGCGCTTGATCGCGTTGGCCCTGAGCTGGCAGGCAAAACACTCTGGCGTAACCATACCGACAGTTGGGAGGCCTTTTCTCAGAACTGGTCGCCCCTTTTCAGGGATGAATTTATCAAACGGCGTGGGTATGACCCGCTTCTCTGGCTGCCGGCCATGAGTGGAGTACCCATCGAATCGGCAGAACTCTCGGAACGTTTTTTATACGATATTCAGACGCACCATTGCCGACCTGGTCTGCGATAATTTCTACGATCCATTTACCGGCTTAGGTCGTGAGCAGGGAGCCACGCTTCAGCGCTGAGTGCATCGCACCCACCATGATGTCAGATGGTCTGCAGCACTTCAAATATGCTGATTTACCAATGGGTGAGTTCTGGCTGAACAGTGTCAACCAGGATAAACCAAATGATATTCAGGATGCCATTTGCGGTGGACACATCTACGGCAAAAAGATGATCGGTGCCGAGGCTTTTACTCAAAATCCAATTACCTGGAATGTTGATCCTTACTACCTCAAACCCATGGGTGACTATAATTTTGCCAGGGGAATTAACAAGTTCGTGTTGCATGTCTGGGCACACCAGGCTTTCAAAAAGGAGCCGGGAGTGACGCTAAACAGAGTCGGCACCTTCTTCAGCGGTACACAAACCTGGCACAAACCCGGGAAAGCGTGGTTCGACTATATACGGCGGTGTTCGGCCATGCTTCAACAGGGGCTGCCGGTCGTTGATGCCTGTTATTTTATTGGTGAGGAACAGCCTGCCCGTTCTTTCCTGCGAAAAGATTTACCTCTGCCTCTGCCCGAAGGTTATTCTTACGATTGTATTAACAGGGATGCACTGCTAACCCGTGCCACAGCCAAAAATGGACAGAATGGTATTGCCCGATGGTATTTCGTACCGGATGTTGGTATTGCCTCCGGCCGACCGTATGACGCCTGAGCTTGCAGAAAAGATTGGTGAGCTGGCCATTGCCGGAGTGCCAGTTTTAGGTACGCTGCCAAATCAATCCATAAGTTTAACGGACTATCCGAAGTGCGATGGGGAAGTCAAAAAAATTGTGAGAAAATCGTGGAAATCTGTCAATCAGAATACAAGCACACAGACAGTTTTTGAGGAGCTTGGGCTTTTGCCTGATGTTGAATTCTTTGGCGCTTGACATGACACCTGTTTACCGGGAAAAAATGGAATACTTCTCGCCAACCTTGGCGTGGAACCATAGAAAAACAAACGGAAGCCGATTTTTATTTTATTTCGAACCAGGAGAGAAAAGCACGGATGGTGGATGTTGCATTCCGAATAAAGGACAAGATTCCGGAATTCTGGGATGCTAATACCGGTACAATTTGTGATGCAGGAGTTTGGCGGCAGGAGAAGGATCGTACCATTGTTCAGTTGGATCTTAGCCCATCCGGTTCCGTATTTGTCGTTTTTCGCCGCTCTGCTAATATGGATCCAGTTGCTAAAATTACGCCATCTCCTGAAAACGGAGAGGGGAATTTGCCTCCCTTATGGATTCAGAATGGGGCCATATGGGCATCAGAAAATGGCAAATGGGAATTAACCCGCCAATCGGGTAAAACAGAAAATGATTTCTTTAGAGGATTTACCTGGTCCAAGGAGAATTTCCGGCGATTGGACCGTTTCCTTCACACCTGATCGCGGTGCTCCCAAGCTGATTAATTTGCCCCTGTTGCAGTCATCTCAGTGAAAACAAAAATGATGGAGTTAAATATTTCTCAGGGACTGCTACCTACAATTCATTTTTCGAATTAGTCGCAGTAAATGAGAGCGATAAGATATTTCTCGACCTGGGCAGTGTGGCAAACCTGGCAGAGGTCATGATTAACGGTCAAAATATCGGTGTTCTCTGGAAGCCTCCTTTTATAATTGAGGTGAGTGATGTACTGAAGCAAGGAAGGAATGAACTGAGCATTGCCGTAACAAACACCTGGCACAACCGCATTGTCGGCGATTCAGACCTTCCTGAAGACAGTCGCATAAGCTGGCTCCTATTTAACGATGCCAGACCTGGTCCGGAAGAGGATTTGGAACCTGCAGGTTTGCTGGGACCGGTTATTTTGAGAACAGCCAGAAAAATTAAACAAATGATGCAGTGAGATGTTGGGAGGTATCGCGTGTTTCGGCAAACCTGACTCTAAGGCCTTTGTGGCCGAAGATTCAGAGGTGCGCATCTCAACTACCACCTACGGCTGGGGAACTACGTCTTATTATGGCACGGCGATAAGTGATAAAGGGAGAGAAAGAACTGCAATCATTAAGGCAGAAGATCTTCCTTTGCGCACATTTGATAAATCAATGGGGCCAAGGCAGGGTTATGTGCTTCCCCTTTATAAGTGAAACTTAAAATTGTTGCGGCTTTTTATGCCCAAAGACAAAGGATATTAACTATTTTGGACTTGAATTAAACCAACTTATGCGTAGTCTTCAATCTAAAATACCAGCTTGTTGCAATAGCCCTGATTGTGTTGATCTTCAGCAATTGTGATAGACACAGAAAGAATGTAGAAGAGAAGCAAAATATTCTCTTTATAGCTGTGGACGATATGAATGACTGGGCCGGCTTTTTATCCGGGCACACGGGGATGAAAATCCACACACCAAATATTGATCGTCTCGCAGCTTCCTCAATGATCTTTACCAACGCACATACACCAGCTCCGGTCTGTGCCCCGGCAAGGACGGCCATTCTTACAGGAGTTCATCACGCCCGTTCAGGAGCTAGAAAATGTTTACTGGGGTGATGGGCCGAAGTGGCGGGAATTTGAAGCCTTAAAAGATGTGCTTACAATGGAACAATTTTTCAAACAACAAGGTTATAAAACCCTGGGTGCCGGTAAGATTTATCATAGTCAGGCACCACCATGGACGCCCACCAGCCAGGTAGAACCTGCCAACTGGGATTTTTATTACCCGAGTGCATATATTTCTCATCCCTATCAGATTCGTGCGCCGGAGGATGTTATATATCCTGAGGATGTTGATAATGAGAGTCGACCCGGAGGTGAAAAGGGATGGTGGACCTGGGGTCCGATACCTGTCGCTGATGAAAAGATGGCGGACTATCATGTAGTAGATTGGGCAAGTTACCAGCTCACCCAGAATCATGATAAACCCTTCTTCCTGGCCGTTGGACTGTGGAAACCGCATGATCCATGGGAAGTGCCTCAGAAGTATTTCGACATGTATCCGCTTGAAGATATTGTTTTGCCTGATTGTAAAAAGGACGATCTTGAAGACGCATTCGATCATGGCCGGCGATGGATACATAATTGGGTGGTAGAAAATCATCAATGGGAAAAAGTAATCCAGTCTTATGCTGCCTCCATCACCTTTTCAGATGCAATGGTGGGACGATTGCTGGACGCATTTGAGAAATCAGAATATACAAACAATACGATTGTGGTATTATGGTCTGATCATGGCATGCATATGGGAGAAAAAGAAAATATTGAAAAATTCACACTCTGGGAAAGATCTACCCGGGTACCTTTAATAATTTCTGCTCCCGGTTTGACTCATGCGGGTACTAAATGTGATCAACCTGTAAGTTTGATGGACCTCTATCCAACCCTGGTCGATCTGACAGGATTTGACAAACCTTTGCACCTGGACGGGAAAAGCCTGGTACCGCAAATAAACAATCCGAATACAGAGACCTCACCTGTAATATCCAGTTATAGGTTTACCTGGACAGAACAACCAGTATCAGGACATGCAGTAAGAAGTATTCGATACCGATATATTTATTATCCTGAGATCAACCTGGAAGAACTCTACGATCACGAGAATGATCCGAATGAATGGGAGAATATAGCTTATAAAAAAGAGAATAAAGGAATCATTGATGAACACCGGAAAGTATTGTTGGATATGTTGCCTCAATCTGACCTGGAGACCAGGAAATCCGGATGGATATTCGATTGATGCTGATGGTAATGTCCGCTGTGATGATTTTGAATCCCTTTAGGGCTCACATAGTAAACTTTTAACGAGCCATTATTTGAGAATACAATAGCGCAAATTATGATTTATTAGAAATTGACAATTGTTGCAGCTTTTATTATTGTTTTAACATTAGCCTGCAAGGATAACCGAGAGCGGGTATTAAGCATCAATGAGGCAAGTGATGAGGCCTTATCGGCTCCTGGGTTCATATAATCCTGCTGTCATGGACCTGCGCTGGGAAAGCATATTGGGGAAAATCATTGCCATCCGGACTTATTGGGCCTGTTCCCTTGCGATGTGCCAAACTTACTCCGATAAATTAACACTTAAAAAACTAGAGAAATGAAACAAATTGCATTTTGTATTTTACTGGCTACTTTATTTGCTTGCAATAGCCAAAATCCTTCGGCAATACAAGTTGAAGACCTTTACAATTACGATATTGAAGAGAAACTAGAAGAGTTGGGAATAAAACTCGAAATGCCTGGAAAGCCTCTTGCAAACTATGTTGGCGCTGTCAAAACCGGAGATCTTATTTTCCTATCCGGAAAACTTCCAAAAGATTCAAATGGAGATTTAATTAAGGGGAAATTAGGTGTAGACCTAACTGTTGAGGAAGCTTATGAAGCTGCACGATATTGTGGTATTGCACAACTGGCAACTTTAAAAGCTGAAATCGGCGATTTAAACAAAGTAGTTCGTATTGTAAAAGTTACAGGAATGATAAATTCTGACCCCAATTTTACAGATCAATCTAAAGTGGTGAACGGATTTTCTGATTTAATGGTTGAGGTTTTTGGCGAAAGAGGAAAACACGCACGGGCAGCCGTTGGAATGGCATCGCTGCCATTGGGTGCAGCCTGCGAAATTGAAATGATTGTGGAAGTACAGTAATGTAGACATGGGCTGGTATACCAACAGAGCCCTGACCGCCTGGCCGGAATGGCTAAGCAGCGGTAAAGAACGTCCGGTAAAAGAACGTGTAACTTTTACAAGCTGGAAGCATTGGGATAAGGATGACGAATTATTGCCATCCGGTCTGATGGGCCCGGTCACCCTGCGCTGTGCTGCCCTGGTTCCTTTTTAGCAGAATCCTATACCTTTAGAAAATGAAGAAAGCATTTTTAGTTCTTATTTTAGTAGCAGTACAATTATTAGCCAATGCCCAGATAACCCAGCGCGAGCATCCGGCAGAATGGGTCAATCTGGTGGAAGGAGCTCGCTTTCTTGATCGGTTTCAGCCCATCCCGCCTGTCGGCAAGCTTAGCAAGGGGGAGTGGGGCACAAAGGAAGTGTTAATACGCTATATTGATAATGGAATAGAGGAAAAGGAATGGTCGTACTGGGGAGGCAATATTCTGGAGGAAGAAGGAAAATACCACCTTTTTATTTGTCGCTGGCCCGAAAATGCCCAAAAAGGTCATATGGAATGGCCAGGGTCCACGGTAGTTCGTGCCGTGGCTGACAATAGTCTTGGACCATTCCGTGTAGTTCAGGAAATTGGGCCCGGGCATAATCCTGAGGTATATCCACTTAAAAAAGGAGGATTTATCGTTTATGTTATTGATGGTTATTATTATGCCGATAAGATAAGCGGTCCCTGGGAATATCGCCGGTTCGAATTTAACGCACGTGACCGCAGAATACCTGCTGGTTTGACGAATCTTACATTTGCTCAGCGTGAAGATGGCTCATATATCATGGTATGTCGGGGGGGTGGTATATGGTTCAGCAAAGACGGAGAATCTGAATTTAACCTGGTAACAGAAGAAAGTGTTTATCCTCCATATGACGGGAGTTACGAGGATCCGGTCATTTGGCGAACCCCTATTCAGTATCACATGATCGTTCACGACTGGTATGGAAGAATCGCCTATTATATGCGTTCCAGGGACGGTATCAACTGGAAACTGGATCCGGGTGAGGCTTATGTGCCGGGCATTGCAGTCTATGAGGACGGTACAAGGGAGGACTGGTTTAAATTTGAACGTATAAAAATACTCCAGGACAGCTATGGCAGGGCAGTTCAGGCCAATTTTGCCGTTATCGATACCTTGAAACATTACGACCATGGGAGTGATAACCATAGCTCAAAAAACATTGCCATCCCCTTAACCGCTGGACGGTTGATTACTATTTTGGGTGATCAGAAAATAACACCGGATACTAAAACCATTCCCGTAAAGATAGAAGCGGAAAAAGGTTTTGATCCCATCAGGGATATTGATATTGCATCGCTTCGTTTTGGTGCACCTGAGGAGGTTAATTATGGCGGCGGAGGTAAAGTAATTGCATCTCAAAGGGAAGGTAGGGATCTGATACTTACGTTTGACGGCAGCAGAAATGGATTAAGCGACGATAATTTCACTGCGAAACTTTTGGGTAAGACATCGGAAGGTAAGCTGCTATTCGGATATGCACGCTTACCCTGGCTGGATTATCTGCAGCCGGCACTTTCAGCAAGATTACCTAAAATTAGTCAGTACAACAATGATTGTAAAGTTGAAGTGGAAGTACAGAACTTTGGGCAAACAATTTCTAAGGAATCTGAAATAGAAGTGGAATATAAATCAGGAAGATGGAAAACACTCGTTGTGGGCACAGTAAAATCGCTGGAGCCTTTTGAAAAAACGATCCTGATCCTGCATGGGGAAAGTAATATCGTAAACAACCAATTGGTAGATGTGAGGGTAAGCATAAAACAGCCCGGTCAATCACCCGCGGTGCTAAACGGTATTATATCGGTGGCTCTGTATGCCGGTAATGATGAAGTCCGGGGTAGCAAATATACACCCTGAGGAAATAAACGAATCAGGGGTGTAGCCTGGAATAAGCAGGGTCCTTTGGAGATAGTGTCTCATGCGAGAGAAAATATAATGGTCTGCCGATGGCAATATTGTGGTGGATTTACCGATGCTTGAGGGCAAATTATAAAAAAAATCAAGGATGATAAGGAAGATAATCCTGGTAGTGGCAGCAACAGCACTGCTTTTTATGGTAACCGGGGCCAAAGAAAAGGAGCAACAGCGGACCAACACTTGAATCCGGCTTTCTGAATCCGCCACCTGATGCCCGTCCGCATACCTTCTGGATATGGATGAACGGCAATGTTACCAGGGAAGGGATTACAGCCGACCTGGAGGCCATGGATCGGGTCGGTATTGGTGGCGTCTATGTCTTTAACGTGGCCGGATCTCACGGCACCGATATTCCTGCTGGTCCCATCGACTACCTCAGTGAGGAATGGCTTGACCTGGTAAGATTTGCAGCCAGCGAAGCTGAACGTCTCGGTATTGAGCTTGGCTTGCACAATTGTGCTGGCTGGGCAACAACCGGCGGACCGTGGATAAAGCCCGAACATGCGATGCAACAACTGGTCTCGGCAGAAATGATTGTCTGGGGTAACAGGCATGTTGTTCAAAAGCTGCCGCAACCTGAAGTATTTCGAAGGGCTACTACCGCGATATTGCTGTCTATTGCCTTCCCCTCTGATATGGATAAAGGATATCGCATTGATCAATGGGAGCCCAAGGCAGGTCAGCGTGGCGGGCGCGCAGGAAGACAACCTGACCTGACTCCGGTCCCTGATGGTGAAGCAATTGCTATGGATGCTATTCTTGATATATCAGCATACATGAACAAGGAGGGAATACTGGAGTGGGATGCACCTCCAGGGCGTTGGATGATTTTGCGTCTGGGGCATACTCCAAGCGGATCATGTCAATCAACCTTCAGCAGATGCAGGACGCGGACTGGAGATCGATAAATTACGCCGTGAAGGATTGGATGTTCACTGGAATGAAGGCATAGAGCCGATACTCGAGCACCTTGGCCCACTGGTCGGTAAGTCATTCAACAACATGCTGGTGGACAGCTATGAAGCAGGACTACATCACTGGACACCTCGATTACGTGAGGAATTCGAAAAACGTCGTGGCTACGATCCGACTCCCTACCTCCTTACACTTACCGGACGCTTAGTTGGCGATGGGCCAACAAGCGATCGTTTTTTATGGGATTTTCGCCGGACAATTGCTGATCTTTTTGCTGAAAACTATTATGGATATTTTGCTGATTTAAGCCACGACCATAAGCTGCTCTTTTCAAACGAACCCTACACTTCCTGCTTTGAAGGTTTGCAGGTTGGGGCAAAGACCGATATCCCTACTGGCGAATTCTGGGCTGATGGTGGATACTCTTTTTCCCTGAGACTTGCTGCCTCGATTGCTCATATCAACGATCGTACTTTTGCAGGTGCCGAAGCCTTTACTGCGGCTCCGCATCTCGCGCGATGGGAAAATCACCCCGGCTCACTCAAGCGTGTGGGGGACTGGGCCTGGACTCAGGGAATCAACCGCTTCATTCTTCACAGCTACCCTCATCAGCCATGGTCAGATGTGGTTCCCGGAATGACCATGGGGCAGTATGGTTGTCATTTTGATCGTAATAATACCTGGTGGGATCCTGGTCGTGCATGGATACAATACATTCAGCGCTCGCAATTCCTTTTGCAAAGTGGCGAAAATGTTGCCGATGTGCTTTGTTTTGCCGGCGATGCTGCACCCAATGGTGGAGTTCAACAGGGATGATATTAAAGCCGCCGGGTACGACTATGATGCCTGTGGTACAGATATTTTTGTTGATTTGAAGGTGGAAGATGGTGATGTGGTTCTGCCTTCAGGGAAACGATATCGAATTTTGGTAATGCCGGATCACGCATTCCTGAGGCCGGCACTTGCCCGAAAATTACGGGATCTGGTGTACGAAGGGGCAACTGTTCTGGGTCCTAAACCGAAATATACGCCGAGCCTGGAAGGATTTCCCGCCTCTGAGAAGGAAGTGACAGCAATCGGGGAGGAGGTCTGGGGAAAATGCGATGGCCTTACCGTGACATCGAACCCTTATGGCAAAGGACAGGTTTTTTATGGAGTTTCTCCGGCTGAGGTGCTAAAACAATTCAATATTGCTCCGGCTGTAAAAATCCCGGCTGATTGCCCTGAACTGGCATGGATAAATCGCAAAACTGAGGATGCTGATATTTACTTTATTTCTAACCAGTCGGACAAAAATGTGAAAACGGTTGCCGGTTTCAGGCTTGTGGGGAAGGAACCGGAATTTTGGGATGCTGTAAACGTTAGCATTAATACTGCTTCCGGCTGGACAGTAGAAGGCGAACATACACAAGTTCCCTTGAATCTGATGCCTGATGAATCAGTATTTGTTGTCTTTCGCAATTCGGGAAAACCCAAGGCAGACCCATTTGTAAGCGTGGAAGGACCGGTGCAAAATGAAGCGGAAAGCCTGTGGAATGCCGATTTTAAAGCTGACAAAGAAGTACAATTACGAAGCTGGAGTAATGGTTCTCATATCCTGCATCGAGCCACGGGCAAAACAAAAAGTATTGAAGTGACAGAAGTGCCTGATGCCCTTGAGCTTACCGGACCATGGAAAGTGAAGTTTCAGAAAGGCAGAGCAGCCCCTGAAGAGATATCCATAGAAAGACTGCTTGCATGGGATAAACACCCTGATCCCGGTATCCGTTATTTTTCAGGAACAGCAAGATATGCTCTTGAATTTGATGTGCCGCAGAATTATCTAAAAGAAAATCAGGAGGTATGGCTCGATTTAGGGGAGGTGGAAGTAATCGCTGAGCTTCGGGTAAATGGGGAAAACCTTGGTGTTCTTTGGAATAAACCTTTCCGGATAGAGCTAAGTAAGGCTCTGAATGCAGGAGCCAATTACCTTGAAATTGATGTTACAAATCTGTGGGTAAACCGACTTATTGGCGATGAGCAATATACTGATGATTGCGATTGGGCTGAAGGAAAGTACTTAAATCAGTGGCCCGACTGGCTGCTAAATGGTCAGCAGCGTCCCGAGTCTTCGCGTGTAACTTTTACGACGTGGAAACACTGGGAGAAGGATGAAGCACTGTCTCCGTCCGGTCTTATGGGACCCGTTAAACTGCGTTGTGCCAAACTTATTTCCGTCAAATAAAAGATGTATGTATAAAAGTATTTTTTCAATAATCTTTTTGTTATTACTTGGCAATTCTGCACTCATTGCACAACACAAACAAGCTGTTGACTATGCCGATCCCTTATTGGGTACTTCCGAATCGCGGTGGATGCTTAACCCCGGTGCCACTTTGCCTTTTGGCATGGTTCAGTTAAGCCCCGACAACCAGGCTCATGGCGGGAAAGCGGGCTATGAATATACCATTGGAAGTATCTTTGGCTTTAGTCATATCCATGCGTGGACCATGTCGGGATTGTCGGTGATGCCTGCAAGAGGGATACTACAAGCCTGGTATTTATCCTAATGCCGATGCACCAATTAGCACTGGATCGAAAACTTCAGGCCACCGTTCCAGAATCGACAAGAACACGGAGCAAGCCAGTCCCGGTTATTACAAAGCAGATTTAGTCGATTTTAATATCAGGACAGAAGTGACCAGTACCACACGATGTGGATTTTTCCGCTTCACTTTTCCTGAAACGGATGAAGGACATGTGTACTTTAACCTCTTGTTTCCTCAGGAATATGATAGTAAAATAGTTGATGCAAAAATAACCAGGGTAAGCGATACGGAGATTGAAGGTTACTCCCATCAACTCGGTCCCTTGAAGATTTGGAGTCCGCACGCCACGGAATTTAATGATTACACCGTTCATTTTGTCATTCGCTTTAATAAGCCTTTTAAGTTGTTTGGCGGATGGGCCGAGGAAGACATACCTGAAGATGTGAGTAAAATCAGGGTGAAAAAGGGAGTGACAGAAATTAAGGGGAAAGGAGATGTGGGTGCTTACGTCGATTTTGACACCTATGAAGGGGAAGAAGTTTTGATGCAGACAGCCATTTCGCTGGTTAGCATCGATCAGGCAAGATTAAATCTTGAAACAGAGCTAAGCTTACCTTATGGATGGAATTTTGGCGCAGTAAAAGAAAATGCAAGGACTGTCTGGAATGAATTGCTAAGCAAAATTGAAGTAAAAGGAGGTACAGAGACGGATAAGCTTAAGTTTTATACCAATTTGTACCGTTCCTATGTGGCACGGACCATCTGGAGTGATGTAAATGGTCAGTATCGTGATCCCTGTGAGAAGATCAGAACACTGGAGGATCCGGATTCGCCCATGCTGGGCTGTGATGCTTTCTGGAATACCTTCTGGAATCTGAACCAGTTATGGACACTTGTAAATCCGGATATTGCCAGCATGTGGGTCAAATCACTGCTTGCAAATGTATAAGGATGGAGGATGGCTTTCCAGGGGACCGGCAGGGATAGAATATTCCAGTATTATGGTGGCTTCTCATTCCATTCCGCTTATTGTAAGTGCCTATCAGAAAGGCATTCGCGATTTTGATGTGGAAACAGCCTGGGAAGCCATGTTGCACCAGCAAACGCACTCCGGGTCAAAAAGAATATCCCTGTGGTGGAGCGGTTGGGAATATAGAGCTGGAACCCTATTTGAAATTGGGTTATGTACCCATTGAATACAGATTTGTTTCCAATACGCTTGAATATGCTTACGATGACTGGTGTGTGTCGCAAATGGCGGCATCTTTGAAAAAGGAAGATGAATATAAGACATTCATAAAAAGAGCACACAATTACCAGAACATGTTCGATCCGGAAACGAAATTTATGCGTCCAAAATACGAGGATGGAAGCTGGAGAAAGGAATTCGATCCCCTGAGTTCTCCCCGAAATGAATTCGTGGAAGGTAATTCATGGCAATATACTTTTTTTGTTCCCCACGATGTAAAGGGACTTGTTGATTTAATTGGGAAAGACGAATTTAACTTCAGGTTGAACGATGGATTTGAAAAGTCTGTAAAAGCAAATTTTAATGCCACAGGCGACAGGATGTCGGCATACTATATTAACCATGGCAACCAACCGAATATGCAGGCCGCATATTTATTCAATTATTCAGGCAAACCATGGCTTACACAAAAATGGGTCAGGGAGATTATGTCGCGGTACTACGGATCCACGCCTCTTCATGGCTGGCTGGGCGATGAGGACGAAGGGCAAATGGGCGCCTGGTATGTGATGAGTGCAATGGGCTTATTCCAAACTGATGGAGGGGCTTCGGTAAAACCATTTTACGAAATAGGAAGCCCAATCTTTAAGAAAGTCACGATCAATCTGGATCCTGATTATTATCCCGGGAAAACATTTGTGATTGAGGCTAAACACGTTTCTGACAATAATAAATATATTCAATCTGCTGTATTGAATGGAAAAAAATTGTTGAAGCCCTGGTTTTTTCATGACGAGTTGGTGAATGGTGGTAAACTTGTCTTGATAATGGGAGATAAACCCAATAAAAACTGGGGTAGCCGGCCTGAAGATGCACCACCTTCAATGTCAGATCCTGATGACTAAATAATGTAATTATATAACTCATGAAAACTAAAACCAACTCACAAAAAACCTCACAAGATCGTATCAACAGCCTGGGTATGCTAATTGTTATAGTGATACTATGCTCTTCATTGCAAACAGTAAACGGCCAGGAAAAATATGAAAACATGTATGGAGGCCAGCGTCCTTACGAACTCGACTGGGCCGGCCGTTATGAAGACGACCATGTGCCCTTCATTGATTTTGAAAAAGAAGAGGCATGGACCGTTGAAGTAAGAGATGGCTCTGCCACAATTAGATCGCTCTAACGAAGAAATTATTTGGGACGATTATACCTATAAAATGGCATATAAGGCGAACAGTACTGGATGCAAGTTTTGTAATTCGTCCACCCCAAGCGCTCAAAATCCCGGAAACATTTACTGCATTGAATATGTGGGTGTTTGGCAATTACTGGATTTGGAATGATCACGAAAGGAAAAGACCTATCTCAAAACTCAGTATTCTTTTGGAGACAAATAGCGGGGAATCTTTTGAAATTCCTTTTAGAAGAGATCTGGATTTTGGAAGATGGTATCTTATGCATATAAGACTGACGGCAAAACAACGAGAAGCATTTGCAGACGGTGGATTTTTTAAAGGATTCAGAGCTCACCAATTGTCTGCCGGATAAAGAAGATGCCCTCTATTTTGACAATCTTTCTTTTTTTACAGAAGACCTTACAACTCCGCTTGAATACGACATTTTACCCCGTCCGGGAGTCGATTTGGCACCGGGACAGGACCTGGGTGTTCATACCGGTGAAGAACGTCTCCCTTTTCCAACCAGGGAAGAGACCATCTTACCCGAAAATGTGAGTAAAGATTTTTCTACAAATGTTTATCGCGATGGTGATACATATATTCTTCGATACAGTGGCGATGATGGCGAACTGGAATACCGGTACAAGCCCGAAAAGGGTGATTTAAGCGATATTACGGTCCAATGGATGGACGGTGAATCAGAAGACTTGAGACCAATGGATAATGGTGGGATTAAATTGAAAATTAGATGATGAAGTTGACAGTCTAATCACAGAACGATTCGGGAATTTCAGACCGGGAAGAGAAACGGTTAAAGACCCTGATAACACTTCAAATTGATTGATTGCAAAATTTCAGGAAAAACACTTGTTGCCAAGTGGAAAGTAAGTTCTGACAATCAAAGTACAGAAGTTGAGTATACTTTTCGTTTATGGCAAAAATCGCTTGTATGACAGATGTGAAAAGTTTGGGAGGTGAGGTAGGAATAGTTTCACTTGGCAAAGTAAGTGATGCAGTAAATCCCGAATTAATAGGAGTGCCTTATTTGATAGGCCCCAAAGTACTAAAAATGGGCACGGAGAATAATCCTTTGTTTATGACCTCACTGGTTGATTATTATCGTACAGCTTCATCAGGTTTATATTTTACCGGAGGAGAGACAAGGGCGGAATTTATTGTAACGGAGGCGCTTATTATGTGCCCAAAACAAATGGTATAAGGAACGATTGTTACGAAAGGTTTTTCCTGACACTTTCTCCACGCTTTGAAGAAACTTTACCTACGATTCCCAATCCAAAGGCTATTACCCGTGAAGATGCTGCAAATCACCTGGTTTGTTATTATGCCGTTTACGACAGGGACGAAGATTACAAGTATTGGAAAAATGCAGCCCGCTACGGGATCAATAAAGTGGTGATGCTCGATTGGGAAGTATGCTGGCGAGATGATGCAGAAAGTTTTACATTTCGTTCCAGTGCTGCACCCGGTAAAGGAGGTGACGAGGATCTAATTGAATATGTAAGTAAAGTCCAGGCCCTGGGATTGCGTTATGCACTTTATAATAATTTTGTTGATTATGCACCTGTAAACGCCTTATGGGACGAAGATATGGTCATTCGCTTACCCAATGGAGGATGGCAACAGGCATGGTTTCGTACCTATTCGGCAAAACCTGCAATGGCAGTTAAACTATCACGTCAGATCAGCAAAGATGCAAAGCAGAAATTTAATCCGACTGCCGGAGGTCCCGATGTACACACCGCTGTGAGTCCATATTCACGGGTAGATTTTGATGAACGTATGCCGGGTGCCGGAACCATGATGACCCAGTTTTATTCATACGGACAGCTTCTGCTTGAACAACAGGAAATATGGGAAGGACCTACCTACAGTGAATGTCACAGCGGGTATTACTACAGTGGCTTACCACCGGTAGCGGAGCCTGCGATGGATCCAAATATGATGAGCAAGTACTGGCTTGTGGATTTTTATCTGCGAAAAATGCAGCCCATCAGTGCCCACTGGAGCCTTGGAATGGGAGAACGAAATGACGAAGGGGCCGATCGTTATTTTGCCAGAACCATTGCTTACGGAATGCCTGGCGGATACCTTGGAGGATGGCGCCAACCTTTTGACTCATATTCTATCAGAAGCTATTTTATGATCCAGCAATTGCAATCACTCTATTGTAAAGCATTTATTGACAACATTCAGTATGCAAACAGTAAAGGAGAATTGCTGGATGTTTCGGCTGCTATTGCTACAGATGCCCATCTTAGGATCGCAACTGAAATTAGACTATGATAATGGCCTGGAAATCTGGGTGAATGGAAATAAAGAAGAAACATGGGAAACCCCAAATGCCGAATTACCTCCTAATCGGATATTATGCAAAATTACCGAATGGGGACCTGGAAGTATTCAGTGCCATGAATAATGGGAAAAGAGGAGATTATGTGAGGTCTCCAGCTTACGATTTTATGGATGGTCGCGGAACATGGCTGGAAACTCCTGTGGGAGCAACAGATAAACAACTTATTATCCTGAAGAAAGAAGACGGTTCCCGTGAAGTTATTCCTTACGAAGCAGAAAAATTTGCAATTGCTCTGGATAAAAAACCCAAAAGCATTGTTGCACTTGATGTTGATTATAATGAAATACAAGAGGGAGAAGGAAAGCTTAAAGGTGGTTTGTTTTATATTCAGCCCGTTTCGGGAGCCTTTAGTTACAGGATAGAGTTCTGAAATTAGAAAAGCATAGTAGCAATGAAAAAACTTCAATTCGTTCTGGTTTTTTTAATTCTGAGTTGTACCATCTCAGCAACAGAGTATCATGTTTCAAAATCAGGAAAGGATAAAAACAAGGGCACAATAAAATCGCCTTTTCTTACCATTCAGACAGCAGCAAACATTGCCCTGCCAGGAGACATTATCACTGTTCATGAAGGTGTCTATCGCGAGCGGATCAACCCGCCACGAGGTGGTGCTTCCCATAGCAAACCTATTGTTTACCAGGCAGCGAAAGGTGAGGAGGTTGTCATTAAGGGATCTGAAATAATCAAAGGCTGGGAGAAGATAAAGGAAGATGTATGGAAAGTTACACTGCAAAATAGTTTTTTTGGAGATTTTAATCCCTACAGTGACGTAATTGGAGGAGAGTGGTATAATACCCCCAAAGATGGATTCGATCGTCATACCGGCGCGGTTTATCTGAATGGGCAATGGTTGACTGAGGTGAATAATCTTGATTCTGTGCTTCAGGCGGCCGGGGAAAAACTATTCTGGTTTGGAGAGGTCGGTGATGAAAAAACTACGATTACTGCACAATTTAAGGATATTGATCCCAATATGGAACTGGTGGAAATTAATGTGCGCCAAAGCATTTTTTATCCCGATCAAGCTGGCAGAAATTATATTACTGTTCGCGGATTTACCATGCGTCAGGCAGCAACTCCATGGTCGGGTGCTATGTCCGAGCAAATTGGTCTTATAGGAACCCACTGGTCAAAAGGCTGGATTATTGAGGACAATGTGATCAGCCATTCCATGAATACCGGTATTACACTTGGCCGCTATGAACTGAAAGACATCGAAATGCTGCCTGTAACGGCTCCGGGATTTGTTAAGTCAATTGAATTAGCTCTTGAGAATGGATGGTCAAAAGAAAAAATTGGCAGTCACATTGTTCGTAACAACCATATTTCTCATTGTGAAAAAAATGGAATTCACGGAAGCCTGGGGGGTATTTTCAGTACCATCGAAGGAAACACCATTTGCGACATCGCTATTCAAAAATGGATTAGCGGCCCCGATGTGGCAGGACTGAAATTACTGGCTTCAATTGACGTACTTATCAGCAATAATCACATTTATAGATGTGGTGAAGTTGGTGGGCTATGGCTGGATTGGATGGCTCAGGGTACCCGGGTAAGCGGAAATTTGTTTCACGACAATCAACGGGATCTTTTTGTGGAAGTGAACCATGGGCCATTCCTTGTGGACAACAACCTGTTTCTTTCGAATTTAGGATTGTTGGAATCATCCGGAGGGGGAGCATATGTTCATAATCTATTCGCTTGTCAAATTATATTACGAACCGAATTGGATCGTGAAGTTCCCTTCCACGAGGCTCATAGCACGGAAATACATGGCCTGTCAAAAATTATTGGTGATGACGAACGCTTCTATAATAACCTGTTTGTGGGATATGACGGCCTGTCCGTATACGATGCATGGGAGACTGTAAATCTTAAGACAGCTGGTAATGTCTATCTGGCCGGTGCACAGGCGGTCACCGATGAGAATAACTCAATGGTTTTAACAAGTTCGGATCCGGCGATCCGGCTGATGGAGGAATCTGACGGGTGGTGGCTGGAAATGAGCATTGATTCTGAAGGTTTATCTGAAAGGAAACGAAACATTGTAACGACCAGCTTGCTGGGGACCGCAATAATCCCCAACACATACTTATATTCACCCCGATGGGACTGATTACATGCTGGATACTGACTTTTTTGGTGAAAAGCGAGATATAGACAATCCATCTCCCGGTCCTTTTGAATACCTGAAAGCAGGTAATAACACATTGAAAGTATGGTAAACAAACGATAGCATCCGGAAATATAAATCTACCCTATGAATAAATTCAGACTTCAGACACTATTTATAGCTTTTATTTTGTTCTGTTCGGGATGCAAAACAAAGAGTACTGATTCAGGTTTGGGGACTGAAGAAATTGACTGGCCTGTTTTTATGCAGCAGCATGACATGACCTTTGATGAGTTTCCTGTCAAATGGAATGAAGCGCCACATTTCGGAAATGCGATGATTGGCTCCATGCTTTACAAGGAAGATAGTTGCATCAGGCTGGAAGTGTTCAGGGCCGACGTGCACGATAATCGGGATGATTCCTATGGCTGGCCTGCATACAGCAGGCCGCATTTCCGGATTGGCTATTTTTTGCTTCATCCTAAAGGCAGCCTTACCGGATGCAGGTGGAGAAAAGATTTGTGGAATGCTGAAATGACAGGAACCATAACCACCGATAAGGGAGAGATTGAGATACGTCACTTTACCCATGCAGAAGATATGGCAATTGTTACTGAGCTGACTCCTTCTGAAGGAGAAAAAGGATTTAGCTGGACCTGGCATCCGTTTAAGGCTGAGTCTTCAAGGGGAGTTAGTGCCACCAATGAAGCAGAACTGAAAGCATTCGCCGGCAAATATGGTGCTCACTATTCCCGGGAATTGAAATTGCATAGACCAAATCCGGAAGGAAAGAAAGAGAAGGTAGACAATGTATCTGTGTGGATTCAGGATTTACTAGCAGGGGGACAGTATGCAACTGCCTGGAGTGAGGTTGAAGATGGGAATACAAGAAGACAAATTGTTTCTATAGCAAACAGCTATTCCGAATCAACTGCCGCGGAAGTGGCTGTAAAAGATGTGAAGCATTTCCTGGCACTGAATAGCAAGGATTGGACAAAAACCCATAGAGACTGGTGGCATCGTTATTATAAGAGGAGTTTTGTTACCATTCCTGATAAAAGCCTGGAATCCTTATACTGGCAGACCATATATCGCTTTGGAAGTACTTCCAGAACAGGACGATATTATGTAGATTGTTCAGGTCTTTGGTTTCAGGGAGGTCCATGGCCTTACACCACTACCGACTGGAATATTCAGTGCGGGCACTGGCCGGTTTATGCAGCAAATCGTTTAGAGCAAGGGCAGGAATTATTGGATAGATTCCATAAAAACAAGGAGAATTTAATCAAAGCTGTACGTCCTGTGGAGTGGCAGAAAGATGCCGCTTATTTGCCGATAGAAGTGGCTGGAGATATGTCCGGTCACAGAAATCAGGACAAGCGTTATTCTGAACTTTTTGGAACCCTGCCCTGGGCGATGAATAACCTGTGGAGTCAGTATCGTTATTCCATGGATGATGAGATGTTGCGTGAAAAAATATATCCTTTATTACGACGCAGCATAAACATGTATTTTCATCTGGTGAAAGAAGGTGAGGATGGAAAACTGCACCTTCCGCCAACTTATTCGCCTGAGACAGGTGTACATGAAGATTGTAATTTTGATTTGGCTCTGTTTAAATGGGGATGTTATACCCTGCTTAAAGCGAGTAAAAGACTGGGAATCGATGATCCGCTGATTCCCAGATGGAAAAATGTTGTTGAGAACCTGGTTGATTTTCCTGTTGATGAAAATGGTTTTCGTTTAGGTAGTGAGAAAACTTCTTCTCCGACCCACAGGCATTTTTCCAATTTGCTAATGATCTATCCGCTTCATCTGGTAAATATTGAGCAGGAAGGAACTGCAGATGTACTTATGAACTCGTATAATCGTGTACGTTACATTAGCGGTATGCCTGCAATGGTGCAATCACACATTGGTCCAATAGCAACAGTGATGGGGCAGGGGGATATGGCACTGGAAGGATTAAAAGTATTGCAGGCAGACCTGTTTCCCAATGGCATGTGGTTTCAAAATCCTTGCCTTGAGTCATCGCTGGGTATGGCAAATATAGTTCAGAACATGCTCATACAGAGTTGGTCAGATCCGGCAAAGAACGAATCCGGACCTCTTCGTATTTTCCCGGCAATGCCTTCGGAGTGGAAAGATGCTGAGTTCAGGGATTTGAGAACGGAAGGTGCTTTCCTTGTATCTGCAAAACGAACAGGGGGTATCACCCAGTGGGTGAGAATTAAGAGCATGGCAGGGGAGCCATGCATAGATAAGGCCAGGCTTAAGCGGAGAGGTGGACATAAGATGTAATCGCCGCATCAAACTCAGACAAGTGTCCCCGGGAACCTATGAGATTGACATGAAAAAGGGTGAGGAAGTATTGCTGCAGAGTAAAAATCAATTATGAAAACTGAGAAATTTATAGTAGCAAACTTCTCTTATAGTATATGTATATTTAAGGTAGATTGGCTTAAGAAAAGTTCTTAGCTGTTGTTGTCAAAAATGAGGGGATCAAACAATCCTGGCTTCCAGTGGTCAGTTTGCTTTGGCGAATAAATATTAACGATAGAGTGGAAAGTCAATTGTAGGCTTTCCGGATAGATAAAATTAAGCAAATCATAATGAGCAAAACATTATTCTTAATTGCCCTGAGTTTAGGAATCTGTAATTGCTGGTCACCCCACCTTTACGGTTCCGGGACAAGGGAAGAGATCCGGGAAAAAACCACATCCGCTGAACATTGCCTTCCCTTGAAAATATCAACGACCCGTCAAAATATGAATTTTTCGCCGGATACGATAGCAACAATGATCCTGAATGGACCTCAGAGTTTAATCTGATAAAGCCTTTGTTCGAATGGAATAACCATTGTGGTTGTGTGAATGTAACCTATAATTCAAAATTGAAAAGGTATATCATGTTCGTATCGTACGGAAAAAATACACGTACAACCTTCAATACGTATATTTTGGAATCAAAAGAAATAACAGGACCCTGGAGATTGATTACCTACATGAAAGAATTTGGAGAACAGGCCTACTTTGTACATACACCCTCAAAATTTATCAGTGATGATGGCCTAACCTCCTGGTTGTTTTATTCTGCTAATTTTCAATCCCCAAATTATGTGGAAAACCATAAATCATACCCTCCCGGTAGTGGCTACGGCCTGAGTATCCAGGAAATAGAATTCATCATTAAACACAAGGAATAATCCTACTCAAATTGAACAAGATAAAGATCATCCTATTCCTACTTGTATGTACGACTGAGTCTGTGTTTGCGCATTCAGAAGAATTAAAACTATGGTTCAGGCAACCGGCGGCAAACTGGAACGAAGCTCTTCCGGTGGGCAATGGACGGCTTGGGGCCATGGTGTTTGGTGGAGTTGAAAACGAAAGGCTTCAACTGAACGAAGAGACTGTTTGGTCGAAAGGGAGTTTGCCACTGGATAAGGAAGATGGATACAAGTCCATTCCCGAGATCCGTGCGCTATTGTTTGAAGGAAAATATGTTGAGGCCCAGAAAATGTGCATGGAGCACCTGTTGACCAGGCACATGCCTTCGGGTATCAATACCTATCAGACCCTTTGCGATCTAAATATTGAATTTGAAGGGGTCAAGAATTTCAGCAATTATAAAAGAGAGTTGCAACTGGACAGTGCCCTGGTGCAAACCAGCTTCGACGCGGGCGGTACGAAACACATACGTACTGTTTTTTCTTCAGCGGCAGACCAGGGACTGGTGATGCTCGCAGAAGCCGGTAAAAAAGGCCAGATAAGCTGCACGCTGGAATTAAGCCGTCCGGGAGATTTTGAGAATGTCCATGTGGAAAATGGTTTGATTACAATGACCGGGCAGGCGAATGGCAATGGGGTAAAATTTGAAACCCGGGTGAACGTCATTCCGCATGGAGGCGAGATGAAAGTTGATGGGACAAAATTGGTAGTCTCAGGGGCCGATAAGCTGGAGATCAGGCTGGTTGCAGGAGGAGATTACCGGGGTGATGATCCTGCCAGGCTATGTGATGGTTACGCTGCAAAGATGGAAAGCAAGAACTATGCAGATATTCTTGCAGATCATATTGCCGAATACCAGGAGCTTTTTATGCGGGTTCGTCTTGAACTTCCCGTAACGGAAGCGGCCGGTTTTGCCACCGATGACCGCTTAGAGGCACAGAAACGCGGTACTTACGACCCTTCTCTGGCCGCCCTCTATTTTCAATTTGGCCGCTACCTGTTGATCAGTTCATCGCGTCCGGGATGCCTTCCTGCAAATCTTCAGGGTATTTGGTCGGACGGACTCATCGCCATATGGAATGCTGATTACCATGTTAATATCAATCTCCAGATGAATTACTGGCCATCTGAAATATGCAACCTTTCAGAGTGTCATGTTCCTTTCCTGGAATTTATTGGTGAGCTACGGGAAAATGGCAGAAAAACAGCAGAAGAATTGTATGGTGTTGGTGGGTTTGCCTGTCACCACAAAACCGATGTATGGCATTTCACCTCGCCACATGGAAAACCAGAATGGGCGATGTGGCCCATGGGAGCAGCCTGGGCATCCACCCATTTATGGGAGCATTATCTTTTCACTGAAGACATAGAATTTTTGAAAGACTACGGCTATCCGGTAATGAGGGAGGCAGCCCTGTTCCTGTCGGAAATGATGGTAACACATCCGAAGACGGGAAGATGGGTAAGCGGACCATCCATTTCACCTGAAAATTCGTTTCTGACTCCAGATGATGAGAAGGCTTCTGTAAGCATGGGGCCGGCTATGGATCTGCAAATCATCTGGCATCTGTTCAATAGTTGCATTGATGCTGCAAACGAGTTGGGAATAGATGACAAATTCACCAGAACCTTAAGAAGTCAGCTGGACAAGCTGACACCGGTAAAGATTGGAGAGGATGGCAGGATACTGGAGTGGTCGGCTGAGGACTTACGTGAAGCAGAACCTGGTCACCGTCATATGTCACATTTGTACGGGCTACATCCTTCAAACGAGTATAATTGGAATTCAAAGCCTGAGTACATGAAGGCTGCTTCGAAAGTATTGGAAGAACGCCTTCGTCACGGTGGCGGCCATACGGGCTGGAGCCGGGCATGGATGATCAATTTTTATGCCCGTCTGATGGACAGGGAGAATGCATGGCTTAATCTTGTTGCACTCTGGTCAAAATCCACACTGCCTAATATGTTTGATAGTCACCCGCCTTTCCAGATCGATGGAAATTTTGGAGCTACGGCTGCTATTGCAGAAATGCTGCTTCAATCACATGCGGGAGAAGTGAATCTTTTGCCCTGTCTGCCAGATGCACTGCCCGATGGTAAAGTCTCTCGGGATTGGTAGCCCGGGGCGGACATGAAGTGAGTGTCAGCTGGGAAAACGGGAAACTTCTTCAAACCACCATCACATCAAAGCTGGGTAATCCGGTGAAGATACGCTACGGGGCAAAAGCAATTGAATTCCCTCTTCAAAAGGGAGAATCAATTACCCTGAATGGTGATCTAAAGGAAATGTAAATGAAACGAAAATAAGAAAATTGTTATGAAAAAATGTATTCTTACTATAGTCCTTCGGTATCCTTTTGGTATATCTGTACTTTTTGCGCAAGCGGAAAACAGTTATGATCCCTGGATATGGACATCCGAACCACCTGAGGATTGCCCGTTTGAAATATCAACCGAGATTGTGGGTGTCGCACTGACTAAAAACTACCGGCATTATAAACTGAAAAACGGTAGTTCAATTGCAGATACCTGGTATCCTACCTGGGCTGCAAACGACACATTGTATTCACCCTGGACTGATGGCAGATGTCCCCGGCTGGATGGCTCATATGATCAATCTCAATCCGGCCACATCGATTACAACAAAGAAATGGTATATAACAGCTCGGGTAAAACTACCGCTGCAAGCCACAACCGGACAGGCTGCCATGGTTGGGGATAATCCACTTAACTGCATATCTACAGTCTTGGCACCTATAATGGCGATCCGGCTCCTTACCAGGGACGCTATCCCTGCGGAAGTCTGGTTTACAATGGTATCTGGTACTATGGTACCTACTGCCTGGCACCGGCAGGTAGTGCAAAAATCGGAGGATTTGATTACAACTGGCCCTGGCTCGGACCACTGGTTGGATTTCGTACCTCAACAGATTATGGCATAACCTGGGAGGATACGCCGCATACCCCTGAAAATCCTCTTTTCAAAGAAACCGGCATGTGGGGATATCCGGTGAAGATGGGGGCACCTCATTTTGTTGATTTTGGTAAAAATATGGAGCATTCTCCCGATGGTAAGGCTTACCTGGTGGGAATGGGTGCGGAAGTTATTGACAAAATGCCACGAGATGCAAACCTGAGCTGGATAAGTGGAGACCAGATCTATATGTGTCGTGTTACACCTTCCATTGAAAATATAAATGATATGTCAAAATATGAATTTTTTGGAGGGCACGACAAAAATGGCAATCCGATCTGGACTACCTGAGTTTAAGGAAATAAAACCGCTTGTGGACTGGAACAACAATTGCGGTTGTGTAACAATGACCTATAATGCACCCTTAAAGAAATATATTCTTACCGTAACCGACGGTTGGCCCACAGTTGCAAAAATGAATTCATATATTCTGGAATCAGATAAGATTACGGGCCCCTGGAAACTTGTTGCCTACCTGAAAGATTTTGGTGAGCAGGCATACTTTCTGAATTTTCCAAGCAAATTTATTTCAGAGGATGGTAAAAAACTCTGGCTGTGTTACTCAGGGAATTTCGCAAAAGGATGGAACAATATGAAAATCAAGTCATATCCCCCGGGAAGTGCTTATGGTTTGGTGATGCAGGAGATGATTTTGCTGGATAAGAAACACCTATAAAAAATATAGGGATAATCCAGCTCCTGAGACGAATTGATAAATTCAAAATGAATAAGCTTTTAAAAAGATTTTCGGCTTACGGAACATATTTGATATTGATGGTAATCTGTTTTTTGCACCTCGCATGCAGGAAGCAGACAACGATACCTCCCAACATCATCCTGATCATGTCCGATGATATGGGTTATTCCGACATCGGATGTTATGGAAGTGAAATAGAGACACCGGACCTGGATATGCTGGCCGCGATGGCATTCGTTTTTCACAGTTCTATAATACTGCGCGATGTTGTCCCACCAGGGCCTCCCTGCTAAGCGGATTATATCCGGCACAGACAGGGATGGGCTTTATGACGGGTGACCAGGGGGAATCAGGATACCGCGGGGAAATTGGCAAACAGTGTGTAACCATTGCCGAGGTATTAAAACCCGCAGGCTATCAAACCTATATGGCCGGCAAATGGCATGTGGCCCGTAATTTGAAGGATATTGATTCCCTGAAGTACAACTGGCCTCTGCAGCGCGGATTCGATAAGTTTTATGGTACCATCATTGGAGCGGGAAGCTATTGGGATCCCTGGACGCTTACCCGGGGCAATACTTTCATCACTCCTTACAATGATCCGGAATACAATCCGGAGGAACCCTGGTATTATACCGATGCCATCAGTGACAATGCAATTAAGTTTATAGAGGAGCATGTTCAGGAAGCTGAAGAAGATCCCTTTTTTATGTATGTGGCCTATACAGCTGCCCACTGGCCTCTGCATGCACCGGAAGACGAAATTGCCCTTCATAAAGGGAAATATGATGAAGGGTATGCTTCTGTCCGGGAAAAAAGAGTATCAAAAGCTGAAATCACTGGGACTGGTTGAATGAAAACTGGCAGCTTTCCCAACAGGTGGCCAGACTGGGATACTGTGTCAGAACAAATCGTGGCATGCACGAAACATGGAAGTGTATGCAGCGATGATCAGCAGGATGGATAAAGGCATTGGGAAAATAATAGATGAATTGAAAAAGAACAATATGCTGGAGAATACGCTGATTCTGTTTTTGCAAGACAATGGTGGTTGCGATGAAACGATTGGATTTTTTGCTAAAAATTGTCAATATGACACCTTATCCGGGACTCCTGTATACGATCCTATGGGTCCGGATGAACTGCAAACCCAGATGGCGCCCCTGCAAAATCGCAAAGGATATCCCGTAGTGATCATGAGTGAGAAAGCTATGGCCGGTTCTGACGATACTTACCACGCTTACGGACCTGCCTGGGCCAATGTTTCCAATACCCCCTTCAGAAAGTTCAAGCAATGGGTGCATGAAGGCGGAATTTCCACTCCCTTGATTGCTCATTGGCCGGCTAAAATCAAAGATCATGGGCAAATTCGCCGTCAACCCGGCCATTTGATAGACATCATGGCAACAATAGTTGATATAGCCGGGGCTGACTATCCGGAAGATTATAAAGGTCACCGGATCTTACCCCTGGAAGGAGAAAGCCTTATGGGTGTTTTTAGCGATAATGAGCCCCTGGACAGGGAAACCCTGTACTTTGAACATGGAGGAAACCGGGCTGTCAGACAGGGAAATTGGAAATTGGTCTCAAAAGCTTTTCCCCGAAACTGGAGATTTGTAAGAGTAGATGAAATACCAATGGACCAGTGGGCTTTATATGATTTGGAAAAGGACCGGACCGAAACCAACAACCTGGCTGATCAATATCCTGAAAAAGTTGAAGAAATGGCAGAGCAGTGGCATCAATGGGCTGAAAGAACCCATACCACACCTAAACCTAAACAATAGCGCAAATGGATTTTTTCTTTGATTATCTGTTAAGAACTAAAAAGGGATCAATATTATCCTTGCTATTTGTATGTTTTGCAATAGATAGTTCAGCACAGAGACCCAAAGGAGCATTCAACTGGATAAAGGAACTTTTTTCAGTGGAGGGAAATCCTGCCTTTGTTATTCTGCCCGAAAAGGTGGATAGAAAACAAGCCGCTACCATGGGTGTGGTTTGCACCAACCATAGATATTGTTCCGACAGAGAATGACACCTGGATGTTTATACAAATTCTGAATAATGGTATCGCCATTGCGGGGATTGACGTGGGCGAATCCTATGGCAGTCCGAAAGGAACTGAAATTTATTCCGGATTATACCATGAGCTGGTAAGCAATAGGAACTTTGCAGAAAAACCATGCCTTCTGGCCCGCAGCCGCGGTGGATTAATGTTGTACAACTGGGCTATTGAACATCCCGGATCTGTTGCAGGTGTTGCAGGAATTTTTCCTGTATGTGACTTAAGGAGCTATCCGGGATTGAAAACTGCTGCCCCGGCCTATGAAATGACTGAAGCTCAGCTTGACAGATTTCTGACGGATTATAATCCTGTCGACAGAATAGCTGTACTTGCAAAAGCCGGGGTGCCAATTTACCATATGCATGGGGATGTGGATCATTTAGTTCCCCTTCGTGAAAATTCACTTGAATTGAAAAAAAGATATGATGCCTATGGCGGAAACATGATCCTGGAGATCGTCGAATGGACAGGGGCATAACTACTGGCCGGGCTGGTACACCAATCAGAATCTGGCTGATTTTATAATTGGCAGTGCGAAAGGGATTCAACAGAAAGAGCCGGGAACAGCCTTGAATGTTTCAGGAATCTCTGTTACAGACCTGCAATGTGAGTTCCAGAAAGAAGCTCTTGGTATTGATGTGCAAAATCCACGGTTGAGTTGGAAACTGAAAGTGCCCGAAGATGTGAGAGGCGTGTAATCAAACAGCATATCAGATAATTGTAAAAAGAGCATTCTCCGGATAAAGCAGAAATGGTAATCTGGGATTCGGGGAAAACAGAATCGTCAAAATCAAATGGAGTGCCGTATCAGGGTCCGCGTTTAAAATCACGTGAACAATATACCTGGAAGGTAAAAATCTGGGACGGGGATGATGCAGATTCAAACTGGTCGGAAGAAAGCCTTTTTGGAATGGGAGTGATCAACCAGGATGAATGGCTGGGGGAGTGGATTAAATCGGACCTGGAATTATTTGATTACCAGAAAGAGTTAAAGAAGATGCCGGATCATGACAGGGAACATCCACGAAATATCTGGAAAAGGACAGATGAAATCAGGCGAATGACTGAAGATGTGGAAGAGGCGCCTGCAGTATGGTTCGAAAAGAATTTGTCGCCAAAAAGAAACTTCATCGTGCAACTGTTTATATATCGGGACTGGGTTTTTACGAGTTATACCTCAACGGGCAAAGGGTGGGGGACAGTTATTTTCATTCCACCGTTTACGACTATGGAAAAACCGTTCCATATCTGGTACACGACGTGAGCGCTTATATCAGAAACAGCAGCAATGCCCTGGGTGTTATCCTGGGCAATGGATTTTTCAATCCTGTTATTCCTGGCACCTTAAGGGAATATGCCAATGATTTCATCAATACACCACAGTTGAAATGCGAATTGAAACTTGAATATACCGACGGTACAGTCGAATATGTTGTTTCTGATCAGACCTGGAAATTTACCACCGATGGCCCCATTACCTTTAATTCGCTGCGCGCAGGTGAAAGCTATGATGCCCGCAAGGAGTTGGGTGATTGGAGTTCCTTCGCTTATGATGATACATCCTGGGAAAACGCTATAATTGCGCCGAAGCCCGAAGGACAGCTCAGATATCAGGCCATTCCACCCATGCGTGTGGTGGATGAGATTCCAACGGTAGCAGTTAAGGCCTTTAAGAAAAGCCCCGGAGCAGGAAATCCTCATGATCAGGCACTTCTAACGAAAGATAAATCGCTTAAAGAGGGATGGCTTTTTGATATCGGGGAGCAAAGTGCTGGATGGGTCCGCTTAAAGATCCGGGGCAAACCCGGGCAGAAAATCACGATTCTTTATCCGGGAACGAATAGCCATACCCTCGGACGTTACCAGACCTGTGAATACATTTGTAAAGGTGGCGGTGAAGAATATTTCGAACAGCGTTTTTCATTCAATGGATACCGGCACATCTACGTTTACGGACTGGATTATGAGCCAGAACCGGAGGATCTTGTTGGCTTGAGGGTGGTTTCAGATTTTGAAACCGTCGGTACATTCGCCTGTTCAGATAACAAAATCAATAAAATCCAGGACGTACTTCTGAGAACCATTAAAAACTACAATACACAAATGCCTCAAGATCCCGACAGGGAAAAGTCGGTCTGGACACAGGATGTTCAGTCGAACTTTGAAAATGCAGCATACAACTTTAACCTGAATACCTTGTACCGGAAATGGCAGGGTGATTTTGTGGACCATATTCAAGCGGATGGATATGTGCCCCCGGTTGTGCCAAGTGCCTTCGACGGACCAGCCATTAACGGACCCTGGTGGGGAGGGATGATCATCTTTAACCCATGGCAGCATTACAATTTCTATGGAAATCCGGATATTCTCAAAGATAGCTATGAAGGGATGAAAGCTCAGTTTGCGCTATCTTACTTCCATTGCAGATAACAATATAGTTATCCTGGGGGTTGGGCGACTGGCTGGATATACATTCCCAGGAAGACGGGATTTCGGACATCTGGTGGAAACCTCCGTTCCCTATACATCAACCTGTGCCTACTACCATTTTGCAGATATTATTCAGCAAACAGCATTGATCCTTGGTAACACAGCTGATGCAAATGTTTACAAGCAAAAGATGCTGGAGATCAGAAGAGACTTGTACGAACGGTTTTTTGACGAGGAAACAGGCATATTTGACAGCGGGTCACAAACATCCTTCGTGCTGGCACTGAAACTGGATATTGTATACGGAAGAGATAAAGAACGCTTACTGGAAAATTTTGCAGCGTCGCATTGCTGAAGATGATGATCACCTGACGGCAGGTTTTGTGGGCATGCCTTTTCTCTTAAACCTACTAAAAGAGGAGGGCCTTGGTGACCTGGCCTGGACAATTGCCACTCAGGAAACTTACCCGGGCTGGTACGATATGGTTTTAAACAGGGGCAATACTGTGCTGATGGAAGACTGGGACGCCGAATACGTCCTACCGCCCCGTTTCGTGCAAATGCCTTCCCTGGCAGGATCGATCGGAGCCTATTATTACCGTAGCCTTGGTCGGAATCCGGCCGGAAACCCCCGGATATAAAAGCATACTTATTCAACCCTATACAGAAACACTCGATTGGGTGAATTGTGAATATGAAAGTCCCTACGGTACCATTCGGAGCAACTGGAGAAAGGAGAATGGAGTTCTAACGATGGATATTTCTATTCCCGCAAATAGTACCGCAACGGTTTACGTCCCGGAAAGGACGTTACGCGAAAGCGGTAAAGCTGCAGAAGTTGCAGAAGGCGTACGTTTTTTTAAATACGAGGATGGATACAGCATATTCAGAATAGAATCAGGTGATTATAGTTTCAAAAGTTCAATAAAGTAAGAAAGCAATTGCTATGAGAATTATTCGCACAAAAGATGAAACACATTTCAAAAGCCGGGTTCTTTGCATTGGCTGCAGGAATTATATCAGTAAGTTTATTGTCTGCCTGCAACCGAGAACAAACGCAGGAGAATAAGCCGAATATTATCTATATTCTTGCCGATGACCTGGGCTATGCCGATCTGGGTTGCTACGGACAGCAAATTATCCTTACTCCCAACCTTGATCAACTTGCTGCAGATGGCATGAAATTTACGCATCATTATGCAGGCAGCAATGTTTGTGCACCCTCACGCTGTGTCTTGATGACCGGTCTTTCTACGGCCCATAGCCAGGTGAGGGGGAACAGCCAGGGAAAACCATTCGGACAGACACCGCTGGCAGAGAATACCACCACCATCGCAACGCTTCTTCAATCGGCAGGTTATGCCACAGCAATGATCGGGAAATGGGGACTGGGTGTTGAAAGCAATTCGGGAAATCCTTTAAAACAGGGTTTTGATTATTATTACGGTTACCTGTGTCAGATCCTGGCACACAACCATTGCCCGGAGTACCTTATGGAAAACGATAAGAAAGTCTACCTGGATAATAAAGTTGTCTGGGACGACACCACCAGCTGGACCAAGGGACTGGGCAGCTATCCCATTGAACGCAAGCAATTCTCCCAGGAGCTTTTCACATCAAAAGCACTTTCTTTTATCGAAGAAAATAAAGACAAACCTTTCTTTTTATACCTGCCCTCCATTATTCCACATGTGAACGGGGAAGCCCCGGAAGGTAAATGGGCCTCCGATATACCTTCATTTGAGCCTTATGAAAACGAAGACTGGAGTGAAGAAGACAAAGGTTATGCGGCAATGATCACTTATCTGGATGCGGATATCGGGAAAATAGTTGACAAGCTGAAGAGTCTGGGATTGGAAGAAAACACGCTTATCATATTCTCCAGTGATAATGGTGCCAGCCCCGCATTAACCGCATTAGAACGTTTCCAGAGCAATGCTCCATGGCGGGGCGGAAAAGGAGATTTCTATGAAGGAGGGATCCGTGTGCCCATGATTGCCACATGGAAAGGCACCATAAAACCGGGCAGTGTCAGTGAGCACGCCTCTGCTTTTTGGGATGTGATGCCCACCATATGTGATATCGCAGGTATCAATACGCCCGAAAATACGGATGGAATATCCTTTCTGCCCGAGTTGCTTGGTGAAAAACAGGCGAAACATGACTCCTTCTATTTTGAAAATTCAGGTGGAAAAAGAAGTACCAATCAGGCTGTAATTAAGGATGATTGGAAATGCATCAGGTTTAAAATCAGAGAGACGGAAGAAACAACAGTCGAACTGTATCATATGAAAGACGACCCGAAGGAGCAGCACAATGTGGCGGAGGAATATCCTGATAAAGTGGAAGAACTCATCAAGCTGATGAATGCAGAACGGACTGAAAACGAAATATTTAAGTTGTAAATTATGAAAGTGCTGAAAATCATCTTTTTATGCGTATTTGTTCATTTCAGCTTTACCGCTTGTTCTCATAAACCGGAAAGCAAGAGGCCCAATATTATACTTCTGCTTGCAGATGACCTGGGATGGAATGATGTGGGATATCATGGCAGCAAGATTAAAACTCCGAATATTGACAAACTGGGTGAATCCGGGGCTGTTCTTAATCAGTTTTATGTGATGCCTGCATGTACGCCAACCCGTGCAAGTTTGCTTACAGGCAGATACACCATTCGTTATGGCCTGCAGGTTGGTGTTATAAAAGATTTTCACAGGCACGGACTACCCATTGATGAAAGGATATTACCTCAAGCCTTGAAGGAGCTTGGTTATGAAACTGCCATCGTCGGGAAATGGCACCTGGGGCTGGCCAGGCCTGAGTATCTGCCAACCAGCAGAGGCTTTGATCATCAATACGGATGTTATACAGGAATGATTGACTATGTTACTCACACCAGAAATAAGGATCTGGAATGGGATGCTCAACTGGTGGTGATGGATAGCATCCAAAAGCCAATGGAAACTTTACTGGGGAATGACTGGAACCGCAATGGAAAAGCGATTTATGAGAAAGGATATGCTACTGATCTTCTCAGAGATGAAGCCATACGGGTAATAAAAGAAAGAGATCCATCAAAACCCCTGTTTCTTTATGTTCCCTTTACTGCTCCTCATACACCTCTTCAGGCCAAAGATTCGGATTTGGAAAAATATAAAGATGTGGAAGTGGAAATACCCGGTATTTTCAAATCAGACGTAGACAAAAAAGAATTAATATTAAAGAGAAGACGTTATTACGCGGCCATGGTCAGTAGTTTGGATGATGCCATAGGAGAAATTTTGCAAACCATGAAAGAACAAAATATGTCTGAAAATACCTTGATTCTGTTTTTATCTGACAATGGAGGATCTTATCAGGGGGGTAATAATGATCCGCTCAGGGGCCAGAAGATGTTGCTTTACGAGGGAGGAGTCCGTGTGCCTGCTTTGATGGTCATTCCCTGGCAAAATAAAGCCCGGAACATTCGTAGATGAACCCGTTCATGTTGTGGATCTGTATCCCACCCTATTAAAACTCACAGGGGCTTCACTAAAGCAAGAGCATCCTCTTGATGGAAAAGATATCTGGGCAACTGTAAGCCAAAGGAGCGGAATCTCCCCATAAAGAAATTTTAATAAATGCGAGGGAAGGCCGTTCCAGTGCCATTCGTGTGGGCGATTGGAAATTAATCAGAAACGGGCATCTGGGGCCAATAAGTACAATTGGCGATGAAGAAACAAGGTATGAATTGTTCAACCTGGAAACAGATCCCTATGAAGAAAGGAATCTGGTAAATGAAAATCCTGTGAAATTTGAAGAGCTGAAAGAAAGGCTTGATTTTTATACTGAAGCAGCGGTTGATCCCCTGGCAACAAGCAATCCTGAAGCAAGTTCATATCCCAAGGTATGGGAACCATACTGGTGGGAGGAGAAATAGAAAAAAATGCTATGAAAAAACACACAATTTCCCTTTTTATTGCAGCAATAATAGCTGTTTTGGGATTTATGCAATGTAGTGATGTCCAGGATGATGTAATCAAAGCCTACGATATAGATTTTAACTGGGGACCCGGTGGTGCCCACGGTTTTGCAGAACCCGGATTGTGGGCGGATGCCAACCCGGAAGAACATATTCAAATGGTACGAAGATTTTGGATGTAATGTCGTTCAGACTTTTGCAGTGTCATGCAATGGATATGCATGGTATAAAAATGGATTTGTACCGGAACAACCCGGTTTAAAACATGATTTTTTGCCCGAAATGGTAAGGCTTGGTCATGAACGGGGCATGAAGATCTTCGGATATTTTTGTGCCGGAGCAAATAACAGGTGGGAAGAAATGCATCCTGATCTATGTTACCAGGCCGATGGGCAACAGATTCCATTTACAACACAATATCTGGATTATTTATGTGCATCAATAGAAGACGCCATTATTAAAACCGGGATAGATGGTTTTATGCTGGACTGGCTTTATAATCCCGGGGGAGGAAGGGAACCCCTGCCGCCTTTAAGGTGGTTACCCTGTGAACAGGAAATGTATAAAGAGCTTATGGGAGAACCATTCCCCGGCAAAGAAAAAATGACTTCAGAAATTGAATTGGAATTTCGACGCAAGTCCATAGACAGGGCATGGAACAGGATCAGAGAAACCGCAAAAAAGGCTGATCCCGATTGTATTATCTGGTTGACCGCCTACGAATTAAACAGTCCGGAGTATGCAGGTATAAGTCTACTCAAAGAAGCCGACTGGGTGATGAATGAAGCCGGCGATGTATCAAGAACGGAAGCGGTAAATAATCTGGTTGGAGCAGATACCAAGCTAATAACCTGTTTAGCCTGGAATAAGCAGGATCCTCTGGAGATAGTATCGCATGCAAGAGTCAATAACATTGGTTTATACGGTTTTACAAAACCTGTTGTTGGCAATATGATGAAACCTATTGATTATTATTTGAGCAATTCTATCGATACATTGGAGAATGATGAACGTAACATTGCCATACTGGTAAGAATCTATAATGGTTTGCCGATGGACTATGTGAAAAGTGCATTATAGTTACTTGATATTAAAAATACTCTCTGATGATAATTTCAAAAAAAATCATTCTTTCAATCGTTTTTGGTCTGATTGCTGCCATAAGCATAAGCAAAACTTCGATTGCTCAGGATGGAAAGGCCATAAAATTACATAATCCGATAACGGTCAGTTACCTGGAGGAAAATCTTCAGAAGAGTTCTCCGAAATTAATTTTAAGCCCGGCCCTGGAGCGCAATCTGAAAAGCAGACTCAAAAATGAAAAGACTCTGAAAAAGTACTATCAATATTTGGAAAAGAAGTCTGAAGTAATCATGGAGAAACCTCTCCTGAAAAGAGAACTGGAAGGATTCAGAATACTTGCTGTTTCCGCGGAGATGGTTGAAAGAATGGGTGTTCTGTCCATGGTTTACAGGATAGATAAGAATCCTGAGATTTTGGAAAGAATTGATGAGGAAGTAAAGCAGTATGTAATTTTTCAGACTGGAACAATCAACATTTTCTTGATGTGGCAGAAATGTCTTTTGCCGTGGCTCTGGCCATCGACTGGACGGGAGAATGGTTGCCAGTATCGACGGTAGATTTGGCAAAGACAGCTTTGATTGAAAAGGGTCTGATACCCAGTTTTAACGAAGAGGGGATAAGAATGTTCTGGATTAACAGCTACAATAACTGGAATGCGGTTTGTCACTCAGGAATGATTGCTGCTGCGCTGATGACCTTTGATAAAAATCCGGAACTGGCAACAAAAACAATTCATCGTGCCCTTGAGAAATTACCTAATTCTCTCAAGGAATATGGACCAGATGGCGTCTATCCCGAGGGCCCGTCTTATTGGGGATATGGAACTTACTATACCGCTCTCGCATCTTCGATGTTGAGCTCTGCCCTCGCACAGGATTTCGGAATTTATGAAAGCGAAGGTTTTAAGTATAGGCCCTGATTTTTTCTTGCAATCCGTTGCTCCCTCAGGCGAATATTTTAATTTCTGTGATTGTGACGGAGAACTGAACGGATATGGTGCCCTTCTTTTAGCCTGGTTTGGGGCAAAAACAGGCGATGGGAAATATTATATGAAACAGTTTTTTGAAAATCCGGGGGAGCTGGGGCGTTTTGCAGGTCCCGGTCTGGTCTGGTTGTCGGAATTTGAGATTCAGAAAAACAGCAGCCTTGCCACGGAGTGGTTCGGTAAAGGGAGAAATCCCGTAGCTTATTTCAGGAACAAGGATAACAAAAACCAATACTATCTTGCTGCAAAAGGAGGAACTGCATCAGTAATCCATGGGAATATGGATGCCGGTACATTTGTTTTCGAACTGAACGGCGTGAGATGGGTCATTGACCCGGGAAATCAAAGTTACTATGCATTAAATAAAATCGGTTTCGATCTGTCAGGCACCTGCCAGGAATGCGAAAGATGGACATTGCTAACAAAATCCAATAAAGGACACAGTACAATTACAGTAAATAACGAAAGACACCATGCAGATGGGTATGCCGCTTTAACGCAGTTTGAAAAAGGCAATACACCGAATGTTACATTTGATATGACAGAAATATCCGGGGGAGCTCTGAATTCCCATCATCGGAACTTTACAAAAGATACAGATCATTCTGTGATTATTGAAGATGAAATTGAGATCAATGATTCCACTAAAAATATAACCTGGGGATTGATGACCGTTGCTGAGGTTGAAATGACCGAAAATGGTGCAATTCTAAAGCAAGACGGAAAACAACTTAATCTGGAAATATTATCACCTGAGAGCTTAAGCATCAGTGTACTATCACTGGATCCTCCGCCACTGAGTATTGATAAAACAATAGAAGATTTAAAAAGAATTGAAATAAGAATTCCGGCCTGGACAATCGAAAATCACAGCTGCAAAATAAGGCTTAGATTGAGCGGGGAATAAGGTATAAATTCAGTTACTTTTCATTAAATTTCTCCTATGAAAACGTGCGCGAATTATATTCTTCTGTTTATGGTTCTTGTAACATTTTCTTGTGAAAGAACCGAGACTCAATCTGTTCTAAACGACTACAACATAGTATGGGAATCCCAAAGTAAGAATTCCAGTGAATCGATGCCCCTGGTAGGCGGCGATATGGGCTGTAACGTATGGGTGGAAAACGGCGATATATTACTGTATGTCCAGCGTAGCGGCAGCCTGAGCGAAAACGGAGAATATTTGAAAATGGGCAGGTTTCGTTTGCAATTTACACCCAATCCCTTTAAAAGTGCTGCTTCTTTTCGCCAGGAATTAAAAGTAAAGGATGGATATATAGAGATTGAAACCAATAGCGATGAGTTTAAGAAGACACTTGTAAAATTATGGGTTGAGGTGGATCATCCGCTTGTACATATTGATGTTGAATCGGATACTGATATTGATGTGGTCGCGGCATATGAAAGTTGGAGAACTGAGGATAAGGAGCTTCTGGATGTTCCAGATGGGAGCAGGGAACGTTTTACCTGTTTCAGCCTTGAAGGCTATCCTGGGAAAGTTATTCGCGCAAAGGATGAAATTGAATTTTCATAAAAATGGGGTATTGTTTTATCACCGAAACCCTGCGGACAAGCTTATACCAGAATTACTGATAAAGCAGCAGGAACTGGAAGCATATGCCCATGAGATCTTCGACGATATCAAGGACCGTACTTTTGGTGGTTATATTTCCGGAGAGGGCTTGGTCCCTGACGGAACAGACGAGGGAAACTACCAGGTGACACCCTTTAAAGCGTGGAAGTTAAGAAGCGAAAAGGCTAAAAAGAATCACCATTTATCAATTGCCACACATATTCAGCAGTCTGAAACAATCGATGAGTGGAAAGCCGCACTGTTTACAACAGTGGATGGTTCTGGCAAAGACACACAAAATTCATTTAATAACACAATTGCATGGTGGAATCGTTTCTGGGAAAGGAGCCATATCTTCATCCATCCTGACCATCCTGATCATTCAGATTCTGTATGGCAAATGAGTCGTAACTATCAACTTTTCAGGTATCAACTGGGAGGAAACGTATTTGGTGAATATCCCACAAAATTTAATGGCGGTAATCTAATTTATGATCCCGTGCTGGTTAAGGAACTAAGTGCGTATGAACCCGACTGGAGACAATGGGGTGGGGCAGTTCATACGGCTCAAAACCAACGATTGCTATACTGGCCCATGCTAAAAGCAGGTGATTTCGATGCCATTCTTCCCCAATTTGAATTGTACCGGAAAGGATTGCCCGGAGCAAGCGCCCGGGTGGAAAAGTATTTTGGACACAAGGGTGCTGTATTCAGCGAATACATGTGCGCCCCGGGGATAGTCTTTGGCGCCGGGTGGGGCTGGGAAGGAGAGGGACACCGCGCACGCGGAAAAGAAATACCCTTTGGTGATCCTTTGGCCACCGGGGCTAAAGGATATAATGACGTGGTGGAAGCAGGTGTAATGGCAAACCAGTCGTGTGCCTACCATTGGGAGTCGCAGGTGGAGCATGCTTATATGATCCTTGAATATGAACGCTTTACCGGCGCTGACATTTCAAAGTACATGCCTTTTATCAAAGCTGCTGTTATTTTCTTTGATGAGCACTACCAGCTGCGTCAGAAAATGCGAAACGGTGAACCACTGGACGAAAACGGTAAGCTGGTAATCTATCCCTCAACTTCATGTGAATCCTACCGGGGAGCAAAAAATCCAAGCGATCTGCTTGCCGGATTAAATGCATGTCTGAAGAGTATACTGGCATTGGATGAAATGTATGTTTCCGAAAAGGAGAAAACATATTACAAGGAGTTTTTACAAAGAATCCCCGATTATTCCTTTGGGGAAGCTGAGGGATTGCCCATAATAAAACCGGCTGAATCCTGGATAAAAGAGTCCAATCAGGAACTTCCGCAATTTTACCCGCTTTTCCCGTTTAATCAGTTCCTCCTGGGTGATGAAGAAATCCAGCTATTTAAAAATGCTTATGAAAAAGCACCTGCATTTCGGAAAGGGAAAGTACAGAGCTGGCACCAGGACGGTATTCAGTTTGCAAGAATGGGGATGACACAAGAGGCGGCCGAATACAATACTAAAAAACTGCAGGATAGCTCAAGGCGTTATCCTACGTTCTGGGGTCCCGGCCACGATTGGGTGCCGGATCATAACTGGGGTGGAAGCGGGATGATAGGTTTGCAGGAGATGCTGATGCAGACCATTGGAGAAAAAATTGTTTTGTTTCCCGCCTGGCCCGAAGAATGGGATGTGGACTTCAAATTGCATGCACCACAACATACAACGGTTGAAGTCTCCCTTAAGAATGGAGAAATCGTTAGCTTAACAGTCAGGCCGGCAGAAAGAGAAAAAGATATTATTTGTTTGTTAAACGTTCACCAGGTCGAAGCTGCCAGCAGTCCCGTTCCGTAAAGATAGCTGGCCACGTCAAAAATGATTTCGAAATGATTAAACGATTACAATTTTTTACCCTGATCATACTTTTAGGCATTTGTACCACAGGTGTATCAGCAATTGAGAAGCCGAATTTTATTATTATCCTGGCTGATGATCTTGGATACGGGGATCTTGGGTACACCGGAAGTACCCAGATAAAAACACCAAATATTGATAAGCTGGCCACATCAGGGGTAGTTTTTACGAATGCTTATGTTACCAGCGCTGTATGCAGTCCTTCCCGGGCGGGCTTACTGACAGGTCGTTACAATTGCGAATTCGGATATTACACCAATCCTGATCTACCTCCTGACCAGCAACTTCAGATTAACAGGGAATACAGTGGTCTGCCCGTTGATGAAGTCACCCTCGCCGACCGGCTTGCGGATCTGGGGTATATCAATGGCATTATAGGGAAGTGGCACCTTGGTCACCTGCCCCAATTTCATCCCCTGAAAAGAGGGTTTCATGAATTTTGGGGCTATCTCAACGGGGGACATGATTATTATATAACAATGCCAAAATCAGAAACAAAAATCAAATACCGCTGGACCATTGACTGCAATTACAAAACACAGGGCGAATTAACTTATATTACAGACGATAAAGGGAATGAGTGTGTTGATTTCATAGCAAGGCACAGGGAAGAACCCTTTTTCCTGTTTGCCTCCTTTAATGCCCCCCACATTCCTTTGCAGGCACCCGAAGCCGATAAAGAACTATATTCATTTGTGAAGGATGAAAGAAGACGCACCTATTGTGCGATGGTCCACCGGCTTGATGTAAATGTGGGCAGGATCATGGAGGAGTTGAAGAAGCAAAACCTCTATGAGAATACTGTTGTGGTCTTTCTTAGTGATAACGGCGGATACATTAATAATAATGTATCCATAAATGCGCCGTTCAGGGGACAGAAGGGCACACTCTTCGAAGGTGGAATACATGTCCCTTTTATTATGTCCTATCCTGAAAAATACGAGGCCGGAACGGTATATGAACAGCCGGTTATTGCACTTGATATACTACCGACTTTTGTTGAGCTGGCAGGCGGGGAAATTGTTGAGGAAGATCATATCCATGGTGTAGACCTTGCACCATATTTAGACGGAAGCAAAAAGGAAATGCCACATGAATACCTGATGTGGAATCTCCAGGGATTTTCTGCCTTACGGCAGGGTGATATGAAAATGGTGAATATGCCTGATAAATTTCCCATTGCTCTTTGATTTATCAAAAGATATTTCTGAAGAAAATGACATAGCCCTGAAGAAAAAAAATACTGCAGATAGTATGTTAAAAGTTCTGGGAGCCTGGAATATGAAATGCCC
Source organism: uncultured Bacteroidota bacterium (assembly GCA_963716765.1). Lineage (GTDB taxonomy): Bacteria > Bacteroidota > Bacteroidia > Bacteroidales. The sequence goes on along the minus strand of CAVQUO010000008.1, from coordinate 31,322 downwards.
TGAACCTCTTTTCTTTCAAAGCAATTCGCAGAAAACTGGCTATCGTAATCTTTACGATGTCGTGAGTCCTCCGCAACCTGATGCAGTAAAGAATCAGAACTAAAACTTTAGCTATATGAAACGAAGAAAATATATTAAATCAGCTGCTCTTGGTGCAGGAGCAATCACTTTTGGATCCAGGTATTCTTTTGCGTCAAATAAAAAGGAGAAAGTATAAAATTGGTTTTATTGGGGTCGGGGGAAGAGGGACGGAGTTTGTTAAATGAACTATTGGCACTGGATTGGGTTGAAGTACCAGCAATTTGCGATATTAATCCGGAAGCCTTAGTATGCTGCACAGGAAATAATAAAGAAGCATGGCAGAAAAAAAGCAAGCGAATACGGGAAAGACGAACTGGATTATAAAAAGCTTCTTGAACGGGATGATCTGGATGCAGTAATCATTGCTACCTACTGGCAATGGCATACACCAATGGCAGTTGATGCGATGAAAGCAGGTAAATATGTTGGTGTTGAAGTTCCTGCTGCCTTGTCTATAGATGAGTGCTGGCAACTGGTGAATACTTCTGAAGAGACAGGAATGCCTTGTATGATGATGGAAAACTGGAGTTTCAGACAGGATAACCTGGCTGTGCTAAACATGATCAGGGAAGGAATGTTTGGAGATATGGTTCATTGTCATTGTGCCCATTCACATGATTGTATCGATCATTGGTTTTTTGATAGAGAGACAGGTGAAGATAGATGGCCGGCGGAATTTCTAGTAAAATATAATCGCGATCAATACCCAACCCATAGTTTAGGTCCTGTATTGAGCTGGATGGACATACCATGTGGCGATACATTCGACCATATTACTTCAATGGCAACAGATAGCAAAGGTATTAATGCCATGTTTACCGATAGATTTGGGAAAGATCATCCCAGTGCCAGAAGAAAATATGCTCAGGGAGATATTGTTACGAGTATGATCCGTACCAAAATGGGTAAATCCATTGTGGTAAATTATGATATGCAGTTGCCACGACCCTATGATAATCGCTGGACAATACAGGGCACAAAGGGTATTTACAACGAACAACGTACTTCCCTGTACATAAAGGATACGAGTCCTGAATACCATCAATGGGAACCATTTGCGCCCTACCAGGAAAAGTATAATCATAAGTTCTGGAAGGGTGAATATGTGGGAGGTGGGCATGGTGGAGTTGATCTCATTGAGCTGGGGTATTTTGCAGAGGCAGTTCGCGATAAAAAACAAACCCCCATTGATGTTTATGAATCTGTACTTATGAGTTGTGTCGTTGCACTTTCCGGTGATTCGATTGCTAAGGGCAGTCACACCTGTTGAAGTCCCTGATTTTACCCGTGGAAAATGGAAAACCAGAAAACCAACTTTTGGAATTTAAAAAAGATAAAAAAATACATGCAACATTCCACTCGCCGTCTAAAGGATCTTTTAAGAGGAGCCCTTATTTTTGCGTCTGTATTTAGTTTTAATAATACGACTCTGGGTCAGGAAGAGGCAAAAAGGAAGTACACTCTTGCTGAAAAGAATATTCAGCATGCCAGAGAAAGCCTGCCAGGGCAAATATAGACGGAAGACCCCGAACTAACCAGGCAGGTACATAATTTATATATCGATTGCCTCTTTGATAAGCTCTGGGAACCGGCTCTTCCCGGTCTGCCCTACAAATTTTTTTCAATTACAGGGGCAGGTGATGAGTCCTATGCCAAGTGCCAGTTGCTGTGGGATCCAATGTTTATTCTTAATGCCTGGGCTCCGTTGGATGATAACCAGGTGGTACATGATGTCTTTAGAAATTATTGGAATGTGATCGACAATAATCCGGAAGCTCCCAAAGGATCGTACCAATACGGCATGGTACCCTGTACGACCAAACCGGATCTGCCACAGGATGGCTTTTCCCAAATCCCGATTCTTGCCTGGGGATGTCTGATGGTCTTTAATCAGACCAATGATTCGGCACTGCTGGATCTCTGCTTACCCTATCTGGACATATTTCTGACCTGGTATGCCACCGAACGAGATGTGGATAATGATGGATTGATCGAGTATGGTGCGTATAAAAAATGTAGCATTGGAGATCTGGTCCAATCAGCTCGATTTGAAACATTTGATTTTCATGCGACTCTTGATGGATCTGCAATTAACAGAGCATCCTACACGCGGCACAGGTGGTGCCTGGTATGGGAACATTGAAGGTGTAGATCAAACCTGTTTCCTGGCCATGTCGGAGCGGGCTATGATAGAGATGTGCCAAAGAACCGGCCGCGTCGAAATGATGAAAAAATATGAGCGGCTTCTTGCTAAACGAACCGAGGCGATCCGTCCAAAGATGTGGGACCCGGAAACCTTATTCTTCTATAGTCTGTACAGGGATACCGATGAAAAAATCCCCATTCGAACCCTGCAGGGATTTCTGACTCTGACTGCCGGCCTGGCAAGTGAGGAACAGGCCGAAGAACTGGTCAAACAGTTAACCGACCCGTCTCTGTTCTGGAGTAAATACCCGGTAACGACCTCAGCAATGGATGAGCCAACTTTTGATCCGGATGGATTCTGGCGTGGTGATATGTGGCCTCCAACGAATTATTTGGTTGCACTTGGTCTCAATCGTTATGGCTATTATGATATTGCCATAGAGTTGGCTGAAAAAATGCAGGAGCTTTTGGAGAAATATGACGGCCATGCCTATGAACGTTACAACGGTGTTGAGGGTATCGGTATAGGAGTAAAGGATTACTGCTGGGGGGTAGCCGCCTGGAGCATCGCAGTGAATACGATCTACGGCATACAGGAGGATTACCGAACCATTGTGGTCCCTTCCCATGCCAAAGGGCGGCGATTAAAACTGGGCAAACTGGAGGTGAACTATCCCACGGACACATCAGTAGAGTTAATTACGCTCTTTTCAACGAGAATTCAAGGTTGTTTTTCCCACCCAAAAAGAGAAGATCGAAGTCCAGATGCAAGGGAAAGATCCGTCAAATCCATCAGCGCAAGCGCTGCGGCATCTGAACTTTCGTTTACGGCAATGCCCGGGAAGACCTATATTGTATCAATGGAAAGATCGATTAAACCCAGCAAAACAAGCATCAATTAAATATGAAAATCCATGCAACTTAAGCCAGCCGTCAAAACGGTAAAACCTTATCAACGATTTACCTTCTAGTGTGTGGCTTTTAATGATGCTGGCAGCTCAGTCATGCAGCAATCAGCCTTTCGAGGAATCACCGGCACCTCAACCTTACCAATACATCACGGCCAGGCCGGTTGGTGAAAAAGTGCCTCTTTCACCTGACCCAATATTGAATGGCAATGGGAAAATCCAAAGGCTGATGATGAGCTTGAGATTTATACATTGAAACCTGTCCTGGTGAAAACTGATACACCTGAATCATTTGAAGAACTTGTCGACTCTAAGAATAGAATCTTCAAAAGCTCTTGTTAAAGGCACCGGTTCAATCATGCTGGATTTTGGGCAGGAAAATGCAGCATGGCTGGAATTTGATTCAAAGGACATGACCGGTGAAGTTACCATGAGTATCAGCGAATACAATGAGCCTGCCATACTTAACGAGGGTGCACAAAACAGGATTAAAACCCTGGCACCTATAAAATATGGGAATACCTACAGGTTAGAATTAAACGATGAATTGTTTGAGGGGGTTCGCTTTGGGTGGATACACGTGAATACTTTTGAAAAGGAGTGGCACATTGATAATGTTCGCCTGGTTTGTCAGGTAAAACCTGTGAACTATCAGGGGCAGTTTTTCGTGCAGCGATTCCCTGCTTACCAGGATATGGTACACGGGAGCTTATGGTGTGAAGCTTAATCTTCTGAAAGACTATTTTGGAGCCATTCTCATGGAGAGGAGCGACAGGTTTTCGTGGACAGGAGATGCATACCCTTCACAGGCAGCCGCACTTGTGGCTTTTGCCAACTATGATTTTATCAGAAAAAACATTTATCATACATCAACCCAAAGCAATGGAATTGAGAGCTATTCCCTCTACTGGATTCAGAGTTTAGTTGACTATTTTTACTATACGGGAGATTCTGAAACCATACTTCATTTTATTGATAATGCCTGCAAAAAACTTGATCATGCTTATGAGATTTTTGGAACAAACCCACGATTAAGTTATTATGGTTGGGACGAGCGACTGGGTGCAGGATTTCTAAAATTCAATAATGAGAATGATAGTGATGCTGAGCCACAGAATGCCTATAAAATGCTCAGCATTGAATCGTGGAACGATTTTTCCAGTGATGATGACGGATTTGGGCAAGACGGAATTAAGCATGAAATACAGTAAGTATGCCAATGAAAAAATGAGTGAAATTCGACTGGATCCGGATTGGACAGGAAAATATGGCATTCATGCTGCATCCGATGCACTCAACACCGGAATGTTGAATGAGAATGAAGAAAACAGACTGTATGAGAATGCTTTCACCGACAGACAGAACAGACTTTCGTATTCGCCATTTAATCAGTATTTTATTATTCAGGCCTTGTCCCGAATGGATAAATATGACGATGCTCTGGAAACCATTCGGGATCAATGGGGAGGTCAAATTGAATATGGAGCGACCACCTTTTTCGAAAATTTCAGACCATCGTGGAATGAAGACTTAAATCCAAACGATGCACCACCAAATGGACAGTGCGGATACACCAGCATCGCTCATCCCTGGGGGGGTGGCGTTGTGAAATGGATTTCGGAAGAAATATTGGGTGTGAAACCTCTTTCTCCCGGATTTGCGTCGGTGGAAATTCTGCCTCATCCTGGGTCGAACACTGACGAAGGTAGAAGGTAAAGTGCCCACTCCGTAAGGAGCAATTCAGGTTGCTTTTGATGTGTCTGAAGGTTCTGCTCATGTTATAGTTCCTGAGGGAATAAAGGCCACTGTTGGAATACCAAAAGTGGAGAAAGAAATTCTATGCCATTCAGTTGAATGGAAAGCCGGTATGGCAGGACAAAAATGCCGTTCATTCTCGAAATAAAAGTGAAAGAGACAAAGGACTTTATCCTGTTTTCAGAACTCGAAGCTGGAACTTATGATTTTACAGATTGAATATTCTGGCGAAACACCTGAATATGTTGAATCAGAATGGGTATTCCCTGCCACCTTTGTAAGTCAGGATTCACTAAGCGCGGGGAGATTGGAAAAGCAAGTACGGCAAGGAGGGATATGTGCTGTTCAACTACCTTGAAAAGGATGGGAAACCCATGCATCTTCAATCATTCAAAGGCGATATTGTTGATGTCTCACTCAATTTAAATGCTGATTCCATCTGGGGAACCAAGCTTGGATGACAAGAGAGTCCTGGAGCCTGATAATCAACAGGTATTTACACGAAATGCAGGTGCTATTTTCACACAGGATCCCCGTGCCTGCTGGCAAACAATGACAATAGATGTAAAATTAGCCCGGCAAAATGAATATGAATTTTCACTCTATTTTTTAGACTGGGATAAGCAATCGAGACGAACTGCCATCGAGGTGATTGACCTGGATACAAAAAATATTGTTGCACCTGTCCGGATTGTTGAGAACTATTCGGAGGGGAAATATATGACCTTCAGATACAACAATTCGGTGCGATTCCGCATCAACCACGTCAGGGGACCCAATGCTGTGGTAAGCGGAATATTTTTCGATAAAGCTAAATCTGGTAAAAACTAAGCAAATCATGAAAAGAAGTATCGGGATATTTCAGCTATTAGTATTGTCCGTTTTTATGGGTGGGGTAGTAAATTCTCAAAACGTGGACTTAAGTCCTGAGATCTTAAAGTATGAACCCTTTATCTGGCCATCGGAAATCCCGGAGGATTGTCCTTTTGAACAATCCAAAGAGTTCAATAAGATTAAATTTCTCGGAATTAAAAAGTGGTTACCGTTATGGTGATACCTGGTACCCCACCTGGGCTTCCAATGATACTTTGTATTCTCCCTGGACAGACGGCAATACCACTAAAAGACTTGATGGTTACACGGATATTTCACACTCCACAGGACCTAAAAGTCACTCCGGGCAGGGAATTATTGTCGGTTCTGATCCTATGAATCTCAAAGCGTATAGCATCGGCACTGTTATTGAATGGTCAAAGCCATATGCGGGAAGATATCCCTGTGGCTCATTGATGTATGAGGGAGTCTGGTACTATGGGACCTATTGTCTGGGTCCTGCTGGCAATACACAGTATGGTGATTTAACAGTTAACTGGCCATGGATGGGTCCTTTTGTGGGATTTCGGTATTCAGACGACTATGGACGTACCTGGACCGTCTGTCCTCATAAACCCGACAAGCCGCTATTTGGAGAAACCGGAATAAATGGCTATCCTGTAAAAATTGGGGCTCCCCATTTTGTCGATTTTGGCAAAAACATGGAGCATTCCCCCGATGGCAAGGCATACCTGGTGGCACACGGTGCGGATACAACAGATACAAAATGGCGCTTCTGGAACGACAGCTGGATCACAGGTGACCAGATCTATCTCTTGAGGGTTAGCTCCCTCTGTGGAAAACATCAACGATATTTCAAAGTATGAGTTTTACGGCGGGAAGGATGCCAGAGGTCATCCAGTATGGACGAATAATTTTAAGGAGATAAAACCATTGCTTGAGTGGAACAACAATATGGGTTGTGTCACCATCACCTATAATGCACCGCTGAAAAAGTACCTGATGTGCGTAACCGACGGTGGAAACACAGTTTCAAAAATGAATACCTACATTCTTGAATCGGACAGACTGGATGGCGATTGGAAAATAATAACCTATATGAAAGACTTTGGCGAGCAGGCCTATTTTGTGAATATCCCTTCCAAATTTATCAGCGATGATGGAAAGCAGATGTGGTTGCTCTATTCCGGTAATTTTGCCAAAGACTGGAACGGGCAAAAGATTGTGGAAAATCCTCCCGGCAGTCATTACGGCATGGTGTTTCAGAAAATTCAATTGGATTGAATCGGACACAAAGGAATATGAAACGAATAGCAGGAATCTTCACTATTGTATTATTTATTGGTAAGGCTTGCCTCCTGGCGCAGGCTGAACCCGGCAAGCTCTCTTACTACCGGCAAGTGGAGCCCGGGAAGCCGAAGTTGATCGAATGTGATGTTGCCGTTTACGGGGGCACACCTGCCGGGGTTACTGCAGCGATGCAAGCCGCACGCGAGGGTAAAAAGGCCGTGTTGCTTTCCTTCAATCGTCACGTGGGAGGAATGACATCTGGCGGCTTGACCGCCACAGACGTGGGTGACAAAAAATCCATCGGCGGAATGGCCTTGGAATATTATTCACGGATCGGCAGCATCAGAGATTTTCGTCCATCGGAAGCCGAATCGCTGTTCCTGAGGATGCTTGAAGAGGCAGGAGCATCGGTTTTTTTCGAACGTTGCCTGGAGTCGATTGTCATCAAAGAAGGCCGCATCGTATCCATTACCATGGAGACAGGAGAAAGTTTTAAGGCTGATGTATTCATCGATGCAACATACGAGGGCGACCTGATGGCCGCAGCGAATGTCTCCTATCGTGTGGGCCGGGAACCTGCCGGGGCCTACGGAGAATCGTTGGGTGGGCAATGGCAGAAGATCTCATGGAAGAATGTTTACCAGTTCTGCAGATTGCCCCTGAGTCCTTACGTGAACGCGGGTGATCCGGAATCGGGACTGCTTCCCGAGATCGCCTCTGAAGCTCCTGGAAAGGCGGGGGAAGGAGACTTCAAGGTACAGGCCTTCAATTTCCGGATGTTCCTCTCGGACAGGGAGGGAAAAATTCCCTTTCCGAAACCCCATGGATATGACCCAGACCGGTACGCACTGCTTGCCCGCTTTCTCAACGCTGATCCCCGTATTGAATGGACCCTCAATTACACAACAGCTCCCATGACCGATGGCCCGGTCCAGCTCAGGAACGGTGACAGCAACAATGCAGGAAGTTTCTCTTCTGATTATGTCGGCGGCTCTTATCGCTGGCCTGACGGGACCTATGAGCAGGGATCTTTTACGGAGCTCCCTTCGCCGCGGCGCGGGCTGGCGATGTCCTTCCGCGAGTTATACCAATTGCGGGAGCAAATCTTCCAGGATCATGTCAACTATCAGCAGGGGCTTATGTACTTCCTGGCCAACGATACCCGGGTTCCGGAAACGCTGCGAGACAGGGTGAATGGTTACGGTCTGGATCCAGGTGAGTTTCAGGAGACGGGATACTGGCCCCATCAGCTTTATGTGAGGGAAGGCCGTCGCATGGTTTCCGGATATGTGATGACGCAGGCGAATTGTGAATCGAAAAGGACGGTAAAAGATCCCATCGGCCTGGCATCATACGGGATGGACTCGCACTTCTGCCAGCGGGTGCCTGTGAAAGAAGAAGGGATCATAAGCGTACGAAACGAGGGAGGCTTTGGACAAGCCTGCCCGGGGCCCTATCCTGTTTCCTATGGATCGATCGTTCCGAAAAAGGAGGAATGCGCCAATTTGCTCGTGCCGGTCTGCCTTTCTGCGACGCATGTTGCCTACGGTTCCATCCGCATGGAGCCTGTTTTCATGATCCTGGGTCAGAGTGCCGGAATGGCTGCCTGTATTGCAATTGATGACAAGGTTTGTGTTCAGGATGTGGAATATGGTAAACTGAAGAAAAGGTTAATGGAAGCCAAGCAGCTATTGTTACCAAAAGAATAGAATATGAAAAAAAGCAGTAAGGTTTTAAAATGGATCTCAGCCCTCTTATTCACATTTCTTTTTATGTCCTGCCAGGAAAAAGCGGATCAGGGATCAAAACCCAACGTAATCCTGATTATGACCGATGACCAGGGCTATGGTGATCTTGCCTGTCACGGTAATCCATATATTCATACACCTCATCTCGATGAACTTTATTCAGAATCCATACGATTTACAAACTTTCATGTAAATCCTTTTTGTGCCCCTACCCGTGCAGCACTGATGACCGGCAGGTTTTCCGATCTTACCCATGTGCGATCAACCATTAACGGGAGAAACCATTTAAATGTAAGCGAAACAACAATGGCCGAATATTTTAAGGCATCTGGCTATAAAACCGGGCATTTTGGCAAATGGCACCTGGGAAGGAATTACCCTTTTCGTCCCATTGATCGTGGCTTCGACCAATGGGTAGGACATGGCGATGGTGGAACAGGCACAGCCAGCGATTACTGGGGCAATGATAAGATGAATGACAGCTACATGCGGAATGGTAACTGGGAGAAATTTGAAGGATTTTGTACTGACATCTATTTTGATGAAGCCATAAACTTCATTAATGATAATAAGGATGAACCATTCTTTGTCTACCTGGCTACCAATGTACCTCATGCACCCTGGAATGTATTAAAAGGATCCAGGGATAAATATGAGGAGAAACTAAAGCAGTTTGAAAAGGCAGAAGGCCGGTCGGTGGTCGATTTTTATGCCACGATCACCCGCTTTGATGAGAACCTTGGGCGCCTCCGGAAGTACTTATCTGATAATGATTTATCTGAAAACACCATATTGATTTACCTGACGGATAACGGGACCTCAGGAGGGGGTGCAGTATACAATGCAGGGATGAGGGGGATCAAAGGCTCGGTATATGAAGGAGGGCACAGGGTTCCCTGCTTTATTCACTGGCCGGCAAAAAATTTAAATACAGGGATGGACATTGACAGGATGACTTCGCACATTGATATACTGCCAACCCTAATTGACCTGTGTGAGCTTAAGACACCTGAAAAAGCAAAATATAAGTTAAGCGGAAAAAGCTGGAGCAATTTGCTAATTGGCGGGGAGGCTGATTGGCAGGACAGAACCCTGTTTCTTCATTCCCAGAACAGGACACAGCAACACGAGAAATGGAAGAATTCCCTTGTTGCCACCGAAGAGTGGCGTTTGGTGAACCGTAATGAATTGTACAATATAAAGTCCGACCCGGGGCAGAAAGTGAATGTCGCAAATGAATATCCTGAAAAGGTACTGCAACTGCAGCAACTCTATGAGCAATACTGGAAAGAGATTGGCGAGGGGAAGTCTCCATTCCAGAGAAATGTGATTGGTTCAGGGAAGATTGAGGAAACATGGCTGAACTGCGATGCCTGGGTTCCTGAACAAATTGAACCTGAAACCTGGAACCAGTCACATGTGAATCAAGGGGTGGAGAATTTTGGATACTGGCCTGTTACCATTGCCCGGAATGGTAGCTACCAGTTTGAGGTGAGGCGCTGGCCAAAAGAGGTGAATTGCCCCATTAATTCAGCACCGGAAGCACAAACAAAGGGAGATATTTATAGCAAGAATGAGCCTGTCCTCGTTGCGGCAGGGAAAAATTATTACCGCTGAAAAGGTAAAACTAAGGGTTGGTGAGGAGTACTTTGAAAAAGAGATAAATCCCACTGATGAACAAGCCGTGTTCAATATTGAACTGGAACAGGGAGATACAGACATACAGGCATGGCTGATAGATTCCCTGGGATATGAACATCCGGCCTATTATGTGTATGTCAATCAATAACAACTTTAATAATGCTCTCTAAAGCATCAGCACCAATAATTTATTTTTTTTCAGGCCTCTTGACTTGTCTGATATTTTGTAGCTGTCAATCAAATCAAGAAATAAACGATGAGGAATGGGTTTTTGTAAGCATGCCTGATTTTTTAAACGTTGACTGTGATTATCCCCAGGAGGGCTGGGAAGAAACACTTTCCTACGTGCTGGAGTCGGTTAAAAAAGAGAATCCTGATTTCCTGCTCGTTGCAGGAGATCTGGTGATGGGAGAATGGGATGGCCCGGAGTGGAATGATGAAGATAGCATCGCAAAGTATGCAAACCGTTATTATCCGGCCTGGATAAACAGGATGAATGATCATGGCCTGAAATTCTACACCACCATAGGAGACCATGAAATAGGTGACAATGACTGGCCCAGTCAAAAGAGATTGGATGCCGTAAGTTTCTACAAGCAGGCATTTGCAAAATATTTAAAGATGCCTGAAAATGGGCCCGAACACATGAAGGGTACTGCATTCTGGTGGAGGCATCATAATGTCCTGTTTATTTCAACGGATGTCTTTGAAGAAGGGGAAAGTGCCCATGGATTGATTAAGCTGGGAGTTACCGGCGATCAACTGACCTGGTTGGAAAAAATACTGGAAGAAAATGCAGATGCGGATTTTAAAATCGTGCTTGGTCATGCGCCAATTCTTGGACCTGTGCGAAAATGGAGTACAAGTGCACTGATGATATCCGAAGGCAGGGATTCCGATTTCTGGCAAACAATGAAGGAACACAATGTAGATGCCTACCTGTGCGGAGAAGTTCACGCAATTACCTGTACTGAAAGGGATGAGATCATGCAAATTGCCCATGGGGGATTAATAGGATACAACACGCGAATCAATTACATGGTAGTTCGTGTAAGCGGACAAAAAATTGAATTTGAAATCAAGGAGATCAATATTACTGCCACAGGGTGAGCACCTATGGCAGGCTGGGACAAAACAGGCCATTGGAAAATATAAGCATATCCGAGGAGGACAAAGCCAAAGGTTATTATACTGTGGGGACTGCGACGCTTGATAAAACTGAAGAGAAGCAATTTTTGAACCGGGATGGCTACTTTCTGACTAAATATGAAACGAGCAATGAAACTGCTGTACCTGTTTTCAAAGAAGATAATAAACGAGGATTACCAACCGAACTTTCGATAATAAGGATAGAAAAAAACTGAAATTATGAAAAGCAGAGGAGTTATACACCTGGAACATATCATTGTGTTCTTCGCCACTTTAATATTGACAAGCCTTGTCGCACACAGGGGGCCATGGCCCAGACTGCTGTTATGACATGGGATTTTGAAACCATAGAGAACAGGCTTGCCATCGAAGCATCAACCAATATAACGGATACCATTGAAGGTAATTTTGAAGTGAGCAGAAGGGGTAAGCGGAAAAGGATTACGTCTGGATGGATTTACAAGCCGGGTTGTTCGCAAAGGAAAAGATATTAAGAAACCAGGCCCTGAATTCACAATAGAGGCATGGGTTTCTCTGGGGGAATATCCACTTGAACTGGTGTCCGGTGATCACTACCGAATCGGATGAAGTAAAGGGATACCGTCTTTTGATAGGTCCTTACGGGCAGGTTTCTTTTGAAACTGCAATCAGCGAACAATGGATATCCTGTACAAGTGCCAATGAGACAATACCGCTAAGGAAATGGATGCACCTTGCCGCTGTCTATACGGCACAGAAAGAAATGGCACTGTATGTAAATGGTGAACTTGTGTCAACCGTGGCCATTAAAGGTTCCTTGAGCTACCCTGCAAAAACCAGTTGCATTCTTGGGATGGTGGCAGCACCCCGAAGGCCAAGCAATACGATCAGGACATGGGGAACCATTCCAACATACTACGGATTGGATGGGATTATTGATGAAGTTAAGGTATTTGATAAGGCATTATACAGCTGACCAGGTCAAAGGCGATTTTTCAAAGGTATGAAGCAAAAGCCCCGGATATTCAAGCGCGCAGGCTGCCTACAATTGAAAAGAATCCGGGTCGTTTTGGTGCTTATTATACCAAATTGAAATACTACCCTGGATGGGATAATCTCTGGCCCGTTGACCAGGATCCTGATATTGTGGTTTGTTTTGACAATAGTCCTGTGAAGCTAATCTTCTGGAGAGGAATCAGGTACGGTCCCGGATGGGTTTCTGAAAATGAAAACTGGATGAGCGATCAAAGTCTTGAAACCTGGGGCAATGGAAAAAATGATATCGAAGGATGTTTCGAGCATATGCAGGACCGGCATTGTCGTTTCTCGCATGTGAGGATCATTGAAAATAATGAAGCAAGAGCTGTGGTCCACTGGCGCTATGCTCCGGTCAGTTCCCATGATCACACCTGGATGCCCGATCCAAAACCGGATGGGAGTGCTGGGTGGATGAATACTATTATATCTATCCCGATGGATCAGCCATCAGAAAAGTCTCCTGGAATAAGGGGACTACAGGACGTGCAGTTCAGTTTCAGGAATCACTGCCTTTTACACAACCTGGACAGAGTAGCGAAGAGGTCATCGAAAACGACTATGTGCATGTTGCAGATTATGATTACAATACACATGGCTGTTTCTGTTGATCCTGCCAGACAGCCTGACTGACTGGACCGGGGAATATACCGTTCAGCAATATAATTTCAAATCGGAGAACAAACCATTTATCTGTTTTGAACCGGGAAACCACATGTGGGTGAGATGGATCGGTGGCGGATATAACCATTTCCCTGTAAACCAGGCCCGCAGCGACGGACGATGGGCACTTAACAACAGACCGCCCAACCCATTTCACCAGTTCACCATGTTCCGATCCGCTTATTCATGAAGAAGGAAACCGTCTTTACTGGATTGGTCTCTATGGCATGAATAATATGAACATGGACGAGCTGATAAGCTTTCGGCCGTTCGTGGGCCTATGCTCCTGAACTTTCTCTTGAAGGTAATGGATGTTATATCCAAAGGTTACGATAAAGGGCAGAGCGATGCTACCAGCTGGAAAACAACAGGACTGAAGCCGGGCCAATCGAATTCGTCGCTTGAGGGCAGCAAGGATTCACCTGTCATTAATCCTGCAATTCTTGTGAAAAACTGGAATGCCGAAGGAGCAAGGGTTCTTGTGAACGGGAAAGCTTATGAAAACAGCAAAGTCGGCATCACGCATCAACTCGAAGGAGACGACCTGCTTTTATATATCCCAATTGAAGAAGAGGTGCCGGTTAAAATTACCATTTTGCCCTGATTTTTATTATTTTCGTAGTGAAAATATTGTATATCCAGGGAGGTATAAGATGGATATTTCTTAACTTTGACTTTGCCTGGAATCTTTATAAAGTGCTGTAAATGAATTAAAGCACTGTAATCAAGGTGTTGACTTGCATGAAAATTTCAGTTTGGATTTATTCCTGCAAATCTCTATAAAAGTACATGGCCTGGTAATTATTCTCAGTGAGAAGATCAAGAATATACCTGAACAAAAATAAGAATTATGAAAAACAGTATTAGAAAGATAAAACCCATGACTGCCCTGGCGCTGATCACACTGCTTTCTCCCCTTGCCTGCGCTCAGGAAACCCCTGAAGTGAGTTCGCTCCGTAAAGGAAATGTAGGCGGATACATGATTACACAGAGAGAGAAGGTTGACGAATCATTTAATGCAGGTTACTCGATGTATGCAGCGGCCTGGCCTTTGGTAAAGGAGTATCCGGGAAGGAGTTTTCAATCAGGCCTGTTTGGTACCTGGATGCATCCGCAGCATGACGGACCTCTGCCCGTGGAAAAATTATATACGGATATTGAAGGAGGTCTTGGCTGGTGGCGCGATACGGAGTATGCAACAGAAACACCAAAATTTATCATGGGTGGCGTACAGCTGAACTTTGTCGGATGGGCCAACGGGCCTGGTGCCGGTCAGGGCAGAGACTGGAACAATCCAAAAGGAAAATATGGTGTGGCTCAGCTGAGTCCCTGGGTATTGTGGCCCCCGGATGGTCTGAACCTGAAGCAGGGTACCTGTGGTGAATTGTTTGGCAGCGGCTACCTGCCTTTGCCGCTCACTGAGCCGAAATCGACCACGGCAGGGAAAGACGTTCCTACCGGGAATCAGTGCTGGACCTTGTTTCTGAACACCGGAAATTTCAAAGGCCCGGTTGCATTCTTTACCCCTTATTTCTGGACCCGTGCATCGGTCGATGATCCACGACTGGGTGGATTGTTTCTTGATCAACGTCCCTCAAAGGCCAACAAACCCTTTCAAATGGAAACGCAGCATATCCATTCCGTTGAAGCCACCGACTCCAAAGGTCAGATCTATGCCCGCATGGCGCCGACCCAGTACCCGGCGGGACCGGATGGGAATTCGGATTTATTACACCGCCTGATGGTCTATAACAAGAAGGCGCTCTGGGATGATGTTGAAGCCTGGTTTAAGGGAGGCGAGTCCTGCTGATGGCAACATTGATCTTGACAGGGGCTTCGATGCAAAAGTTTAAGAAGGGAGTCAGATCAAACTGGAAATTTTACGGAGATCATATCCCCAAGGACAAACGGGCCTTGATGAATATCACCGCTTATATGGATGCAAATGTTACTGATTCGGCTACCTTGAGGGTTCGCTGGGATGGTGAGTTTGATTACAAGAAGAGAAACAGGTAACGGTTCTGTGGTAATCCTTCCTGAATATTATAAACTGGTAAAAACCGGTGAGTGACGACATTGGTGAGTGGATTGCTGTGGCACCTGAAGATGTGCCGGCTGAAACCGGACTGCATAAGTTCGACTTCAGCAATAAAGACACAAGAACCACGCTGGCCTACATTACTCCCGATGATGAAGAGAGTTGCTGGAAAACTCCCGGCCCGGTTGCCGGACCTTTCAAGGCGAAATTGGGAGATGGCAGTACAGTGACCTACTACTGGTATCGATTTGCCGACCAGCCTGCCTTGCTCAATGCGGATATGAGTAAAGAGGAACGTGAAGAAATGCAGAGGCGGGTAGAGATGATTCACAGGAACTGGACAAAGGACCGTGAATATCTTCCTCCACCAATGATTGGAAAACTGGCGGAAATTGATCCGGCTCTTCATCGTTACCCCGCCGGCGGGATTTGAAGTGGGGTATGTTCCCATCGTTACACAGCAGGGAATGGAATAATTGTTTAAAAAATCAATCTGTACTTGTAAAATATTAAAGAGAAAAATAAGATGAAGCATCTTCTAATGTTAACAATAACTTTTCTTATTCTGTTTCCTGCTACGTTCCTGTGCGGGCCAGGAAAATGTTGAAGCGGATTCCGGAGCTGGCGTTGTCAGGTCGCATTCCCGCGGCCTGCATGGGTACATTGGTTATAGTGCCGACAGACCGTCCGAACAGTCAAACTACAGTTACGGAATGGGTTTTTATTCCGCGGTATGGCCATTGATTGCCAAACCGATTGAGGGCTTTCAGATTGGATTGGCCGGAGCCTGGCTTACTCCGGACAATTCCGACAATAAAGATAAACCACTTGCTCCAATTGGAACACATGCCCGTGACAACTGGCCGGAACGAGGTCCGACATGGGCCAGCGTCTTTCAGACCCTTGAAGGAGGCCTTGGTTACTGGGCCGGTAATCGATTTCGCTACGGTCCGCCAAAATTCAGTATGAATGCCACTCCGCAGTGTTACGACTATGAAATTGGTTCTCCGGGTTGGTCCTTCTTTTACGATACCGAGGCTTTGCCTGACGACCGGCTGGGCGATTGCCCAATTGAGCAATCGTCTACTCATTCCACCGGATGCTTTGCCTTTTCAGGGCGATCCCAGTGGTAAATTCCTTGGATATTCCTATATGGCTCTACCTTTTACAGAAGCGACCACCGGAGACCCGCCCACAGGTGACCAGAGCTGGACCTGCTTTCTAAGTACGGCCAATTTTAAAGGGCCGATTGCTTATTATATACCGGAGACCTGGAGCAAGATAGGCAAGTTGTTCGATTACCCCTTTATTTATGGTCGCGGACTGGATGCCAAACCTGGCAATATGGGAGGTGGTGCCATGGAGATCAACACTGTTCCCTGCTTTGAATCCCGGGATGAAAAGGGTGTGACGTATTCAAAGATACCCCAGTTGCAATTCCCGGTCGACGATCAGGGCAGAACCCTGCTTGTTCAGGATGTGGTATATTACTCCAAGGCTGCGCTTTATGATGCTTTTAAAGAATGGCGTGACGGCGGTGCAGGCTTGCTCGGGGACGTTTCGATGAACAGGGTGCATGGAAGTCAACCCTTTCAACCCGTACTCCCGGTTACGATCAGGCCGGAAAGAAAATAGAAGGTGTCGAGAAAATATTCGACACCAGGGTGCATGACCAAAATGTATGGGGCTTGCAATGGCTTGATGGTACGACGGAATAAATTTGGGAATTTCCCCACATATTTCAGGCATGAGGAAGATCGCATCGTTGCAATACCTGCTTCGGAGGTACCCGGGGAGACAAATCTCCTTGAAAAGGAGTTTAAACTTGCTGAACCGGGTGAGCCATTCACATCTCCTGCCAAGGGTGCATGGACCAATCCTGGTGCAGCTGCTGGTCCTTTCAAGGTGATACTTGCAGACGGTTCTCTGGTCACCTATTCATGGTATCGTTTTGTTGATCAGCCATCCTTCCAACAATATAACTGGAGCCAGGCCAAAAAAGATAAATTACAGGCTTTTGTTGAAAAGATCCATGCCGAATGGCCTATTGACAGGGATTACATGGCTCCGCCAACCATGGGCGAGCTTGCAACCCTTGATCCGGCTCTTCTGGTTACTCCTCCCAAGGGCATGGAAGTCGGATACGTTCCAATTGTAACACGTCAGGAAGCTGCTACTAAATAATCTTGCTTATGGATACCTTGAAAAAAGCA
The DNA here is from genome assembly GCA_963716765.1 of uncultured Bacteroidota bacterium. Lineage (GTDB taxonomy): Bacteria > Bacteroidota > Bacteroidia > Bacteroidales. The sequence goes on along the minus strand of CAVQUO010000008.1, from coordinate 13,843 downwards.
GTGCTCATTTGCCTGCTGAGCTTTTTGTCCCTGGCAGGCCGCTCGCAGGCAAACGATATAAATCCCCTCGCTTACTGGAGCTTTGACAGTATTCAGGATGAGCGCGTCTTCGAATCCGTCAGCGGGACCCAGGACCCTGTCAGCGGCTTTCACAGGCTGGTTAAGGGGGTGAAAGGTCAGGCCATCGTGTTGGATGGCTACACAACATGTATCTCGAGCTCAGCAAACCAGGCTCCGGAACTGGGTCAGGCATTTACGATTGAAGCCTGGGTTGCGATAGGTGCTTATCCGTGGAACTGGGCGCCCATTGTTGCCCAGGAAAATACGGTGAGCGAGAACTCGAACCTGGATGAGATCAGCTGGCCCGACGACATTCTGGCCAACTCGCCCAAGGAAGGATTCTTTTTCGGGATCAGTCCTCAGGGCCATCTGGGCTTTACACCTTGGAACAGGTCAATGGGAAATCTGCCGTTCTGAAGATAAAGTCCCATTGCGAGAATGGACTCACGTTGCAGCGAGCTTTGACAATGAGGACGGAGTAGTCCTGTATATCAACGGGAAAAAAACAGGCCGGGATGAAGAGTCGAGGGAGAATTTGATCCTGCCGAATCCGAGGAATTGAGAATTGGGATGCCCCGTCAAAAGATCGAAGCATCCAATCCTGTTCGTACATTTGCGACATTGCCAAGCTGGTATTCCTTTGATGGCATTCTTGATGAACTTCGCATTTATGATAAGTCTCCCTTTCTCTCGAACGTTCTAGCAAATAATTATGATTCGTCCATGCCTGATAGTGCTGCCGATCTTCCACCCAGGATCATGCCCTCTGGACCAAAGGGCAAGGGCAAATTCGGAGCCTCCTATATACATCTGAAGTATTTCCCGGAGTGGGATGCTCAGTGGCGACTTTCATCAGATCCGGATGTCGTGGTTCAATTCGATGATTCCCCCGTACGAGTTGTGTTCTGGCGTGGAACACGATACGGACCTGCATGGGTAATGGAAAATGACATATGGATGGGTGATCAGAGTATTGAAAACTTCAATGATACGGATGGCTGTATCGAGCATATGCTTGATCCTCGTTGCCGTTTTTCTCATGTGAGGATTATTGAAAACACACCTGCACGTGTGGTCGTGCACTGGCGATACCTGCCCACCTCGGCCAATGGTAATCATTCCCAGGTCAATCCCATATCAGGTTGGGAAGACTGGGTCGATGAGTATTATACCTTCTATCCCGACCAGGTTGGCATTCGCAAGGTCATCCAACATACCGACGGCGAATCCTTATGGCCCGAGGAGGTAATCGTCCTTTGTCAGCCCGGCCAAAGGCCGGAGGATATAATCGATCTAAGTGCCATGACCCTGGCTAACCTTAATGGAAAGCAGCACACTTATACCTGGGCTGAGAAATCACCCAAGTTCAGAAGCGCAGGACGATGGGAGATAGGATCCTACATTCATTTTGGTGATTCTCTGGGTGAAAAACCCAACATCATGATGGTCAATCTTAAGTCCGAATACAAGCCCTTTCAGATATTCGAACTGGAATGCAACTTTACATGTTTTGCCCATGAACACCGCAAGGATGTCTCACATTTCCCGTGGTGGAACCACTGGCCTGTTGCGATGATCCCTTCCGACGGGCGCTACTGTCAGGCCGCGGATCGTGCATCGAGCTTCTCACTGGCATGGGCAAGTCCCAGGCCGCATAAAGGCGAAAACAATACCTACTGGTGGACCTGGATGTACGGGGCTACGCAAGGATGATATTGCTTCCTTAACATCATCTGTCAAGATCCTGGGTCAGGCCTCCGAACCTGCTTATCCAATCAGGTGCTTCAGACAGTCATTTTGATCCGACACAACGAAGTTACGTGATTTCAGGTTCAAAGAATGAGGAAATAGATAAACTCAAATTCAGCTTGCTGGCTAATGCTGACAGCCCGCTTGTTAATCCGGCTTTTGTTGTCAGGAACTGGGGTGACCATCCGCTTCGCCTAGCAAGTCAATGGAAAGGAAATTTCACAAGACAAGGCCTTTCGTACGGGTTATATCCGAAGGATCAATCAATATGATCTGGTCGTGTGGCTCGAACTGGAATCAGAATCCAGGATTGATATTACCCTGGAGCACGCCGAATAATTCAATCTGACTTATGAAAAAACTATTATCCTTAATCTTAGTTGTAATACTGATTTCAGCCTGTTCCGGGAGAAAGAGTCAACAGGCTGAATGCGAATCAAGCAGCAAATCAATACACCTGGGAAGCACTTAAGAAAAGACCTGTGCCACTCTGGTTTGATGATGCCAAATTTGGAATCATGATTCACTGGGGCCCCTATAGTGTGATCGGTCATCGTCAGGGTGATGATTATGCTGAGTGGGCACCCTATCATATGTATCGTGATAAGGAATACTTCTACAACTATTTGGAGGAGACCTACGGTGCACATCCGCCAGAGTTCGGATACAAGGATTTTATACCCATGTTCAAAGCCGAACGATGGGACCCTGATGCCTGGGCTGAATTGTTTTATCAGGCAGGTGCTAAATACATTACGATTACTGCAGAACACCATGATGGTTATGCACTATGGGACTCGGATCTTACAGAATGGTGTGCCACAAAGACAGGTCCGATGCGTGACCTGGTTGGTGATCTTGGTGAAGCTGTCCGGAAAAAGGGCATGAAGTACGCTCCTTCCTATCACAGGGAACGTCACTCATCCTATTTTGCAGAGGATATGTATGTGGTAAAAAGTCAGGCCCTTCCCGACATTGCAAGAGAAATCGAACAAATGCCGTCTGCAGCCGACCTTTATGGTCCTTTCGAACTAAGTGATGCTTTTATTCAGGACTATGTGGCCCGCTGGAAAGAGATTGAAAGAAAATACAAACCTGATTTTATGTGGATCGATGATGTTCCCATCTTCTATAAGGACGAAGAAAGCAAAAATCATCCGCAAACACAGAAGTTTAAAGATGCCTATCTGAATATGATCGGTGATTATTTCAGTGCTTCTGACCAGTGGGGTAAAGAGGTTTATCTCAATAACAAAGGGTATTATAAAAACTGGCCTGACGGACCTGGCTGCCTGGAGATGGACAATCTCAACCTGGATAGTATTGCTGAGAAATGGCAAAACCCGGCAACAATGGGAACATCATACGGATATGCCAGTGACGAAGAGGGTGGTGAGAATTTCACAAGTTCGACAGAATTGATTCATTTACTCTGTGACGTTGTAAGCAAAAACGGAAATCTTCTTTTGAATATCGGACCGCGAGCAGATGGCACAATTCCCGAGGGTATGCAGGAACGTTTAATGGCCATAGGAGAATGGCTTCAAACCAACGGCGAAGCTATCTATGGAAGCCGACCCTGGGTCGAGTTTAAACAGGACTTACCCGGATTTAAGATTCACACAAAAACCGGATGCCCTCTATGCTATTTCCCTGGAGAAGCCTGTTTTACCTTTTTTCATCTCATTAAATGATCATCTGGATGTAAATTCAGTTGGGAAGATTACCATACTCGGTATGGATCAGGAGCTTGAGTGGAAAGCTGAAGGAAAGGGATTGAAAATTTTTCCACCGGCGGATATTAAGGGTGAACATGCCTGGGTATTTAAAATCAATATTTAATGAAAAACAGCAGAATTTTAATGGTTTTGCTTTTGATGGCAATAAACGGATTCGCCTTTAATGGTCTTGAAGCCCAGAAGGCTCATTTGGAAGAAATCATTCTTGTTTATAAATCCCACTTCGATATTGGCTATACACACCTGGCCAGCGAAACCATTGAAAACTATCGCACCAAAACCATCGAAGGAGCCCTGGAAGTTGTTGATCAAAACAAGAATCTGCCGCCTGACCAGCAGTTTGTCTGGACCATTCCTGGCTGGCCCATGAAAAAGATTCTGGAAGATTGGGAGGGGCAGACTCCTGAACGCAGCCAGCGTGTCAGGGATGCCTTCAGGGATGGGCGTTTTGCAGTACATGCTTTACCCTTTACCATGCAGATTGAATTGATGGAACCTGAAGGCATGGTTCGCAGTCTGGGTTATGCCTCCAAGCTGGCTCGTGACGCAGGCAAACCTCTGCCAACCGGGGCAAAGATGACAGACGTTCCTTCGTACACTAAATTTACGCCGACTTTATTGAAGAATGCCGGGGTGAACTTTCTTCACCTGGGCTGTAATCCCGGAAGTACACCGCCTGAAGTACCCTTTTTATTCTGGTGGGAGGGACCCGACGGATCGCGTCTTTTGACGATGTATAGCGCGGTCTATGGAAATGGCCTTTTTCCGCCGGAAAACTGGAAGTATAAGACCTGGATCGCTATGATGATGGGCAGTGATAACAAACCCCCACCGAGTCCCGAAAAGGTGCGTGAACATATAAAAACGATCCAGGAGAAGTTTCCCGGAGTTAAGGTTCGTATCGGAACAATCGGAGATTTTGGCGACCGTATGGTCAGGGAGGATCTTAGTGATATTCCTGTGGTTAGTGAGGATATGCCGGATTCCTGGATCCACGGACCAATGTGCGATCCTTTTGGGATTAGTATTGCCCGAAAGGCAGTGCCGGACCTTTATGCAGCTGAGGCTTTGTTTACCCTGCTTGACAGCTGGGAAGTGGAAAGCAGGGATGTTAAAGGGAACATTGCTGAGGGCTACGAGAGTAGCATGCTGTTTTATGAGCATACCTGGGGTGGTGCAATAGATTGGGTATGCAAATACCTTCCCGCCCGGGATAATATCGGCCAGGTAAGTAACTGGTTTTATGGCGATCAGTGGAGGGCCGATTTAGAGACTAATAAATATGACCGTCACCAGCTTTCCTGGGAAGAACATACCACCTATGCCCGTGATGCCGGGCAGATCACCTCCTCTACGCTGCAGGATGGTTTGGAGGTCCTTGCCAGGAATGTGAATATTGTTTCACATCGTACGGTAGCCTTTAATCCCCTGCCATGGAAGCGCGACGCAGTTATTAATGGCTCGCTGGTGAAGGATATTCCGGCGGGTGGCTACAAGGCTTTACCCGTGGTGGCTGTTTCTTCGACCAGAGCAGTGAAGGCCGGGAATACTTTCGAGAATGACCACTTCAGGATTGTTCTTGACCCCAAGCGGGGTTCCATTGCTTCCTTGATCGATAAACGTAGTGGTCGTGAGCTGGTTGATGTTGAGAGTGAGCATGGTTTTGGCCAATATCTGCACGAAAAATTCAGTGCCGATGAAATAGCCGAATATTGTAAGAACTATATACGCGGAGAAAAGAATGAAGAAGGTTGGGATGAATATAGCTGGGCTTATGCTCAGATCGGTAAACCCAACCTGCCTCCGGCTTCGGAAATGCCTTATCGGGCCAAAACGGCTGGCAACTGGACCATTACCAGCTCAAGGTGCGGTAATACCACAACATTCGTGATGAGGGCTGCCCGGGATGAAGCTGGTATTAGATTACCCGGTGACGACCCGTATCCATCTTTATGATGATGCGGCCTATCTTGATATGGAACTGACCATTGAAAAACCTGCTGATATCTGGCCTGAAGCAGGATGGATATGCCTTCCTTTTAAAATTGATAATCCGCAGTTTCGGGTGGGTCGTAATGGCTTCATCATGGATCCGGCCAGGGATATTATCTCTGGAGCCAATCGATATATGTATGCACTTGGGACAGGGGCGGCTGTTTTTGATAAGCAGGGCAGGGGAGTTGGAGTTTGTGCTCCGGAAACGCCCTTGCTGAGCATTGGTGTGCCCGGTTGTTGGAAGTTCGACAAGACTTATGTACCTGAGAAGCCATCATTCTATTTTAACCTGTTCAACAATCAATGGACCACCAACTACCGCTTCTGGAACGAAGGAAAATGGACCTATCGCTTTCGCATTTGGTCCTTACGATCGATATGATGCGGCTACTACCTTGATCACACCCTCGCTCGAAATGCGCTATCCGGTGCATACTGCCAGCGCAAATACCTATCGGGGTAAACTGCCTGTGCAGCAGGCGGGCTTGAGCGTATCACGGCCGGGAGTAATGATTACAGCATTTGGCGCCAATCCGGATGGTGAAGGAACCCTGCTTCGTGTTTGGGAGCAGGCAGGAGATTCCGGGAAGCTTATTGTTGAGCTGCCCAATGAGACCAAAGCGACAAAGGCCACACCGGTTAACCTGCGCGGTGAGAAAATCGGGGACAGTTTATAAATATCCAGGATGATAAACTGAGCTTCGAGCTGGGTGCATATGCCCCGATTAGTTTTATTTTGGAATAAGTTTTCATTGAGTAAGGAAAAAAATGATGAAAAAACCAGTATTCACGGCAATGATCTTTTTTGTTGTTTTATTCTCCTGTAATCCTCAGACATCTGTCAAGGATGATAAAAGGGATGAAAAAACCAGTGATGAATATAATGTAGCTGCTTATGTATGGCCTTCCTGTCATCATGACGAACGATTCGGTGATATGTTATGGCCCGAAGGTACCGGAGAGTGGGAGGTAATAAAAAAGGGTAATCCGCGATTTGAAGGGCACTATCAACCCAAAGTTCCCTTATGGGGATATGAACCCGATGATGATCCAAAAGTTATGGAACGATGGATCAATGCAGCCACGGATCATGGAGTGAATGTTTTTATATTCGATTGGTACTGGTTCGATGATGGCCCTTTCCTTGAAAGTTCGCTAAACAATGGCTTCCTGAAAGCAAAGAACACAGGACAAAATGCAGTTTTATATCATGTGGGCAAATCACAATGTCAGACGCAATTACTGGAATGTCCACAAATTCAAAGACGATACCTCCCTGCTATGGGAAGGTGCCGTTGATCTGGCGAATTTTAAAATAATTGTTGCCAGGGTAATTGAGCAATACTTTATGGAATCAAATTACTTTAAAATTGATGGCGAGCCTGTGTTTTCCTTATTCAGTATCCATAATTTTATCAAAGGGCTGGGGGGATTAGAGCAAGCCAGAGAGGCCATTGATTATTTCCGGGAGGAAACGAAAAAAGCCGGTTTCCCTGGTTTACACCTTCAATCCATTGTATTTGATACACCAAATGAAGAATTACTGAAGCAAATTGATCGACTGGGTGCAAATAGTGTGACCTATTATAATTGGGGAGGGCCTCACCCTGAAGATTATATCCAATGGGGCGTTGAAGCCATGGAAAGAAGAAAAGACTGGGATGAGGCCCTGTCCATACCCTTTATCCCAAATGCCTCAATCGGCTGGGACGATTCACCACGCTTCCCACACCAGACAAAAGAAGCACATCGTGCACTTAAATAAATCACCTGAGGCATTTTCATCTTTTCTGCAAAAAGCCAAAGATTATTGTGATGAACACCCGGAACAAGAAAAGCTGATCACCATTTTTTCCTGGAATGAATGGATTGAAGGGGGTTATCTTCTGCCCGATATAAAATATGGGTTCAGTCATCTTGAAGCAGTTCAGTAAGGTGATGAAGCCCCAAAATGAAAAGAATTAAACAAATTAATAATTTAAAAAGAAAAAAATGTTGAAGTCAGGAAACAAGTTGTTTATCGTAATGGTAATGAGCCTTGTAACAACAGGGATGCTTAGTGCTCAGGACAAAACTGCCGGACCCTTTACTCAATTTGACAACCGTTTACAATGGGAAAATGAGGGAGAAATCTACTGGATTGATGCCATGGGTCCTGATGCACTGCGTTTCAGGAGTACAAAAAGTCTCCGGATTACAGACGAAAACTGGAACCTTCTGCCACAGCCCGATGTTCAGCTTGAAATATCCATAGCGCAGACCGGGCAATTGTAAAAAACGGAAAAATCAGGGCTGAGATTGAATCACGCAGGGGACGGATTACTTATCTGAATGATAAGGATGAGGTCTTGCTTCGCGAAGCCTATCACCACCATCATCCGCAATTTGCCCGGCAGTATAAAAGCAAGGGGAGTGATCATTTTGAAATGAAGATAACCTTCGAAACAGAAAAGGACGAACATCTTATACGGGATGGGGCAATATCCCAATAATTGTCTCGACCTGAAAGGATGCACTTTGGAGCTGGCCCAGAAAAACACCCAGATCTCCATTCCCTTTTTGCTTTCAAGCAAGGGCTATGGATTCATATGGAATAATCCAGCTGTCGGCCGGGCCGAATTATCCATGACTCACACCAGTTTTTACGCAGAATACACCAAGCAGGTCGACTATGTAATATTCTCGGGTGAAACACCCGCCAAGCTGGTGACTCATTATTCCACGCTTACAGGAACAAGCTCCAAAAATGCCTGAATTTGCCACCGGTTTCTGGCAATCAAAGCTGAGGTATTATTCCCAGGAAGATCTCCTGTCGGTGGCCCGGGAATATAAGAAGAGAGAGCTTCCCATTTCGGTAATTGTGGCCGACTTTTATCATTGGCCCGTTACCGGCGATTGGAAATTCACCCCGGAATTATGGCCCGATCCGGCCGGAATGATTAAAGAACTGGAAAGCATGGATATTCAAATTAGTCGTTTCAGTCTGGCCCACTCTGGCGCCTCAAAGCGAGAATTATGCAGAATTCAGGAGAAAGAATTATACCATTCGCCCTGAATACGGGAACAACCTTTTCTTAAAGGTAAACGACGACCTTACCTATGTCGATGTTTTCCATCCGGGAGCCAGGAAAGCATTGTGGGCCAGGCTCCAGGAAAACTATTATGACCTGGGAGTCCGTAATTTCTGGATGGATGAAGCCGAACCCGAGATTGAACCTCTTGAATACCATAATATCAGGTATTACCGGGGAAATGGTCTTGAGTTATCCTGTCTCTATCCATATTATTTTTCTAAGACCATTTATGAAGGACAGAAAGAAAACGGTCAGACAGATATTATTAACCTTACCCGTAGCGGGTGGATCGGCAGTCAAAGGCTTGGTGCGCTTCTCTGGTCGGGCGATATCAATGGTGATTTCAAAACCCTGAGAGAACAGGTGAAAGCCGGTTTAAACATTAGCTTGTGCGGGATACCGTGGTGGACCACCGACATTGGGGGATTCTGGGCTGATCCGCAGGCGGACACCTATAAGGAGTTGTTAATCCGCTGGTTTCAATATGGTGCATTTTGCCCGGTGATGAGAATCCACGGGGTGAACAAGCCCATGGAAAAGATCGAGGGCCAGCTTACAGGTACCGGTGCACCAAACGAAGTATGGAGTTTTGGGGAAGAGGCTTATGAAATCATGTCCCATTACATGGATGTAAGGGAAAGCCTGCGTCCCTATATTCAGAAGCATATGGATAGAGCCTCTGAAGATGGCACACCGGTGATGCGCCCCCTGTTTTACGATTTTCCTGATGATGAAAATGCTTATATCATAGAAGATCAGTACATGTTCGGACCTGATATCCTGGTTGCTCCCGTACTCACAGAAGGAGCCGTAAACAGACCCATATATTTACCTGCTGGATCGGAATGGACGGATGCCTTAACCGGGAAAAAACACAAAGGTGGCAGGACGATCGAATACAAGGTTTCCATGGAGAATATTCCTGTGTTTACGAGAAACGGGATAGACTTCAGACTGTAATATTTGAAATTATTATAACATGAAACGAATACTATCTGGATTGCTTGCACTGGCCCTTGCTTTTACTGTTTCGGCCAAAGAATACCATGTTGCAAAAAATGGGTAATGATAATAACACAGGTACGCTGAATATCACCCTTTCTCACCATTCAAAAGGCTGCAAACCTTGCTCAACCCGGTGATGTGATCACCGTGCACGAGGGGGTCTATCGCGAAAGAGTTACACCTCCCCGGGGAGGAACATCAGACTCTGAAAGAATTGTCTACCGGGCAGCAGAGGGTGATAAGGTGGAAATCAAGGGGTCTGAAATAGTAAAGAATTGGGTAAGATTCTCAGGCACAGTCTGGAAAGCAACTGTTCCAAATTCATTATTTGCAGAGTATAATCCCTTACAAGGATCTGGTAAAAGGCGACTGGTTCAATGATAAGGGCCGAATCCACCATACCGGCGAAGTTTACCTGAACGAAAAATCGCTCTGGGAAATGGAGATCCTGGAAAAAGTTCTCAGGCCTGAGGCCGTCGAAGATAATTTTGATCCGCTTGGTTCCACCTATACCTGGTTTTGCGAAAGCGATGATGAAGAACACATACATCTATGCCAATTTTCATGAAGCGGATCCCACCAAAGAACTAGTGGAAATCAATGTACGTGAAAGTTGTTTTTATCCGGACAGCACCAACATTGACTATATCACGATTAGTGGATTCCACATGAGCCAGGCTGCAACACAATGGGCCCCGCCTACCGCAGAGCAAGTAGGATTAATTGGCACAAACTGGAGCAAGGGCTGGATTATAGAGAACAATGTCATTAGAAACTCAAAATGCTCCGGAATTACACTTGGAAAGCATGGTGATAAGTGGGATAATACATCCGAAAATTCCGCTGAAGGTTATGTCGAAACCATTAAACGTGCAACGGAAAGAGGCTGGAGTAAGGAAAATATTGGTTCACACATTGTTCGGAATAATACAATTTACGATTGTGAACAGACCGGAATTTGTGGAAGCATGGGGGGCGTTTTCAGCGTAATTGAAAACAATGATATATACAATATCTGGACAAAACGCCAATGGACAGGAGCTGAGATGGGGGGCATTAAAATACACGCCTCCATCGATATGATCATTAGAAATAACCGACTGGCAAATTGCGGGCGGGGGCTCTGGCTCGACTGGATGGCACAGGGAACCCGTGTTACCGGGAATTTGCTTTACAATAACACCACTGATGATCTTTTCGTGGAAGTGAACCATGGTCCATTTCTGATCGAAAACAATATTTTGTTGTCCGACCTGGCCATAAGGGACTGGTCAGAAGGTGGGGCCTATGTTCATAACCTGATTGCCGGTAATATTGAGTTAAGACCCCAGAGCAGGGAAACTCCTTTCCAACTGCCCCATTCAACTGTAGTAGGTGGGTTAAGAACTACAAAGTGTGGCGACAACCGCTATTTCAATAATATCTTCGTTGGTGGTGTGAAAGAAGAAGGGATTGGTTTAAGCGGACTTGGTGTTTATGAAAAGGCGGCTTTGCCAATGTTTGTGAATGGAAATGTCTATTTGAATGATGCACGAAAGTTTGAGCAGGAGAAGAATCTCCTGGAGTTGAATATTAATCCAAACATTCAGATTGTAGAAAAGGAAGATGGAATTTATCTCTCCATGAATATTGATAAATCTCTCCCCAGGATGAAAAATGAAGTTGTAAGCACAGAGCTGCTTGGGGTAGCCATCATTCCGAATCAAAGGTTTGAGAATCCGGATGGCACGGAAATCACAATTGACACTGACTATTCTGGAAAGAAGAGAAACACAGGAAATCCTTCACCCGGACCATTCTGTTTCGAGAGTAAACAACCGATTCTTATTAAGGTATGGCCAAAATAATTTGTTTCTATTTAGAGAAAGACTGGCCTTCGGCTTCCGCTTCTGAACTGGGGAAGCCGGCTACATAAAAATCACGATCGATGAGCACTGACGAAATCGGGTCAGTGTCACTGAGATTCTGCCATTTTTGAGTAGGTTCAAGCCAGCGCATCTCGCCATTGAGATAAACCTTTAGTTTCATGTGGAAATCTTTTACGCAATTGCCCCAGCGATAACGCATTTCACCATTCAAAAGTGCGTATTCGAAAGTGGGAATCCTTGTATCCCTGAGGTACTGGTCAAAAAAGGTATTTAAATCCAGTCCGGATTTTTCACTGATGTAGTTTTCAATCTGTTCGGATTTTACAGTCTGATGATAGAATTCCTCATTCAGTCCCCGGAGAATTTCCCTCCACTTCTGATCATCGTCGATTATCTGACGAAGCGTGTGGAGCATGTTGGCTCCTTTGGCATACATATCACCCGAACCTGAATAATTCACACCATAGATACCCTGGATAGGGCGATCGTTGGAGATATTCAGCCGGGTTCCCCGGCAATAGGCTGCACTGGCTTCTTTTCCCCAGAAATAATCCACAAATAAATTTTCAGAATAAGCGATAAAACTTTCATGAATCCACATATCGGCTTCATCCCAGTTTGTAATGCTGTTTGCAAACCACTCATGCCCCGATTCATGAACCAGGATAAAATCAAATTTCATCCCATACCCGGTTCGGCTCACATCCCTTCCTCCATATCCGTTTTTAAACCCATTTCCATAGGTTACAGAACTCTGATGTTCCATGCCCGGGTAGGAAACTTCCACCAATTTATACCCATCTTCATAAAAGGGATAGGGGCCAAACCAGTATTCAAATGCCTCCAGCATCAGGTGGGCCTGTTTGAAATGTTCTTTGGCCTTTTCTTCGTTGTAAGGAAGAACCCAGTAGTCACAATCAAGCGGTCCTTTTTCACCTTCATAGACATCGCTGAAATGCACATAATCACCAATATTTATATTGACCCCGTAATTGTTGATCGGATTTGAAACAAACCAGTGTGAAGTGTTTGTACCATTGGGATGATGCTCAAGATTTCGCAGGCGTCCGTTGGAAACATTCATAAGAGGTTCGGGAACAGTAATGCTGATCAGCATGCTATCCGGTTCATCGTAAGGATGGTCCTTACAGGGCCACCACAGGCTGGCACCATCGCCCTGATTTGCGGTTACAATAAAGGGATTGCCATTCTGGTCCTTTCCCCAGCTCACGCCCCCTTCCCAGGGCGGTCTTTTACTAATTTGTGGCTTGCCCCCAAATTCAACCAGCAGGTATTTAATGATCTCCTTTCTTCTGTTTGCCCTTCAATTGAACAAACCAGGCATTTCCATCTTTCGTGAATTTCTGCTTCACTCCATCCTGCGATATGCTGGTAATCTGCATGGGAGGCTGGAGGTCGATTTGCATTAAATTTCCTGGTTCAGTCACCCGGTACCCGATCAGGTTGCTGCCTGTAAAACTGCTGTCGACGGGATTCACTTTTACACTTAAATGGTAATAGCTCAGATCCCACCAGGCCCGTTCGGGGGTAATACTACCCCGGAGGGTATCCTGCCTGGTAAATACAGGATCCTGGGCAAATATAGCCGTTGACAGAAGCACAACTCCCAGAAGGAGCCCTGAAATCTTTTTATCATGGCATTAAAATTTAAATGCAAATATTAGGAGCCTGGCTGCCTAGGCCCTGAGTGCTTCAATCTCATCAATGGTTTTTGGCTTCGGTTTACCCAGTAAGCGGGCTCCATTCTCAGTCATTACAAAATCCTCCTCATTCCTGATTCCGCCAAAATCCCTGTACTTATTCACGGTTTCCCAGTTTATAAATTCGTTGAATTTTTTCTGACTTCTCCATAAATCAATCAATTCAGGAATTAAATAGATGCCCGGTTCAATGGTATATACATGTCCGGCCTGCAAGTGGCTTTGCCAATCGCAAGGATTTTAATCCGAACTGGGTACTTTTGGGTTTTCCTTCATAGCCAACCCAGACTTCGCCCAGGTCTTCCATGTCGTGCACATCCAATCCCATCATGTGGCCGGTCCCGCATGGGAAAAACAGGGCATGAGCGCCCGCTTCAACAGCGTCGTCCGCATTTCCTTTGGTCAGACCCATGGATTTCAGACCGTCGAATATGACGGTGGCTGCAGCAATGTGGGCATTTTTAAAGGGTTTGTTCAATTGTGCCGCATCGATGGAGGCCTGGTGGGCATCAAGGGTCAGCTGGTAAATCTCTTTTTGTACCGCTGTGAATTTTTTACTCACTGGAAAGGTACTTGACAAATCACCTGCGTAGCACATTTCATTTTCGAAACCGGCATCAACCAAAAACAGG
>CAVQUO010000007.1:0-18550 GCA_963716765.1 uncultured Bacteroidota bacterium | reverse complement strand
AGAAGTTTTGTTTCACCTTGTCAATTTCATGATAAATGTCATTCTTTTTAGCGGGCATTCATACGCTCCAAACCTGCTGTTAATCATACTTTCAGGGCTTGTATAATCTAAGCAGAAACAGCAATTTTACAGTGTGTTTTTCAGGAAGCTTTTACGAGCAACGTGGTTTTTTTGCGCAGCAAAATATGCCACGTTGCGAGGAAAGACTCCCTGAAAACAAAATTAGAATAGTATTCTGGTTATATTTAAAAACGCCAACAAAAAATAGTAAGTTATGAATGTAGATACCATCATGAATGACCTGGTGAAGAAGCATCCGGGTGAAGTGGAATACCACCAGGCCGTTCGCGAGGTCCTTGAGTCCATCGAGGAGGTATACAATGAAAATCCTCATTTCAGATCGGCCAACATTGTGGACCGGATCATCGAGCCCGACAGGGTGATGATCTTTAAGGTACCCTGGGCCGATGACCAGGGAACGGTTCATGTGAACCTGGGTTACCGGATTCAGTTTAACAATGCCATTGGACCCTACAAGGGCGGATTACGATTTCACCCCAGTGTGAACCTGAGCATTCTGAAGTTCCTGGGATTTGAGCAGATCTTCAAGAACAGCCTTACCTCCCTTCCCATGGGCGGTGCCAAGGGTGGTTCCGATTTTGATCCCAAGGGAAAATCCAATGCCGAGATCATGCGCTTCTGCCAGGCCTTTATGATGGAGCTGTGGAAAATCATTGGTCCCGATACCGATGTGCCTGCCGGTGATATAGGCGTGGGCGGGCGTGAGATCGGATACCTCTATGGCATGTATCGCAAGCTGGCCCGGGAGAATACCGGAGTACTCACCGGCAAAGGACTAAACTGGGGCGGATCGCTGGTCAGACCCGAAGCCACCGGTTTTGGTTGTGTCTATTTCGCCAAAGAGATGCTGGCCACCAAGGGTGAGTCCTTTGAAGGAAAGCGGGTTGCCATTTCCGGTTTTGGCAACGTGGCCTGGGGTGCTGCCCTCAAGGTGACCGAGCTGGGCGGCAAGGTGGTTACCCTTTCCGGTCCCGACGGCTATATCTACGATCAGGAAGGGATTTCAGGTGAAAAGATCGAATACATGCTGGAGCTGCGTGCTTCCAATGAAGATATCGTGGCTCCCTATGCACTGGAATTTGACAGTGCCGAGTTTGTCCAGGGGAAACGGCCCTGGGAGGTGGAAGTGGATATTGCCCTTCCCTGTGCCACCCAGAATGAACTGGACGACATCGGATGCAGAACAACTGATCGCCAATGGCTGTATCTGTGTCTGTGAAGGAGCCAACATGCCCTGTACCCCCGAAGCCATCGAAAAATTCCAGGAAAAGCAGATCCTCTATGCCCCCGGTAAAGCGGCCAATGCCGGCGGCGTGGCCACATCCGGACTGGAGATGGCCCAGAACTCCATGAAGATCAACTGGAGCAGGACCGAGGTGGACGACCGCCTGCACCACATCATGACCAACATCCATGAGAACTGCGTTAAACATGGCACCAATCCGGATGGCTATGTGGACTATGTAAAAGGTGCCAACATCGCCGGCTTCCTGAAGGTGGCCGATGCCATGGTGGATCAGGGGCTGCTCTAGCGAGTCAGCGAGTCTATAAAGTCCGTAAAGTCGAAAGTCTGTAAAGAAAAATGAAAAGTGGGGTCGCGAGGGCCCCATTTTTTTTGACGACCGGGGTGTTCTGCTTGACGACCGGGATGCGCTAATTTCCTGAAAGTGCTATTCTTGTTAGAAGGCGCTAAAAGAGCGAGATTAATGAAAGGATTATGGTCAAGCCAATACTTACTAAGCATGATGGGAATGAATATCCATGCATGCCAGCTATCTATACAAATGATGGGGGCCATTTGAATGATTTTGGTGCAAAAACGGTTTCATATAATCTGGTACCTTCCTTGCGGAGACCTTAAAATAGGATTTGAGGATCTGAGCTGTCTGTCCTCTGTTTTTGGATATTTGTCACCAAAAGGGAGCTTTTTGGTAATATGAAATGCGGTTTATAGTTCTTGTTTTTATTTTCATAATTGCGATAGTAGTCGCTTCGCATGGGAATAGGTCCATTAGTCAAATTGATATTTCATTTTGTCAAACTATGTTTATCTTCACTAGTAGAATGTATTTCTTGTGAAATTATTTAGTACTCACTGATTATCAATTAGTATAAAGCCATAATTAATATGTATACAGCCATGTCAGACACCGTTTCCCCTGACATGGCATGACCCTCAAACCATACAAGAGGAGCTTTTCTCATTATGTGAAGGAGAATACCTTCAAGGACACTTCCAACCTTGAATCGGATACCATGCTTTTTGTGGAAGGGATATTTGACTCCATGGGATTTGCCCTTCTGTTGGATTTCCTGGAAGAGAAATTTAAGTATCACCTCGATGACAGTGACCTGATTGAAGAGAATTTCGAATCCATTGATGCCATCACCAGTTTCGTCCAGAAAAAGCGGAGTTCATAGCCCCATTAAAATAAGATGTGCGGTATTTCCGGTATACACAGAAGGAAGGGCACCATAGTCAGTCCTGATACAATCAGGCAAATGCTGACACAGATTCAGTACCGGGGTCCGGATGAATCAGGTATATTTGTAGGAGAGGGAGTAGGCATGGGCAGTGTTCGCCTGAGCATTATCGATCTGGCCCAGGGTCAGCAGCCCATGAGTACAAAGGATGGCGCGCTACTGGATCGTCTTTAACGGTGAAATCTTCAATTACATTGAACTTCGTAAAGAGCTGGAGGGACTTGGTCACACGTTTCGCACCAACAGTGATACTGAGGTTTTGTTGTTGCTTTTTCGTCACTACGGAGTAAAGTGTCTTGAAAAGCTGAATGGGCAATTTGCCTTTGCCATCTGGGATTCAATAAGTAATGAACTTTTCCTGGCCCGCGACAGGATGGGCATCCGACCTTTGTTCTACCATGAATCCAATGGAGAATTCCTTTTTGCTTCAGAGATTAAGTGCCTGATGGAAGCAGGATCTCTGCAGGCCGCCCTGGATCCTGTCGCCCTGAACCAGGTATTTACCTTCTGGACCATTCCCTCACCCGGAACGATTTTTAAGGGTGTATATGAATTGCCCCCGGGCCATTACATGATCAGAAGAAGGAGGGGCGAGCCAGATCTCGTTCCTACTGGAATCTGGATTTCCAGGCACAGAAAGATGCCCTTGATCTCAATGAGTTTTGAGCAGAGGATGGAGGAGCTTGGATCGCGATTGCAGATGCGGTCCGTCTAAGGCTACAGGTCGGATGTACAGGTGGCTGCCTATCTGAGCGGGGGGCTCGATTCCAGTGCCACGACTTATATGATCAAGCAGCTTGAGCCAGGGGTGCTGAATACCTTTTCCATCGGATTTGATAACGAAGAATTCGACGAAACACCCTACCAGCAGACGGTTTCAGGTTCCTGGATACCAGGCACCGTTCCATCAACTGTTCAGAATCCGACATTGCAAAAAATTTCGCCAAGGTGCTATGGCACGCAGAGATTCCGCTTTTGCGTACAGGTGCTGTACCCATGTTCATGCTTTCCGGACTGGTACATGAAAACGGAATCAAGGTGGTGATTACCGGTGAAGGCGCCGATGAATTTTTGGGTGGCTATAATATATTTAAAGAGACCATGATCAGGGAGTTCTGGTCGCGCCAACCCGATTCCAGAATCAGGCCCTTACTGCTTCAAAAGCTCTATCCCTACCTGGCCCAGTTTCAAGGGACGGAGTGGTAATATGCACCGCTTCTTTTTTGGTCATCGTCTCACTGAAACTAATTCTCCCATTTATTCACACATGGTCCGTTGGAACAACTCCAAGCACATCAAGACCCATTTCAGCGATCAGGTCAGAGAAGTGCAGGAACCTTGATCCTGTTGAGTCCTTGCTGGAAACGCTACCCCAGGGATGGGTCACTGGGACCTGCTGAGCAGGGCACAGTGGCTGGAATCGAAGATGTTCCTGTCGGGCTACCTGCTTTCTTCCCAGGGCGATCGGGTATCCATGGCCCATTCGGTGGAGGGGCGGTACCCCTTCCTGGATCACAGGGTGCTTGAGTTTTGTTTGGGACTGAGGAGCCAGGATAAGCTGAAGGGGCTGAATGAAAAGTATATTTTAAAGAAACTGATGAACGGCCATTTGCCTGAGTCGGTGGTAAATCGTTCCAAGCAGGCCTACAGGGCCCCGGTGGCTTCCGGTCTTACTTTCGGAGAAGACCCCTGGCTATCTCCGGGAGATGCTTTCTGCCGAACAAATCAGGAAGATCGGTTTGTTTAATGCCCGCTTCGGTGGAGAAGACTAATTAAAAAAATGAGTGTCGGGAAAGGGATCACTGAAAATGATAACATGGCCCTGTCCGGAATTCTTTCCACCCAAATCCTTTCGGACCTGTTTGTTTCTGGTAACAATCCTTTCAGGGAAGACAAAAATGAGAACCGAATGTCCGGTTCATTATGATAAAAACATCATAAATAAATGAGCATGAATAAAAAAGAATTTCATAAGGATATTCTCAAGATTGAAGATATTGAGCAGCTGGTTGAGCAGATTACCACCCGGATCAAAGCCGATGTATGGGCCGAGTTACGCAGCCGGGGTGGTGTCATTGGAATAAGTGGTGGTATTGACTCATCGGTAACCATGGCCCTTGCGGCCAGGGCCCTGGGTCCTGAAAAATACTTGGGGTGATGTTGCCTGAAAAGGATTCCAGTCCCGACAGCGAGGAAATGGCCACCAGTCTGGCTGATAAATTTGGTGTAAAAGCCATTGTGGAGAACATTACCGGTGCCCTGGATGGATTTGGATGTTATGCGCGGCGAGACCAGGCAGTAAAAGAGGTGTGTCCATCCTATGATCCTTCAGTGGATAAAATGAAAATCGGAGTCAAACAGAACAATCCCAGTTCCAACCTTCCCCCGCTTTTTCACCTGACCGTCGTAAAACCTGACGGGACTGAGGAGGTGATGCGCCTTCCCTCTGCCCAGATGCGGACCATCATTGCTGCATCCAATTTCAAACAGAGAAGCCGTATGTCGTTGCTCTATTTTCATGCCGAAGCACTGCATTATGCTGTGATTGGAACTCCAAATAAGCATGAGGTGGAGCAGGGGTTTTTTGTGAAATTTGGTGATGGTGGCAGTGACCTTTTCCCCATTGGAAATCTATACAAGACCCAGGTATATCAACTGGCAGAATACCTGGGTGTGCCAGAGGAGATTATTGAACGGACCCCGACCACCGATACATACAGTGCCGAGCAGACCCAGGAGGAGTTTTTCTACCAGTTTCCTTTCAGACAGATGGACCTGCTATGGTATGGATATGAGAATAACTATGATGCTGCCGAGGTGGGAAAGGTGATGGGTATGACTCCGGAGGAGGTTAGCACGACCTGGTCCAATTTTGCCAGGAAGAAGGCAACCACTGAATACCTCAGGAATCCGGCCATCAACGACTATAAATTTCTGTAATCCGATAAATCCCGATCATGAATGTCTATGACTATCTCCTGGGGCAATCCGGGTTTCTCTACAAGTCCTTTCTCCTTGGAAATAAGGAGGAAGCTCTCTTACCAGGAACTCTATCAAGCGACTCCATGAAACTGGCCCGCTACCTGGTGGAGACCTACGGTCAGAATAAGAACATTCTCCTGATCAGTCCCAATAATACCTACTTTATCATTGCCTATATGGCCATCATAAAGTCGGGTAACGTTTGTGTTCCGCTGAATCCTTCCATTGAACCCGACAACCTTTCCTTTGTGGTGGATCTCTGTAAGGCAAAAACTGCCTTCATCGCTCCCCAGCTGGAAAGTGAAAGATGGGATGATATTGATGAGGTGATTTACGATTACCAGGAACTTGAAGGCAGCGTAAATGTGGGCGCTTCCGAGGATCTGCCGGAGCAGGTCGGGTTTGATGAGGATCGTCTGGCTGAAATTATCTTCACTTCCGGATCCACCGGTGAACCCAAAGGGAGTGATGATCAGCCACGGGAACATCATTGCCAATACAGAATCGATTATTGAGTACCTGAAGCTGGATGGACATGATGTCATTGAGATTGTACTTCCCTTTTATTATTGCTACGGACTTTCCCTCCTGCACACCCATTTGAAAGTAGGTGGCAGCATTGTTCTGAATAACAGTTTTATGTTCGTGGGATCGTTATCGAGATCTGAACAAGTATGGCTGTACCGGTTTTTCGGGTGTGCCAAGCCATTTTCAGATTCTTTTAAGAAAGGCAAAGTCCTTTAAGGAGACGGAATTTCCCCCACTTCGCTATGTTACCCAGGCCGGAGGGAAACTTGCACAATGTCTTTATCAACGAGTTTAAGAGAGTTTCCCGGATGTGAATTTTTTTGTGATGTATGGTCAGACCGAGGCCACGGCCCGTTTATCCTACCTGGAGCCCGATCGGCTGGAGGAGAAACTGGGATCCATGGGAAGAGCCATTCCCGGGGTTGAACTGGAGATTGCCGATGAATCGGGAGCTTTAATTACCGAGCCTGGAGTGGTGGGTGAAGTGCTGGCCAGGGGCGGGAATATCATGAAGGGTTACCTGGGAGACGAGAAGGGGACCGCTGAGATACTTGAAGAATGGCTGGTTACACACAGGCGACCTGGCCTATAAAGATGAGGATGGATATTTCTTCCTGACTGCGCGTAGCAAGGAGATTATCAAAGTGGGAGGGCGAAGAATCAGTCCCAAGGAGATCGAAGAGGTGATCGTTTCCATTCCGGGGGTGGTCGATTGTTCCATATCAGGGGTGTTTGATGATTATCTGGGTGAGGCACTGAAGGCCGAGATTGTGCTGGTCGATGCCAACAACAGTGATCTGGATGCCACCTTTGTGAAGAAGTACTGCGGTGAACGACTGGCCCTGGAGAAGATTCCCGGGATCATTGAGTTCAAAAGCAAGCTTGTGGTGGCCTCAACGGGAAAAAAGGTGAAGGGCCAGAAAGAGGCTTAGCGGCTGGAAAGAAGGTAGTCCCTGAAAGTTCCATATTCAGTAGAAATCAGGGTTGATTGTTTTTTCCTGTTTTCAAAATCAGCCAGCCGTTGAGGAACCTCCACCGGCTTGCCAAGAACCTCCTCCACGCTCTCCCTGAACTTTGCCGGGTGGGCGGTTTCCAGGAAAATACCCGTGTAGTCGGGATTCTCATCCCTGAAGCTTTTAGCAGCCTGGTAGCCGGTGGCACCGTGGGGATCGCATATGATAGCCAGTATTGTTGTAGACTTTTGCGATGGTTTCCCTGATTTCGCGGTCCGAATAACTGTAGCCCTTGATGTGCTCGCTAATCCATTCGTGCTTATGATTAAACAGATCCAGGATGCGGACAAAGTTGCTGGGATCGCCCACATCCATGGCATTGGCTATGGTGGCAGTGGAAGGGCGGGGCTTATATTCGCCGGTGAGCAGGTAGGAGGGCACCACATCGTTGATGTTATTGGCCGAGATGAAGGTATGGACGGGCAGTCCCATCTCCCTGGCAACCAGTCCGGCCGTCATGTTCCCGTAATTCCCGCTGGGGACAGAGAAAAAGAGCTTCGAATCAAATTCCAGGATTGCCGGAGGTGATCTGGGCCCAGGCCCTGAAGTAGTAGAATGCCTGGGGCAGGAAGCGGGCCAGGTTAATGGAATTGGCTGAGGTGAGGGTCATTTCCGCAGTAAGCTTCGGATCCATAAAGGCCTCCTTTACCAGTCGCTGACAATCGTCAAAGGTTCCCTGAACCTCCAGGGCAGAGATATTGCCACCCAGGGTGGTGAACTGTTTCTCCTGGAGGGGTGTGACCAGTCCCGATGGGTAGAGGACATGGACCCTGATCCCCGGAACCCCGTAAAATCCGCTGGCTACAGCACTTCCCGTATCGCCCGACGTGGCCACCAGCACATGAATCTCCTCATCCAGATCGCTGGTGAAGTAGGCCAGCATCCTGGAGAGGAAGCGGGCCCCCACATCTTTAAATGCACAGGTGGGACCATGAAACAGCTCAAGGGCATAAATTCCCTCCTCCACTTTCACCAGGGGGGTGTCGAAATTGACAGCCTCTTCTACCAATGGCCTTAAATCGTTTTTGGGAATATCCTCTCCGAACAGCATGCCGGAGAGCTCCACTGCAATTTCTGTCAGGTTCATTTCCCGGATGGCCAACAGTCTGTCCCTTGATAATACAGGAAAGGCCGAGGGCATAAAAAGTCCTCGGTCAGGTGCAAGTCCCTTTAAGAGGGCCTCTTTTAATCCGAATTTTAATTCACGGTTACTGGTGCTGTAGTAGTGCATGGTACGCTGTTAAATGATCCGGCATCCTGCCTCACTAATTTTTGATATATAAAGGGAAGATCCAATATTAAAAGTTGCAAAGTGTTCTTCCATTACCTTTCCAATCGTCCTGGCCATATCCTCTCCACGGCAGAGGCTGAATACCGATGGGCCCGAGCCTGAAAGGCCGGTACCCAGCGATCCTGCCTTCAGGGCTGCCTGGCGAAGCTTCTGAAATTCAGGTAGAAGTTGAGTGCGGTAGGGCTCGGCAAACACGTCGGTGACCGAACGACTGATGAGTCCGTAATCGGAAGTGGCCAGTCCCGCAACCAATCCGGCCAGGTTGCCGCACTGCTGTAAAGCGGTTTTCATCGGAACCTCAGCTGGGAATCAGTTTCCTGCTTTCCATGGTTTTTATCTCCAGCTGGGGATGCACCACAGCACACCACAGATCGCCCGGGTAGGGGATGTGTTTGATGTCCAGGGGATCGTAACCGCGGATCAGGATAAAACCGCCCAGTAAAGCAGGGGCAATGTTGTCGGCATGTACCGCACCACTGGCAATCTTCTCGCCCTCCATGGCATAGGGGATCAGGGCTGCTGTTTCGAAGGGACTGCCCAGTAAGTGATTGATCCCGACTACTGCGGCTACGCAAGAGGCGGCACTGGAACCCACCCCGCTTCCGGGATTGATCTTCTTTGTAAATACCAGGTCAAATCCATCACTGCTTCCAAGCTCAGTCAGCAGGGCCCGGGCGGCGACAGCGGCCACATTCTTTTCAGGATCCATGGGCAGTTTGCAGCCCGATTCATCCACCAGCACAAGTTTCCCTGAAGTGTTTCTGCGGATGATCATCTCATCGCCCGGAGCTTCCAGGGCAAATCCCATCAGGTCGAAACCGGGACCCACGTTGGAGACTGTTGCAGGGCCGTATACCTTTACTTCATCATTCATCTTAACTTCTCTAAAAGAGTGTCATTCATCTCGGCCAGGGACCGGATCTTTAAATCGGCTGCTCCAAAACGCTCCTGGTCATATTCCAGGGGATCGGGCATGGCAATTACTTTCATCCGGGCAGCTTTGGCAGAGATCACCCCATAAAAGGAGTCCTCTATGGCCAGGCAGGCAGTGGGCTCAAAGCCCAGCCGGGAGGCGGTTTGAATGTAAACCTCCGGGTGGGGCTTTCCAGGCATGCCATTGGCTGCGGAAACCATGAGGTCAAAGTGGCTGATTAGATTGTACTTCCCCATTGCAGCTTCAATGTGCTCCATGGTGGAGCAGGAAGCAAGGGCCAGGGGGATCTTCTTCTGCTTAAAAAAGTGAATCGCCTCCACTGCTCCCTCCATCAGTGGAACCAGGGTGCGCATCTTCTTCAACATATCCTGGTCGTACTGTTTCAATGAGAGCTTCAGGGCTTGGCGAGGTGACAGAAAACATGCCGCACCAGTGAGTTACCATTTCTTTGGTCCGAAGTCCCCGGGTCTGCTCCAGCAAGTGCTCAGCTAAGCTCAATTCCCAGCGCCCCGAAGAGTTCCCTCTCCGCCTGCTGCCAGAGGTTCTCGGAGTCGATCAGCACCCCGTCCATGTCAAATATTACCGCCTTTATTTCCAAATCTTATTCTATTTTCTACTAATTTTTACCTAACTCCTAACCTTACTAACCCACTAACGTTGCGAATATTTTTAAATATTCGCAACCCTAATAACATCCGCAAACACTCCTGCAGCTGTCACATCGGCCCCGGCACCGTAACCCTTCACGATGAGGGGCAGCTCCTTGTAGCGGTCGGTGGTGATCATGATGATGTTGTTACTGGCCTCCAGGGGGTAAGCCGGGTGGTCCGAGTTCACTTCTTCCAGTCCCATGGTCCCCTTCCCATTCTTCAGCTTGGCCAGGTATCTCCATTTTAACCCTTTTTCGAACATCACCTTGCGCTTTTTCTCAAATTCGGCATCCAGTTTCTGCACATTTACCCAGAAATCTTCGAGACTACCCTCAAAAAGGGAGTCAGGCATGAAGGGTGAAACTTCGATATCACCCTCTTCAAGCTGGTATCCCGATTCCCGGGCCAGGATCAGCAATTTCCTTTTCACATCCGTTCCGCTCAAATCGAGCCTGGGGTCAGGTTCAGAGTATCCCTCCTCCATGGCCATGCGGATGGCCTGACTCAGGGGTATCTCTTCGCTCATGATATTAAAAATAAAGTTGAGGGTTCCGGAGACCACCGCTTCCAGTTTCAGGATCCTGTCACCACTTCGCAAAAGATCATTGATGGTGCTGATCACAGGGAGTCCTGCTGCCACATTGGTCTCGAAACTGAATTTCACTCCTTTTAATACCGCTTTCTCTTTCAGCTGAGCTGTAAAGGCTGTACTCCGAGCTGCAGGCGATCTTATTGGCAGTCACCACCGAGACATAGGAATCAAGCACATCTCCGTAGCAGCTTGGCTACCGTTTCGTTGGCGGTACAGTCGATGAAATACCGAATTACGAAGATTTTTTTCCCGCATTTGCGCCACGTACAGATCCAGGTTTGCCGGTTCTCCCTGCTCCAGTCGTTCTTTCCATAATCCGGGGTCGATGCCATTGGGATCGATCACCATCTTCCGGCTGTTGGAGATCCCTACCAGGTTTATTTTTAGTTTGTGCGACTTGATCAGTTTATCCTGTTGTTTTTTGAAGTTGTTCAATAAGCCTGATTCCCACATTACCCAACCCAGCCAGGTAGAGGTGAAGTTCCCTGTAATTGGACAGGAAAAATCCTTCATGGATCAGATTGAGGGCCTTTTTCAGACTTTCCTTCCGGATCACCACTGAAATGTTCAGTTCGCTGGATCCCTGGGCAGTGGCAATGACACTGATCCCGTTCCTTCCCAAGTGATTTAAACAGGATGGCCGAGATGCCGGGTTTGTGCCGCATCCCCTCACCCACAATGGAGATGATGGAGAGCTCGCTGATGACTTCAATATCCAATTCTTTCCGGTGTTCGATTTCAATCTCGAACTCCTCCCTGAGTGCCTCAACGGCTGTTTTGGTAGAGGCCGGTGATACTGCAAAGGAGATGGTCATTTCGGAGGAGGCCTGGGTGATCAGGATCACATTCACATCGTAGCGGGCCAGGGAGCTGAAAACCCTGGCGGAGGTTCCGGTTTTTCCCACCATACTTGCACCCTTGACAGTAATCAGGGTAATTTCGTTGATGG
This sequence comes from uncultured Bacteroidota bacterium, assembly GCA_963716765.1. Classification (GTDB taxonomy): domain Bacteria; phylum Bacteroidota; class Bacteroidia; order Bacteroidales. The sequence continues at coordinate 7,046 of CAVQUO010000007.1, read as the reverse complement.
AAGAAATCCCTTTAATCATTTCGCTCTGTCCACAGGTGATATCACTGGAAATAAGGGTTCCGGTCTTGTCGGGATTAAAGGTGTTCTTTCACCCGGATGGGAATATTTTCCTTGTAGGCAGGAGTGAGGGTGGGGGTGTAGATCACCTTTGCACCGAAATGGGAAAGTTCCATGGCCTCTTCGTAGCTCATGCAATCGACCGGGTAGGCCTCAGGGACCATGCGCGGATCGGCAGTCATAAAGCCATTCACATCGGTCCAGATTTCAAGTACGCTGGCCTTTTAGCGCTGCTGCAATAATGGCAGCAGTGTAGTCCGATCCGCCCCTGCCCAGGGTGGTGGTGCGTCCCTGGTCGTCGGAGGCGATAAAGCCGGGAAGGATGGCCAGTTTTTTAAGGTCTTCCATCTCCTTACGGATCTTCTCTGTAGGTAATGTCAAAATGAACCTTGGCATTTCCAAAGTCACTGTCGGTATGAATCAGGTTTCGTGAGTCCATAAAAACAGCCCCATCCACACACCTGGAGATGATGGTGGCCGATAAACGTTCTCCAAAGCTGAGCAGGAAGTCGAGGGTCTTGTTGCTCAGATCCTGCAGCAGGTAGATTCCCTGGAGAGCTTCCTGGAACTCATCCCACCATGGCTTCCACTTCGCCTGAGGGTGAAGCGTCGCAGGCTTCACCGCTCATCAATTCCTTTCACAGTCTCAATATGCCGGTCACGAATCATGTTCATCTCCTCCCGGAAAGCAGTATTGCGTTCACTGGCCATGGTGGCAATCCGGATGATCTGGTCAGTAACACCTCCAAATGCGCTGACCACCACTGCACAGGGGCCGGTCTGATCTTCGAGGATCTGTTTTTACGACCCTAATGTTTTCCGTAGTTCCGACAGAGGTTCCTCCGAATTTTAAGACTTTCATTGTTCAGGTTTTTCTTTTAGGGCCAGGCTTAGGCACTCTGGGTGGTCATGGCCCTGTCCACTTTTTTAATCAGTCCCTGCAGTACTTTTCCGGGACCCACTTCTGTAAAGGAGGTGGCTCCGTCGGCGATCATGTTCTTCACGGTCTGGGTCCACCTGACAGGAGCGGTGAGCTGCGCCACCAGGTTCTCTTGATCTCTGCCGGATCGGATGAGGGCAGGGCAGTTTACATTCTGGTAAACAGGACACACCGGGGTGCTGAAGGGAGCAGCTTTGATGGCTTCTTCCAGTTCGGCCCTTGCCGGTTCCATCAGGGGAGAGTGAAAGGCACCCCCCACCGCCAGCTTCAATGCTCTTTTGGCTCCCAGCTGCGGTCAGTTTTTCCACAGCCAGGTCAATGCCGGGGATGGAACCCGAAATGACGATTTGTCCGGGTGCAGTTGTAATTGGCCGCCACCACCACTTCAGATATATTCCTGCAAACCTCTTCAACCTGTTCATCCTCCAGTCCAATAATGGCTGCCATGGTAGAAGGCTGCAGCCTCACAAGCCTTCTGCATGGCCAGGGCCCTTTTATATACCAGGTTCAGTCCGTCGATAAAGGAAAGGGTGCCATTGGCAACCAGCGAGGAAAATTCTCCCAGGGAATGACCTGCCACCATATCGGGCTGGAAGCCTTCCAGGGTCGTGGCCAGGATCACCGAATGGAGGAAAATGGCGGGCTGGGTAACCCTGGTCTGTTTCAGATCCTCATCGCTTCCGGGAACATCAGGTCGGTAATCCTGAATCCCAGGGCCTCATTGGCCTGTTCAAATAACTCCTTTGGCCTGGGTTTGCTGATCGTATAACTCTTTTCCCATCCCCACAAACTGGGCTCCCTGTCCGGGAAATACAAATGCCTGCATAACTTTCAAGTTTATTTTTAAATTTCCAAAAATACATCAATTCTTATAAACGGTGATGTCAAAGCATAATAATATGACAATTAACCTTGTTTGGGTGGTAAAATAGTGTTAATGTGAAAGTACAGACTTATCTCAACTTGGACCCGATGAGGTGGATGAACTCCTCCCTGGTCTTATCCGATTTCATGAAAGCACCGGTAAAGGCTGAGGTGGTGGTAACCGAATGTTGTTTCTGGACACCCCGCATCACCATGCAGAGGTGAAGGGCCTCAATGACCACAGCCACACCCATGGGTTCCAGGGTCTCCTGGATGCAATCCCGGATCTGGACGGTCAGCCGCTCCTGTACCTGCAAGCGCCGGGCGAATAGGCTTCCACAACCCTGGCTATTTTGCTGAGACCGGTGATTGTTCTTGTTGGGGATGTAGGCCACGTGGGCCTTCCCGATAAAGGGCAGCATGTGGTGCTCGCACATGGAGAAGAGCTCGATATCCTTTACGATGACCATTTCCTTGTAATCCTCGTGGAACATGGCCGACTTGAGAATGTCTGCGGGGTCGGTCCCGTAGCCCTGGGTAAGGAACTGCATGGCTTTGGCCACGCGCTGGGGAGTTTCTTTCAGTCCCTCCCGGTTTACATCTTCTCCCAGGAGCTTGATCACATCGTGATAACTTTCAGTCAGTTTCCAGGTGATCTGATCATCATACCTGTCAACCCGGTCGTATCCACCCACCTGGTTTTCGCCCAGTCCGTTATTGATTTTTTCCATGTTGCTTAGCTTTCCAAAATATTCCACTGAATTGTTCTCTGTCTCCTGAATTTTTACCGAATGGAGTTTTATACCCATGGCCGTAAAGTGAGGTTCCAGCTGTTCCCAGATTCCCATGGCCAGGTTTTCGGTGGAGACGAACTTCCCTTTCATAAAATCCACCTCCATGTTGATGTTTTTATGGTCCAGCTTTACGATGACCTGCTCCCGAATGATCCGGCTCACCTCCTTGAGATCGGCCACATAGCCGGTTTGCGGATTTACCTCCCCGGCGATGGTGACCCACAATACATAGTTATGCCCGTGCCAGTTGGGATTGGCACAGGGGCCATAAATCTCTTCGTTCTCCTGGTCCGAAAGGTCAGGATTAAAGAGCCGGTGGGCTGAACTGAATCGTTCTCTGCGTGTGAGGTATACCATTGCTTAAGCTTATAGTAAAGAAACGAAATTTTCGGGTAGGATGTTCATTCCGGAGCAAATATTGATTGATCAAAAATCCTTATCTTGGCAACATGATTATTGTTACAGGAGCTGCGGGCTTTATTGGAAGCAACCTGCTTGCAGGTCTGAACCGGGTCGGGATACAGGGATATTGTCCTGGTGGATGATTTCAGCAGGCAGGACAGGGAAAGGAATTACCTCGGAAAGGAATTTACTGCCCTGCTGGACAGGGGCGCCTTTGCAGAATGGGTGAGGGCAAAGCACAGGCAGATCCAGATCATCATTCACCTGGGTGCACGGACCGATACCACCGAATTTAACTGGGAGGTGTTGCAGGAGCTGAACCTGGACTATTCCAAAACGGTATTTAAGCTCTGCGTGGAATTTGGACTGCCCCTGATCTACGCCAGTTCAGCAGCCACCTACGGATCTGGGTGAGCATGGTTATTCCGATTCCCATGAGTGGTGGATCAGCTGGAACCCCTGAATCCCTATGGCCGCAGCAAGAATGAATTTGATAAGTGGGTACTGGCACCAGGAAAGAAAGCCTTTTTTCTGGGCAGGATTGAAATTCTTCAATGTATACGGTCCCAACGAGTACCATAAGGGGCGCATGGCCTCGGTGGTCCTGCACGCCTTCAAACAGATCAGGGAAACAGGAGCCATGAAACTCTTCCGTTCCCATCATCCCGATTTTAAGGACGGAGAGCAGTTGCGCGATTTCATCTATGTGAAAGATGTGGTGGATGTGATCCTCTTTATGATGGAACAGCGGCCCTGAAAGTGGTCTTTATAACCTGGGCACCGGGAAGGCCAGGGCCTTTAAGGACCTGGTGGCTTCCACCTTCAGGGCCATGGGACTGGAACCTGACATTTCCTACATTGACACACCGGAAGATATACGTGACAAGTACCAGTATTTTACAGAGGCGGATATGGGGAAATTGCGATCCGTTGGATACCACAGGGAATTCACCAGCCTGGAGGAAGGAGTGGGGGATTATGTTTCAAATTACCTGGTGAGTAACAAAATTCACTAAGATATTCATTGCATGACAGTCCGATCGAGATATTGCCCTTGTCGAGGCTGCGGGAGCATATAGAAAACGAGAAAACCATCGTGCATTGCCTGGCATCCGAGGCAGTGATGAGCGCCCTTGCCATGCGCCTGGATGAGGACCCGGATCGCTGGGGCCTGGCAGGACTTTTGCATGATATTGATATGGAAGTAACCGGAGGGGATCTCCAGGTGCATGCCCTGAAAGCTGCCGAATTGCTGGAGGGACTGGATCTTGATGAGGAAATGCTGGATGCCATCCGCATGCACAACGAGGGAGCCACCGGCAAGGCACGAAGCACCTTATTTCAGCACGCCCTGGCTGCCGGGGAGACCATCACGGGCCTGATCTATGCCACTGCCCTGGTCTATCCTGACAAAAAAATTGCCAGCATCAAGTACAAATCGGTCCGAAAGCGCATGAAGGAAAAGGCCTTTGCCGCCAGCGTAAACCGTGAAATCATCATGGAATGCGAGAAAATTGGTATTTCCCTGGATGAATTTATCCAGATCTCGGTGGATGCCATGCGGGAAGTTGCGGGTGAGATTGGCCTCTAGTTTGGGTTGTAATTCATCATCCGTTTTAGGATCCCTTTTACTCCACGGTGACCGACTTGGCCAGGTTCCGGGGCTGGTCCACATCACATCCGCGAATCACTGCGATGTGATAGGCGATGAGCTGCAGGGGAACCACAGATGGAATAGCCACCAGGGATTCGTCGGTTTCCGGAATCTCAATCACATGGTCGGCCATGCCTTTAATGACAGTATCTCCTTCGGTTACAATGGCAATCACCACACCATTACGCGCCTTCACCTCCTGGATATTGCTGACGATCTTCTCGTAGGAACTATCGTTGGTTGGCAATAAAAACCACGGGCATTTTCTGGTCGATCAGGGCAATGGGGCCATGCTTCATCTCAGCAGCCGGATAACCCTCCGCATGGATGTAGGAAATCTCCTTCAGCTTAAGGGCACCTTCAAGGGCCACGGGGAAAGAAACGCCACGTCCCAGATAAAGGGCATTGGCTGAATCCTTATATATCTCTGCGATCCGCTTAAACTCATCATTCTGTTCGAGAATTTTTTCAATTTTTCCCGGTATGGCATTCAATTCACCGATCAATGTGGCAAAACGCTCATCAGAAAGTAGTTTTTCTCCCGGCCTATCATAATGGCCATCATGGTCAGCACGGTCACCTGGGCTGTAAAGGCCTTGGTGGAAGCCACTCCAATCTCAGGCCCCGCGTGGGTATATACCCCTGCGTCGGTCTCCCGCGAGATACTTGAACCGACCACATTGCAGATCCCCAATACAAGCGCTCCCGCATCCTTGGCCAGCTGGATGGCTGCCAGGGTGTCGGCCGTTTCACCGCTCTGGCTAATGGCGAGAACCACATCGTCGGGCCGATCATGGGATTACGGTACCTGAATTCTGATGCATACTCCACCTCAACGGCAATCCTTGCCAGGTCCTCCAGGAGATATTCTCCCACAAGACCGGCGTGCCAGGAGGTGCCGCAGGCAATAATCACGATCCGTTTTGCATTTACAGCTGGTCCTTCACATCGTGAAGCCCGCCCAGCCTGATCTCATTGCGATCGGATTAATTCTTCCCCTGAAGGTATCCTTAATGGAACGGGGCTGCTCAAAAATTTCCTTGAGCATAAAATGTTCAAATCCCTGCTTCTCAATCTCAGAAATACCCAGATCAAGGGTCTGGATATTAGATACTGGTGTTATCGCTGGTAAGGTTTTTCAAGACCAGCTGATCTCTCTTGATCAGGGCAATGTCATCATTATTAAGATAGATCACCCGGTCGGTATATTCCACGATAGGTGTGGCATCGGAAGCAATAAAATACTCCTTATTCACCCAGTCCGATGACCAGGGGACTGCTTCGGCGGGCTGCAATCAGCATATCTGGCTCCTCTTTGGAAATCACCACCAGGCCATAGGCACCAATTACTTTTTGCAGGGCCGTGGAAACAGCCACCTCCATACTCACCTTCTGACTGGTGTAGATATATTCGATCAGGTTGGCCAGAACCTCGGTATCGGTCTCGCTGTAGAAGCTCATTCCATGATCAATGAGTCCCTGCTTCAATACAGCGTAGTTCTCAATGATGCCGTTATGGATGATGGTGAACAAGCCCTTCTCTGAAGTGTGGGGGTGGGCATTCAGGTCGCTTGGCTCACCATGGGTTGCCCAGCGAGTATGTCCTATTCCAATGGTACAGTAGCATCCCCTTACCATTAACATGGTCCTCAAGTTCCTGAACCTTCCCCTTTTTCCTATATATGGAAACATCTCCGTTAAGCAGGGCTACTCCAGCTGAGTCATAACCCCTGTATTCCAGCCTTTTTAATCCTTTAATCAGTATCGGGTAAGCATCTTTACTCCCGATATAACCTACTATACCACACATAAGCTCCTATAGTTTTATATTCATTGCTTTCAACCTTATACGATTGAAGTTGATATAAAAGTTACTCTAAAACAAATAGATTTGGTGAATGAGCACAATAAGAGGATGAGGTAATTGATTAATCCTTGATTAAGAACTTAATAGCCACGAGGATTCTCTCCACCGTCATTAGTCAAAATCAGGTATATTCCCTGTTGCAAATTCGATAAATAAAGCTTAAGTTGTTTCGCTGGATTCAGCTTTAGGGTCACGCTATATCACAACAAGCCTTTTGTTCCGCGAGTTAATATATCAGGCAATTATACTATCTAGAGAGATAAGTTTTTAGTATGATTCTAAATTCAGGAAGTAAATGCCTGAATGCATTATAAGTGAAAGTGTTGGATGCTGAAGGGTTTGTTTTGTGACACTAAAATCAATAGAAAAAGGCCCTTTTCAAAATCAAGTGATCAAGCTGCAATTTTTATTATATTCGTACTTAGAACAGATCATGATTGTCTGCCATCGAAACATGTCCTATGAAAA
>CAVQUO010000006.1:0-89643 GCA_963716765.1 uncultured Bacteroidota bacterium | reverse complement strand
CATGATCATTTGTACTTTGAAATCGGTTTTGCACGGGGGGTAATGACCAAAGACTGGAAATACATTACGGTACGCTACGATGAAGAGGCCCGGAGCCAGATAGAAAAAGGGGTGACTTTTACGGGATGGAACGGTCATACCTATAAGAAACCTTATTACATCAGGAACACCCACCTGGGATATCATTCCGTGCTGCTTAATCCCAATTATTTTGATGCAGATCAACTCTATGATCTTAGAACTGATCCCAGGGAAATAAACAATGTCTTTGAGCAACATTCAGACAAGTCTGAAGAGATGCGAAATCTTATGGAAGAACAACTCTCATCATTTTCTGGCAGGCCCTATGGGGAGTTTACAGAATAATCCAATATTCAAGCATACCTAAGTAATTTACACATGAAAGAAAAAAGGATAATGGTTGGCAGACGCGATGCAGTTAAAATGCTTGGTCTTGAGCTCAGCCGCTCTTGTAACTGCTGGTTTGGGAAGCACTTCCTGTACAAAGGCAAGCTCAGACAAAAAATCAGAGAATGCTGGGAAAGCCCTTATGAAAATTGCCCTGCAGGCCTACCCCTGAGCCTGGTGAGGATGATCTTAAGTTCGTTCAGCAGCTGGGCATTGACCAGGTTGTCTTATGGACCGGGGCAGAAAAATCCTCTTACGAGTATTATTCCAGCAGGCGCAAAATTTACGAGGCTGCCGGGATCAATGTTTTTGGATTCGGGAACCGTGATGTTCACAATCAGGATAAAATCACGCTAAACCTTCCGGGGAGAGATGAAAAAATAGAAGAATATAAAACACACATACGTAACCTGGGTAAGGCAGGCATCACCTATACCACCTATGCGCATATGGCCAACGGGATCTGGAGCACAGAGCGCGAATCAGCGCGTGGGGGAGCCTCAGCTCGTGCCTTTAACCTGGAAACAGCCGAAGAAGGACACTGGAATGGGATCTTGTATAAAGCCCCCATCACACACGGGAGGGAGTACACGCAGGAGGAATTGTGGGACAACTTTGAATATTTTATCAGGCAGGTTGCCCCGGTGGCTGAAGAAGCTAATGTTCGCATTGGAATTCATCCCGACGATCCCCCGGTGCCCGAGCTGGGTGGCATCCCCCGCTGTATATTCAGCAATTTTGAGGGCTACAGGCGCGCCCTTGAACTTGCAGACAGTCCGAATATAGGAATTTGCCTTTGCGTGGGCTGCTGGCTCGAAGGCGGCGATCTTATGGGTAAAGATGTATTTGAGACCATTCAGTATTTTGGAGAGAGAAATAAAATCTTTAAAGTGCATTTCCGAAATGTGACCCAACCTTTGCCCTACTTTGTGGAGACCTTCCTCGATAACGGCTATGCCGATATGTATAAAATCATGAAAGCCCTGAAGGAAGTTGATTTTGATGGTGTACTCATTGCTGACCACATACCACAGATGGTACACGGGAAGTACACCGGCACTGCATTTTCCATTGGATACATGAAGGGGCTTCTTGAGAGGGTAAATGCTTAATCAGACAGGCACTTCAATCCTTGCTTTCAATCATCAGACTGCGGCAAAACCTGTTACCCCGATTATCTGAAAGAGATAAATAGTATAATCCACCTGATAGTTGGTCCAGGCTTATGGCATTCGGGCCGGATTCAATCCTGCGTTGATTCCGGATTTTTTGGCCAGTGATGTCTAAAATCTCCAGCAGTAAATAGCCGTCTGAATTATTTTGAATATGTACGTACCCCTTTGCCGGATTCGGAAAAATATGAAACGCTTGCTGTAGGGCAGGGCTGCTGATACTGCCTGTCACACAGTCTTCAGCCTGGAGCAGCACAAAGTTTTTGCCCGATACACAGTCGTCCGGTCTGGTATAGCTGATCTTGTAGGTTCCGAACATTTCGGGTGTAAGTGCAGCTGCGATTTGCACCGTTCGTGAGTCTGCCTGATACCCATCCGGCCCGGTAATGGTCCATGTAAAATCAGATTCCGCCGGTGAGCAAAAAAGGATCAAAGAACTACCCTGACAGGCGTGAAGCGTGTCCAGTGAACCCAGCGACTGGTCGCCGTCCAGCATGGGATAAACTTCAGGGGGAAGCAGATTGTTAATCAGCGTGATGGTTTTTAGTTCGGTGGGACAGCTTTCATCGTCAAACCTGATCCATGTGCTGTATGCTCCTGGAGGCAGATTATATACCGTATCACTCCAGATGCCCCGCCTTGAGGTTAAATGATAGCTTTGACCGCTATCCACACTCAGTTGGACTTCGCCGGCATAGGGCAGGTCATTGAGCAGAAAATGGATTCTCCCGGCTGAAGCACAGGCGGCATTATTTCCGCCCACCCGCGCAAATGGTGCTGCATCAAATATGGTATGTGGCCCCAGGTCGGTTGGGAAACTGCCATCGTCATTCCTGACCCAAACATTATAAATCCCAACGGGGAGGCCTTCGATGGTCAGTAAATCCGTCCCCTCCGGAGTGGTATAGGGATAGCTTTCTCCCCCGTCGATACTGAATTCGTAAAGCGTTCCGCCTGCAGTTATTGGATAGTATAATTCAAGTTTCCCATTTTCAGCCCCGCATCTAGCCGCAACAGTCAAGGCCTTAAAATCATCTATCCCATCAGGGGGAGTCCCCAGGCTTGCACGGTTTCCTGTGTTCCCCCTGACCACCTCCGTAGTTAATTTTGCACAGCGCAGGTACCAGTCGCTGGGTAGCTTATAGCCATCCGCATCCAGGGCCAGCCAGTATCCCTGGTCGGGTGTCTGGGCATCATTCTCCGCAAGTTTAAACATGGCGGTGGATTCGTCGACCTCGTCAAACATGGCAATGTAAACACTCTTTGCATTGCCGCTGATCACCCGGTTGGCCTGGGTCCAGAAAAAATTCCCACCTCTCCTTGGCCTTTTATTGGGTGTATCGTTTTTAAGGTTGGCCCAGGAAAAACCAGGCCAGATCACCGGGAGGAAATCCACATTGTGCCTGTCACACCAGTCCTGGCCGGGCAAAACATGGGCATTCATAAAACTCTCCTGACCATTGTCATCGCTGAACCTTCCTACAGCCCAGGGACTGATCACATCAGCCTGAGAGAGTTCATCCAGCCAGGCAGTTCTCTGATGAAAATCATGATCCACACCAAGCATGACGGTGGCACGATATTTTTCCTCGGTGGATTCGCTTTTGAAAAAATCAAGCAAGGCCTGTAGATCGCTTTCAGGGAATTCTTCCCTGACTGTAAAACCCCAGATGGCAACCAGGGGCCTTCCCCTGTGATGGAGGTAACTGGGGCTTTCTGTAATACCCAGGTCATCCACCAGGTGTTTCCAGTCATTGATGATAAAGTCAGGATCGCCCGGAGTAAATCCGGAAAGATCCCACATATTCGCAAATGCCCGACCATATTTCTCACAGCCATCCATGATGTTCGCAGTTACGGTATCCCGCGACCGCCTGAGTTTTTCATCTCTGGTATTTGATACAAAACGCTGAAGAAAGACGCCATCCAGGCCATAGTCCCGAAGCCATTTCATATGTCTCACCACGGTCTTCTTTGTATAGGCTGAGTAGACCTTTACCGTGCGTCCATCCGAGTAGGTAAAGCCATTTGAGGGATACAATTCATCCGCTTCATACTCCCTGAAATCGGGGAACATATCCACGGTGAGCTCTTCCGGACTGGACATGGTGCCTCCCCAGTGCCTCCAGCGGGCATATACGGACCCGTCATCCGGATGCAGGAACCAGCCCTGGTATCCGAACATCACCTTACCGTCCAGGGTTGAAAAATCAAGTGCCTGAATATCCAGCGGGTCCATGCCTTCAACCGGATTTTCAGTTTCACGGAAGCGGATATCATCGATTTTCACAGTAACAGATGCTGAGAGTTCATGGTAGATCCTGAAATAATTGATCGCTTTCAGGTCCGGATTCCCGGATTTCAAGGCTGATGACAGGGGCAACACCAGTTCGTTCCATCCCGGGAGAATCCCCATGGAAGACAGATCCCAGGAATACCCATCGGTCACAGGTCCGCCCGAGGAGCTGATTTCAATCCCACCGCTTGTGCCCAAATTGACTGGATCAGATACGTACAACCAAAGGCTTAGGTAGCCCGACTCACCCACACCGGTATAGGTTTGAGAAAACGTTTTATTGAACCATTCCGGCCCGCTACCTGTGAACCGCAGAGATGCGGCTCCTTCCTTCCGATCAGAAGGATCCAGGGTGATCGGATTGGATCCGGTCCATAAATTCGTCTTGTCGCATCGCTGAATTACTACCTGGGCCTGCAGAAAGGTCGAAAGCCCGAATAACATGCAAAAACTAATAACAGCTGTTTTCCGCATAGGATCTTTAGTTGATTTTAAATAATTAAAAGAGGTTGTTCAGGAAGAACAACCTCTTTTAAAACATTGTGCTATTTGGATTACGATATTATTGAATGGTAATAAGTTGCCTGTAAACTTTATTATCCATATCACTCACAGATACAACATAAACGCCTGCTTCGATATCGCTCACCATCACAGCTGAAGTATTGAAAACCTCCTTCAATAACTGACCGGTGAGGCTGTAGATCTTCACAGATGCAACATCCGCTCCCCTGACCTGGAACAGGTCCCTGGCCGGATTGGGATAGATGACTACCCCGGAAGCCTTATTATTCTCAATGGAAGTTGCAATGGATGTCGTAAATGCAAACAGAAATGGTTCCGTCATTTGAATCCCAAATATATCCGTTGCGACCTCACCGACGGTTGCGAAATACATGTTGCTGGGCTCCATTTCAACGGTGGAGACAAAGACGGTACTGTTATCCTCATTCCAGACAAAGGAAAGGCCGGTTAGTTCAGGATTAAATGAAATGGCCTTTTCAACGCTGTCGGGTATCATCGATTTTGAAAACTCAAAAGAGATGGGCGAATCGATTGGCACGTCCTGGGCAAGATTCTCAGGGAAGGTAGCGATGACTGAGGGAGGCTCAGGCAGGGTTTTAAAGGTAAAGGTATCCTGAACAACCTTAAAGAGCCCATTGGCTCCCTTGACATCGGTTCCGATAACAACCGAGTACCAGGACTCGTATTCCAGGTCATCAAATGAAACAGTCAGAACATCACCTTCGTCACCGTCACTCCATGCATCTGCCCTGTTAGGAACATCGGGAATGAATTTAACGGCAGCTGAGGTAGCAGCCTGGTCCATAGCGGCATCAAATTCGATCACGTAATCATCTGCAATATTCTGGGTCAGTGAATCGGCATTTGGCGGAGTGGTCGAAATTACATCCGGTGGTTTCGGCAAGGCTTCAACCACATTAAATGCCAGGCTTAACAGGCGGCCCCCCGGGTTGTTATTACCAGTTGTATCACTGGTAGTAACAGTGAGAGAATCCGATTTGTACCTCATGGAATATTTTCCTGTTACATCAAAAGCACCATTCTCAGCACCGATATTTTCCATATACCAGACTTCATCGGTGTCGTAATCCATGATACGGAAGTTGGCCAGACCTTCCATGTAGTTGATGTCCCTGTACCCAATCTGGGTGAACTCAATGCCCACATTACCTTGCAGGATAAAATAGACACGTTCAGCACCCATCTGGTCAATCCGCCTCTGATTGGTACCCTGGCAGCCGATTCCGTCACCACCACTTCCCAATTGCAGCCGGTTATCGGATGTTAAAATGAAGGTAAAGGATTTCCCCCAGACCGATTGTAAGGAGGTGTTTCCAATATTATCGTTGTCCCACTCGTCCACAGCCGCGATGTTATCCGCATTTGTAGAAATAGTAGAAGCATCCAGTGCAACCTGTCCGGCCACACCGACTTTGAATTGAAGGGTTATTTTCGGAGCTACTTCTCCGGGTATTCTTCCGCCAATTCCATCAGGATTTCCATAATCTAATCCACTCGGGTTAACAAAGGTAAATGCAACCTCCTGTCCATGCAGATTGGCTAAGAATGAGCTTGCAGCCAGAAAGACGAAGGCAGCAAGAACATGACCAATTATTTGCTTTTTCATAATATATATTTTTTAAGTTTTTCTTATTGGATTACAATCAATTTTCTGGCCATGTTATTATCCTGATCGGATAAAATAACCACATAACTACCTGGTTTAATATCGCTTACATTTACCAGGGCAGTGTCTAATACCTCCTTCACCAGTTGGCCTGTGAGGCTGTAAATCTTAAGAGAACTCACTTCCATGCCTCTTACCTCAAGCAGATCTGAAGCTGGATTCGGGTACAGAGTGACATCTGAAATTTTGATATCCTCAGCCGAAAGAGGCCAGGTACTGAAGCTGAATGTGTAGGGCTCGGCCAGTTGCTGTCCATAGACATCGGTTGCCACCGTACTGATTGTTCCTTCGTAGCTTGCATTAACCATTTCATTTGAAATGATATATACCAGGCTATAATCATCGCTCCAGGCGAAACCAAGACCGGCAAGTTCGGGAACAAATGATATTGACATTTCCACGCTGTCGGGTATCATCGATCTTGAAAACTCAATAGCCAGAGGTGTATTTAAAGGAAGTGTCTTACCCAGTCTTACAGGATAGGTATAAACAACAGTTGGAAGATCCGGAAGGGTTTGGAAGGTAAATGTACTATCAGCCAAAGCATTCAGGCCATTGGCGCCTTTCACTCCCTGGCCAACGGTTACTGTATATACAGTATATAAATCCAGATCATCGAAAGAGATTGTAATTTCATCGCCCGCTTCATTCCAGGAATCGGCCCTGTTTGCAACAGCCGGCGTAATGGTGATGGCAGCAGAACTTGCAGCCTGGTCCATCGGTGCATCGAACAGGATCATGTAATCGTCGGAAACCGCAACCAGGGTGTCTGCATGGGCAGGGGTGGTTGACAGCACAGCCGGGGTTTTTGGAAGGGCTTCCAATACATTAAATACAAGCCCGTAAATTTTTCCACCCGCATCACCTGCAACAGTATCACTGGTAGTTACCGTCAACATATCCGATTTATATCGCATAGTACATTTCCTGCTCCGGGACATCATAAAATCCGATGTCACCTGACCAGTTCTCCACATAATAAACCTCATCGCTATCATAATCCATCCATCTGAAGTTGGCAAGATCACCATCGGCCTCATTGATGTCTCTGAACTTAAATTGCAGCAGATCCAAACCCACATCGCCATCCAGGGTGAAGTGCATTACTTCCTTGCCTCCATCATCAATACGCCACTGGTTCCTGCCCTGGATACCCAGTCCACCGCCATAGTCGCATTGGATTCGTCTTTCGCTGGAGATCTCAAGGCTAAATGTTGCGTTATAGAGCGCTGCATTGTCGGTCATTCCCACCTTATCACTGTCCCAGGTATCGACAAAAGCAATGTTGTCCACATTTTCGCTACCCGTTGAAGCGTCCATCGAAATGATTCCTGCGGCATCAATGGCAAAGTCTAAAGTCACGGGATGAATTCCATCCGGATTTCCATACCTTACGGTTTGGGATTCATTTACAAAGTTGATTGCAATCTGTCCGGCAGGAAGTGGCATTGCTTCCGCCTCAACGACATTGAAACCGAGTCCCCATATCCTTCCACCTTCATTGCCTGTACTTGTTGATATTGTGTCACTGTTCGTGAAAGTAAGGGAATCCGTCTCGTACCTCATCATAAATGCACCGGCAGGTAAAGCAATGGTTGTATCGCTCGTAAGAGTGGGTGTATCTAAATATAAAGTTGTATCAGAATCATAATCAATAAGTCTGAAGTTGCCATTGCCTCCATCATCGTTAAAGTCATTGTATGAAAATGAGGTGAATTCCAATCCTACATCGCCATATAAGGCAAAGTACATTTCTTCATTGCCTCCATCATCGAGACGCCATTGGTTTTTGCCACGGACTCCCAGTCCGCCTCCAAGATCACATTGCAACCTTGATGCACTGCTTGTAACCACAAGCGCAAAAGATTTGCCATAGAGAGCTGCATTGTCAGTCATTCCCACGGAATCACTGTCCCAGGCTTGAACAACCCTCTGAACATCCTCGTTCACATTTTTTGAGCTGGCATCCAGGGAAATCTTACCCGCATCGTTTATTTTAAATTTTAATGTCACGGGCTGGATCCCGCCTGTAGTTCCATCGCCAACTCTTACAGAGTCATTTACAAAGGTAACATTGACCTGTCCCTGTAGATTGACAAAACAAGTACCTACTACAAACAACATGAAGGTAGCAAGTACTTTTCCTAGTAGTCGTTTTTTCATAATAGTTTAATTTAATGGTTAAAAATGATATTTGAATTATGCTTAATAAGTTACAACAATATTTCGTTCAGGGCTAGAATACACTTATCGTATACTCTTCAAAAGTTATATCTGTATCCACAAATACAAGTGAATCATTTACCAGGTAGGTATCCGTCCCATCCACAAAAGTATATTCAAGATATATGGTTCTGTGCTTGTTTTCGTTGTAGGATTCTGCCTGGCTTTCATCCTTGCTATAGTAAACTCCTGTTCCACTCACATTTACCGTTGTGCTGTCAAGCTGGCTTACCTCAAGGGTTTGATTGTCACGATTAAAACTTAAAAGCATGCTGTAAGTATCATCGGGTGCCAGACCGGCTGCGTATCCCATAATATTTTCAGTCAGTGACTTTGTTGAAAGCAGCGCCAGGGGATTGTCCGTCAGGAACCTTGTTGAATAGGAGCTTACCTCATCCGTAGCCACATTCCTTCTTTGCCCCCTGTACAGGTACATACCATGTGTTTCGTTGATGTACCGGATACCGAACAGGCAATAGTCTTTGGGGAGGACATTCCAGTCCGCAGGGTTTCTGGGATCCGGTAAATCTACTCCGGAACTCGGGATACCACTCAGAATGGTATCTGAGCCTGCATCCAGGATGCGCAGTGGTATTACATAGTGAAATTCAGCACACAAAGGATCCTGAAAAAATGCGTCATTCAATTGCACCCTGGTTTTACCGCTCATCGCACCGGCCGGTATGGTGATATTATCGGTGGCCTGCTGGATGAAAGAAGCATCATAATAGGATTCCGGTAGTAATTCCAGCGTATCTCCGGTGGCAGCATTTATAATGTTTTCTGCCAGTTCCGGTGCATAGGCTATTTCAACTACCCTGTCCTTATTATTTTCATACACGCCGCCCATGGTAATTCCGATGCTAAAGGCACGTTCACGATCAATGCTGTTGTCTCCTACCACTTCATCTCCCAGGATAAGCGTACGGACCGGCATCTGGAAGGGAAAGTAGATACTCTGGTACAGGTAATCATCAAATTCGATATCCCTGTTCGTACAAGCGAACAGGAGTATCAATGTAAGATAGTGCGATAATTATCTTTTTCATCTCAGTTTCGTTATTTGTTTTGCAATAATCCCCAGCCTTTTCACCCTTTACCAGCCCTCATTCTGGATAAGTTCATATTTTAATGTTTCTCCATAGGGAATGGGGCCATAAATCTGATAGGCCTGGTAATTTCGGTTCTCCACGGGAATATAGGTATAGGTAGTGCCATCCGCTGATACCCTGACCCCGGATACCCGCTGTGCCATGACGTCCGTCATTCCCCATCTTCTCAGGTCCCAAAAACGCTGGTTTTCAAAGCACATCTCTAATCTTCGCTCGTTTTTAATCATCTCTGCCAATCCAGCCTGGTCCTGGATATCAACATAGAACCCGGTGCTTATTCCGGCCCGGTCGCGTATGGCATTAATCACATCCCGGGCTGTATATCCTCCAATTTCACCGTCCGGACCCAAAGTCTCATTGGCTGCTTCGGCAAACATCAGCAGGGCATCGGTATAACGTGCATATACATAATAATGAGTGGCCCGTGAATTGACATTAGGATTCGGATTCACATTCAGGTTCATGAATTTCTTTACATAGTATCCTGTCAGGGTGGTATTCGGATCTGAACTACCGAGTGCATCCTGGTTCCCCGCGGCAGTATTAAGTGTCAGCGTATCTCCATCTCTGATAACCGTCGATCCGTTATAAAATATATACATGGAAAGCCTTGGATCACGACCCGAATATGGATCTGAAGAATTGATCTTATTATCCCTGACAGGTATCCCGTCATGCCAGGGGAAAGGCATTCACCAGTTCCTGTGTAGGATTTGTCCTCCCTGTGCCATACCATGAGGGTGGGTAATTATTAACTTCCCAGGAGTTGATATTTCTCCGGTATGAATACCAGAACACTTCCGGATGTGAATTTCCTTCATTCGGTCACATTATCATTATTATAAAATTGGACATACTCCTGATTGGCTTTATTTACTTCGAAAGGCCTCCGTTCAAATCCATAATATCCGCAGCAGCTTCAGCAGCCTGCTGGTAGGTATAGCTTCCGTCTGAATATGCAGGACTTGCAGCATACAGGAGGGTCTTCGTTTTGATCATTCTTGCTGCCAGTGCCGTTGATCCTGTTGTTGTATTCCTCCCCCATTGCAAGATTATAATAGGTATTCTCGGTTGCCTCATACCTGATTGGTAACAAGGCATATTGCACTATCGCAATCGGCAAGTATGAATTCAACCAGCTCGTTAAATGTGGATCGCGGAACCTCGTAGTCATCAGGATCTGTCGGATCAAGCACATGGTCCACGATAGGTACACCAAGCATTTCACCGTTTGCACCTCTACCGGCATGCGCCTGTAAAAGACTGAAATAATACCAGGCCCGAAGCCCGAAGGCTTCCCCTTTTAATCGCTCTGCATACCAGTCGTTCACATTATCATGTTTCCACCACCATTCAACATCTGACATTTCTTCCAGAAAGGTATTGATATACATGATATTCTCATAGGCGGCATTCCATACTCCAAAAGGATTTGAATCCGATGTCCATCCCCCTTCATTTGCACTTTTTACCGATGCATCCCGGTTATTGGTGACTGCATCGTCAGAACCATAGGCCAAAGTAAAATTTGAATGATTGGTGGGAAGCCCCATGTAAGCAGTCAACAAGACTCCTTCAGCCATGGTTACCACACTTTTGACATCCTCCATGGTATATACATTTGCCACCTCCGGTTCCAGGACTTCACAACTACCGAGTAACAATGCCATGGTCGCAAGCCCGGTCATGATATGATATCTTATTCTTTTCATCTTTATCTTATTTAGCTAAAAGACTGTTCCTTAAAATGAGGTTACGATGCCTACCACCATACTCTTTGATTCTGGGCACCCCATAAGGATTTACCTCGGTATATGCTTTATTTTTTCCCATTACAACAAGGTTCTCGCCCCTTAAGTATATCTGGGATTCTTTCAGGAAGGATAATCCCTTCGTCCCTTTGAACTGATAGCTCAGCTGAATGGTGGGGAGCGAAAATGAATTATTTTCATACACCCAGAAACTGGAATTCCGATCGTTGTTCCCTCCGCGGCTTGTGGTTAAACGCGGATGTAGGGCATTGACATCCATATTGCCGGTCCATAGGCATCCAGGGCATATTCCGAATATTTTGCATTGCCCATCACCTGAAAGTAGTCTCCGGGGAATTCCGGGTATTTGAATCTCCCATCCTGCCGATCCCCAGGATATAGAGTCCGAAGTTCCGGAAACGGATATCCAGGTAAGCACTGTACTGGGTGCGCATTCCATGACCCACGATACGCTGGTCCAGCTGGTCAATGGTGCCGTCGTCGTTTTGATCCAGGTACTTAATATCACCCGCCTGAACCACTCCGAAGGTAGGTTCCGGCAGACCATCCACCAGGGAACCATCCGGATTAAAATCACTTTCACTGTACAAGCCGTCTGCCACCAGTGCCCACATGGCATCGGTGGCAGTTCCTTCACGAAGCAGGGCCTCATCCTCCCCCTCATAGATAGGTTCATCGATCTTTGTGATTAGTCGGGTTGATATTTAACAAATTACCTCCAATGGTGACGGAAAAATCCTCAGAAATCCTGTAGGTGTAATCCAGACCGATTTCGATTCCTTGCACCTGGTCACTGTTATAATTGGAAAAAACAAGGTTTTCAAAGCCAACAAGTTGCGGGAACTTGTATTGCATCTGGGTCAGGTTGCCGATGGACTGGCTTTGAAAATAACCCAGTTCCAGGTGCAGGGAATTTTGCAGCAAAACTGCCTCAATACCTGCAGCCAAGATCCTTACGTCTGCTGAAGGTAAATGTCATTCTGGACCGTGGAATATAGTAACTCATTGTTATTGCGTGTTCCGTTCTGGTAATTGAAACTGCCTCCCCTGACAAAGGTATTGGTATAGCGGTAATAATCTTCATTGCTATTCCCCCAGTTATCATTCTTTGAAATCCCGTAGGAAGCTTTCAATTTAAAAAGATTCAGAAATGTAACATTATCCATAAAACCCTCCTCAGAAATAATCCAGGCCACCCCTGCACTGGGCGCCGGTTCAAATTTCTCACCTTCAGGTAGTTTTTTTGAACCAATTCCCATGATCGATCCTTCAATCACATACCTGCGGTCAAAGGTATAGTTCACAGACAAACCTCCATGCCAGACTACCTGTTTTTGAAAGGCTCCTTCAGTGGCCAGCGTATTTCCATAGATAAGCCCCAGGGCGGAAATCTCATGTTTGCCAAAGCCCCGGTCATAGCCCAAGGTTGCCATAATAACTAAACTGGCGGTTATAGGTGGAATATGCCACTATTAGTATTGTACTGATCCCGTCGTATATCAGATCCGTGAATGCTCACCGTATCAAGCACACCCAGGGAATCGACCACAGGTTCATAGATTGCATATTCATATAGTTGTTCCGAATAAAGGGTATTATAGAAATTCATGCCTGCAAATGCTCTGGCTGTAAGACCCTTGGTAATAAAACTCAAATCAATATCCAGGTCGCCATTAAACTGGACGAGGCTTTGCTGGTAATTAATTCGGCCGTTCTGCACCAGTTCACCGTGGATCTGGTTATTGGCAAAGGTGGAATTCCCGCCTAAAATCATTCCATCATGAAGTACGGCTTCAGAAAGTACCAGGTCCCTGGTCTCTGAATCTGCAATCAGATTGGGATCCCATAAGACCGGATAAGCATTGGGAAGAATAGTAGCGAAAGATTCCCAGTAATCCGTGTTCGTATTTGGGACCCTTATTGGTCGACAGGCGTGCCACTCGCGTTAATGCCCATCTTCATGTATTTATTGATCTTAAAATCGAGGTTGCCACGAAAATTAAAAGCATTGCTTAGGTCCGGTATGTCGGAATTTAACCAACCGTTGTCATGTGACCACTCCGTATTTATATAATACTGGGCGTTTTGATTACCTCCCGACACGTCGAAAAACACATTGGTATTGCTCCTGAAATTCCGAATATAGTCATCGGTATAAAACTTATTATCAGGATATAAGGCCGGATTGCTTCCATTCCTTGTCATATCGATGGTATCCTGGCTGTAGATGGCTGTAAGCCCGTCATTACCCAGGGCTTCATTATACTTTTCCATATAATCAGCAGCATCCAGGAAGTTTGGAAGAGCCCGGGGCTGAATCACGGAATACTGTGCACTCACCCTGATCTTATTGGAGCCGGCTTCCCCTCTTTTCGTGTTCACCAGGATCACACCCTGGTCTCCCATGGCACCATACATTGCCTTGGACAGGGCATCTTTCAAAATCACGATGGACTCGATCTCCTGCATGTTGATGTTCTGATAATAGTAAGCGCTCTGGGGAACACCATCAATGACCAAAACTGCATTGCCCGTTCCCCATGTATTATAGGAATCAAATACACCCGGCACCTTACCGTTGATGGCACTTCCGAGATTCTGCCTGGAATCCCTTTCAAATTCTGATTCGGCATCGATGTATGCTGTTGATCCGCTTAACCTGTCTTTTTTCATTTCGTTGAAATACAGATTAATCTTATTGTCCTCCGCGATTACGCTGTCTGAAGGGTTTTCTTCACCAGGAATAGCTTCCTGGGTTCCCTGGGCTGAAAGCACCCCTGCCATCGCTGTGAACATGATCAGCCATGAAGACCTTTGCTTGACGATATTAATTATCCTCATAATGTACGTTCAGTATAAGGTTTATACAATTACCATCCTGGATTTTGCTCCCAGGTAGAGGTGAAAAAGATCATATCATCCCTGAATGGCATCCAGTAGTGTGCATCCTTAAATACATATTCTCCGCTGAATTGGGCTTTTTCACGTACGATGGATGTTTCATCAATGGGATTATTGAGGTCTTTATTATCTCCGACCAGGTCAAAAACCAGGATCTCAAGCGGTGTACCGTCTTTATAATGAGCAATCTTCCACCGGCGAAGATCATACCAGTAACTTCCTTCATAGGCAAATTCAACTGCACGCTCATTGCGGTAAAGCACGCGGAATGGATCGCTGTTCCCCGCATAGGCATTTTCTTCAGATTCAGGAATGAGATACTGATAATCTGCCAGCGTACTGGCAACATCCGGCATACCCGCCCTGCATCCTTACTATGTTTACAGCCTCTTCAGCGCGTCATGCTGCCTCCGGCAGGTACGGTCGAATAGCTACCCGAAAGTTCATAGGCGGCTTCCGCATAGCTCAGGTAAATATCTGCTAAACGCAGATAGGGCGTAGCATAGCCATGACCCGTAGAATTGTCCATTGTTAGCCCCGTCGGCCAGGTATTTGCGTACTACAAAACAATTGAAGGTCTGGGCCCTTACCCCCCTGGCCTCATTTATCCCGATGCTTCCAACCGAATCACCATGTACATAGAATACCTTGTAAAAGCGTGGATCGCGCCCTTTCCATCTCTTGTCCGGATCCCGATCATATTCTGGCCTGTAACGGGTTCCGTCGGCCATCTCAAATTTATCTGCATACTGACAGGTCCCCTGCGCGGCATGTTGCCTTGTAAGCTGAAAGTCTCCATAACTTCTGCCCGCAGTTTGAGAAATGGTCATCGCACCAAAGGCACCGTTGGGTTTTTTCCACAATACTTCCATGGTTCCCGACTGAATCTCTCCATCCTGGAAGGTGAATATCCTCTGATAATCCTCCATGTCCGTCAGACCGTCGGCATTCACCTGGGGCATACCAGGAGGCTGCTGGCCAATGACACTTTTTGCCAGATCAATCACTTCCTGGCAGGCCGGTATACATCGTGCAAGCAAGTCCATGTTATAATCCGCAACACCTGTGGACTGTTCATTGAACAGGGGACTGGCCGATTGCTGCAATGCTTTGGCCTTGAAACCAAGGGCTGCAAGTTTAGTCGGACGTCCCCAATTCACATTGGGACTGGGCCATACGGTAGGCAGCAATTCTGCAGCCTCTTCCAGATCGTCGATGATTCGTTCGAATACTGCCTGGCAGTCCTGGTAGGTATTTCCATCTTTTTCATAGCTCCAGTGACGAACCATCCAGTCAAACTCCTGCCCATCGGCAACCAGTGTATCCACGTAGGGTATGGTACCCCATACCCTGACATATTCATAATGCCAGAAGGCACGGAAAAAAAGCGCCTGTCCCTTCAGCCAGTCCCTTTGCTCATCGGTGGCTTCCACCAGGACCCCCGATCCGAGCCTGTCCAGGCAGATGTTTGCAATCCGAACAGCCTTCCACATATCTGTATATAGCCCGTAATCGGCTTCCTCATAGTCGCTCCCTTCATCGTGGGGCATAAAAATGCCATATCCCTGATTGGCCATCAGACCGCCTCCCGACTGGCCGTAAAGTCCGAGGTTAGCCCTCGTAACCGAATAACCCCCGTAGGCAACAGCTTCTCCACCCAGTGCATGAACCCGCCGGGCCCCGCTGCGGGTATAATCTTTGACCATTATCACAATCTTATCCTGAAAACCCTGGAAACCATTGTAAGTGGAAAAGATATCTTGCTCGGTCAAGCCGGCTTCAACAGGAATTTCCAGGTAATCTTCACAGCCCACAATGGTGATTATGGAGGCTATTAAAAGCATATAAAAAAATGTTCTCTTTTTCATCGCGTCAGTATTAATAGTCTGTAATTAATATTGGATTCTCAGGCCAATATTCACCTGCTTCCTTGTGGGATAATTCGAAATATCATGGTTTGCACCAACTCCGTCGTCGGGCATCAGCGACCACAACCAGAGGTTTCTTCCGTTTACATATATCTCAAACTTGTCCATCCCGATCCGTTTTGTCCATCTGGCCGGAAGGGTATAGGATAACTGCATGGACTGGAGCCGGAAAAATGATCCGTCATATCTTCCATAATGTCCGGTCGGATTCCATTTCGGGCCGCGGCTAAGCGCCGGAAAATCCGCACCATTCATATTGTAGGTCCAGGTTCTGTCCAGCAAATAATCCGGAACATAGGCCCTTTCATTGCCAAAGTGTCCTGAATCAATGTTCCTGGTAACATTGTAGGCGCCCGGCAAATTGGATGGAGAATTGAAAGTCCCTTGTAATCTCCACCCAGGGAAATACCATAATTATTTTGTGGATACACAGGATATCCATAGGGGACAACATCATCAGAACTTTCATAGGCACCGTCTGCATCAAAGTCCAGCAGAGCGATGTCTCCCGGCATTCGCTGCCCGTTCTGCCCCCCGGTGGCAGAACCAACGCTGGAATAAAGGTCATCCCAGCTTTGAATGATTCCGGATGCCATGGAGGTTCTTGTCTGATTGAGAGGAAATCCTTCATCCGCCCGGTAGGCAGGTGTCAGGGGTGCATTTGCTTTATAGATCACTTCACTTCGTGCAACAGCCCAGTTTGCCTTTACAAAGTAGTGAAAGTTTCCGGCTATGGTATTCCGATGGGTGATCTCAAATTCCATACCCTTTGAGGATGCTTCCCCAAGGTTAGCTGCTGCATTGGAAGGTACACCGCTGACCGGAGGGACCTCACGCTGGTCCGCTGCGATGAGCATGTCCCAACGGTATTCGTTCCAGAGATCTGCGGTCAGAGACAGGCGGTTATTAAATACACCCACATCCAGGCCAAGATTCTGCTTTCTGGCAGTCTCCCAGCGAAGATCCGGATTCCCGGGTGTTCCTTCCACATACCTCAGATACTCCTCGTAATCAGATATGGGGTATCCGTAATAGGATTGGTCGAGCCTCGTAGGTGCACCATCAATTTCCCAGACGGTTAAATAAGGCCACTGGCCTCCAGTATTTACCCGGTCGTTCCCGACCAATCCCCAGGAATATCTTATTTTCAACCTGTCCAGCCAATTGATGGATGCATTCTGAATAAACTTTTCATTGGAGATATTCCAGCTTCCTCCGATCGATGGGAACAGATCAAATTTATACCCGGGACCAAATTTCTCAGAACCATTGTAGGCTCCGTTCACTTCCAGGTAATACCGCCTGTCATAGTTGTAGGTAAAACGACCGATCCAGTCTTCCCTTTTTCTTGGCCAGTTGCTTCCTACTAACTTCTTCCTGCCGGCTGAATACCGCCGTTCCCGAAACATCGTGCAAGCCAAAAATACGCATATAATTCATGCGGACCTCATAATACAGGTTACGCCTTGTACGTTTTTGTCCGCCCTCGTGAACTCTCTGCAGTATAGATAACCGGCCGGTCAACCCATCCGAATCCTGCCTCTTTTTCTCCACCGGTATCTTCCACATAAACGGTATAAAAATCCATGTTGGCCGGTTCACCATCCGCATGCCTGTATAATCCTTCCTCGTAATCATAATAACCCCCTTCAAGGTAGAAGGACGGATCGATTGTTTTGGTCAGTGCTCCGTCATCCCTGACCTCCGGACCCTCTGACTCAAACCTGTTGTCATAAGCCAGCTTGCCTGACAGTATGAGGCCCTTGGTTATAAAACCCAGGTCCTGCTCCAGTGTGTAGTCCATATTGACCGTAGTGGTGTTTTTGCCGGCCAGTCCTCCGAGATTAATTTCATACATGGGATTTGGAGCCAGAATGTCGGCATTGTAGGCACCATACATTCCATCCTCGTATTTATGTACCTGTGAATTTGCCGGCAATCCGGAAATTGCACTGTAAAAACCATTCACCTGGTATCCGGGGATAGAAGACTGGAAGGTCTGTATCCCGTAAAAATTCACTTTCAGTTTGGTCGTATTGGTTAATTTAACATCGAAATTTGAACGCACATTGATCCGATCGTAATTGTAACCGGGCTGGTAACCCTGGCCTTCATCCTGACCGTTAAATAGGTCATCAACATGGTTAAAGCCCCCGGTTGCAAAATACTTCAGTCTTTCGGTTCCTCCCCGTACGCTTCCATTCACACGGTATGACTGCGCAAAGTCCTTGAAAGCAATATCCAGCCAGTCGTTGTTGGGATAGGCATAGGGATAAGTGTTGTCACGGAAATAACCGATCACCTCATCGGAGTAATAATTTCCAAGCCTGCCGGACTGATCAATGCGTCTTGTTCGTTCCACGGCGTAATTAAATCCATCAATGGCATCTAAGCAAATCGGCCGGTTCCACAATCTTGCCCAGCTTTCCATGGAGTATTCTCCTTCAAGGGTAAACTTGGCTTTTCCTTCCTGCCCCCGTTTGGTGGTTATCAGCACTACGCCATTACCTCCTTTCACACCGAATACTGCCGTTGCAGAAGCATCCTTCAGCACAGATACGCTTTCAACATCATTGATGTCAATGTCATCCATCGTCACGTTCAACGCCATCCACCAGAATAAGAGGTGATGCATCATTCCAGGTCGTTCTCCCGCGAATCAACATCTCAGTTTCCCGGGTAATCCTGTCATCACCTCCGCCGGCCAATCCGGACGTGGTAAGAACAGATAGCCCGGGAATAGCACCGGTCAGTGCATCTTTAAGGTTTGATACATTACCCTGGGTCCTGATTTCATCAGATTTAGCCACGCCAATGGCTCCAACCACGCTCTCCTTCTTCTGTTCACCATAACCGACAATTACCACTTCGTCCAGGTCGATTAAACTACCGAGCATGGTCACATTCATCACCTGGTCCAGACTGGTTACCTCAATCCTCTGCGTCTCCATTCCTACGAAGGAAAAAACCACAACATCTCCAACAGAGACTCCGTCAAGCGCAAACTCACCATCGGCACCGGTGATGGTACCTATCGTCTTTCCTTCGATGGCAACGGTGGCCCCGACAATCGATGTACCATTCTCCTCCAGAACAGTACCCGTAATAAGCCCCCGCTGGGCGAACAGTGTTGCTGTTCCCCACATCAGGATAGAAATAAAGAATAGGAATTTCTTCATAGTTCTAGATTTAGGCAGTTTCAGTTTTGGATAATGCAAGCACATCAACTTAAGCATGCAAAATCTGAGGATAATTTACAGGGTGCAGATAAATAAAAGATTAATGCCAGCTTAAAAATTTATTAATAGCCGGAATCTGATCATTCATTTTCTACGTGATTGTGAAAAGAATTACATCACCAGCTTCTCGGTAATGCTTTGGTATCCATTGCGTATGTTCAGAAAATAGATGCCCGGGCTTAGCGTGGAAAGGTCAAGTTTAACTTCGCTTTCTCGTGTAAAAAAAACTGCATCCAGCTTTCCGTCGATTTTGTAGATGTTGATCTGATGATATCCATTTTCCGATAAACCGCTTATTGAGATATGCCCTCCAGGTGCCGGATTTGGAAAGATCCTTATGGTCTTCCGATCATCTCTGATCTCCGCTGAAGAGACATACATCAGTGTATCTAAGACCTCAATTTCTGCTAAGCCGATTTCCCCCCCACCCTCCTTTACACTTAATTTCAGCGATGAGATTTCTCTTGGAGAGAAAGAGATGGATTTTTTCTCCCCATTGTCAGGAAGCTCGCCGGTAGAAACTTTGCTTCCGTCACTAAAAGCTATTTCTCCATCCGTAATATGGGAAGATGCACCAACAATATCATAGAGATTCACCTGATCGACCACAGCGGGCTCATCCCAGGTGAGCTCGATCCAGGGATTAGATTCACCGTCAGATCTCCATTCTCCCGTGTCAGTCATAAGGTAGATGCCATCATACAGATGTTGTATGGCATATTTTTCTTCGTCAGATACACTCGATACCCGGATACCTGCTCCCGGTGCAATATTCCCATATCCTGTTGTGAATCCCCAGGGAGTGCCTGTCGTAAGCAATCCCTCACTATTCACCGCATCCACTCGCCAGAAATAAACCGAAGAACTTTTTAAATATCCCGGATCATACTGCTCTTCCGTTAGCTCAGCAACAAAGTCGACAGAGCCTATCCCCAGGTAAAGTTTATAATAGCTCGCATAGGCAGATTTATCCCATTTCAGAATGGTATTTTTAGGAACTGAACTGGCATTAAATTCCGGGAAAGGGTTAACAGGGACGGAGGCCAATGCAGATCCGGTGGTAAAGGACCAGATATCACCTGTGCTTGTTCCGTTTGCATTCTTTTCATCAATCCTCCAGTAAGTAGGTCGTGGCTCCATTCAGTATTCCCGGATCAAATTCAGAGGATTCCTGATTTCCAATAAAGGGAGGTGGATTGGTTGTTCCGAAATACACATCATGTGAAGTTGCCTTATACTCGCTGATCCAGCTGATGGTGCTGCTCACATCCACTTCTGTTGCTCCATTCCGGGGAAAGGGGGTGTGTCGCGCGTGAGGGAGGATCGGATGCTGTGAGTGTAAATTCTCCTGAAGGGCCTGTCTTTAAAAGAAAGCAGATAATCAGAAAGCAATTCCCGCATCTGTTGAAGCACCTCGGGATGCTGATCGACGACATTTACTGTTTCAGCTGAATCTGCATTCAGGTCGTACAACTGATCCACTTCAAAATAATGTGGATTATTCTTTGATGCATAATGTCCCAAATGACTGTTATTGTGTCAGGTAGGGATAATCAAGGATCTCTCCCTCATAGCCCGGCAAAGGTTTCTCCCCTGTCAATTTTATCCTGGACATCTTCCGGGTAGCGTATGGCAATATATTTCCAGTCTTTGGTCTTTACTGCCCTGGAATATCCCAGTTCCCCAAACAGGGAAGAATGGGCTTTCGCCGTTGCCTGTCTCAATAATTGATTTCAGGCTCATACCATCGGTTTCCAGTCCGGCCGGATGGTCAATCCCGGCAAGGTCCAGAATGGTGGGAAGAAAATCAACCGTCTGCACAAGTCCGTCATAGACGAACCTGCAGTAATTTTTCCTTTCCAGTACATAAACATGGGAACTTTCAGACCCATAATCATGCAACGTGGCCTTTCCGTGTCTCCACATCCCATGATCAGGCATAAATATGATGAGCGTATTCTCATCCAGATTCAGTTCAACGATCTTGTCCCTAGATGGCTTTGATTCCTTCATCCAGCAGAAGTGTGTAGGCATCCTTTTCCGGGAAACCTGCAGCAATATATTTATCCTGGATCTCCTGCCTGGAGGGCATAAAATCCCAGGTGGTGTCAATAAAACCCTCTCCCGTCAATTTAGGATCCGCATCAAAACTGCTCCAGAATTCACTATCCTTTACTGCCCAGGGAACAGGTCCATGGTGCAGGGTGGTCGAGAAAAACAGAAAGAAGGGATTGTCCTTCTCCTGCTCAATAAACTTCCTGGCCTTATCCACCGTCCATTCCAGGTTATGAACATTCAGGGCATCATTATTCAGTTCTTTTACATTTGCCATGTAAATTCCGTCTGCATAATCAAATCCATAGGATCTGACGATGGACTGGTACACATCATGGTTATGTTTCATTTTGGCGCTGACGGCCGGATCGTAGGGATCATCTGTCTGGGCATAGGATCTGCAGCCCGTACGATGGCCAGTTAGCTTTTGCCAGTATATCATGCTCCATGATATGTGATTTCCCGACAAAACCTGTAGCATATCCGTTTCTTCCCAAAATCTTACCCAGATGGTCTTCCGCTAGGGTTAATCTCACAGTTATTTTCAGTTCTGGTAAGCGTTCCTGGAGGAAACTTTGCCAGGTATTCCTCGCCCTGGCATCGGCCTGAATATTTTCCGGTAAGCATGGAATAGCGCGAAGGTGAACAAACAGTGACGGGATGGTGAGCATTGGTAAAAATCATCCCATCTCTGGCCAGCATATCAATCGTTGGTGTGTAAACCTGCTCCTTTGCTTGTATATCCAATGCTGTTAAAGCTCTGATCGTCGCTAATGATCACGATAATATTCGGTTTCTGAGCATGCAGCCCAAGAACTGAGAATAAGAATAAGTAAAATAGAATACTTCTCATGCTTCAAATTTAAGAAACTGTCTTAATCAGCTGTGCTCAAAGTAGTCATTTTTAAAACAAGTAAATGTGCAACCCTTCCGTGCAGGCACAGGTCAGATTATATATCTGCATATAAATATAGATTGCAAAGGCTAAATTTTTTATTAATATTAGCTTAATATCATCTTGTTAAGAGATAGTTAACTCATAGTTAATTCCATTTCTCTATGTTTGTTCAACATACAAAACCTGCTTTTCGAAATGCATAGATCAAGATGTTGAACCCAATGAAATATATAAAAGTCAGCTCATTTATATTATTGCTTTTAGTGGCCGCAAATTATTTGTATTCACAGGATGTAATTGATCCCTCCACATTAAATCATAAGGTAATGGCCGGTTACCAGGGCTGGTTTGCTGCTGAGGGTGATGGCAGCCATGGAGGATGGAGGCACTGGGGCAGGGGAAGTAATATTCCAGGTCCGGATGGAATAACCATAGATTATTGGCCCGATATGAGAGAGTATGATGCGGACGAACTATTTTCTACAAATTTCACCTATCCGGATGGAACAAATGCTGGCTTATACAGTGCATATACACCTAAAACTGTGGACCGGCATGTGAAATGGATGAAAGACTACGGCATAGATGGTGTTTTTGTACAGCGCTTCATTGGTAATACCCTGACCATATTGGAGTTACGGGATCAGGTATTACAAAACGTTCGCTTTGCCTCTGAGAAACATGGTCGCGTTTTTGCCAATATGTACGATATTTCCGGCGGCAATCCGGCTACACTTGCTGAAAACATCATAGACGACTGGAAACACCTTGTTGATGATCTTAAAATAACAGAAAGTCCAAATTATCTTCATCACAATGGTCGTCCGGTACTTTCAATCTGGGGACTTGGTCACAGGGATGAATTCACAGCGGCATCGGCCAGGGAAATTATCCAATGGTTAACAGAGGATGCTCCTGAAAAGTATCTTGTATGCTTAAAGGGGGGTATTGATAACAAATGGCAATCCCATACTTCAGAATGGCAGGCAATTTACGAAAGCTTTGATGTGATCAGCCCATGGGCGGTGGGGAGATACAAAGACAATAGCGGGGCCGACAATTTCAGGACCACTTATATTGAACCAGACCTGGCCAGAACACGGAGTGATAATATTGACTATATGCCGGTTGTGTTTCCCGGGTTTTCATGGTTCAATAACAAACCCTTTAAAGATGATGGAGTAACTCCCAATGTATTAAATGCCACTCCCCGCAATGGAGGTGATTTTCTCTGGCATCAGATATATAATGCAATCGATGCAGGCTGTAACATGGTATATGTGGCAATGTATGATGAAGTGGATGAAGGTACAGCCATATACAAACTGGCCGAAAATATCGATCAGACTCCCGTGGAAACCGCTTTTGTAACACTGGATATGGATGGATTTGAGATCCCCAGTGATTGGTATCTTCGGCTGACAGCTGAAGGCTCCAGGATGCTTCGTGGTGAAATCCCTCTTACCCCGACCATGCCTCTGAGTCCTGCCATTAATGATGCAAGGGTCATTTCACAAAATGTACCTACTGTGATGCGTCCGGGAACGATGGCGCCAGTTAGCATTACCCTGCAAAACACTGGTAAAACAAACTGGACAAAAGCCGATGGCTTCCATCTGGGGAGTCAGAATGAACAGGATAACACAACATGGGGTTACAAACGGATAGAACTGGACGAAGGTGAAATGATTATCCCGGGTGCATCCAAAACTTTCACTTTTGATGTTTCAGTACCAAATAAAGCAAGTGTTTATAATTTCCGGTGGAGAATGAGGCAGGAAGGTGTGAACTGGTTTGGGGACATCTCAGAAAACAGGCTTGTTAATGTGGTCGATAATCCTTCCTTTCTGGATGATTGTGATGCCTTAACGGAATGGAATTCTTCCGTTTCATTACAACTGAATGACAGCGCTAAGATGCAGGGAGCCTGTAGCATTGAATTTAATGGCAGTAGCTCGGCCGAATACAGTAAGGTATTCCCAACAGCCTACAATTCAGAGATAACAGCAAATAATGCAGTTTTGCAGTTCTGGTATTTTGTTTCCGATACATCGAAATTGGGAACCCATAATAAGGTCGAACTGGGAAGTGCGGGACAAGGAGCTGAAAACGTATATTCATGGAAAATGAGTGAACTCTCAAAGGGCTGGAACCTGGTCTGCCTGAATATAAAAGATGCCTCGGTCACAGGATTACCTGATCTGAGTGCCATTAACTGGTTCAGCATCGAAAACTCGAAATCGGATCAGATGATTACAAGAATAGATGAGATCCAGATCCTTGATAAAAATGCCAGTGCTGAAAAGTTTCTTCTCAGGGTTACAGGTGGCAGCGGTAGTGGCCTTTATGTGCATGATGAATCCATTAGCATCAAAGCCGATGAGGCCCCTGCAGGTTATATATTCGAGGAATGGCTTGTTAACTCAGGCTCTCCATATATTTCCAATAAGAAAGCAAGGAATACTTTGCTGAGAATGCCCGGCACCGAAGCAGTGGTAAGCGCCACTTTTAAGCAAACATTAAATTACCTGGATGATTGTGATGAAAACTCGGACTGGAATGATGCGCATTCCATAAGCCTTATTCATACCGGCCAAAAGCAAGGCAGGGGCTGCCTTGAATACTACGGAGGCGGTCCGGATGCAAGTTCACGTGAATTTTACAAAACATTCCCAACCCCATACAATTCGGGAGCCAGTGAAGCCACTGGAGTACTTCAATTCTGGTACTATATATCGGATGCATCAAAAATTGGCACCTCAAACCAGATCGAGCTGGGCAGTGCAGGAAGGTATGATGTGGACGAATACAACTGGAAAAAAAATGGAAGAGTGAGCAGCGGATGGAATTTACTTAAGCTGAAATTTAGTGAAGCAGGTAAAATGGGAAATCCGGATTTAAGTGCCATCAACTGGTTTCGTATCTATGACAAAAAATCCGGACCCATCACTTCAAGAATAGACGGGATTAAAATATTAAGTGAGGAGAACATCAATATGTATTCACTATATGTTGATGGAGGCAGCGGAACCGGCGTATACAATGCAGATGAAGAAATCACCATAACAGCAGATACGGCCCCGGAAGGAAAGGAGTTTGATTCATGGCAAATTATTGCCGGTGATGCATATATTGCCAATCCTGATTCAGCCACAAGCATCCTAAGGATGCTGTCCGTTGATGCCTATGTATCTGCTGCGTACAGGGATACAGTAGCTGTAATTAACCATGTTAACTCACAGGGTGAGAAAGTAAGAATTTACCCGAATCCTTCCATGGCCTGTTTCAGATAGATCTTCCTGTTAACTCCGGGCAATCAAAATTCGAAATATTTTCCGCGCTGGGTCTTTTGGTGCAAACAGGATACTTTGAAGGCAGCAATGCATACATTGAAATGCAGAACTCAGCAAAAGGTACTTATATACTGAAGCTTACTAATGAAAAAAAGGTCTATACAGAACTCCTTATAAGGAAATAATACCTATGAAAAACACTTTTAAAACAGGGACTATTGGATTATTGATAATATCCATTCTGTTTTCCATAAGCCTAAAAGCTCAAAGTGGAGTTGATTCTCTTATTCATCCCAATGTAATCATGTTTGCAACAGATGACCTGAACACCTGGGTAAATCCACTTGGCTACAGTCAGGCAATAACTCCAAATCTGGATCGCCTGGCCGAAATGGGTATTACCTTTACAAATGCCCATGCACCTGCAGCCTACTGTGCTCCCTCGCGCAGTGCCATATGGTCAGGACTGCATGCTTCATCAACAGGATGCTATAACGATGAACTATATTTTTACGATATGCCCGAACTGGTTTCCATGCAAACTGCCTTTGACCAGGCGGGCTACAAAACTTATGGTGCCGGGAAATTGTACCACCACAGAGCCGGATCATTTGATACAAGAGGATGGGATGAGTATTTTTCACGCAGTCAGGAAATCAGGGATTGGGGATATGAAATGGGTTATCGTGGCAGCGATGTGCCATGGCCGGATCCGCGTCCCTACAGCCCGTACTATAATGACCCACGCAGTCGCTATTATTTGGAACCCGGTGAGGTACCGGATTACGGTGCTTTTCTGGAATGGGGTCCTATTTCCAGCGACAGAGGCAGAGCTAATTCCCGATGCTGTGCGCACCAACTGGGTCTGCGATCTTCTGGCACAGGAGCATACGGATCCCTTTTTCATTGGATTGGGACTTTACAGTCCCCATTTCCCAAACTATGCACCACAGGAGTTTTTTGACCTGTATAACAGAGATTCTATTCAAGTACCTTATATATACGAAGACGATCTGGATGATTTACCGGATCACATACGAACCAGGATGACAAATCGTCTGATCATAGCAACAAACACTGGAGGATGTTGACGCAGTTGAAGATGCAGTGATTGGCTACCTTGCCTGTGTTTCATTTGCAGATGCCATGCTTGGTCGTGTTCTGGATGCCCTGGAAGCAAGTGCATATAAAGACAATACGCTTGTAATATTCTGGAGCGACCAGGGTTATCACCACGGTGAAAAGGGACAATGGGGCAAACATACCCTCTGGCAGGAAACATCGCATGTGCCTTTTATTTTTGCAGGCAATGGATTGCCTGAAAACAAGCGTGTTGAAACCACGGTCAGCCTTGTTGATATATATCCAACCCTGATAGAACTATGCAATCTGCCGGAACAACATCAAATGGATGGTCTATCCCTGGTTCCGGTTCTTAAAAATCCTGATACGGCAGTCGATAGAAATGTGTTTATGGCATACATGGAAAGAGGTGGTTATGTCATAATCAACAGTGATTGGCGCTATATTCAATATCACGATGGCTCTGAGGAGCTGTACGATTTGAAGAATGATCCGAATGAATGGTATAACCTTGCATCAGATCAGACTTATAGCCAGTATTATAGATGAAATGAAGCTTTCGGCTCCGGCTGAATTTCATGAAATCGGCAACACAACGAACTGCCCTGAACCTGGTCATAAAAGACAACTCTTTTTACTGGGAAGCAAAAGACAAAAGCAAGCCTGCGGATTTTGTCACCTGCTCAATTACCTTTACAAATCCGATACGTCAACAGGGGATCTCATTTCTTGAAACCATAAAAAGGGATAGCGTGACTTTTACTGAACAGGTAATAAAAGGAGGGCAGGATTGTCGTTTTATCCCTGCAGATAAGTTTTGCT
The DNA here is from genome assembly GCA_963716765.1 of uncultured Bacteroidota bacterium. Taxonomy (GTDB): domain Bacteria; phylum Bacteroidota; class Bacteroidia; order Bacteroidales. The sequence continues at coordinate 62,229 of CAVQUO010000006.1, read as the reverse complement.
ATTTTCGGGTGGATGATCAGTATTTTTCTTCGCTTGATAATGTAATAAGCTTCGAGATTACCTACTTTGATGAGACAAACAGCTCTTTTGAAGTTCACTACAACGCTGCCGGGGTGGCTGATAAAAGCATCGTTATTACCAGAACCAATACCAATAAGTGGCTGACCAAGAACGGTGATGCTTGCAGATGCGGCATTGAACAATCAACTTGACTATCAATCCGATTTCAGGATTGCAGGTGAAGTTTATATTCGGTCGCTCAGCATTGACAAGCCCCTTTCTTCTGATGTAAGTGTTGTATTTGCCGATCAGATTTATGAGAAGGGAATGGAGTTTCTTGTAAGAACCGATCCCACGAAAGAAACCTATACCGAGAAAGCCATCATCGGGGATCAGGAATGCCGGTTCATTTCCTATGCTGATAAAAGGAAATATGGCTACTTCCGGGTTGATGATGCACTGATAAAAAAAACACGACAATAATCTCACTTTCGAACTTTGCTACTACGATTCAGGAACCTTACCATTAACAATACAATACAACGCAATCAGCGGGACCAACCCAAATTATCAAAAAGCCGATTTTACCAGGACGAATACCCTTACCTGGATGACCAAAAGTTTCAGTGTTACAGATGCGGCCTTTGCTAATCTGCAGAACAATCAGTCCGATTTCAGAATTATGGGGGAAGCATATGTTCGAAGGGTAGCGCTCAGAATTGGATCTGAGAGTCCTGAGGTCCCTGAGGTCCCAGTTGAATTTATCATTCCAAAAGAGACTGAAATTACCACTGGAACAGGACCTTATGAAATCTCCGGTCATGATATTAAGATTGGAATCAGGCAGGGTACTCTGAGAATACTTGTACCCGATGCTTTGATTCATTCAGAATTAAGGATATACAATTATTCAGGACAGGCACTGTACCACTCAATTTTGGAACAAACGGAAGAAACGATTCATTTATCTGATGACTCGAATTTCTACATCGTAGTAGTCCAAAACGAAAATGAATACATCTCCAGGAAAATTATCGTGCATTGATCATTGCTTTATTATATCCGTAAATGATTTATTGTAGGGTTCATCGTATAAAGCCATGTAATCCTTGGAGAACTTGTTGAATATTTCCTTCGCCAGGTTGTGCTTCCCGAGCTCTGTTAAAGCTCTGCATTTAATGATGATCCCCTCTTCATGCAGCATATCAAATATTAAAATGGCATCTGCAATACGGACCTCTAGTTCGGGATCAATTGATACATCTTCCTGATCTAAATATTTTAAGAGAACATCGGTGATATGGTCTGAACAATCCAGTTTAAATTCATCCAGCCAATCATAGCTGGCATTACCCAGCAATGGTCCCACACTAACAATCCTGAGCAGCTTTTCCAGGTTATCATTGGAAAGCTCAGCCCCCTGTCTTGATAAGCGGTAAAAACTAAGGTAATCACTGTTTACCCTGGTCTCATCAAAACCGAGTCGCCAGTATTCGGTCTTTCGACTTAAAGTGCAACTCTCAATCTCACTTAAAAGGTGCTTTAACTTGGCAATATTTACTGCGCGATTATTCTTTGCGGACTTGGCATCCATGGAAAACCACAATAATTCGGTCAGGCGTGGAACCGAAATACCCTTATCCTTGACCGAATAAAGAAAAATGAGCAGAAAGAGCTCTTTCAGCAATGGTGTAAACTTTCCCGTTATATCCTCTCCCTGCATGTTAATCACCTGAAAACCGCCAAAAAATATAATTGAATTTGGATCCTTCGGACCATTCAGACTGGAAACAGCTAAGCTTTCAGGCTCCGGGCTATTCTTCACTGACTTTTCATTCAAAGATTTTTTTCCGACCGATTTATTCGTTTTTTTCCGGTACCTAAAAAGTGTAAAAACCAGAAAACCTGTAATCAGGATCAGGACCAGAACAATCCACAGGGTTCTCAAGGGCATACTTGCTATTGAAAAATCTCCGCTCTCTGTCCGGTAGGGAGGAAAAGCGAGTATATAGACCTTAATATCGGTCTCGCCTTTTTCTGTGTTTGCCAGAGAAGTAACTGCTATGAGTTTCTGCAAGGAATTTGAGTAGAAAAGGTCAGAGTATGAGTTTTCATTGTCATACAGGTAAGGAATTTTTGTTCCCATGGATACAAGTTCCGGACCCGACAGGCTCCCTTTGAGCAGCTGCAAATAAGCTTCATACTGATATATTGAGGAGGCCAGGACATAGAAGGATTCTCCCTGATCATCAAATACCATGGAATGTGCAAAATCTATATCGCTGATTGGCGCTTCAAAGTCATATTTTTTAATGAATTTTTTTTCTTTCAATGAGAAGGCCAGTAGATCGTTATAATGACGGGGATTTAGGATTTGATCACCTGCCGTACTTCCATAACCACCCATGATATAAACCGTATCACCGAGGGATCCAAGGGCCGCGTGCATTCGCGGATAAAATACCTCACCGGTAGTCTGAACCGTATCCCATTGATGAAGCCGAAAATCATATTGAAGGACCGTGTTATAGTACCTGTGCTGGCCGTAGCCGCCAAAAGTATACAGGACGCTGTCCGAAACTGAATATAACTTATTGTGGTACCATAATCGAACCTGGAGATCCGGACCATCGGATACTTCTTCCCATAAAAGATCCTTGAAGTTGAAGGAGTAAACCAACCTGGTCCTGTGGCTATAACAATACAGCTTCTTATGCAGGCTGTCATAAAAAACCTGGCTGCCTGTTCCCAGGTTTGTAAATCTTTCAGCGTATTCAAGGTTTTCTCTGGAATCTGTTCTGAGAGAAAGCACCTTCATTTGCCTTTCCCCCACCATGTAGATTTTATCTTCATCCGGAGCATAGCAATAGGGTACAAATCCTTGCAGAAAAGTTGAAAAATAAGCTTCCCAATTGTAATAATCGGGTCGGATCCACATGGGATTCTGCACAAGTCCTTCTTTGTTGGAAATTAAATCTTTAACAATATTCCCTTCCAGTTCATCCAGGGGATAGTGATGGAGGCAATGCTCCTTTTTAAAGATCCTTATATCCTTGATATCCATGGTGGGGACATCAGTGGTTTGAACAGGTTTAAAAGTATTACGCCCAAATAAGATTTTCACCTTCCCGTTTATGGGAACATTCCCTTCGGTCAGTGTAGTGCCGGATGTATTAAATTCAATGGAATGTTTATTAAGATCGACTTTCAGTCTGACTTCGGTCCACCCCCTGTAAATAGCTGAGTCAGGATAAGGAACAACGATGTCGGTGAGCTGCTCGCTGTAAACAAGCTGCAGGCTATTCTGATCGGGACTATTAAATATCAGGTCAACATTGTTGTTGTTTTGATCTACAATACGGAATACGTACCCAAAAGTCGAAGGGAGTTCCTTGCGAATCCGAAGTTGAAATGAAAGCTCGAACTCACCGCTGAAAGAGAAATAATTACCGGGATTCAGATCGAGCTGGGTACGCCTGTCTTTCGAATTGGGCTGCCCGGCAAAACCCAGGCCATACTCCTGGGCATTCAATGCACCGGAAAATAATAAAAACAGCACGGCCGACAATAGCACTATAATATTATTACGATTTGTTTGAAAGGTATATTCTAGTTTCATATAACCTGAATTCAAACCTGTGATTTAAAGCTCCAAAAAAAGAAAAATTTCCGGCCATAATATAAACAAAAAACCCGAAATCCCAGATAAAACAGCCCTTTCAATCCAGGGAGATTCGTAATTCCAATATTCAATCGTTAAGCATTTATTAATTTTTCATTTATCCGGATTTTATACCTTTAATCTTTTTGGAATTTCAGGCCGTCCATACTCTAATCTAAAAAACTCAATGATGAGAACGAAACGCTATTTATCACTATTTCTTTTATGCGGAATATCACTTGTCCTGCAGTCTCAGACAAAGCATGCCACCTCAAGTAAGTTTATGAGCTACAAGGGACTGGTTATGGCAGGTTACCAGGGTTGGTTTAACTGCGAAGGAGACGGTGCGGAAAGAGAATGGACACATTACAGCAAAAACGGGAAATTTGAAGATGGCCATTGCACCATCGACTACTGGCCCGAGATGGAAGAGTACGAGGTGAAATACAGCACACCTTTCAAATTTAAAGACGGATCCCCGGCCTTTGTTTTCAGTTCCTATGATGAGAGTACAGTTGACCTTCATTTCAGGTGGATGAAGGAATATGGAATCGACGGGGTGTTTATGCAGCGTTTCTTCTCTGTACTTGAGAGTGAGAACAGGAAAAATCATGCCGATAAAGTCCTCAGGTCGGCCATAAAAGCTGCCAGCAAATATGGGGTAGCCATTTGCCTGATGTATGATATCGGGGGAATGGATGACAGCAAATACCATTTGATCTACGAGGATTGGAAACACCTGGTGGACGATCTCAAGCTGACCAACCAGGGTGACCAGACCACCTATCTCTTCCAGAATGAAAAACCCCTGGTTGCTTTTTGGGGCATCAGCTCCTCTCTGAGGAATAGTGGCCATATACCGGAAATATACGACCTCATTGACTTTGTGAAGAATGATACGGAATACGGAGGATGTTCAGTTCACCTGGGCATACCCTCCCGCTGGAGAACCCTGGGCAGTGATACAAGGGGTGATGCCCGCCTTCATGATGTCCTCAGGAATGTGGATGTGATTCACCCCTGGTTTGTGGGCAGGTACAATGAAGATAGTTACGAAGCCTTCCGCAAAGATCTCATTGTCGAGGATGTGAAATGGTGCAAAGAAATGGGAAAATCCTATGTTCCCACCGTGTACCCGGGCTTCTCCTGGTATAACATGAAAGCAGGTGTCTCTGACAAAATTCCAAGAAATAAAGGCGAGTTTTTCTGGAAACAGATCGCCGGTGCCATCGAAAGCGGTGCCGAGATGCTGTATGTGGCCATGTTTGATGAGATCGATGAAGGAACCGCTATTTTCAAATGCGCTCATGAAGTTCCTGTGGGGAAAAGCATTTTTGTGCCATATGAAAAGGAAATCCCGTCCGATCACTACCTGTGGCTGACCGGCATGGCGGGTAAAATGCTTCGCGGCGAAATCCCGTTTACATCCACAATTCCGGAAAGGAATCAGCAGACTGTTGCAGATAGGGGAGAACCATAAACATCACACATATGAAAAATTCCAGAGTTCACAGGTTACCGAAACTTTTTACGGCCCTGTTAATCTTTCTGCTATCCCAATTTGTGCTTAATGCTCAAATCTTGATGGAACGTGACCATATCCGTCTTGTTTACTCTGAAGAGGAAGAAGGCCCCTTACTGCTTGCAGTCAATGCGCTTGCAAAAGATCTTAAAAGTGTGATGCTTACCGAGCCGATACTGGCTGGTAAAATGAACCGGGATTTAGATGAAACTGAAATTGTCATTGTTAATGCAGCTTCCGACAAAATTAAAATACCGGCAGCCCATCGCAAGGAGCTGGATGGATATGAGTCGCACAGGGTATATGTCAACCATGAGTCAAACCGGATTTACCTCCTGGGAAACGACCTGCGGGGAACAATCTATGCCATATACACCTTTACGGAAGAAGTCCTGGGCGTTCCCCCTTTGAAATACTGGTGTTCATGGGTGCCCGATACCCGCGACAAAATTACCCTGCCTGAAGATTATGACAGCTTTTTCAAGTCACCACAGGTCCGGTATCGCAGTCTCCTGCCCGGTGACCAGGACTTTTTTAATCCCTGGAGAAAAGAATCCGAAGCAAATGAGAATATCTGGCTGGAAACTGCCCTTCGCCTGAAAATCAACACGATTGAAACCTATTCCACCATCAAGCCCCATTATACATTAACAGACTATGCCTATCTGATTTCAAAGTATGGACTGGTCATTACCTCGCATCATACCAGCGGGCTGAACACTTCATTCAGCACCTGGGCTGAATACTGGAAGGAAATGCGGAGTATGGAACCTCCCGAATACCTGCTTTCGAACGAGCAGGCTATTCTTGATTTTTTCAGGTATAACGCAGAGACTGTTCAAAAAAATGGAATTGAGAACCTTTGGTCTGTGGCTTTCAGGGGAGAAAGGGACCAACCATTCTGGAGTATTTTTAAGGATGCTCCGGAAGACGAGAGGGAACGAGCCGATGTGATCAACCGGATGCTGCAGATACAATATGACCTGATCAAAGAAGTGACCGGTGAAGAAGCACCCTATGCAAGAATCACCTTTTATGATGAACTGGCAATTCTGATGGCCAAAGGCTATTTAAAACCTCCCGACAGCGAGAACATGATCCTGACCTTCGTGGCCGGAAGGAGGGATCATTACCCTTACGACGATATTGTAAATTTCAAGAACCATGGAGATGTGAAGCTGGGTTATTATATGAACTTCGGATTTGCTTCAACCGGTGCACATGTTTCCCCGGCAGAAAGCCCCTGGAAAATGGAATTCAACTTCCGCTATGTGAATAACAAGGCCCCCCTCTTTTTCTCCGTGGTAAATGTGGGAAACTTCAGGGAATTTGTGCTTGAACTTGCGGCCAATGCAAAAATGCTGTGGGATTACAACAGCTACTCAACAGATCTGTTTCTGCATGACTATTGCGAACAGTATTTTGGAGAAAGTCATGCTGACGAAATTGCCGGGCTCTACAAGGAATTCTACGAGGCATACTGGATCCCTAAAGCATCCGAATTCGAAGGCCTGGAACGTCAGTTTATCTTCCAGGACCTGAGGTATGCCAGGGCATTTGATCATACCTATCCCCGGTTCTTTGAACCCGAAACAGATATGAACCCACTGCATAAAATAGGTTACGAGAGCATCCCAGGCCGCACATTCAGGATCGATACTGCTTTTAACAATGCCGCGAATCAGGTGGATGCCATCCTTAATGGTATGCAAAAAACGATTCCTGAATTTGAAAAAGTTGCTGCCAGGTGCTCCCGGATGATGCTGCTTTTAAACGAGGACCAACAGGTTTTCTTTAATGACAATCTCAGGATACACAGCTATTATATGACCCACCTCAGCAAGGCGCTGTACCATTATATGTACGCCTACAAGCACCAGAAGAATCCAGCGCTTTTAATAAGGCACCTGGAGCTTGCCCATATGGAAGCTGTCCGTGCCCAAAACTACCTCTTTGAAGCTGAACATGGCGTATTTTCCACATGGTATACCAATGCAGAGGACATGTCGCGAACCTTTCAGATAAACGAGCTGCAGGATCAAATCATGATCTTAATAGACAAAGCCCAAAAGATGAATTAAAATGTCATACCTGTTCAAAGGCCCGAATCAGTTTATGCTTTTGTGCTTATGGATCTGCGGATTGCCATTTGCCCTGAGTTCCTGTGCTGAGGAAACAAAAACCATCGTTTATATCAACTCCTACCACGAGGGCTTTCCTCCCAGCGACCAGATTACCCGGGGCCTGTTGGAGCATCTTCCGGCTGATAGTTTCCAAGTTCACAGCTACTTCATGGATACCAAACGCAATCCCACAGAAGCATATATCAGTCAACGGGCTGCAGAACTACTGGACTCAATACAGATTCAAAATCCTGATGTGCTGATCGTTTCCGACGACAACGCCCTTAAGTACCTGGCATTACCTAATTTTACAGGGAAATCCCCTGCCCATTGTATTTTGCGGGGTGAACTGGAGTGCTGAGCTCTATGATCTTTCAGGGTGCAACATAACAGGGATCCTGGAAATACTCCCCGTGGCAGACCTGGTAAAGCTCATCCGACCCTATTATCCTGGGATGACAAAACTCCTGGTGCTGAACGAAAATACCACCACGTCCAGAAAAACACAACCCATTCTTGACACCCTGCTGGGCAATCTCGGAATGGAAGTGACTCAGGAACTGGTGGATGATTTTGACAGCTGGAAATCTGTTTTTACCCGGGCAAATGAGTCCTGTGACCTGATTTACGTTCAGACCAAAGGAGCCATCAAAGGATGGAATGATGAAGCAGCAAGAGAACATGTGGAAAAATCTATCAGGATCCCTGTGGTCACCTGCGAGGAATTTATGATGCCTTTCGCGGTGTTTGGGCTGACCCAGCGAAGTGAAGAGCAGGGCATCCTGGCTGCTGAATTTGCAAAGCTGATTTTAAACGGGACAGACCCGGCGGATCTACCAATTGGCAGGAATAAACTGTCGGAAGCCTTGATAAACCCGGACCTGGCCAGGCTGATTGGTTTCGAACCCGATGACGAATTACAAAAACTACTTAAACAGAAATGATGAACAGACGAGACTTTTCCAGAATGGCAGGCATTGGAGCGCTTGGCCTGCATGTTGTTCCGACTCTTGCAAGTGCTAAAATGCTAAGCCATGAAAGCGGCAGGGCATCAAAGATCCCACTGGGTGTTGTAAACCATTCCCTCAGGGCCTGGAGACCCAGTGTGATGGAATTGATAGATTTTGCCATCGAACACCGGCTGGACTCGGTGAGTTTCAATAACCTGAAACCTTTTGAAAGCCTGGATAATACGCATCTTTCGAAGATAAAAAAGCACGCTGATGCGAATGATATTTCCATCTATTTGGGCCTGGGGGGCATCAGCGAGAAATCAGACACCTTCAATAATAGCTGGGGAGATGCAAAAACCCTGGTTAAAGAGGGAATCCGGGTGGCCCAGGCCCTGGATTCTCCTGTCATCGGAGTGCGCATCGGGGTGCTGGATGACCGATACAGCGAGGGGGGCATCCAGCCCAAGATGGAAGAAGTTTTCGAACTCATGAAGTCGTTCAGGGGACCCGTTTCTGATGCAGGTCTAAAATTTGCCTTCGAGAATCATGCCGGAGACATGAGAACGGAAGAACTGCTGGATCTGATCCGGGAGACCGGTACCGATATTTGCGGTGCCTACTTTGATCCGGGTAATGCCATCTATGCCATGGAAGATCCTGAAAGGGCCATGGAAGCGCTGGGAAATCACATTGTATGCTGCTCGGCCCGTGATGTGATCGTCTGGCAGTCAGAGGATGGAGCGACATTCCAATGGACCGCAGTTGGAGAAGGCATGATGGATTATGAATATTACGCAGGTTTTTTAAGTGAAAATTGCCCGGGAGTGCCAATTCACCTTGAGATCATTTCAAACTCGCCGCGCACACTGCCTTATCTTACAGATGAATTCTGGAAAGGATGGCCTGACCTGAAGGCTTCGGGTATGGTTGATTTTCTGAGAATGGCGCGAAAGGGTTCTCCCATGGATGTGGCCCAGGCTCCTCCCGGGATGGACAAAAAAGCATTTGAGAAGCAAAATCAGGAGGAAGAACTGCTGCGCAGTATAAAATATCTGCGTGAAGAATGTGGTGTAGGCCTAAAATAGTATAAACTTTTTCGTTTCATGCCTGCTCCCGGCTCTAAAGCGGCAGTAGTAAGCTCCCACTGGAAGACTGGTGCCCTCCATGTCCAGGGTATATGTGCCAGCCGGCATTTCTTTATGAACCAGTGTGCGAAGCTCCCTGCCTGAATGATCAAAGACCTTCAGGGACACAAAACATTTGCCAGGTAAGGTGTATGTCAAACGGGCACTTCCCCTGAAAGGATTTGGATAAATTATAAACCCGGTCAAAATGTCCTGACCGGGATAAATCCATGTTGGCTCATCTGGTCCCGTCCTTACGGATACTTCATCTGTAAAGTCAGAATATCCGGCCTCATTGAATGCCCGCAGGCGATAGCTATAGGTTGTTTCCGCCAGGAGTCCTGTATCACTGTATGATGTAAGCATTGGCCTCAAGGGTATCGAGGGTTTCGAAGGTATTGCCCATTTTTTGCTGGATCAGGAATCCCTCCTCCTTGCCACCCAAGCCTAACCAGCTCAGGTTTACCTGGCTGGAAGAAACAGCAAAAGCCTGCAGATCCGTTGGAGGCAGGGGCAGCATGGGAACCACGTACTCACAATATTTTGTCTGGCACCAGGTATCCAGTGGATCCGAACAGTTAAATCCAATTATATTTATGGTATTCGGACCAGAGTTTATAACAGCATCGTTCTGACTGGCGGGTTGATACACATGTATCGAGCAATCATTAGCCGACTTTACATTCACATCATAGCCACCGTTGTTATAGCCAATAATGGATCCGCTGAGCTTGGATACCTCTCCTTCCACACCAAGGCCCCCGGCATAACTGGAAAGCGTGCCATCCTCCTTCAAACCCTGGTTTCCGAATACGAGGAGATCGACCTCGTTATATTCAATGATGCCAGTGATTTGCTTATTTCTGAATCCCACTCCCTGCATCTTGTTGTTATAGCAAAGCGCCTGGATATAATTGTCACGAATGACCGAACCTTCCCCTGAAGTACCGGCAATATTAAAACTAAAGCCTCCGCGTTCGTTGTCATAGGCCTCACAGTCAAAAAACTTGTTTCCCACAATGATTTCCCCCAAATCGACCGGATCACCGGATCCGTCCAAACGTGCAAAACAACCAAATCCGGGTCCGGCATTCCTCCTTCCAATGCACCTGTGAAATTCGGAATACCTGCATTTGGGTGTCCATCCGTCACTGCCACAATCCTCTGCAATGCAGTCATACCATTTGTTGTATTCACCCTTATCTGTAAGTGCATTTCCATGAGCACCCGATCCCACGATCCTGTGACATTCATTGAAGCGGCATTCCGGGCCCAGGGTGAATCCGTCATCCGATCCTTCAATCACATTGAAATCATGGAAATAGGAGTTTGTGACCGATACAAAATTAAGCAGGCGTATGGTTTTGGATGCGCTTCGGACATCGTATCCATAATATTTTCCCCCAAACATTTCAATGTTTTTAGCTCCGCCTGGTTTTTCCGTTATCCCGCTTGGCCTCCGGGCATCCACACCCGGACCAACGAAACCAACCCTGTCAAGATTTACATTTTCACTTAAGGACAGGGTTCCCTCAAGAATCCAGGTGAATTCTGATGGCAGGTATAAGGTCCTGGCAATAACAAAAGCTCCCTGCAGGATTAATGAGTCCCCGGGCTGCAGTGTATCCAGTGTATTCTGTATCATAAAGGCATCATCTCCCGATGTGGGAGTGATGACTATTTCTTTGGACCAGATGCTGCTGATAACGAATGTAAGCAGAACTAAAGCTAGTGTAACCTTTTTCATCAATAAATGAGTAAAACAAAAAGGAGGGAACGCCCCATCCCCCCTTAAATTAACCAACTATTACTATGAGAAAAACTACTACCTGTTGTGGAACGTTTTTTAAGTTTCTTATGTAAAGCATTACCAGGTACGTATCCTGATATTCCTGAATGATACATCATTTCCATGACCCTGCAGGAGAATGTGACCTTCCTCCAATTCTCCGAAATTCTCCAGGTCATTGTATTTGCTCAGGCTAACAAGCTCCCTGAAAGCCAGGCTTTTCCTGTCAAATTCAAGCACTTTTTCATCATTGAACCAGTGTTCAACCTTAGAGCCGTCCAGCGTGATCCTGACTTTATTCCATTCTCCAGGGGGATTTATGCTTAAATCCTCAGGTGGCGGAATCATGTCATAAAGCGCGGCCATTTTATGGTTCCCGTCCCTCCCCTGTTCAGCATCCGGGTGTCTTTCATTGTCCAGCAACTGGTACTCCAGCCCAGGAAGCTTCCTTCATGTCCCGGGAAGTCATCCCTGTACCTGGTACTTGACGCCGGAATTGGCACCTTCGGTGATCCTGACTTCAAGTTCGAGTTCAAAGTTTCCGTAGACATCCTTAGTGATGATATCGTGACCCCCGGCTTGGCCCTCTTTCTCACCAAAGACCGTAAGGATGCCGTCTTCAACCTCCCAACCGTGTTCTGGAAAAGCCTCCGATTTAATGTCCCTCCAATGATCAGTAGATGATCCGCTAAACAGCCAGACCCAAGTTTCTGCCTCAGCGCTGGTGGCCTCAGGTTTTTTTTCCCTGTTACTGCACTGGGTTGAGAGAAAAATGATCCCAAAAAGGAAAACGACGATTGACTTCATAATCAATTTTTTATGCATGTTAGAAACTTGGTTCCCATCCGGGCTCATATTCACGTCCCCAGAGCTTATTGGCTTCCTCATCCCCGAGTATATGACCGGTTTTTGAATCAATATCCAGACTTCTGCCTGCACGTTGTGCGATATTGCCCAACTGTACCCATGTGGTACTCTTGTGACCAGTTTCCACATCCGCATTTGGGGTAGCACCCGTCCGAATGCACTGCAGGAAATTATCAATATGCACATTGTCAAGACCTGCAGCCGGACTGGAAGTGTTCCTGCCGTCAAATACAACATCAGATTTCACTTCCTTCAGTATTTTATCGTCAAGGTCATAAATCGTATATCCGTCATGACCCGTAAGCATGCTGCCTTTTTCACCGTAGAAAATGATGCCGCGATCAAGCCCTTCAACCTTATTTCCGTTGCAGCTTCTTCCTTCCCAGGTGACAGAGGCCCCTTCACATTCATAGCTTATCACCTGTGTATCGAAGGCCTCCCAGTCGTCCTGATAGCGATAACGGCCACCTACAGAGTGCACCCGGCTCGGAAAATCAAGGCCTAATCCCCAGCGGGCCAGGTCGATTTCATGGGTACCGTTATTAAGCGCTTCACCTGTTCCCCAGTTCCAGAACCAGTGCCAGTTATAATGAATCAGGTTATCTTTGTAGGGCCGGCGAGGAGCGGGTCCCTGCCAGAGCTCGTAATCCAGGTTAGAAGGAACCGGGACAAGTTTACCGATTCCGATGGGACCTCGATTATTGGTATACCATGTTTTGGCCATGTAAGCCTTGCCAATAACACCACTTTTCAATTCATTGATGCCTTCGGTAAGCAGCTTCCATGAACGCCTTTGCGAACCCATCTGTACCACCCTCTTGTATTTCCTGGCTGCCTTAATGGCCATTTCTCCTTCAGCGGGGTTATGACTCAGTGGCTTTTCAACGTAAACATGTTTTCCTGCCACGCAGCTCATAATGGTCGCCGGAGCATGCCAGTGGTCAGGTGGAGCGAGGTATACGGCATCGATTTCATTATCTTCCAGCATCCTGCGTATATCTTTCTCACTCCCCGGGGTGATGCCAACTGCCTTCTCTACAGCCTCTATTCCTTTTTGCAGTGCCTTGTCTTCCACATCACATATGGTGCGCACCTCTGTATTCTCCTGGCGGGCAAAATTGGCAGCCATGCTTTTTCCCCTGCCATTCGTACCCATGACGCCCATAACGATCCTTTCATTGGAGCCCATAATCCTTGAATAACTACCGGCAGAAAATCCGTAGCCAACTCCTCCAATTGCCAGTGCTGATGATCCTGCAGCAACTTTTTTTATAAAATTTCTTCGTGATTCTTCCATTTGCGCATACCTGTTATAAAGTTCGATTTCATGAATGAAAACTTCATTCTTACTTCAAAGAGTGAATTGTTGTTTAAGATAACAGAGCATGGCTTAACATGGAATTAACAAGCGATTAACAGCCTGGTTTGTATTCCGAATTTTCCCTGGGGTATGGGCCTGTATAGGATTGAGATATTTCCAGTAATCTCATATTAACTCCTGGTTTATCCAGCACACATAGCTTTGATCCTGAAAACAGCATATACAATGAAATCTGAGAAAAAAAGTAAACTTTCAAGAAGGGATATTCTCAAAGGATTAATTGGATTACCCTTCCTGGGATATTTCGCACATCAGTTTTTAGCGAATCATAAACATGTTTCATCTAAACCGAAGGTGGACTGGGATAAATATGGTATATCAGAATTTGATCCTGACATCATCCAGGCGCACGGGATATCCCATCAAAGGCGATAAAATTCGCCTCGGCGTGGTGCCAACGGAGGACGCGGACCTGCCATCTTCAGGGGCCTGGGCTATGCGCAGGAAAAATGGGCTTCCGGATTCATCAAGGACGGCTCGCCAACATCACTTTTAAAGAATTTCCTGGATCAGGATGATCTGAATATTGAAGTCACCGGGGTTTGTGATACTTACACCGGGCGAGCTGAGAGTGCTGCCCAAACCGTTGTTACGCCATTCCGGTCGGGAGGATCCCCAAAAGCTGAATCCCCCGATGATCTATCCCACCTACAGGGACATGCTGAAGGATGATAAGCTGGATGCCATCGTCATTTTGACACCAGATCATTTGCATGCAAGAATGGCGATCGATGCAGCCAGTGCAGGCAAGCATGTGTACCTTGAAAAACCCATGTGCCAGACCATTGATGAAGCAAAAGCCTTGAGGGATGTTGTAAAGAAGACCGGTATTGCTTTGCAGGTAGGTCACCAGAACAGGCAACAGGCCAGTTACATGAAGGCAAGAGAACTGGTAGTAAAAAGATCTGCTGGGTCCGGTTTCATTGATTGAAACATTTACCAACAGGAATTCTGACAGCGGTGCATGGATAAGGGGTATCCCGGAAGGAGCCAACGAATCGAATGTGAACTGGAAAGAATTCCTAGGCCGACAAACCCTGGCGGGAATTTGATCCTGACATGTATTTCAACTGGCAAAAATGGTTCGAATTCGGTACCGGACCGGCCGGGAACCAGTTTACCCACGAATTTGACGGTGTGAACCAGGTTATGGCAACTGGGGATTCCTGAAACAGTGGTTGCTACAGGAGGAAATTATTATTTTAAAGATCCCACGGGATATTCCGGATGTATTTAATGCCGTATTCCATTACCCTCACAAGGTCTGTCCCTGACCTATGATTGTACGCTTGCGGAACAGCAATTTCCGCCCCATGACATTTATGGCCGGAGGAAGGAACCATGGAGGTGGGAGTAAGCCTTGTCTGTTTTCCCTGACAGCAGATCAAAGACTTTTAAAGAGTTTAAGAGAATTTCCGGATGATCCTATTTTTACTTACAATCCAAAGAGCAAGGCAGTGGATGCAGTATCCTCGGCCACTGCCAGAAGCTACTTTGAAAGTGGTTTTGGATATACCTATAACAAGGGAGAACGCATTGACTGCACCTATCTTGCATTTAAAGGAATGGTTGAATGCCATCAGGACAGGGATTCAGCCAAGTTGTAACATCGACAGGGGATTTGAGGAAACGCGTAACTTTTAACATGGCCAACCTTTCCTACCTGGAAAAGCGGGTCGTGGAATGGGATGCAGAAAATGAAAAAATCATATAACATGAAAGATCATCAGAAAAATACCAGATCAGTTGAACTGGCAAATCATCCCTTAACTGTCCTCAGGATAGCCATTGGCTGGCATTTTCTCTTTGAAGGACTGCTAAAAGTAACTAATCCGGAATGGTCGGCCGCTTACTTCTTAAATAATGCAACAGGGCCCTTTGCAAGCCTCTTTCAAAGTATTGCCCTGAATCCCGGCTTGCTGGGCATTACAGATTTTCTCAACGAGCTGGGGTCTTGTAGCCATTGGACTCGGCCTGATGATCGGGCTCTTCAGCCGGTGGGCATGCCTGGGAGGCATATTGCTTTTAGCTTTGTATTATTTTGCCAATCCTCCGTTCATAGGCCTTGGAGATGGCTCGGTTTCGGAGGGAAATTACCTGATTGTCAATAAGAACCTGATAGAATTATTTGCCCTGTGGGTCCTGTTTAAGTCTAAGGACAGCAAAATATTTGGCCTGGATCGGTTTTTCGGAGCCCCCAAAAAAAGGAACGATGAAAGTCTATATGATCTTTTTGCCTGTTTTCCTAATATTCATTGGGGGATCCGGTGCACCTGAGTCCAGGGCCTGCTTTGATTTCCCGCCAAACGCAGATCCGTTGCGTGTAGGCAAACTGATTACAGAAAATCTCCTCTCCAGGGATTATATGCTCAGGGCTGATGAAACAGGTATTCATCTACGCGGAAATTATTACAGCCTATGGGGCATTTGAGTTTGCGAATCTGACCAGGGATACCGGCATGTTTTTACAACTGGAGGAACGGTATGCATGTTTCCTTAACACAGAAGAATGTTACCTCATTCCTCCAGGCTCTCATAGCAGGTTTACTGCTTGCCCTGGTGGTAATGGGAATGTACAACTGGGACAAAGAACAACAATACCTCGATGTCGTCTACACCCTTGTACAGCATAAATGGGATAAGTGGAAAGACCCGAACCCGGAAACCGGCATACTAAAAAGTGCACGCTTTTGGGCTGATGATATGTACTTCACCCCTACGCTGGAAACACAGATTTTTAAAGTTGACGGCGATCCGTCCACCACTGACAGGCTTACAAAGTGGCTTACAAACTATGTGGATTCTCTCCAAATGTCAAATGGTCTGATCAAACATACAACACAGGTTCCTTTCATATGGGGACGCGGAGTCGGCTGGGCTGCTGCAGGCCTGACAAATGCCCTTGAAGGCATTCCTGAAGATCACCCGAAGCGACAGCATTTGATGGACAGCTACCTTAAACTGATGAATGCGCTCAAAGCCTCTCAGGCACCTGGTGGGCTGTGGCGTCAGCTGATCGATTACCCTGAAGCCTGGGAGGAAACTTCGGGTTCAGCCATGTTTACCTATGCAATGCTTACAGGCATCCGGCTTGGCTTGGCTGGAAGAAGAAACTTACGCTCCTGTGGTTGACAAAGCCTGGCTGGGACTGGTAGATAAACTGGATGAGAATGGTGAAATGGAAGAGGTATGTGTGGGTACCAATGAAAAGACGACTGCACAGGAATACCTGGTTCGACCAAGAAGAACAGGCGATTTTCATGGTCAGGCTCCCATGCTGTGGGCTGCCAGCGCCCTTTTACAGTTGGAGAATAGCAGGGTCAATACACGGAATAATGATTTGGAAAAAATCCGGGATGAGATTGTGGTCTATCCCAATCCGGCAAAGGACAAGGTGTTTTTTCGATCAGCAGATATGCTTGAATCTAAACCGGTTTTTGAGCTGCTTTCTGAAAATGGATCCATCATCAACTCTGATCAAATATCCGCTTCTTCTCTTGAAGCCGGAATCCCAAGAGTTTTGCGTATTTTTACCTTGTATTTTATGCACTTATTGCGTATTTTTACCTTGTTTTTTCAGCTTTTTTAGTAAATTTGTTCAAAATTGATCATTAATCAGAGATTTACCACACTTATTATAAGGGTGATATGAAAAGAGATATTGACAAAATTTTAAAAACCTGGAAAAACGGAACACACAGATATCCACTTCTTGTGCGTGGAGCCAGGCAGGTAGGAAAATCATACTCCATTATAAAGTTCGGTCAAAGCGAGTTTGATTCTTTAGTGGAGGTCAATTTTGAACAGAAGCCTCAATATAAGTCCTGTTTCGAGTCTCTTGAGCCAAAAGACATCGTTGAAACCCTCTCTGTTCTTTCCAAATCGGATATTATTCCAGGAAAAACATTACTGTTTTTAGACGAAATACAGGAATGTCC
Organism: uncultured Bacteroidota bacterium; assembly: GCA_963716765.1. GTDB lineage: Bacteria > Bacteroidota > Bacteroidia > Bacteroidales. The sequence goes on along the minus strand of CAVQUO010000006.1, from coordinate 44,871 downwards.
CAATGCCATCATTGCTTTACGATATTTTTATGAGCAAATGCCTGAACTACATGTTATTGGCGCTGGTTCATTATTGGAATTTGTAATTTCTCAGGAAAACTTCAGGATGCCCGTTGGAAGAGTTCAGTGTATCTTTATGAAGCCTCTTTCCTTTGTCGAATTCCTTGATGCAGTTGGAGAGAGCAGAAGCAGAAAAATCATTGAATCCTCGTCCTGGGACATTCTGCCTTCGCCGGCTATCCATGACCATCTTCTTTCCCTGGTTAAAAGATATTCAATAATTGGAGGAATGCCTGCTGTAGTTTCAGAGTATGCATCCAGTGCCAATTTTGCGAAATGTTTCCAAATCCAAACGATCATTATTCAAACCTATCGCGATGATTTCGGGAAATATGCCAGTAGAGTGAAACATAAGTATCTTGAAAAGCTATTTTTTGCTGTACCTAAGATGATTGGAAGAAAGTTCAAGTACTCTCATGTAGATAATAACACCCAGTCCCGGGATCTTAAAGAGTCATTAGAACTTTTGGAAAAAGCAGGTGTAGTATACCGGATCAGGCAAACAAGTGGAAAAGGCTTGCCTCTTGAAGCAAATGCCAGAGAGAAACATTTTAAAACGGTATTTCTGGATATCGGTTTAATGCAAAATATATGTGGTTTAAGTAGTGACATTCTATTATCAGATAAAGATTTAATCAAAGTAAATGAAGGTTCTGTAGCTGAACAGTTTACTGCTCAGGAATTGTTGGCCTATTCTGATTATTACCAGGTTCCATCATTATATTACTGGGCACGTGAAGCACGAAACAGTAGTGCGGAAGTCGACTATGTTATCCCGCATAGCTCATCTGCTTTACCAATTGAAGTGAAAGCAGGGAAAACCGGTACTTTAAGAAGCATGCACATCTACCTTGAGAAATACAATTTACCCTATGGTGTAAGGATATCACAGCTCTACTATAACAAAACCTTACCCATTATTGCCTTACCATTCTATGCAATAAAAAAGCTGCCTGATCTACTTTTGCCATTATAAGACTAAACCAGGCTGTGACAGGTCCGCTCGATAATCTCATCCTGGAGATCTTCCGCCAGTTCAACGAAGTAGGCCGTGTAACCAGCCACCCGGATGGTCAGTCCCAGGTACTTTTCAGGGTGCTTTTTGGCTTCAATCAGATCCTCCCTTTTTACCACGTTAAACTGGACATGGTGAATGGGCATCCTCACAAAGGCTTTCAGGAAGGAGGCAAATTTCTCCCGGTCCTTGGCTCTGTGGAAAAACGACGGCAGGAATTTCATGTTCAGCAGGGTTCCGTTCCCGGCAAGGAGAGAGGGTATTCGCGATACGGAAGACAAGCACTGCAGTGGGTCCGTGAAGGTCCTGGCCATACATGGGGGAAAGTCCCCCATCGGCCAGGGGAGATCCGGCCAGTCGTCCATCCGGTGTTGCTCCCACATTCTGTCCCATGGGAACATGGGCGGAAACGGTATAGAGACCAAGGACATAGTCCCCTCCCCTGTAATTCTTGACCGACTTTATCCTCTCGTTAAAATAGTGCACCCACCTGGAACCCAGTTCATCCACCCACTCCACATCATTCCCGATATTTTGGCACACCTTCCATGCAGCTCAGGCGCAATTCTTCCCTGGTCCTTAAAATTATTTTGAAGCGACCTTCAGAAACGCTTCCTTGTCAAAAAGTTTTTCCTCGAATACAAGCTTCTTCAGAACCGCCAGGCTGTCGGCCACATTGGCCACCTGGATGGCCTGGATTCCGGAAAGGTTGTAATAAGCACCCCCGGCTGTCACATCCACACCTTTTTCAAGACAATCATCCACAACGGTGGAAAGAAAGGCGGAGGGCAGATACTTCTGATGTGCGGCTTCCACAAACTCACAGGCTTTGATCATCCGTTCAAAAAAATGATCGATCTGGATGGCAAAGGCCTTTTCCAGATCCTCGAAGCTGGAAAAATCTGCAAGTGAGCCGGTCTGCGGACCCAGCTGCTTCTCCGGTGAGCATGCACTGCCCATTATTCAAAGCCAGTTCCAGTGCCTTGACCAGGTTGAACATGGCAGCATCACTCCAGCCCAGTGATTTTCCCTGGCTGCTCAACTCCACACATCCCACCACCGCATAGTCCATGGCATCCCGCTGCTTCATATCCGGCATTCCATCAGTGATGGTATGATGCTTTCGTCATTCATGATCTGGGGCATCCCACTCCCCAGGCCAATGACACGGCTGCACTCCAGGACAAAGGAATGCGGTGATCCCCTGTGCAGACGGGCACTCAGGTTGGGCTGGGGCAAAGCGATATGGTCCTGGGCTTTCAGGAACAGGTAGGAAAGCGTGTTGGTGGCGTCCTCTCCCTCCTTTGTCTGTCCGCCCAGGGCAACATTAAATCCAATGGGAAAGCCTGCAAAATACCTGGCACTGTGAGCATTCCTCATATAAACGATCTGGTTGAATTTGATAAAGAGCGCATCAATCAATTCCAGGGAACTTTCCAGGTCCATGATTCCCTCCTCCATATCCTTCATGAAAATAGGGCATAGAGGTACTGGTCCATCCGGCCGGGTGAGAAAGAGGAAGCATTGGATTCCATCTGAAGCATCACAAAAAGAAACCAGACCGACTGCAGGGCCTCCCGGAAAGTGGCAGGTGGCTGACTCGGCCAGGTGCAGGCAGATGCGGCTGATTTCCCTCAGGTTTTCCTGAACGGCCACATCTTCGATTTCGGATATAAGCGCTTCTGCCAGCTTTGCATAGCGGCGCATAAAATCCATGGCCCGCCTCCAGTACCAGGCAGGTGCTGTCATAAAAATCCGTCTGTCGCAGGGGATGCCTTTTCCCTGGCCTTCCGGGCCTGCTCAAGCAGGCCTGAAGGTCCCAGATGGAGCCAGTTTTCCACATGGGGGCAAATATGACCCTGGGCATGGTCCTTCTGGTTGATCTTAACCACTTTTCCAATGGCAGTGATCTCATCGCCATAGCCACTGTAAATATGGTCCTCAAGTGTCTTTCCGGACCAGTAGGGTTCAATTTCCTCCAGGAAAACCTTCTTATCAGCTTCTCTAACCCGGAAAGGATCCTGGGGCCTGGTGGGAAGGGTATCCAGTTCCCTGGCAATCCATGAGATCCCTGCTTCCGGGAAAACCACCCCTGCACGTATCTCCGGTGTACGGTTTCCAACCAGCAATTCCTGCGGATCGAGATGGATAGGGCATTTCCCTGAGCGAAGCAGCAAGTGCCATGGCTCTTTTCAGGCTCACCGGGGATGTTTCATTCTCCCTGTATACCCGGGTGATGATCCTGGCCTGGTCCACAGACATATACCGGGGATGAGAAAAGGTCTTTTCCCTGAGAGAGCTGATCCTTTCTGTCCGTCCAATATTCCTGATGTACTCAAGTTGCTCTCATTATTTCATCAGTAAAGGTACGGGCTTTTCCACAAATCCTGCAGGTCTGGAATTTGCAGTAGGTTTATGGCGATCCCCGATCCAGTTTCCGGCCATTTCGGCCATCACCAGCATTTCTTCAACTTTCTCCGGGATATTGCTCCGAAAGATCCCGGGCTTCGCCCATATCATCCTTAAGGTTATACAATTTTGCCTCCCGTGGGCCCAGGTCCTTTCCCCACATATCAATATAGGCATCAAGCGGCAGATGCAATTTCCAATCACCAACCCGGATGGCCTTCATTTGATCCATCAGGTAATAGGCAAAGTATGCATGGGGTGATTCGGCTGTTTCAGGATGGGTGAAAAGTTCATAAATATTCATACCATCAATAATCCGGTCCCCGGGCAATTGCTAATACCTGCAATATGAGCGATGGTCGGGAACAAATCCATTACCGAAGAAATCCCGTTTGATACTTTCCCTTCCGGAAGGGTTCCTTTCCAGCTTACAATCATGGGAACCCGGTTTCCGCCTTCCATGGGCGTTCCTTTGTAGCCTGATAATGCTCCGTTGGATGCTTCTTCATAGGTTCTGGGCGCCCCGTTGTCAGAGGTGAAAATAACCAGGGTATTTTCTTGGATACCTTCTTCTTTCAGGGTTTTCATGATCTCCCCTACCGACCAGTCGATTTCCTCAATGACATCGCCATACAATCCATTTTCTGATTTACCCACAAATCCATCGCTGGCTGATATGGGATGATGGGGCATGGTATGCGCATAGTAGAGAAAAAATGGATCCTTCCTATGATCTCCTGGATAAACTTTGTTGCCTCAACAGTATACCGCTGTGTCAGTGTATTTTGCACAACCGGCTGTTCAATGACTGTTTCATTTCTCAACAAAGGAATTTGGGGTTGATCATAGATCTGCCTGGTCCCCCTCCATTTAAACCTGCCTTCATCTGTATCATTGCTGTAAGGTACCCCATAGTAATAGTCAAAGCCCTGCCTGGTGGGTAAAAATTCCTCCTGGTCTCCCAGATGCCATTTCCCGATCAAAGCTGTTTTATAATCCTTTTGCTTCAAAAGTTCGGCAATGGTTATTTCTTTGGGATTTAATCCCATTTCATCCACCGGAAAACAAACGCATTCTCCCCGGAAATTGACTGCCATGCTGTTCCTGACCGGATAGGTACCCGTGAGTAAGCCGGCCCTGGAAGGTGTGCAAAGAGAAGCTCCGGCATAAAAATCCGTAAATCGGATGCCCTCTGCAGCCAATTGGTCAATATTGGGCGTTCGGGTCACCTTGTTCCCGTAACATGCCAGGTCTCCATATCCCATATCATCCGTAAAAATAATGATGAAATTGGGGGGCCTGTCGACCGAATATCCCCTTTGTGTAGTCAGCAGAAATAAACCAAAGACCATTAATGCTGGTAATATCTTTTTCATACTCTATTCTTGTTAATTTATTTATCCCTGGCCTGCTGTGCAAGCTGCATGGCCAGAATATCAAATTTTAGATCCACTCCTTTAGTTGTCCTGTGTTCATCAGCAATGGCAGGCTTTTGCCAGGGCAAAGGCAGTAGAATCAATAGAAATCAGATGCCGGATCATACTCTTCAAGACTTCACTATTATCGTCCTCCACCACCAAATTCAGCATGCCCAGCCGCAGGGCTTTTTCCGCATCAATTTTATCACAAAGGAAGAAAACTTCTTTGGCCACAGCCTCACCAAACAAGCGCTTCATTCTTGTCATCCCACCCCAACCAGGTAGCCAACCATGCTGTAACTCGGGACTTGAAAAAACTGCATTGGGGCTTCCCACCCTGATATCGCAGGCCAGTGCCAGTTCCAGTCCTCCTCCAATGGCGTAACCCCCGATATAAGCAATGGTGGGCTTATCCAGGGACTCGATCTGATTAAAGACGGAATTTCCCTCATCTATCCATCTTACTTCTTCAGCCGGCGTCAGGCTTTTGAACTCTTTTAAATCGGCTCCGGTGGAAAAGGCCCGATCCCCAGCACCTTTAATCAGCAAAAGCTTAACCTCTTCCGACTCCTTAGCTTCTTTGACCGCAGCATTAAGCTGGCTTAGCATCTCAAAGCCCATGCAGTTTAGCTTGGCGGGATTATTGAGCACCAGGCTCAATACCCCGTCTTTACGTTCAAGCAGCACTTTATTGCTCATCAGACTATAGATTTATGGTTTTCGTTTTATAATGCAAGGCCCATCAATGCTGCCTTATACACGACTTCATTTATCTGCTTTACATCTTTGATAATGGGTTTAAATTCCATCATCGCCAGCACATCTTTTTCCAGATCCACACCCGGGGCAATCTCAATTAATTCAAGCCCTTCGGGATTTAACTTAAAAATGGCGCGTTCCGTAACATAGATAACTTCCTGCCCTTTTTGGGCAGCATATCTACCATTGAAGGTGATCTGCTGAACGCTTTCTACAAATTTTTTGTGCTTACCGGGATATTCGATTTGAACCCCTTCATCATTAAAGGTCATTTTTGTTTTGGTTGAAAAACCACCGCAAAAAACCACCTTCCTGGTATTCTGGCTGATATCAATAAATCCACCGCATCCGGTCAGCTTGTTGCCAAAACGGCTGGAATTCACATTCCCGTACCTGTCAACCTGGGCAAAGCCCAGGTAGCAAATATCAAGTCCGCCTCCATGAAAGAAATCAAACTGGTAACCATCATCCACAATGGCCGAGGGATTATACATGGCCCCGAAATTCAGCCCGGTGGTTAATAGCCCTCCAATGGGTCCCTGTTCAATTAAAAAAGTGATGTTTTCTATGATTTTTTCTTCCTTGGCAACAATGGGAACACCATCCGGCATTCCATAGCCCAGGTTTACTTTATACCCCTCCTTCAGTTCCATAGCTGCCCTGCGTGCGATGAGGCGCTTTGCGCCCTCAAGTACAAGGTCGCCCTCTTCATAAGGCGCATCTTTACGAACAAGCGCCTCATTATAATCTGTCAGGAAGGTCATCTGCTGCTCAGGCACCTCAACAACATAATCCACCAGGATACCGGGCACTTTTACCTGCACAGGCAGGGCATGGGCACTTTCATTAATTCGTTTTACCTGGGCAATGACCGTACCGCCATTGGCCTTAACAGCCTGGGCAAGAGACAACATTGAAAAGGTTCCCACTTCTTCTTCACTGGTAATATTTCCCTCCATATCAGCTCGAAGTGCCCCTTATGAAAGCAACATCAAGGGGAAAAGACCTGTAAAAAAGGATGTCTTCTCCATTGATATTGTGTTTCTCCACGATGTCTTCGGTAGTTATTTCATTGATTCTCCCCCCTTCAAACTCAGGATCCACAAAGGTGTTGAGACCAGTTTTGGTGAATAGGCCCGGCTCTCCGCCTGCAATGGCTCTTACCAGGTGGGTTAAGGCTCCCTGGGGCAGGTTGTAGGCTTCAAGTTTATTTTCCAGGGCCAGCTTACTTAATTTGGGTGCGTTTCCCCAGAATCCACCGATATTGCGCTTTATGAGTCCTTCCTGGGCCAGGAAATTTAAGCCGCGGTTTTCATTGTCCCCAACTCCGCAGGGGTGCAGTACAGTAAGATTTGCGGGCTCCCCCGATGAAACATATCTTTCCCCAAGGGCCTGAAGCAGTTTATCTGGAATCCCATGTCCGGCACCTGAGCCTCCAACCACCAGGGTATCGCCCGACTGAATTGCTTTGACTGCTTCCTGAGCTGTTGCCTTTTTCACTTTCATTATTTTTATACTGAATCCCTGATTAGTAATTCTCCCTTAAATTGGATCACTTTATTGGCCACCGGGGTATTATTTATAAGCTTCACCAATAAATCCACCGTCGCATGACACATCTCCATAAGCGGTATATTGTAGGTAGTAAGCTGGGGTGTGATCAGTCGCCCGCTGTTGAGATTGCCGTAGCCCGCAACGGCCAGATCATCCTTAATCCGGACTCCGACCTCCGCGGCTGCCTTATAAACTCCCAGTGCAACCGAGTCGTTCACACAAACAACTGCATCAGGACTTCCCCTGGAAATAAAATGCGCGATGAACTTATCATAGCCATCTTTCTCGGTCATATCCACTTCAATGATATCAGCAGGATCCACTAAACGGCCCATGCCTTCACTGGCATTTAAAAAACCCTGAAGCCGATCACGCCCTATGCTCAGGCTTTGCGGACCAGCCATACAGATAATCTTTTCGTAGCCCTTGTAAATCACAAATCGGGTAAGACTTTCGGAACCTTCCAGATCATTTCCACACACTCCATATCCTTCATAATTACTGGGAAAGCGATCGTAAAAAACCGTTTGAATTCCGGCTCTTTTCAAAAAATTGTACATCTCGAAGTCAACTACACCGCTTGCCGTTCCAATGATAACTCCTTCACAACCCATGGACAATAACGATTCCAGATTTTTCCTTTCATTCTCTCCACTTTCAAAAGAGATGGTGGGGATGATCTGATAACCCAGTTTATGAGCTGCCTCATACATGTATTCCACTGAATGAGAAAAAAAGGAATGGGCTATTTTCGGCAGAGATACACCTATGGTAAAAGTCTTTTTTGAAGACAGGCTACGGCCAATAAAATTTGGCAAATAGCCCATCTCCCGGGCCTTCTCCTGGACAAGCTTGCGGGTTTTCACCGCAATATCAGGATGATCCTTTAATGCCTTTGTAACCGTTACCCTGGAAACCTTAAGAGCCAGGGCAATGTCTTTCTGACTGACTTTTCCCATTACATTCAATTTTTTTGCTTATTCAATGGCATGGACATAACCATCGGCCGACAGTACATAAACCATTTTCCGATAGATGCACAGTGTGGATTCCTCCACCCGGTGTCCCAGTTTGAAGATCCAGTGGGGCTTTCCTGTAATTTGATCCAGGCAATAGAAGAAGGGAGAATTACCCGAAGCAATGTAAACCCTGCCACTGGCCAGAGCAGGTGCCGATAAGCCACCTCCGTCCGGGAAAGTCCAGTTGATCCTGGCTGTAACAGGATCCACACAATATACCCTGCTTGAAAGAGGCACACCGCCAAAACCCCTGCCCACACGGGCGGTAAAAAAAGCCTTCCCGTCAGCAAAGGCCGGACTGGCATTAAAGCCTGAATGCACTCCCTTTTCTTCTTCATTGGTGTTTCCATCACTTAAAAGTTCACCTGTATGTGCATCAAAATATTTGAAGATATTGGTGCCGCTGGGTAAATAGATCTTACCGTCCTGGGCAATCAAAGTACCTGAATCCAGACCAATCCCATTTTCCTTCCAGACAATCTCTCCTGTTTTTTTATTAAAGGCATAAAGAGAATGGCTCCATGAGCCAAAATAAACCAGGTCTCCATCAATGGCCGGTTCGGCCGGAACCGATTTGGCGGTGGGATACATCCAGACGATGTGACCTGTTTCGCCATCCAGGCAAACTGCATAACCACTGACTGTGGGAACATATACCAATCCATCATCCACAGCAGCTGATCCCCAGACCCATCCTCCGGGAATGGTTTGTTTCCAGACCAGCTTACCTGTATTGGCGTCCAGGCAATAAAAGAAGCGCTCGCTCCCCTGCTGACCAGCGTATATCTTTCCGTCAGCAATGGCAGGACCTACCGAGATGGCCGCTCCCATTTCAAACTTCCAGTATTTCCTCTCCTGTCTCTGCATCCACGGAGTATAAAAATCCACTGGGTGTGCCAAAAACCAGTTTACCATCTGCAGCAGTAGGCTTACTCTGGTAATAGGTACCCCCTGATATCTGGTCGGTAAAAATGCGTTCGCCCTCTTCATTTTCAAAGGCACATAAAATGCTTTTCTCCCAGAGCTTTTTACCCTTACTCCCAAAACAATACAGCATCAAATTACTATCCGTAATCAATACCTCATCATCTTTACCCACTAAATCAGCATAAATGGCATGCTCGCTGATTTTTTCATCCCATTGAACTTTTCCCTTGTGGTTTACACTGTACAGCCGGCCACTGATGGTCGCAAAATGAATGTTCTGGTCATCCACGAGCGGACTTGAACGAATCCAATCATCGGCTTCCACCTTCCATAGCAATTCTCCGCTTATTGCATCCAGGCAATAGAGCTGTTTATCCGCTCCACCAATATAAAGTCGCTTCTTATGTAAAACAGGGGTAGTAAAATGTTTTCGTGCTCCCTCCTCTGGATTTCTGCACCTTAAATTCCCACTCCAGCTTGCCATCCGCTTCATTCAGGCAATACACACTTCCACCATTCGCTCCAAAATAAATCCTGCCTTCATCCACTGTTACAGCAGTATTAACCGAACCACTGGCTTTAAACTTCCATGCAATCGCGGCCCTTTTCCAGGTACAGGGCATAGACATAACCTTCCATGGTGCCCTGAAACACCTTATCACCTGAAATAACCGGCTCAGCCAGGGCATCAATATCACCCACATTAAAATCCCAGTGCTTATTTATATTCTGAGCATCAGCACAAATCAGCCTGTTCAGATTCTGGCATATGGCAGGAGTAGAATAGATATCATGCACTCCAAAGGGGTAAACCACCACATCTTCATTCCCGGTAACGGCAGCATAACGCGTACGATAATCGATATGCCCGGCATAGCGGCGTGCTTCAGTTTTTCCGGTTTCTTTATTCAGATACACCAGGTTTCGGGCCTGTCCGTCATTTCCACCATGGGAATTAATCTCCCGCAATACCACCTGATCGTTTATCAATAATGGAGTTGAAGCCATTCCCGGATATTTATACATGTAAAATATGGGAGGATCCTGGGAAGATTTCCAGATTTCGTTTCCTGTTTTCAGATCCAGACAAAATGCGGTTACACGCATACCGGGTGAGGTAACATATACTTTATCATCCTCAATTACAGGTCGGGCATACCATCCCAGTCCCACCGGAAATTTCCATTTCTCCCGTCCATAACTTGGTCCGGGTGCAGCTGTGGCTCCATTGTTATGTTTGTTGGCCTGGAACATGGGCCATTCGGCAGACATGTCGCCACCTGTCACTTCTGTTTCTCCTTCAAAAGCAGTAAACATGGGCCCCTTTTCTATTAAATCCTTTTGAATCTCCTCCATTTTTTCAAAACCTTCATCTATGGTCTGGCAAATTTGAGCCACAGCCTCCAGGTATTCGCTGCTTTTTTGATGATCAGCCTCAGATTCCAGTTTATCGTGTTTTGTTTTCCATTGAACAAACGTGAGGTGTATTATTAATTTTAGTTTCCAATGTGCGGTACCTGAGATCCAGATCAAAAAACGGGAAGGTATTGGCACCTTGCTGCTGCAATGCGCCCATCCACATATAGAGTATTTTTGTACGCTCTTTATAATTGGCTTCGGTTGTTTTTTGCTTTTTAACCTCAAGCTCTTACCCCATCAATATCTGCATCTCCACTGGGATAGTCCTGTGCTGAAAGACCCGGGCAAGCCACCCATAAAACCACCAGTAACAATATCCAGGCCGCTCTCAATTTTATGTGTTTCTGTTTCATATCCTTAATGCGATTTATTTTGTATAATTATCCTTTCTGAACCAAGTTCGCGAATCTGGTCCAGGGTAGTTTGCAGGTCCTGATATACCTCCGGATGATCCTTAATGCAATTAACCGTTTCTGATATATCTTCATCCAGATTGTAAAGCTGGGGCTGAAGTTCACTTTCAAGGTCTTTCCTTCGCCCTTCTGATAAGGGAGCCGCCGGCACACCCTCAATATATTTCCAGGGGCCCTTTCTGATGGCCTGAACCCCGATGGCATCATTAAATACCATATGGGGGCGACGGGTTTTGCCAGAACTTTTTCCCATAAGTTCATCGTAAAAGCTGAAGCTGTCTGCCGCCGCCTTTTCAGGAGGAAGGACTTCCCCACTCACCAATTCCTGAATCGTTGCATAGATATCCACCAGGTTAATCATTCTGTCGGATACAGAACCTTCCTGAATTTGTCCCGGCCAGCGGGCGATGAAGGGAACCCTTACACCCCCTTCCCAGATGGTGTGCTTGTCTCCGCGAAAATCTCCATTGTTTTTTAAACCTTTTTCTCGGGCCAGCTGCTCTTCCGGACAAAAATCCCCCCCATTGTCGCTGGTAAAGATCACAAGTGTATTCTCCAGGACACCCGCGTAGGCCAGGGCATCCATAATCTCGCCCACGCTGTGATCCAGATCGTGGACAAAATCTCCGTAGGCCCCCACTGCACTGCTTCCGCGCAATTTTTCGCTGGGTGAAATCGGGTGATGCACCGCCACCATAGCAAAATATAAAAAGAAAGGTTTTCCAGGTTCCTGTCTTACAGTCTTAAAGATCCAGTTACGGGCTGCATCCGATAAATCCTGGGTGACCTCGGTTGTGACGCGCTGGGGTGCATCATAACCATGGTAGGCCTGGCCTTTATAAAAGCTCTTCCCGTAGGGATTCTTTCCCTTTGAGCGCAAGCCCCAGATGCCTTCATTTTCAATATAAACCTTGGGCAGCCAGTCAATCTGGTTGGGTACCGCAAAATGATAATCGAATCCCAGGGAGCGCGGTCCGGGCACAAGGGGCTGAGCGGAAAGGTCCTCCACATTATCCATATTCGTATAACCCAGGTGCCATTTACCCACATGGGCAGTTGCATAACCATGCTTTTGGAGGTACTCCGGCAGGGTAAACAACTCGTCTTCGATCAGCAATGCCCCTTCAGGTGGCTGCAGGACCCCATATTTCAGCTTTCCTCTCCAGGCATAGCGTCCGGTAAGAAATGCATAGCGGGTCGGAGAACATAGCGAAGCAGGCGTACTGGCATCGGTAAATCGCATTCCCTCGTCTGCCATTTGATCAATATGTGGGGTACGAAGGAGTGATTCAGGTGTACCGTAGCAATTGGCAGTTCCATAACCCATGTCATCGGCCAGAATAACCACAATGTTTGGTCTGGATTGAGCTGACAGCAATCCCCCGATGACACAAAGCACCAGGATTACGAAAAAGATTTTTCTATGTTTTTGCATCCACAAACGATATAAAAGTTTATTTGTACTTATCAAACATTAGCTTATGGAGCTCATGGGCATCCGGCCATGATTCCATTCCCCTTATTTCAAAAGCATCATAGAGTTGTTCCAGGAAAAGATGCACCCGGCATTCCTGCAATTGTGTTACCCTCCAGGTCTGATTTCCTGCCTGGAATTCTGGTGAAATCAAAAGAGCTATTCGAATGGCATCAGCATTTGAGCGGCTTGACTGTAACCATTGTTCCCAGTAGAGTGTTTCCATTTCAGAAGGAAAGCGCCCAAGCATTTCCATAAAAGCGGCAGAAATAACGGCTTTTGCCTCCAGTCCTCCATAGGAATCCAGTATTCTGTATCCGACTTCATTTACAGGCTTGCGATCATTCCGCATCAAATGATATATGTGTTTTTGAGCTGGCATAAATTCCTTTTGCAGCTTGCAATCCATCGTTGTTTTTGCTTCGAAGATAAAAGCAGCTGCTTCATCGGGTGGATTATTGGCTAAGCCATCCCCAGGTTCTTCAAAAACAGCCGAGGTTTTATTCCCCTTGATCTCAAAATCTCTTACTACTGCTACTGCAAAACCATAGCCTCCGATATTTCCAGTCATTTCATTGTCCAGAATTTTTGCCCCCACAATATATCTGCGTGTTTGATTCCAGTGCCAGACATCCGGACCACAGGGAAAGCCTATATGAACCCTGGCTCCCAGTGCATCCACAAGGTTATTCCTGACTTCCACACCCCGGTAATCATAGGTGTTTTCACTGGAATCCAGCAAACAATATTCCGAAGGATCGATCAGGGCAACGCCAGCCAGAACTTCTCGTGAGAGTGCCAGGATTACATTATTCATGACCTTCGTGCCCGGTGCCCCCTGCACCATAATACCTTCGTCGGTCGCATCTATAATCAGGTTGTTTTTTACCAGGGAAGCGCGGGCTGCCACAGAGATGCCATCGCCCCAGGCAAAGGGATATTCAGACGCAGATCGTCCGTTACCCAGCACATCCACCCCGGACCCAAAAATGATATTATCCTGAATGGTAGTCCGGAAAGCATGTTCATGCACATGAATAGCCGCCCAACCTCCGCTGCAACGTGCATTGGTAATAATGCAATTTTTAATGCTCTGGTCATCTCCCCCCTTCTTTCCCAGTGAAATAAAAGGTTTCATAGGGACCTTTCCATTGGATGGCCTCATATTGTCCCGATTGCCATCAAGATGAACATCCCTTATAAGCACATCGGAAACACCTTCCGCACAAATGATGGTAAGCAGAGCTGGATGAACCACTCGAAGGGTCGCATAATCCCTTATGCTCTTCACATCCTTTGTATAAATTGACTGTCCCTTGCTTTTCATGACCAGGGTAGTATCAATCTCATATACCCTTCCCTTCTCAAGGACCAGATCTGCTCCTGAGTCCAGGACCTCCTGCAGCTGCCTGGTCAAGTCGTTAGCCAATGAAGCCTGGAGAATGGCAAATAATGTGAATATGCTGATAACAAACCTCATACCGATATAGTCATTATTTTATGGCATGCACATAACCGTCGGAAGACATGATATAGATCTTCCCCTTATAAATAGCAGGGGTGGATTCCTCCACCTTATTTCCCATTTTATACATCCACTTGCAGGTGGTGGTACCGTCCCCATTTCCTTCAGCATCCACACAGTAAAAATAGGGGTCGGAGACCGAGGGAAAATATACATTTCCGTCGTCAACAACCGGGCTGCTCAATCCACCTCCCGGGTGGGTCCACAGATGTTCACCGCTTTCGGCATCCAGACAATAGATGACTGCTTCCACGCAAATACCCCCCAGTCCAAGTCCGTGCCAGCAAGACATGTACACTTTCCCATCGTGATAGGCCGGGGTTATATTAAATACTGAATTCCCGTCCTTAAATTCCCAGATTAGTTCACCGCTGAGGGCGTCAATGCATTTGTTTTTGGAATAAATACGGCCGTTTTTTACAATGGAAACCCCTGAGTCGGTTGCGCCTCCCTGAAACTGCCAGTTCACTTTGACCTGTCTTTTTGTCAAATGCAATGCTGTAATTATCCCAGCTCCCGAAAAAGACCTGATCCCCTTCCACGCAGGGTTCACTGCATACCGACATGTTAAAGCGATGACGCCAGATCATATGACCGGTATCTGCATCCAGGGCCATCACATAACCATCAATGCAGGGGACAAAAACCATACCCTCAGAAACAGTGGCAGAGCCCCAGACCCATCCGGTTTTCTGGTTCCAGATTTCCTTTCCGGTTTCTGCATCCAGGCAATAAAATTCCTCTTCGGCTCCCTGCTGCCCGATGTAAGATTCGTCCCTGATCATAGGTAGGAGCGCCAGAAATGGAGCCCCCCAGTTCAAATTTCCATTTTTCCTTTCCGCTTTCAGCATCCACCGCATACACAAAACGGGCAGGCGTACCGAAATACACCGTTCCATTTGCTGCAGTTGGTTTGGACTGGTAATAAGCACCACCGGCAATCTGGTCACTCAGAATGCGTTCGCCCTCTTTCATAAAGCCCTTGATGATGCTTCTTCTCCATAAGATTTCACCCTTCGTGGAAACGCAATGGCATAAAGAGATCGCTGTCGTTGATAACCAGCTTATCGTCCTTCAGACTTAAATCGGCAAGTATGGGATGATGGCTTAATTCCAGCACTGAACTTTTCTTTGACTTTTTTGCCCTTAATTTCATATCCATATAAAGTGCCCTTCATCGTTGCGAAGAAGAGCTGATTATCCTGAAGCACGGGACGGGACCTCACCCAATCATCTGTTTCAATGACAAAGAGGATCTCCCCGCTGTGCCTATCAAATCCATACACCTCCTTACTGGCGGAACCGACCACCACCAGGTTCCCATAAACACAGGGCGTGGAAAAATGCCTGAAAGCCCTGTCTTCCATCCTGGTCTGCGTTTTCCATAACAATTCTCCATTATGCTTATTTAAACAATAGAAGCTACCATCATTGGCCCCGAAGAATAAACAGATCTCCACTTACTTCAGGCTTTGCGGTTGATCGCCCCGTCTGCCCTGAACTGCCATTTCGCCTTGCGACCATGTCCGTACCACTGATCCGCATCAAGGGCATACATGTAGCCTGTCTGTGTGCCAATAAAAATATGATTGTCATCCAGCAAAGGAGTGGCAAAAGTAAAACCCACATTGTACTCCCATCGTTCCCGACCCGGTTTCAGTATCCTTGCAAATCACCCGGTTAAAACCCTGTCCAATGGCCGGAGACTCATGAATATCCTGCGTTCCGTGGGTATAGACCGTATACTTTTCGTTGGCAGCAAAAGGAGCATTGCCGGCACGATAATCCACATGTCCGGCCAGCATATCCCTGGAAATTTCGCCTGTGGCTTTATCCACAAAAACAATCTCTTTTGTGGGCCCTTTATTTCCCCTTGCTCCCAGTTCACGGTACATGACATACTTGTCAAGCACCACAGGAGTGGATTGGTTATTGGGTGTATTGTATAATTGATCTCCCATGATTTCGACCACCTGCTTCGTCTGCCAGATTTCATCCCCTGTTTCCAGATCAAGGCACCACATCACGGTTCGCATTCCTGGTGAGGACAGGTAAACCCGGTCTCCCTCAACAACAGGCCTGGGATTCCCAGGACAGACCCACGGGAAAGGTCCAGGCTTTTTCCCCCAAGGCAGGTCCCTGTGCCCCGGTGTAACCGGACAGACCCGGATTTCCTTTATAGTGCGTCCAGGGAATTTCAGGCTGACCGGCTACATCAACTTCAGCCTGAAGCTTCTGATTTAATGATCGGGGTTGGATTCATTTCAGAAGGCATTCTGAATGGAATCCAGGATGGCATATCCCCGATCAACAGCCTTAGTCAGACGGTTCCATTTGTTCATCACTGAACTGCTGGGGCAAACCCTTATTGCGATCAATGGTATTCCACCAGACATCCTTTCTCAGGGCTTCGTCAACGGGCAAATATGCCTCCAGACGTGCACCCTGCTGCTGCAGGGTGACCACCCATAACTTCATTTTTAGTGCCCGAAGCTCAAAATTCTCTCGATTTGTAGCCTCCTTCGCAACTTCCAGCCTGATCCGGTCCAGTTCTTCATCACCACTTGAAACAAAGTCCGCATCCTGTGCCTGAATCAAGAGGATTACATTTAGAAAAAAAATCAGGAAGAAAAAACGACTTAAAAACCGGATCATTATTTACATGATTTAATGAAACGGTCCAGGCCATGTAAATAGCTGCCTGGAAATATTACACGTGTTAAATATAGGGCTGCTTTCTTATATATCCAAGCCATATTCATTACAAATCATGGGACAGGACCGGATTACTTTTCCAGCAAGAGCTTGATCATTTCATCTTTACCCGTAGAAGGAGTATTCTGCACAAAGTCCGTCATAATATCTGCCTCAATAAAGCGATCTGCTCTTTATACGGTGGATCATCAATTCCATTCTCAACCTCCAGGGGATCCTTATCCATATCGAAAAACATATCTCCAAAATCGCGGTAATCCAGATCCTTGTGCGCAGTAGTGGGATCGAGCATGATGCCCAGTTTATATTCCTCTGTGATCACTGCCGCCTGGGACCAGCTCTCAGAAACAATGTAATCGCGGCCCAGTGTACCATCATTCAGCATCACATCCGCCAGGGATTCGCCCTGCATGGGGTATTTTAATTCGGGAACCTCCAGGTCCAGCAGGTCCATCAGGGTAGGCAGCACATCCACCAGGGAGACCAGCTCCCCAATCCGTTTTCCATTGTGTCTGTTTTACCGGGATATTTGATAATTAAGGGGAACATTCAGGATGTCCTCATAGACATTTTGTCCGAATGCACATTTTTCCACCATGCCGTGATTTCCCACAAAATCGCCATGGTCTGCAGTATAGATCACAATGGTTTCATTGTCCATTCCCGCTTCCTCCAGGGCCTTAAGGATCTCCCCCACATGGTGATCAATTTCTGTAACCAGTGCATAATAGCCACCGATGTAGTTTCTCCAGAGCTGTTCATCCTCAAATGCCTTGTCCATGTTCCAGACTTTGTTCTTCCCATTTCGCTGGCCCTGTAACTGGGGTGGCAGGTTTTCGGTGGGTTCATAAAAACTGGCCGGTTTCTTAATGGCACTCCCGTTCAGGGTGCCTTCTCCCCAGGTGCTGACATCATACATGGCCATGTAGCGGGGCAAAGGATTATAGGGCTGATGGGGCCGGTAAAAGCTTGCCCAGCAAAAAAATGATGTGTCGCTATTTGCATGGGCCCGGATCATTTTGATGGTTTCCATGGCCGTATAGGCCTCCATGGTAAAGCCCTCGGGAAGCTTTGAAATCCTTGTTCCCAGGTCGGCAGTGGGAATTTCCGATTCAAACTCCGAAGAGCCCCTGGGTCCTCTCCCGAATTCCGCTGCCCAATCCTCTGCAAACTCCCTGGCATAACCCTTACGCTCGATCCAGCTCACATAATTGTCATCATCATCAGGTCTATAGCTGTGGTCCTTTCTTCACATCCCATCCCTCCTCAATGGCATCTCGTAAATGCCTCTTCCCAAAAGCATAGGTCTTGTACCCGTTCTGCTTAAATATACTGGCCATGGACACGGCATCATGCCATCACCGAGGTATGGCCCCCATTATTCACAAATCCCATGGTGCGCACAGTCAGACCCGTCATCAGTGCTGAACGTGAAGGAACACAAATGCCCTGGGCACAATAGGCACGGTCAAAAACCACGGCCTCACTTGGCCAGTCTGGTCCAGGTTGGGTGTAATCACATCCGGATGCCCCTCAAATCCCATTACCTTTTTGTTGTGCTGGTCAGAGAAAAGGATAATGACATTGGGTTTTTGGTCCGATGAAGCCTGATCTCTTTTGTTTGTACATGAGCTTCCGGCCAACAAGAATATGCAGCTGAGTACAATACTTAATCTTAGTAAAGGCAGATGTGAGCACATTCCAGGTTCTTTTTAGTGATAAATTAATATTTATTTACTGATCAAAGCCTCCATAGTTCCCGGGGCAGTTTTTCTTGCTTCTCTTTTAAACCTGACAATTAATTATGAAGGCCGAAATTATTTCAGAGCTGCCTCCAGCCTGGGGATACTGCTGTTTTCCGGATCAAGAGCGACTAATTCATTGAAGACGGCCTTCGCCCCGTTCCTGTTTTCATTCACAAGATTGGCAACGATCAGATTGACCAGAAACTGAGGATCTTTGCTGAATCCCGCATGAGCCTTGGTATAGAAATAGAGTACCCTTTTATCCTGCATCTGCATCAGGATATTGCCCATTTGCCAGTTTACCAGGGGACAATCATTGATCTCCAGGCACCGGGAAAAATAATACTGAGATGAATCCGTATCTGACTCCAAAAGAAGGAGGGCCTTGTTGTAAAGGGGCAGGATGTCCGAGGGAACATAGAGGGGATACTCAAAGTCGGCAAATTCGCTTATTACTGCTCATCTTCAGCCGAACTTTATCCAATTCCCTCCTGATGTCCTCTTCCTCCCTGGCCATATCCCTTATCCACAAAATTAAGTGCTGAAGTAGTAAGCTTCTATGGCACCCTGATAATTGTGTTTGATGCTTTCGATATCAGCCAGCATGGTATAGGCATAAAAAGACTCCACAAATTCAAGTGACTTTCCGAAGGTAGATCTCTGCCGCATTTAAATCGTTTAATTTCAGGAGACAATTTGCTGCTTTGTTGTAATAGGAAGAACGGTAGGGATTGATTTTCAACAAGGGCCTTATACTCGCTGCAGGCCAGTTGAAGTTGCTGGTTTTTCTCATAATAGCCTCCGAGAAAATCATGCAAAGCGCTCAGGTTGGCTGTTTGGATCCGTTAAGTACTGTAAAGGCCAGGGAATCTATCATACCCGAGATTCTGAAGGTGTCCCGGAAAGTAAATTCCACATCCAGGGAGCAAAGGGCCAGTGAGATTTCAGCTGCTGAATTTTATAAGCTCCCACCAGGCTGTCCAGGCTTGTATACCCCCAGTTCCGGCGATAGTACTCTTTTGTCCTTGTAGTATATGGATCCGGGCCTGCCTTAATTAATGCAGATTCAACAATGGCTTTGTAAAAAGCATCTGCCAGCAGAAACTGTCCCTCGATGTTTGGATGAACATGCTCGGTGAGCAGATTCATTTCCAATCAGCCCGTCCTTGTGAAGCATCCGAGAAATGTTTAGAGAAGGGTATAAAAGTCACCCCATCCTGACTGGCCAGACTGTCAATTATGTGATTGATCTCTTCGGAAGCCCGGAAACGCACCGGGTCAAGATCCTTGGCAAGATAAAATGCAGCCTTTGCGCCTGATAACATCTCCTCCTGCAAGCCTATTTAAAGCATCCTGGTAGGCAAGCATGTGCCTCCAGCCCCACTCCTTCCGGGTCGCCAAAGGGAGGCAAATCCCTGATGTTACTGACCAGGTCACTTAAGAATACGGGCACATCCTTTTTCCCGGCCCGGTCAAGTATGTAAGCTCATATTGTCCCGGAACTGGTCGATCCCGATCCGGTATTCCTCACTGCCGTAAACGATGTCTTCATCCCTGACAATACGCTTCATCAAAGTACCCTTCGGATCAGCACCCTTCCGCGCTTTTATTCATCTGTTTCGAGATCCCGCTGATGCCCGATTTCACCAGCTGGGCAATCCGGAGATTCATGATCCCGAAGTTCAGGGACCTTAAAAAGGCACTTTTGCTCATGGTTTCATTGGACCCGATGCCAAATGCACCATAATATTCATTGTGTCCCGCATAAATAAGGATGGCGTCAGGCTCATACTTCAATACCTGGGGAATAAAATCTTTCAGGGTAATGCTGTTGATGGCGGTCAGGGCCGTATTAACCACTTCAACATGTTTCTGCGGGATAGGCATCCTCCAGCCGCTGGTGGAGAATGCGACTGGCCATCAGATTATTGTCATAGGGATAGCCATAGACCGTCGAGCTCCCCATCACGAAAATCCTGAAGCCGTTTTCAGGTTTTTGCTTTTAAAAAAATATCATTGTTGGTGGAAGTGGCCTCCAGGCGGGAAAAATACTTTTCCCCCACATAGGGGATTGATCATATAAAAATCCCTGTACTCTGAATTGCTGTGACTGACCACCAGGTGCATACTGTTCCCGTAGTGAAACAGGCGAAGGGTACCCTCAAGAAAAAAAATCAAAACGACGGAAAACAAAAGAGAAACTATCTTAAAATAGAGCTCACGCTTGTCTTTTCTCCTGCACTGTCATTTGAATCTTTTGCCATACCGAAAGATAGAAAAAAAGAGAGTGCCTGTGAAAGACACCCTCTTCTTTATAAATTACTATGAAAGAAAATTACTTCTTGATAAACTTGGATGAAGTGGAACCTCCGTCAAGCATTTTAACCTGAAGAATATAAATTCCATTGTTCAGATCAGCAACATCCATGGCCCTGTTGAAATCACCATTCAGTATCAATGAGCTTAACCATTCTACCGGTTACGTCATAGAATTTAACACTGCTCAGTTCAAATTCACTGCTAATGTTCAGAACACTGTTGGCAGGATTCGGATAGATGGAGATAGCATCAGCTGCTAAAGTTTTAGCATCTTCGATACCTACGGAAGGATTGGCATAATAGGCCTTAACCTTGGCAAGCTGATCCATACTGTCCCAACCTGAAATGTCACCATACCAGGCCTGTGCTCCAAGTTTCATTCCATCGATACTCGGAAACAATATCTGAAGTATAAGTGAAATCTTCAGGAAGATCCATTACAGTGGTCATACCTGAACCATTCTCACCTTCGGGTCCGGGAATCGTTGTAGGATCATAGTCACCAATGGTGAATTCAGATCTTGCCGGTACTGTATATCCCAGGTTGAAATTTGCCTTCGCCCACATACCGTACATATCACCTTCAGCCTGGCTCTCAATCATCTTGGTATTCATACCAGGATCAACCTGAATGTGGTTGTTCATGATCACCACATTGTCATGGTTTTCAGCAATGGTATCGGTCATATTGCTTGTAAACCTTGCAGGAATATTCACAACCTGATGTGGAGGTAAAGGCAAACCTGCAGCCGCTGAAAAACCCCAATCTACTTTCGAAACGGGATAAGATAATCCAGTGGTATCGGGTTCATTTAAGCCACCAGTATAATATTTATCCAGGTATGGACTGGTATAATTCAGGTTGTTGGAAGCCATGAATTTCACATCGTCAATGGTTGGAGCAGCCTTTCCGGGAAAAGCAAGCTCCCATACTTCCTTGTCAGGATGCATCAGGTTCACAAGACCTACCTCAACAGGACCGTACTCGGTCTGGCTCTGAAGCTGGCTCAGCATGGTTTCTGTCATCTCACCCATCCAGAGGCAATTGATAAATACGTTGTTGGTAAAATAAGCCTCTTTCCACTGCTCCATGAAATTCCAGTATCTTGGAATATTCTGAATGGTATTGTGATTGAAAAAAGCAAAGTTAACCGGGCAATACTTGTTCATCACAAGCAGTCCGCCATTTGCAACAGTCACATTCTCCATCCACAGGGTATCGATGGCATTTCCATCTCCGCGGGTGAAAATGGCGTAGTTCCAGGGATTCGCGAATTGAGTCATGTCACGGAAGTAGCAATTCTTAAGGAAAATATCCATCTCTCCTTTTACGCCACCCAGGGCAATTACATCACCCTTCACCTGGTTCTCATGGATGAAATCCATAATTTCCAGCCTGCGGTTGGTACCTGCCAATCTGAACAGAACGTTTCCGGTTCCGTTGGTGGCCATGGTTGGCCAGTACAGGTTCTTCAATTTAAGTGAACCGGTAATCTGGTTGGTAAACATATCTCCACCATCCTTGGGAGTGGTCAGTACAAAAGCCTTTTTCCCACCTTCTTCACCTACAATAGTAAGTGTGGAAGTCGAGTCCTTTGAAGAACCAAAAAGGATGGGAGAGGTCATGGTGTAAAGCTGACCTGCTTTCAACTGGTAAATCCTGTTTGGATTTGCCCTTACACCACCAGCCAGGGTATCCCCGTTGATGGTAGCTTCAATGATACCTGCTTGTGATGCAGGCTCAATTACAACCACTGCCTGATCGGGCGGAATCTGACCGAAAGCCGAAACAGCAGCAAATAAGATCACGGCAACAGCACATGAAATCTTTTTGGTAAATTTTCTCATAATAAATGAAATTTTAGTTAAACAATTGAAATTATATTAGTAATTAAAAGTCGTATCGAACACCAAGTATAATGTTCATGCCATAATATTCTGAACTCCTTGGAAAGATTTTCCCAAGGGCATTCACCACCCTGTCGTCGATGTAATTATTCAGATTTGCAATATCCAATGAAACGGCCAGCCTGGGAGTAAGCTTTTGGCGCACATTGAGATCCATCCGAAACATGGATTGATTCACTTCATCCAGCAGGCTATGTATGGGATCAACCCTGGTAATGGTGGAAGCCTGGTAGCGGAATGACAGACGCGTGGAAAATCCCTTGTAATCCCATCCTATCCTTGCATTAAATATCTGGGAAGGCTGGTCAAGCATGCGGGATTCCCTGGCATTCATAAACAGCTTTGAATGTGGTAATGGGGAAAAAACCGGAGGAGTCAACGAATTCCTCGAAACCCACATAGGGAAGTTCTGTGGAAGACCAGATCATGGAGTAATTCAGGTCAAGCACCAGGCCACTCAGAAGCCCGGGCAGGTACCAGAAATTACTCTGCCAGCTTAGCTCAAGTCCGTAATAGGTAGGATTTATTGGGATTATTAACAGGCTTGTTATTGTTAATGGTATTGGGCGTATACAGCGTGGAATCATACAGGCTTTCAGGCGCTCGCAGCGAGTCAATCAGTGATTCGGGTGCTCCGGACTCCTTCTAATTGGGCAAGATAGGAAGGTTTGTATTCCGGAATGCGATAAACCAGGTCATCGATGCTTTTATAGAAGCCATTGACGGTAAACAGTCCCAATTTGTTGGTATAGAAAGAAACCCCAAGATCAAAATTGTGAGCCAGGGCCGGCCACAGGTAAGGATTGTAAGAGCTGATGGTCAGCGAAATCCTGATCACGGACCAGGGAAGGGGACAGGAGTGCAAAATCGGGACGGGAAGCACTTTTATAATAGGCACCCCGTAATATCCATCCAGTCCGTCACCTCATATTTCAGGTTCAGACTGGGGAACCAGTTTGAATTCTCCCGGTCTGCAGTTACAGGTATCGGATATCCGGAGTCCAGTCCGATGTTATCAAAGTAATTTTCCTGAACGAAATTGCTGGTATACTCGGTCTGTATATTCTCAAAACGGATACCCGGCAATAGCATGAGTCTTTCCCGATATTGATCTCGCCATCACATATCCTGCCATCAGCTGTTCCTCGGTTTCATAATCATCTCTGTAGGACTGCGGCCCCCTGAGCTGATGAAAATCTGCAATATTCAAATCCGGATCATTCCTCACATAATCATAGGTATTGCCAAATACCTCCTTTAAATAATCCAGGTCGGCGGCCCACTGGAAATTGTAGCGGCCATCCAGGAAGTTACCATAGTCATAATTTGGATCCTCGAAGTTTATAGCGGCGAGTCCATTACCATTTGTACTTCCCACGTCCACGGGTCTGATGAAATCAGGATATACATTATTATAGAACATGTCCATTCTGCCATCGCCGATCCCACCGTGGAAATAGGTCCAGCTGGTGGTCTGGTCACTGCTGCGGATTTTCTTCTTATACCTTCCTCCAACTTTCAGAAAACCGGAAACTCCCCCAAAACGATAGGGAACCTTCCAGTTGGCATTCAAGGTGTTCGTAACATCCTCCCGGATCTCATTTTCCTTTTCGTTCCACCTGACAACCGACTTTTCTATTTTGACGGCCTCATTGTAATAATCTCATTGATCAGGTCTACAGGTTGTGCAAAAATCCTTTGCTGGGCATCAATGGGAGCAGATTGAAGTGATTCATTATCCTCGAAATGATACAGGTCCCTGTCCCGGTTGAACCCGACCTGCTATAGGAATAATCCACATCAAGCACACTGTTCCCCATTTTAAATTCAGCGCCCAGGGAATGCATCTGGAAGCTTTCCTCGGGATATTCATCCATGATGTTATAATCATAATTGCTGTTGGAGCAAAAATGTAGCGGGATGCCCTTGTTTCTACATTGTCTTTTCTCTGTGCTATAGATATTGTTGAACTTCAGACTCATAAAATCATTCTTGTAGTCCAGCACAAGACTTCCATTGGCCCGTTCACGCAACGTTTTACTTCCCTGAGTTCGGCACTTATCGGTCAAAAGCTGATCCCCCTCCTCGGTGGGATTTGAGGCATAGCCGGCTGAAAACTGATCTGCTGATCGGTCCACTTGCTCGAGACCACCGCTGACAAGCACCCCAAATTGGTTGTCGAAAAAGCGATTCCCCAGACTACCCGTTAATTTGTAATTATTGAAAGATGTTATGCAGGTTGTTATAGGTGCCTGTTCCGTAGACATTAAAATGAAAGCCCTCAGCGGCCACACGGGTTCTGCAGGTTTACAACACCTCCAATGGCATCTGCATCCTTATCTGCTGTCAGACTTTTTGACAATTCAATCCCGTCAAGCATTTCGGAAGAAACCGTACTCAAACCCACACTCCTGTCGCCTGAAGCACCGGACATCCTGACACCATCCATCTCAATAACACTGTATTTCGGTGAAAGTCCCCGTATCACAACCTTTTCACCTTCTCCTCCCGACCTGAGCAGGGAAACACCCGGCAAACGACCAATGGATTCAGCAGCATTCACATCGGGAACGTCCCTGATTTTATCGGAGGATACGATGTTGGTAATCGCATTGGAAGCGAGCTGCTGATTGATGGCAGCGCGCTGACCCTTGGCCTGAATGGTAATGACCACTTCTTCACCCATAATGGCTTCAGGACTCATCTCCTGATTCAGTTCAAGCTCCTGACCGGCGCTTAACTGTGTATTTGGCAAGTCTATATTCTTATACCCAATGTACCTGAAAAC
Source organism: uncultured Bacteroidota bacterium (assembly GCA_963716765.1). GTDB lineage: Bacteria > Bacteroidota > Bacteroidia > Bacteroidales. Next base: position 19,404 of record CAVQUO010000006.1, on the reverse strand, counting down.
AACAGTATGTGTTCCTGCAGGAATATTGGAAATCATATATTCACCATTCAAATCGGTCGAGGTTCCCAGACTGGTACCCTCAATGGCAATATTGGTTCCGATAAGTGGTTCTCCAGATAAAGCATCAGTAACGGTTCCCTTAATTCTGCCATTGCCACTTCCCTGTGCCAGGACATCAAGCACTACTGATTAGAGCCAAAAACAACAATTAGAGTAAAGCAGTAAAATTCTTTTCATGCTAGTTGGTTTTCTTGCGGTCAATGTATGACCACGGTGTTAAAAAATTCTTAACAGCTTATTAATCCTTTATTAATGAATAAATATTGAAGCCCGATTAAAGGCAGTAATAACAGATTAATTATATTGATTTACTGATACTTACAATAATGTACGATATGCGAAATATTTTTTGTTATTGTTGGAGCTCACTCCATCCCACGCAGATCGTTCTAATCAAAAATTAATACTTAATTAAGCCGCTTGAGCTACATTGCCTAAAAGCAAAACATACCATAATGAAACAAGTTCTGTCTATAATTGTTGTCTCCTTCCTGCTTTTACCGGCATGCAAACATACAGCAGGAAAACCCACAAAAGAATGTGCTGTTTTTTGTAATCGATGACCTGAATAACACGCTGGCCTGTTACGGGCATGAAACCGTGCTCACTCCAAATATTGATAAGCTCGCCTCTCAGGGAATAAAATTTAATCATGCCTATTGTAACTATGCGGTTTGTAATCCAAGCAGGTCCTCCTTTCTGACCGGACTGAGACCAGAGACCATTGGCGTTCTGGATAATAGAATCACCCTGAATAGCGTGCTTGATGAAAGAGTAACAATGCCACAACTTTTTCGGAATAATGGCTACTACACCATGAGCATAGGAAAAATATTTCACGGAAACTCCGAACGCAACGATCCCCGGGCCTGGATGAGGAATACAAATTTAAAACCACCGACTTGGGAAAAATGGGAGAAGGACGAAACATGTAGCCGATGGTGAATTGAAATGGTGTAACTGGTTAAGTGCAGAAGGTACAGATGAGGATCAGGAAGACGGACAAACCGCCCAAAAAGCGATTGAGTTTATCAAATCAAAACACGAAAAACCCTTCTTTCTTGCAGTAGGTTTTGCCAAACCCCATGATCCCTTCCATGCCCCGAAAAAATACTATGACCTCTACCCCATCGAAAATTGCAATCCACCTGTTCTACCCGAAGGCTGGGCTCCCTCCTATACCTACAGTCTGCCAGGAGAATCCACAATCTTTAACCGGTTTACCGATCAGGATAAACGCGAGTTTTTAAGATCCTATTACGCCTGCACCTCCTTTATGGATGCCCAGCTTGGGAAGGTGATGCAAGCGCTCGAAGAGAGCGGATTGATGGATAACACACTGATCGTTTTCTTAGGGGATCATGGCTACCACCTGGGTGAGCATAACTGGTGGAACAAAGTGACCATCTACCAGAAAGGGCATCAGGCCCCCATGATTATCATTGACCCGGAAACTGAAGCAAGGGGCAGGGAGACAAATGCAATGATCGAATTTGTGGATCTCTATCCCACTTTTGCGGACCTGTGTAATCTGGATTCTGTTCCGGACTATCTCCAGGGAGAAAGCTTTGCAAAAGTTCTTGACAAGCCTGAGCAGGCTTTCCGCTCCGAGGTAAATGCCATTGTAAACCGGGGAGAAATGATTGGCCGAACGGTGAAGAATTCCAGATGGAGATATATCGAATGGGCAGAGGGTGAAAAAGGCTTTGAACTCTATGACCAGGTGAATGATCCAGCCGAGTATCACGACCTGGCTGGTAACCCTGCTTACAAAGAAGTGCTCAATGAGATGAAGCCCTTGATTGTAAGATAGCGCTTACCAGGAGAGGGATATTTCAAAGTTCTCATAGTCCTGCATTAACTCTTTTACCTTTTCAGGCTCTTCACTGGCCAGGTCCGTGGATTCGCCCGGATCTGTTTTCAGATTAAAAAGCTGAATGTCATTTGCGGGTTCTTCCGGGATAATTCCGGGATATTGGGCCGGAGTGGCCTGACCTGTGGTGCGTGCTATGATGGTGGTACCGTCCTGGGCACGAGGATCGGACCAGGTAGTGGGATCGAAACCCTTAAAATACCTGGGTTTCTTCAGGAACAACTTCCAGTCACCCTTTCGAACCGACATGATATTCTCGTTATGAAGACTGAAAACAGGAGCATGTTCCATTTGCTTTCCTTTCAAAATCGCAGTAATATCCTCACCATCGATCATATTTGCTTTTGTCGGAACGATGCCCGTTAAAGCCAGTAAAGTTGGAAATATATCAGGAGACCAGCAGGGTATATCCACCCTGGTTCCTGCTGCAAATTCCCTGGGAAAATGCACCATAAAGGGAACCCTGATTCCGCCCTCCCAGGTGGTGGCCTTCATTCCCTTTAAAACCCCCTGTACTTCCCCCGTACCAGGGCCCGTTATCTGACATAAATATGACAATGGTGTTTTCCAGAATTCCCAACTCTTTCAGTGCAGAGATCACCTCACCCACCGACCAGTCCAGTTCACGGATCACATCGGCATAAAGATCATCGGGGGTATCCGGGGTAAAATAATCATCACTTACAGCCAGGGGCTTATGGGGCATGGCATGGCATAAATGAAGGAAGAAGGGTTTCTCCTGCTTACGCTTTATAAAATCGATGGCCTGATCGGTATATCTTTTCGTTAAGAAATTCTGATCCACCGGATATTCAATGGTATCCATATTTTCAATCAGCTGAACCGGGCGCATGTCATTGGAGTAAAGAATCCCAAAGTATTCATCAAATCCATGATTTAACGGGAAAAAATTCTTCCTTATGTCCCATGTGCCATTTCCCAATGCATTTTGTAGCATATCCTGCTTCCTGAAAAACTTCCCCGAGGGTGATTTCAGAAGCCGGAATTCCAATGTCATTGATACCGGCATCCGGTGTCGGATTCTTGATCATCCCATGTCGAAGAGGGAACCTTCCGGTAAGCAAAGTGGCCCTGGAGGGTGCGCAGTACGGTGTGGGCACATAAAAGTCGGTACACCTTACCCCATTTGCTGCCAGGTAATCAATGTTTGGGGTCTTGTATTGATCCTGTCCATAACATGAAATATCCCCATATCCCAGGTCATCTGTTAAAATAATCAGCACATTGGGCGGCTGTTCTTCCCCGGAACCCGCTCCGGACCCTGCTGCAGTTTGTCATTAATAACAGTGCTGCAAAAAGGATAATTGTAATTTTCATGCTTATGGTTTTAATGCTCACGACTTAAGGAATAGGGCAGGTCTTCGGCCTAAACTTCCCCATTTGACATTTGGGTTTTGATCCAGTTGAAAAACCAGCTCCCCTCCCTTTTGGATTTCATCAAATTGAAGATAGTTGTGCGTATATTTTTTACCATTCAAACTGGCAGACTGGATATAATAGTTCTTTTCCGAATTGTTTTCTGCTGAAATGGTAAAGGTATTTCCGTTTTCCAGGAGAGTGTCGCTTTAGCAAAATAATGGGGCTCCCGATTACATACTGATCTGTTCCCGGGCATACCGGGTAAAATCCCAGGGCACTGAACACATACCAGGCCGAGGTCTGTCCGTTGTCCTCATCCCCGCAATATCCATCCGGAGTTGCAGCATAGAGACGGGTCAGTACTTCTCTGACTTTTTCCTGAGTTTTCTAAGGGACATTTGCATAATTATAGAGATAAATCATGTGTTGGATGGGCTGGTTTCCATGTGCATAATTCCCCATATTCACAATCTGCATTTCCCTGATCTCGTGAATGGTTTGTCCGTAGTAGGAATCATCAAAATCAGGAGGCATTTCAAATACATGTATCCAGCTGCTGAATGAAATGCTTCCTTTCCTCCCATCAAATCAATAAGTCCCTGGATATCATGAAATACCGACCATGTATAGTGCAGACTATTTCCTTCGGTAAAGGCATCGCCCCATTTCAGAGGATTAAAAGGTGTCTGAAAACTGCCATCTTCATTTTTACCCCTCATCAGCTTTGTGGACGGATCAAACAGCTTCTTGTAGTTCAGGGATTGTGTATAATACCTGTCAGCAATCTCATTTTCTCCCAAGCTTTTCAGCCATTTTGGCAATGGTAAAATCTGCATAGGCATACTCCAGGGTTCGGGCTGCATTTTCATTCACACCCACATCATAGGGGACATAACCCAGTGTATTGTAATAATTCAAGGCCTTCTCTTCCCACCGAACGAACAGGCCTGCCCTCCTCAACGGTGGCATTCTTCAAAATGGCCTCAAAAAGCAGTCTCAGCATCTGCATCTGCATCAATGGCTCCCTTTAAGAAAGCATCCACAATGATGGGAGCTGAATTGGATCCGATCATGCAATCCCTGTGTCCGGGACTGGCCCATTCGGGCAACCATCCCGATTCCCTGTAAGTATTGGCAAGTCCCTCCATAATCTGTCCGTTCAACTCGGGATACATCAGATTAAAAAAGGGATAGACAGCCCTGAAAGTGTCCCAGAAACCATTGTCGGTAAACATATACCCGGGCAGGACCTCCCCGTTATAAGGACTGTAATGCACCACTTCATTTCTGGCATTTATTTCATAGAATTTCCTGGGAAACAAGCAGTACCCTGTACAGGCAGGAATAGAAAGTCTTGATATGATCAGTATTTGGATCCTCTATCCTTATTCTGCCCAATTCATTTTCCCAGGCAGCTTTTGCCTTTTCCCTGGTTTCTTCAAATGAATCCTCCCCTATTTCTCTTTCCAGGTTAAGCAGGGCCTGATCGGGGCTGATAAATGAGGAAGCCACTTTTACATGGACCACTTCTCCCTTTTTGGTTTTAAAACCGATCATAGCTCCCACATGCTCTCCCTCACTAATCAGGACATTTTCCTGCAAATCCCATTCATCCTTCCAGGTGTGGGTAAGCTCAAAATCCTTGTCAAATTCAGCCACAAAATAGTTGTGAAAATTTTCGGGAACTCCTCCGCTGTTATTTCTGCAATAGCCCACAATTTTTCGCTCTTCAGGAATAATTTTCACCATGGATCCCTTGAAAAAACCCATCCAGCAGAATATAGGATGAATCCGATTCAGGAAAGGTGAATTTGAAATGGGCCGCCCGTTCGGTGGGTGCGATTTCAGCAACCACATCATAATCTGCCAGGTAGACCTTATAATGATAGGGTTTGACCGTTTCTGCCTTATGTGAAAACCAGGATGCCCGTTCATTTTCTTCATATTTCAATTCCCCGGTAACAGCCATCAGGGAAAAAGCTGCATAATCATTGATCCAGGGACTGGGCTGATGGGTTTGCTTGATGCCCCTGATTTTATTCTCATTGTACTTGTAGGTCCATCCATCTCCCATGTTTGAGGTCATGGGTGTCCAGAAATTCATGCCCCAGGGAGTGGCAATGGCCGGATAGGTATTGCCATTTGAAAGGCTGAATTTAGAATCAGTACCCATCAAGGGATTCACATAATCCACCAGGGAAACCTGGTCCGATCCGATATCATTAGCTTGTTTATCCCGAGGGGCACAGGATACAGATCAGGATTGAAAGTATGATATAAAACAGAGCATCATTTTTCATCCGCTTAAGCTTTTAGTTTTTCAGACCAGCATTACAATTTTTACGAAGATACTCCAGGCTGCTTAAAAGTTCATCATACTGGAGTTTGGTATCAAATTCTTTCTGACTCATTCCTGGAGGAGGATTTTAATCTCAAGGGGATGGCCTTGTCTGGACAAGCTTCAGAAAATTCACAACTTCTGAGACGGGCAGATCAGGAAAAGCGGTCCAGAAATCGGGTTTCAAATAAGGAATGAGCCGGGCTGAATTTGAAATGGTTTCCACGTGAATTGGCACACCTGGACATTTACCGGCAAAAGTTTTTGAATACAATTGGATAGTCCATTAAACCATCACCTACAGCCACTCCCTGAAACATGGCTCCTTCATTTACTCCCCATATGGCAACATCACGCGCACTTGTGCAGATTATCTCCGGCCCAAGGACTTTTAAGGCCTGCATAGGATCTTCCATGGCCCACAGTGCATTGGCCGGATCGAATAAGGCCCCACAGATATCACTCCCGCATTCATTAATAAGCGCCAGTAATTCTTTTGAACGCAGATCTCCCATATGGTTTTCGAAGGCAAATTTTATTCCCTCATCCCGTGCTCTGTCTCCAAGGCTTTGCATCACCTTAATTACAGCCTCTGTGTGTGCCCTGATCCCGCCAGGGGCATAGCGATCATCCATGGAACCTATCCTGCATCCAACAATGGGCGAACCCAGAGCTGAAGCCACACGAAGCCCCTCGCTTAGTAATGCCTTGGCATTGCCATAGTGGGCCGAAAAACTTAAGGAATTTTCGCTGATGCTTCCGACCCCAATATAGATGCTTATATCATTCGCCCGGGCCAACTCACTTAAAGCCGACAGATGTGATGTTTCAAGACTCTCAAAGGGCTGAAGGGTGTTCAGTAATACCGAATCCAGCTTTTGCTCAATGGCATATTCAATCAAGTTGCCGGGCATTTGGCTTCAGACTCCTTAGCGAGTGATTGCATACCCCCAATGGAACTTTTGCCCCCCTGGACGACCTGCCTGAAAACATCATTGCCGAAAGCCTGCCTGGAAAGCCCTGCAATGCCAGGGCACTTAATCCAACTGCTCTTGTAAACTCTCTACGCTTCATTTATTTAATTTTCTGTATGCCCCCTCCATCATCAGGAAAAAAGCCTGGCCTGGCCTTGATAGTCAGGCTTCTGTATCTCCTATCTCCGATGATGCCAAAAATACCAGCATATAAAAAGGAAGTCCAAATGATATTATTCATGACCCCAGTCTTTATTGGCCTTTGGTCCCATTTCGAAAACCAGTTTCCCGCCATCTGCAACAGCCTCATGGCTGATCCATGGAAGATCAAGAGGCTCACCATTCAGGGTGGCCGACTGAATATATTTATTTTCAGCTGAAGCATTGTGAGCTTCAATTTCGAAAGTATTTCCATTGCTCAGGTCGATGGAGACATGCTCAAACATGGGGCTTCCGATGGAATATACCGGATCGCCGGGTGTAACCGGGTAAAAACCCATGGAGGAGAATACCACAAAGGAAGACATTCCTCCTCCATCTTCATCTCCGGGAACACCCATCAGGTCGTTGCGAAACCACTCATCCAGCAGTTTGCGAAGGCGCTTTTGGGTCTTCCAGGGCTGACCTGCATAATTGTACAGATAGGGTATGTGCAGAGAGGGTTCATTGGCCATGGAAAACTGGCCCACATTTCCTGTATGGTCGGGCAACTGGGCATAAAATTCATATTTACTGCGCCCAAGGGGCTCGGTAAACATGGCATCCAGGTTATTCACAAAGGCCTCCTTGCCACCCATCAGATCGATCAGGTCGGGAATATTATGCTGCACATCCCAGCGGTAAACCCAGCCATTGTTCTCATCGTAGTAGGCCCTTGCTCCCATTCCTCCGCAAAATATATAATCAAAGGGCTCAATGAAATCTCCCTCGATCATCCTTTGGATGAAAAAAATGTGTTTCCGGGTTAAACACATTTCGGTAGTTAAAGGATGCCTTTGCAAAATATTCTGCTTCAGCAGTTTTCCCCAGCTCCTCAGCGATTTGAGACAGACACCACTGATCGTAGGATGTACCGAGTGTAACTGCAACGGGCTGGCGGCGCTCAAAATGATGCACCTCAGGAACTGTTTCTTCCTGACCTTCCCTCAGGGCAGGAAAATATCCATGATCCACATAGAACCTGTCAAGTTCACCAGCCGGCATGCCCGACCAGGGAGCCAGGGTTTTTTCAGTAATTGCTCCTTTGGAGGCCAGGTAGGCTTTTTCCAGGTCAAAATTACTGAGTCCTTTGCGGTAGGCATCCAGCACAGTAGCCACCCCGTGATTGGAATTCATCGCGTGGCGATCGCCGGTGATCGTAGGGAAAGTCGGCATCCAGGGATTCTCACTCTGATCGGCCATCAACACAAAAGAATTCAGAATATCTTCCTCCATTTCCGCATCAATCAGTATGCGCAGGGGGTGGTGTGCCCGGTATGAATCCCAGATCCAGTCATCGGTATAAAAGGTTCGCCCCTGATCCTCATGGACTGCTTTATCAAAGGGACTCCAGTAGCGGCCATCTTCCGAAATGGCAACCTGTCGCTCATAAGTACGGTACAAGGAGGTATAAAAAACAGTCTTTTCGATCTGTCAGTTCCACCACTAATCTTGATTTTCCCAAGTGCTTCATTCCAGATATCCCGTCCAGCAGACTGCAGCTGGGCAACTGTTTTTCCGGCCACCTCACGCTCCATATTTTTCCGGGCCTGGTGTTTCATCCAGAAAGGAAATTCCGTATTTCAGATTCAAGGCTTCTGGTTCCCTGCGGCAAATTTTAAAACCAGGCAGGCATTCCTCCCTTCAGCTGCATCCGCCACGGCCAGCTGCCCCTCCTTCAGGCTTGAAACCTCCTTCTGGCTTTTCAGCCGGAAGCAAATACAAATAAACCCTGGTGTCCTTTTCCAGCTCCTGGTATCCACTGATGGCCTCTCCATCCCATTTCAATTCCCCATTCGGAAGAATTCAGAACCAGGTAGGCCGGAGCATCCTTTTCAAATTTCAGCTCATAGGCTGCGGATTGATGCGACAGGCCAAAATCAACCTGTATTTGCTGATCATCCAGGTAGACAGAATAGGAATAGGGAGTCAGTTTTTCCTGGTCATAAGCGTATTCAATAACCGGTTTCAGATCACTTTCCTTACCCTGGAAAGGACTCAGGTTAAAAGCTGTAGCTGCCACGGTGACTGGTGAGTACCAGCGGCAGGCCCTTCAGCCGGATTTCGGTGAAATCCCGTCGTTGCAGGAATAACGCGCAACATGGAGTTGGGCAGGTGAACAGTTGGAAATGTGGGTACCAGAAGATGGCTGATATTTCCCATATAGGGATTTACATAATCCACCGGTTCCATATCAGCGGCTTCACCCTTGTTATCCTGGGCTGGTACAGGCCACAGCCAGAAATAGCCGACGAGTGCAATAATCAGCGAATGCTATACTTTCTATTCTTATTCATTGTCAATATATTTTGTTGTATATTTTTTCATCTTTATCATAGCTTCCGGCAATCTGAATAAGGGCCTGATCATTCTCAATGGTGATCGGATTGTCAGACACATAATTTCTCATCCGGCTTCCCCAGATAGAAACAGTTAACTTTTTATCTCCCCTTACCAGCAAAAAGTCCCAGGACATATTTTCGGGAACTGTGGTGAGCGCACCATTCCCACCTGAAAATGCTTCCACATTGCTCAGTGAAGTATGTCCCTGCCCTTCGATAATAATGGGATGGATATTTTCGACTGCTTCACCGGTATTGGCAATAATTGAACCCTGGGCGATCTGCCAGTTGCGGTTCTTGGTATTGTTTCCCCGTTTCAAAATACCAACGGCCACACAATCAAAGTTAAAGTTGGTCAGTTGCCCGTATGATTCCTCATCCAGGAGAATTCCTCCATAGGTCCCAAAGGTGAAGAGATCAATGATCTGGGCATTGTCGGTGTGATTGATGGTAAAGGCAAAGGTCTTTTTTGCAATAACCGCATCAACCACTTCCCGGCTGTATTGCCCTCCGATATACCTCTGTCCTGCAGGATTCACATGGCAATGCAAGATCCGGGGAACATCATAGCAATAATCTATCCGGATAAATTCACCGCTGAGGGGATAACCATAGCAATGCTCAAAGGTCATTAATTCACAGGCATTTTGGCGACTGGCATTGAAATCAAAAGCCAGGTATTCCCCATAAAAAGTAAGGCAGGAAAGGTAAACTCCCTGTGTCTTGCTGGTTTTCGAAACGCTGATGGTTGCCTTATAAGGAATAATGGCCGCCGGATCTTTGATCGTTTGTTCGGGATACCAGAATTGGATGCCTTTGATCTGGGTTCCGGTTTCAACTGTAATAAAAGCATTCTCCTTATCAGTTATCGCAAACACACTGCCCACCGGCTGTTTCTTTATCCGGATGGGTCGTTCCCCTGGGAGTGGGACCATGCACCCCGACCAGTGAAACATTCTTTCTCAGGATGATCCCACCGTCAACCGGGTAGGGCTCTTCAGAGGGCTCCACAAATAAGGCCGCACCACTGGCAGAAGCCCAGTCAATGGCCTTTTGAAGATTAATCTTATTCAGGGCCGGACTGTTCTCCGGCCTGACATCAAACTCCCTGATACTCGTAAGCTCAGAAGCTGCCAACTGGTTCAAATGAGAATACAAGTATCAGTGCAAAAAATAAGCTGCGTTTTAAAAGCATGGCTATCTGTTTTAAAATATCTCTTATTATGGAATTAACAATGCTTTCAAATCAATTATATCATATGGTTTTTCTCCAAATGCTGCGTAATATTCCAGCATAATGCTTTCTTTCTCTTCATCAATCTTAATCAATGCATACCCGGGCAAATCACATTGTTTATAATAGTCCACATACTTTGCCTCCTCCTTCAACATGGCGATGCGTGCATCAAGGGTTTCTGGCTGCCAGTCGGGAATATTCTCCGCAAGGGATGGTCCGTATTCAGTAATCACCTTTGACGGGATCTGATAGGATCTGTCCTTTACCACACTGATGGCCATTACCTGCACAATGGGCCCGAAGGGTGTTGAGCGCCGAACCACCGAATAGCGATGAAGGTGGCCACATAAAACGATGGCCTTATTCCTGGCAATTACCTCCAGCAGCTTTTCCCGCTTTTCCTGATCCTTTCTCAAAACATGCCAGCACCTTTCCGTCACCGGAATGACCGGCTCATGGATGGCCACAAACTTGTATTTTGCATCCGATTTGCCAAGTTCACTTTCCAGGAAGGCGACCATATCGGTCTCACTGTCCCAGGGATCAAGGCAAGTTATCTGGACATTGTCGTAAGATGTAAGAGTAGCTTGCATTGGCAATCTCAGGATTGCCGGTTTGCTTTTGGATCATAGGAACATAAAACTCCTGAAAAGCTTCTTTTGCTCCGGGTCCTGTAATATCATGATTCCCTTTGCTCAGAATCCAGGGAGCAGGCATCCCCGCTGCTTCAATAGCTTTCATGGTATTGGAGGCCATCTGACGGGCCTTCTCTTCCGATCCTGCAAGACCTTCCGATAAATCACCCAGTTGAACAACAGCTTTTACGGTCGGTATTTCTGATTCTGCCCTGGTTTTAAGAACAGACATAAAATCGATCCAGTTCTCCCTGGTATAAACCGTATATTCCTCTGTTACCTGCCGCAGATCTCCCGGCTTGGTGCTGAGCCACTCCATGTCATGATCCTCAAGCAGATCATAGTGCATATCACCCAGAATAATAAGACTGCTTTTTTGCCCGGACAATTGAGCCAGCATCAAAGCTGAAAAGAAAAACAGTATGAAAGATCTTTTCATTTCTAGAACCTTATGCTTACTTGCTCAGTTCAACCTTTTTTCCTGTTTTGCTGCTTTTACGTGCGGCTTCAAGTATTTCCACAACCGTGAGGTTAAGTTCAAGGGCCGATAAATCTGTTGGACCTACAACAACTCCATCAGGCTTGGCCTGATCCATATTCCGGAGCAATCCAAGTACATGGGAATGGGACAATCCTGCAATCCCGATTCTTACAGGGTCTTGTCCAGAAGTTGAAGCTGAAAAAATTCCAAAGAATAAGAGTAGGAGAAAAACTACTTTCATGGCTGCAATTTTATCGTTTTAATACCACTTTGCCACTAAACCTGGTCCGATTCTCAGGGTCATCGATGGAATAGAGATAAAGCCCATCGGGTAGCAAGGTCCCACCGGCGTCTGAACCATCCCAGATCACCTGGTCGGCTTCGTTAAAACCAAAGGAGTTAACGAGTCCCCCATTGATGGAATAGATCTCCAGCACGGAAGTCTTTGAAACCTGCTCGGGCCTGGTGAAGCTTGTACTCAGGGAAAAGGGATTGGGAGCTGCCAAATGAATTTCCTGAATCATATCGTCAAAAACGCCCGTATGACTTGTATTGATATAGTTCATTTCAATTCCCTCACCCGTACCCAGGTTCCGTGTATATTGCTTATCGCTGGGATTATTCCAGTGCTCGTGCACGCCCAGGCTGGGGATGGGAGTCCCGTCATCTTCCGGATCATAGATGATGCCTTCCGGCCACCATTCACTTGACGCAGCCTGGTGGAGGTAGTCATCCACTCCTGCAAACCTGACATAGGTATACCTGGGAGGATAGACAGTCTCATCCCATTCCTGGAATTCTTCCTGGTAAATATCCAGGGCTACGGATGATATAGCTACCGGATCAAGTGAAACGATCAGGGATGAGGTATAATCATTGTTAAAGGGTGCTGTACGGAACTTCACGGGGGGATCATGTTCCATGGAAGTTCCCCACAGGAAATCGCCAATGTAGATCAGGTTCTTTCCTCCCAGGTGCTCGTAAGCCATAATATCCACAAATACCCTGTACATCCTGTAGTCTGAACGCAATTCATTTGTCCCTTTAACGATGCCTTTGTGCATATGGGCCGCGCCATCTCTGGTGTGGGTCCCAAAGTGGTTCTTTTCAAAAAAGGTGACACCCGCCACCCCGGTGGCCTTTCATGGCAGGCAGGCTAAGAATATAATCGGCATTTATTGTACAGTCGTAGAACTGATCGCTTTCAGCATCAAGTACTGTTCCCCGGTCGGAAAACCTCATCTCAGCATCATTGGTAAGCATCAGTTTATCCCGAAACTCGTGGTCCCCTTTTGACAGGTAATGTACTCCCGGAAAATCGGCACTAAGCTTATCGTAGAGGTGTTTAAAGATTTCGGTGAGGGGATCCCCGATATAGATGGCATCTTCCGGCACCCCAGCCTTGTTAATCAGCTGTCGTAAAACTGCCAGTATCACCTGGGGAGAGGTATCCACATTTCCATAGGCATCGTCATCCCGAATGGAAAGGTCCTCGTTGGTAGTCCAGGCATGTACAGCATTGATCTTAATAAAAATCTTCTCCCCCTGGACATATCCGGTCTCCCCTTTTTCGTGATTTACATTAAAATATTTGAATACCGCATCCCAGGCCTCTTCCTCTGTGCCAGCACCGGTCACATCCAGCATGGCTTTGCCCAACATCTCATCCACCAGTTCCTGGTCACAGTTCTTGTCAAGGAAATAACCATCCCCATATTCCCAGGGAACACAATTTTCATTGGTAGCATCGGGATTATGCATCCAGACCACACGGCCGGGAAAAATACCTTTGGCTTCACCGATGGGAACATTTGGGCCCAGCGGATCCTCATAATCTGTCGGTGGAATAGCGGCATAGCTCTCATTTTTCTTGATGAGAATCGTTCCAAGGCTGAATCCAAGTCCAAGCAGCAAGCAATAAAGCGGCCAGGGCATATCTGGATTCGGTGATTTTCCTGAAAGCCTTTCGGAAAAACAGCACTGAAGCCAGCAGTGCGCTCAGGTAAATCAGTCAAGGACGAGGCCAGAGGGATGGCCAGCTTCATGCAGGGATAGGCTGCCCTCTGTGGTTTGGGAAGCACACGAATCACGACCCAGACCAGCGCAAGAATACTGAACAACTGGAATGGCCCATTTCTTCAATGCTTTTATCGGACGGCCTGTCTTTGGACAAAACTTTATTGCTCCCGGAAATAACTTCATCATTAAGGATGTTTAAGCCAATGATAATGTAGAATGCTTAACAAAAAATTAATTAAAGCTTAAACGAATCCCATTCGGTCTTATTGAAGTAAAAGTATGCCTGTCAGATTGGGATGAAGAATGTATATTTACCCGGAAAGGATCCGGACAGGTCAATCATCGATCAGATTCCGGAAAACTTTGATGTGGTACATTTCTTTTCAGGAACAGAAGACGCAGATCGCATCCAATTACCTTATACAATCACATTTGAGGGGAACAGAAATGACTTGCGCGAATTTGATATGAATACAATTTTTGTATCTAAAAATCATGCCCACCGGTATGGCTCTGATTTATTTATTTACAATGGGATTGATTGGGATGATTATACGACCCCAGTCCTGGATAAACCAAGAAATCACTTTCATTCTTTAGCCAAGGCCGCCTGGAAAGTGAAAAACGTGCAGGGTGCCTTAAATGTCATTAAAAAGACCGGGATTGAAAAGCTTGAAGTTCTGGGTGGAGTGAGATTTAATCTAAAGATGGGTATCAGGTTTACTTTTTCTCCAAAGGTCGGAAGCTTTTTTAAACTCGAATAGCTATTCCCGCCAAAGATTTCATGAGTACGCTTTAGATGAATTTAACAGCAAAAAAATGGCCCTGGAGTACCTTGCAAAATATGAGAAAGTAATCAAGGGCGAAAGCCTTCGTAAGAACAGGCCCAGATTGAAAAAAATACAGGAAGAGAAATTGTTAAACTGGGGATAGATCTTAATCGTAGTATGATTCAAAATCAGGCATAGGATCATTGATGGCCACCATGTTGCCCTATTCAATCGCCTTCTTTTTCGCCTGGACCTTATTGATCATTGTCTGGATTTTGTTTGGTATACCGCTTGGTCCCGGAGCCGGCTTGTATTATATACACTAAATTGGAACATGAAAAAAATAACATTCCTTATGGGAGGTTTGATGTCTCTTTTCCCAACCGCGACTACTCCTGCTTTGGGGTCAATAATCTGACCAGGAAATAATCATGGCTATTCACAGCCATAATACAGGTAGAGAGCACCATAGGACCAGTGTGGACCTTGCATTCCCGGGTAATTAAAGCGGTCCATCATCAGGGCCACATAGCGAATGGGATAGCCTTCCGGCAGCTGCACCACATTGGGCCACACCCGGGTTCCTGAAGTTTCATTCCAGGGAGGAAGGTCCATATTAAGCACCCCTACTTCTTTGAGATCCGGATAAGTATAGATGAAGATTTCCCGTTCTTTACTTCCTGAAAAGCAAAAGCGCTGATCGCCTATTTTTTGAATGGATGTGCCGGTGGAATTATGATCCACAGGACCGGCAATCCTTTCATAGCCCTTATTCCAATGATCCGATTCCAGGACAACCGCTTTATAGCCATTTAAATTTTCACAGGTAAGCATTCGCCATTTCCCGGCATCCGAATCAAACAGGATATGAGGATCCTCAATATCTCCGACCATACCAAAGGGAACAGCCTTCATAATGGAAAAACCAAAACGGGGATCTCTTTTGCTCTCTATGGCAAGCAACTGTTTTTTCTCTTCGGGATTGGCATATGCGCTGAAACCCGTGGTTAAACCACGCCAGACTTTTTCCTTCCTGTCATAAAAAACGTGGGATGCGATCTCATTCCTGAGTAAGCCATCATCCCTGTCAAATAGAATGACTCCTTCAAGCCTTAAATCAAAAACAGCCGGATCCATGCTAAATACCCCCTGGACATGATGAGGCAGGGCGCGTCCGCGAATGGACATGGTGTACCATAATCTTCCCTGGTCAAGCAATGGCTCTCCATCCTCATAAGTGATGGCCCGGATATCGGCCTGACCAACCCCCGTGGTAAGCGCCATTTCTACCCTGGAGATCTTTACTTCTGCATCCTTCAGATGCAGAAAGAGCTTTGATTGGAAGGAATGGATATGATCCTTCCGGCGTAAATCCAAATAAGCAGAGAAGTCACTTTGCCCTATCACCTCTGGCAAGCCTTTATCCTGCAGATACAAAACCAATCCGCTGCCCAGCATTTGCAGAATGATTTTACCTGTGATCTTTTCGTCCCCCTTCAGGTTTACAGAAATAGTTTCATCGGCTATAAGCTCCATATCCCTGAGGACTCTGAGCTTTACACCTGTCAGGTTGTCGTCCTTAAAACCCAGAATGACAAAAAACTGATCCTTTCTTTCTGCATCGGAAAACTCAAAACCTAATTCTCCTTCCCCGAGGGCTGAAGCCAGATCGATCGTATAGGTGGCAAATGGATTAAAGCCTCCAAACCAGATCCCGGTTTGGCTTTCCCCCTCCGATTGAACGAGCAATTTTTCTTCAAGAATCGAAATTTCGGAAGGTGTATCAGAATAATGGCTAATGGGATGCATTGCAGTCAAGCCTATGATCTTTCCAGGAACAAGACTGGCCAGTGGAATGGACTGCTCCTCATCAAAAATCATTCTCTTTACCCCTTGCCTGACAAACTTAATCTGCTCAGGGGAAACAGGAGATTGCGCATGTGTACCTAAAAAAGAGATCGCAAATAATACCGTAAAAATAGATCTCATAAGGCTTAATCTCTTACTAAAATACGTGATTCCACGCCTTCAGCAAGGGGTGAATTAACATCCTTCAAATATTGCACCAATCTTGCTGCGCAATCTCTTCTGCTATTTCCTTGTATTCCAATCGCTCGAGGATTTGATCCCAGAAGATTATTCATTTCCCGGGGATCATTCTTTAAATCGAAAAGTGCCTCCACATCTTTTCCGCCGCTTCGATGGGTGGTCATCAATTTCCAATCATCGGTTCGAATCATAATAGAGGGAACGCTGGCATTTTTCCAGGTCCATTCAGAAACAGCAAAATCATATTTTGCACCTGCGGTTCCTTCCATGAGTCCTCTGAGGGAGTAGCCATCTGTGGGAATATTTGTGTAATCCCGCATAATCAAGAATCGTGGGGAAAATATTGAGTATGGAAACCGGATTGTCGATGGTTTGCCCCTGGTTTATTTTACCCGGGAAAGCGCACTAAAAAGGGTACACGAACCGATTCTTCATAAAAATTAAATTTGCCCCTCATCCCATGGGCTCCCAGCATCTCACCATGATCAGAAACAAAGATTACCAGGGTATTCTCAGACAAATTTAAAGCGTCCAGTTTATCAAGGATCTTCCCCACCCACTCGTCTATTTCCGTGACAAAGGCATAATAATTGGCAACCATATACTGCACTTTCTCCCTTTCATTGTAGGGTGAAATAATTTCACCAGGACGATAGGGAGAATTTTCCCGGGTGTCTTCAAGCGAAGCATGTGTAAGCATATCCTTCGCCCTATACATGGAAGCAAAGGGTTCGGAAGGGGTAATGGGAACATGCGGACAATGGAATGAACAGGTAAGGATGAACCGTTCGTCTTTCAATCGATCCAATGCGTCCATGGTTTGTTTTCCCTGGACAGCGGTAATGGTATATTCGGCAGGCAAATCAAGTACGCCATGAATATCGGCCTGGCTTAAGGGTTTTTCAAGTTCTTTTTCAGGAATTTCGCCTGTATCCATGTACTTATAGTAAGCGGTCCGGTGGATCAAGTTTGTAGGGGATGCTTCCTCCGTAAAAGGTTCTTTCATACAATTCACCCTTTTCCAGGGGTCTCTTTTTTACAGTGTTCTTTACATACTGCACATACAAAGGCTCCCATCTCATGATTGGCTCTGTACCGGTCATTCCTTCGACAGGGGGATTCATATATACCCTGGCCATGTGTTCCGGTGCATGAAACTTGCCATAATACTCAGATCTGTAGCCCCTTTTCGCCAGAATCTCATCAAAGGTGGGATAATAGCATTCACCTGTTTTAGCATCCCTGTTGTCCCGAATGGTGGTGGTCTCAGTTAAGCGCCCGGTGAGAATGGAAGTCCGCGCCGGAACGCAAACCGGACAGGGTGTGACCGCATGACTAAAATTTACACCCTCCTCTGCAAGCCTGTCCAGGTTAGGCGTAATAATTTGCTTATTTCCTGCATACCCAACCGCATCCCAGGCCTGCTGGTCAGTCATAATCAGCAGGATATTGGGGTTTTCCTCTTCCTGCCCGAAAGCAGCATGGGGGATGCAGCAAATAGAACAGAAAAAAGTAATTAAAATGCCAATTCTTGTATTAATATTCTTCATAAGCAGTACTTAAAATTATACATACATTTTCATCGTTTCAAAACAAAATACCTTATTTAATTATTGTTCGCGAAATCGCATGATGTGCTTATTCAACCACTATCTTAAATGTACCATATAAACGAGGTACTCCCCTGCCGTTTAAACTGCGAACGTATACAATGTATTCACCCTTACTATCTGAGGTATAAAAAGACAGCGTTTTGGGTTGATCAGGATTCAATTCAAGATCCGGATCCCAGAATAACAAATTATCCCTGTAGGTAAGCTTATTTGTATTTATTGAGCCATAGTCCGACATATTAAAATTACCTTCAGATAATAAATTGTAACTGAAAAACAGGCTGTTCTTGTCGAGTTTAATCCCGGCAAAATCCTTTCTCTTTGTGGAAACGCAAATTATCCCGCTATACTTTCTTCCGCTTACAATGTATGGCTTCATCAAATATTTCTACCTTTTCTATTCTGTCTAAAGGAATCTTAAGAAATTCATCAACATCCGAAACAGGTATGTTATCCAGTAGTATTAAAGGATTCAAATTACTATATTCGGCTATAAGCTACCAGTTTTAAATATGTTTGTTTCTTAATCTCTGATCGTTCTTACTTCCT
Organism: uncultured Bacteroidota bacterium; assembly: GCA_963716765.1. Lineage (GTDB taxonomy): Bacteria > Bacteroidota > Bacteroidia > Bacteroidales. Next base: position 886 of record CAVQUO010000006.1, on the reverse strand, counting down.
TCACTAATTCATAAAAAAATTCTTCAAGATTGGGTAATTGTATATATTTCTCGGTAAAATACACATGTTTCGGGCTACCATAAAAAGGAAGTTGCGTTGATTCAGGTGTATGGATGCTGCTTTCTTCATTATACATGTTGGAAAGTTGCATATTGACAATCATTTCCGAAGCAATTTTCCTTTCAATAGTATCTAAGGAAAAAGGAATATAAGTAAGGTGAATGCGACGATTACAATAATCGTTGTCAACCAATATATCAGCACTTTCTCCATTTTCCAGTACAGCATCTATATAAAAATCGTAATGGCCATAAAAATCGGGTAAAGTAAAATAGAACAATCCCTTATCCTTTGTATGGAAAGTTGTAAAGTACTTCCAGTTTTGCGGAGTTGATAAATGTAAAGTTGCATTTGCAAGGGATATTGGGGTGTTGGCATTTAAGATTTTTCCGGAAATGGAAATCCCTCTGATATTCTGGCAGGTAGTTTAACGATTTTTCGTCAGATGATATTTGCATCAGGAATCTGAATGAAATAATTATTCGTATCTATATATGCGGCTTTCGCAACAGAGACACAAAAGTTTGAATAATCATGATCATGGTTTTCCAATTGCACAGTAAGGTCAACTTTCTCCCGTTGTTTATAAGTGGATTTATCGGTAAAACATACAATACCATTATTTGAGTTGGCCAATGCTGGTTTTGAATGCACAAATTTTTTACCGGGATCCTGAACCGGTCCCTGATCAATTTTACTTTCAAATGGATTGATAACTTTTACCAGCTTGTAAGTATAATCTTCAACCGGAAAATTTCTCATCCATTTGGTGTAGGCTCTTAAATAGTAAGAGCCTGACAGCAATGTTTCGGGAATGGTCAGGTAT
>CAVQUO010000005.1:0-367903 GCA_963716765.1 uncultured Bacteroidota bacterium | reverse complement strand
CCAGGTAAAGGTCAATCCCGAACAATCGGTGTAAAGATACTCCCAGGTATAGGTCCCTTCACATCCGGCATAAGTGCCACCATTAGTCGGAGAAGCAGGTGTAAGAACATTGCCACAAACATCCTGGATGACTGGCAAGGTAATCGGTGCAACCGCATCGGACAGACACTCCACTGTGCCGCCATCGGTGGACACCGGACCTCCTACCTCAGCAGGTGCGAGTGGTCATGTCAATGTTGTAAGTGTATACCCAGGTAAAGGTCAAGCCGGAACAATCGGTATAAAGATACTCCCAGGTATAGGTGCCTTCACAGCCAGCATAGGTGCCTCCGTTAGTCGGGGCAGCCGGAGTAAGAACATTGCCACAAACATCCTGGATCACAGGGAAGGTAGTCGGGGCAACTGCATCAGCCAGACACTCCACTGTGCCACCATCGGTGACACCGGACCACCAACCTCAGCAGGAGCAGTGGTCATGTCGATGTTGTAAGTGTAAACCCAGGTAAAGGTCAGGCCGGAACAATCGGTATAAAGATACTCCCAGGTATAGGTCCCTTCACAGCCGGCATAAGTGCCACCATTGGTCGGAGCAGCCGGAGTAAGAACATTACCACAAACATCCTGGATCACCGGGAAGGTAGTCGGGGCAACTGCATCGGACAGACACTCCACTGTGCCGCCATCGGTCGACACCGGACCACCTACCTCTGCAGGTGGAGTGGTCATGTCAATGTTGTAGGTATATACCCAGGTAAAGGTCAAGCCGGAACAATCGGTATACAGATACTCCCAGGTATAGGTCCCTTCACAGCCGGCATAAGTGCCTCCGTTGAGTCGGGGCAGCAGGAGTAAGAACATTGCCACAAACATCCTGGATCACTGGAAGCGTACTTGGGGCAACTGCATCGGACAGACACTCCACTGTTCCGCCACTGGTCGACACCGGACCACCTACCTCGGCGGGTGCAGTGGTCATGTCGATATTGTAGGTGTATACCCAGGTATAGGTCAAGCCGGAACAATCGGTGTAAAGATACTCCCAGGTGTAGGTTCCTTCACAACCGGCATAAGTTCCGCCGTTTGTCGGGGCAGCCGGAGTAAGAACATTGCCACAAACATCCTGGATCACAGGGAAGGTAGTCGGGGCAACTGCATCAGCAAGACACTCCACGGTTCCGCCATCTGGTCGACACCGGACCACCAACCTCAGCGGGTGCAGTGGTCATGTCAATGTTGTAAGTGTATACCCAGGTATAGGTCAAGCCGGAACAATCGGTATAAAGATACTCCCAGGTATAGGTCCCTTCACAGCCGGCATAAGTTCCGCCATTGGGCTGTAGAACCGGAGTAAGAACATTACCACAAACATCCTGGATCACCGGGAAGGTAGTCGGGGCAACTGCATCGGACAGACACTCCACGGTTCCGCCACTGGCCGAGACCGGACCACCAACTTCAGCAGGTGCAGTGGTCATGTCAATGTTGTAGGTATAAACCCAGGTATAGGTCAAGCCGGAACAATCCGTATAAAGATACTCCCAGGTGTAGGTTCCTTCACAACCAGCATAAGTTCCGCCATGGGTCGGGGCAGCCGGAGTAAGAACATTACCGCAAACATCCTGGATCACCGGGAAGGTACTCGGGGCAACTGCATCTGACAGACACTCCACGTGCCACCACTGGTCGACACCGGACCACCTACCTCAGCGGGTGCGGTGGTCATGTCGATGTTGTAGGTATATACCCAGGTATAGGTCAAGCCGGAACAATCGGTATACAGGTACTCCCAGGTATAGGTCCCTTCACAGCCAGCATAAGTGCCGCCATTGGTCGGGGCAGCCGGAGTAAGAACATTGCCACAAACATCCTGGATCACTGGGAAGGTACTCGGGGCAACTGCATCAGACAGACACTCCACGGTTCCGCCACTGGTCGACACCGGACCACCTACCTCAGCGGGTGCAGTGGTCATGTCAATATTGTAAGTGTATACCCAGGTATAGGTCAAGCCGGAACAATCGGTGTACAGGTACTCCCAGGTATAGGTTCCTTCACAGCCAGCATAAGTTCCACCATTGGTCGGGGCTGCAGGGGTAAGAACATTGCCACAAACATCCTGGATCACCGGGAAGGTAGTCGGGGCAACTGCATCGGACAGACACTCCACAGTGCCACCATTGGTCGACACCGGACCACCAACCTCAGCGGGTGCAGTGGTCATATCAATGTTGTAAGTGTATACCCAGGTAAAGGTCAAGCCGGAACAATCGGTATAGAGATACTCCCAGGTATAGGTCCCTTCACAGCCGGCATAAGTGCCACCGTTGGGTTGGAGAACCGGAGTAAGAACATTACCACAAACATCCTGGATCACGGGAAGGTACTCGGGGCAATTGCATCTGACAGACACTCCACGGTTCCGCCACTGGCCGACACCGGACCTCCAACTTCAGCAGGTGCAGTGGTCATGTCAATGTTGTAGGTGTAAACCCAGGTATAGGTCAAGCCCGAACAATCTGTATAAAGATACTCCCAAGTGTAGGTTCCTTCACAGCCGGCATAAGTTCCGCCATGGGTCGGGGCTGCTGGGGTAAGAACGTTTCCGCAAACATCCTGGATGACCGGTAAGGTACTCGGGGCAACTGCATCGGACAGACACTCCACGGTTCCGCCACTGGCTGACACCGGACCACCTACCTCAGCGGGTGCAGTGGTCATATCGATGTTGTAGGTATATACCCAGGTATAGGTCAAGCCGGAACAATCGGTATACAGGTACTCCCAGGTATAGGTCCCTTCACAGCCGGCATAAGTGCCGCCGTTAGTCGGGGCAGCAGGAGTAAGAACATTGCCACAAACATCCTGGATGACTGGGAAGCGTACTCGGGGCAACTGCATCGGACAGACACTCCACGGTTCCGCCACTGGTCGACACCGGACCTCCCACCTCAGCGGGCGCAGTGGTCATGTCGATATTGTAAGTATATACCCAGGTATAGGTCAAGCCGGAACAATCGGTATACAGGTACTCCCAGGTATAGGTCCCTTCACAGCCAGCATAAGTGCCGCCGTTAGTCGGGGCTGCCGGAGTAAGAACATTGCCACAAACATCCTGGATCACCGGGAAGGTAGTCGGGGCAACGGCATCTGAAAGACACTCCACTGTGCCGCCATTGGTCGACACCGGACCTCCAACCTCAGCGGGTGGGGTGGTCATGTCAATGTTGTAGGTGTATACCCAGGTAAAGGTCAAGCCGGAACAATCTGTATACAGATACTCCCAGGTATAGGTCCCTTCACAGCCGGCATAAGTGCCTCCGTTGGTCTGGGCAGCAGGGGTAAGAACATTGCCACAAACATCCTGGATCACTGGGAAGGTACTCGGGGCAACTGCATCGGACAGACACTCCACGGTGCCACCATGGTCGAACCGGACCACCAACTTCAGCAGGTGCAGTGGTCATGTCAATATTGTAAGTATATACCCAGGTAAAGGTCAAACCGGAACAATCGGTATACAGGTACTCCCAGGTGTAGGTGCCTTCACAGCCGGCATAAGTGCCACCATTGGGCTGTAGAACAGGGGTAAGAACATTGCCACAAACATCCTGGATCACCGGGAAGGTACTCGGGGCAATCGCATCGGACAGACACTCCACGGTTCCGCCACTGGTCGACACCGGACCTCCAACCTCAGCAGGTGGGGTGGTCATGTCGATATTGTAGGTATATACCCAGGTAAAGGTCAAGCCGGAACAATCTGTGTACAGGTACTCCCAGGTGTAGGTTCCTTCACAGCCGGCATAAGTTCCGCCATGGGTCGGGGCTGCAGGGGTAAGAACATTTCCGCAAACATCCTGGATCACCGGGAAGGTACTCGGGGCAAACTGCATCTGACAGACACTCCACGGTTCCGCCACTGGCCGACACCGGACCTCCTACCTCAGCGGGAGCGGTGGTCATGTCGATATTGTAGGTATATACCCAGGTAAAGGTCAAACCGGAACAATCTGTATACAGGTACTCCCAGGTGTAGGTCCCTTCACAGCCAGCATAAGTGCCACCGTTAGTCGGGGCAGCAGGTGTAAGAACATTGCCACAAACATCCTGGATCACAGGGAAGATTGTCGGTGCAAGCGCATCGGACAGACACTCCACGGTTCCGCCACTGACCGACACCGGACCACCTACCTCAGCGGGTGCGGTGGTCATATCAATGTTGTATGTGTATACCCAGGTAAAGGTCAAACCTGAACAATCTGTGTACAGGTACTCCCAGGTATAGGTTCCTTCACAGCCAGCATAAGTGCCGCCATTGTCGGGGCAGCTGGAGTAAGAACATTGCCACAAACATCCTGGATCACTGGGAAGGTACTCGGGGCAACCGCATCGGACAGACACTCCACGGTTCCGCCACTGGTCGACACCGGACCTCCTACCTCAGCGGGTGCGGTGGTCATATCAATGTTGTAAGTGTATACCCAGGTAAAGGTCAAGCCTGAACAATCTGTGTACAGGTACTCCCAGGTGTAGGTGCCTTCACAGCCAGCATAGGTTCCGCCGTTAGTCGGGGCTGCAGGGGTAAGAACATTGCCACAAACATCCTGGATCACGGGGAAGGTACTCGGGGCAACTGCATCAGCAAGACACTCCACTGTACTCCGTGGTCGACACCGGTCCACCTACCTCAGCAGGTGCAGTGGTCATGTCAATGTTGTAGGTGTAGACCCAGAGATAGGTCAAGCCCGAACAATCTGTGTACAAATACTCCCAGGTGTAGGTTCCTTCACAGTCAACATAGGTACCACCATGGGTCGGGGCTGCCGGAGTAAGAACGTTGCCACAGACATCCTGGATCACCGGGAAGGTAGTCGGGGCAACTGCATCGGACAGACACTCCACGGTTCCTCCATTGGTCGAAACCGGACCGCCTACCTCTGAAGGTGATGTGGTGTGATCGATTACAATCAGCTGTTGGACAGTGATCGAGTTGCCACAGTCATCGGTTACCGAGTAGGTCCGGGTAATGGCTTCCGGACAGGTGTTGTTATCACTTACATCGCTCACCCAGGCAACAACCGGAGCAGCAGTGCAGTTATCTAACTCATCCGTAACCACACTTGGATTAGATGCTGGCACATCTCCGATGCACTGAACATCGATCTGGGAAGGGTTACTGGCCGTAGGGTCGACGGTATCATCAATCGTAATTGTCTGGGAAACAGGTGTAGTATTACTGGCATCATCGGTCACTCGCCAGGTACGGGTAACCTCGATGGGACAGCTGATCGACTGAGCATCCTGATAAGTGACACTTGCGATGTTACAATTGTCGGTAGCAGCAGCACCCGTCAGGGCAAGGTAATCAACGATGTCAACAGTGGTCTCGGTCTCATTATATGCAAAGTCAGCAATCACACTTACATCACAGCCCTCAAGGGTATAGTCATCAGGGGCAGTAACCGTTGGATCCTCATTATCGGTGGGATCACCCACTGTGTATTCCGCAGAAAGGGTGGTGAGATTGTTTCTATATACAACGCCTGATGCGGCAGGTACATGATCGCCTTCTGCTTCCCAGACAGATCCATCATCCGCCCTTGTAAGTAACCTAAAAGTGGGTGAAATTAGCGGGGAGGTAAATCCGTGTGCAAACAGGTTAAGATTATAATCTGAACTTGATAGGCCATTGGCAGTAATCAGGGACCAGTATCCAATATCATAGGTAGTCACCACACAGGTTCCATTATCATCAAGGGGAAGGCCAGACTCCCCTGTTGTCCCTGTTATAAAACTCCCAATCAAGGCTCCCCCTGTCAGACTATTGAAATTAATGATAGCCCGCCGGTAATTAATCGTGGTTCCTACAGGGAAAAGGTAATCAACAAAAGGAGTATTAATCCATCTTAAAAAGTCACCAACAATGGTTCCAGAACTATGATTCAGGGTTCCTTCATTACCAGTCCCGGTACCCAGCATCAGCAGATTGGACCCGGTAAAGAAATTACCATCTGTCATGTTCAAGGCATTGGAAACCGTGACATCCCCACCAGTTAGGGTTATCCCGGGACCTGAATGACTCGATTCAAGATTATAAAAGGTCTCATCGCTGGAGCTTGAAATCTGCTGCGCATCAGTTCCATCGAAAACAACCAATTGGGATCCTTCATTAAAAGCACCATTATTGGTCCAGTCTCCCGCAATGGATATATCTGAAGTGTTTGTAACTACATCAAGAGTTACTCCCGCACCAATTGTAAGATCACCATTGATATCCAGATCTCCCTGAGCTTCCTTGGTTCCGGATCCGGAAAGGCCTACATGCCAATAGGCATCCCGGGGGATTATTATATCCTGATTCCCTGCCCTGGTATAATTAAATGTATTTATGGCATAATTACAATAAAGATCCAGTCCTGCTGGATAAACTGTTCCGGACCAGTTCCAGACACCTCCATCCAGATTATTTAGGACCTCATCTCCACCACAATCCGTAAAAGCCCCGGTCATATCGACCGTTCCCGAGTTATTAATAACCTGATCTGTACCACCAGGATCAAAATCAGAAAAAGATAAAGTACCCGAGTTATTAATAATGTTACCACTGCTTGCCGCATTGATGGCAGATATATCTCCATTCAAAAATATTGTGCCGGTATTGTTAATAGTGTGGGAGTTACCAGAAATAAAAAGCCTGTTATAAACGGATATAGTCTGGTAATTATTAAATATAATGTTCTGATAGGTTCCTGAGGATCCGTGTATGCTCAAATCATCCCCAATCGAAAAAGTTCCATTTAAATCATTGTTGACGGTTGCATTATCGCCTAAAAATTCCAGGTCATTAAGTGTTTCAATAGTCCCGGAGCCTGAAACGTATAATGTTACCCCCCCCCTCACGGAAATCCTTCCGATATTAAGACCGTTGGCCAAATCATCTACAATCAGATCATAAGTGCCATTTTCCATAAATCGAATGCGTGCATCAGGCAAGGCGTTTGCATCGGTGGAGCCTCCACTGTTGATCGAGAAGGTCCCACTATTAAAAATAGATAGGGTAGAGGTGGAGTTCCAGTTAAGTTTTCCACCGGAATATATGGTAACACTTCTGGCAGCACCGCTGACATTCATGTTGACTGTGTAATTAATGGCTCCCTCACTAATATGAACATCCCTGCTAGCATTTGGTAACTCTCCTGTGGATGAACCACCCGGAGATAAGGACCAGGTGCTGGGACTATCCCAGTTACCGTTGCTAATGGCATAAAGGTCCTGAGCATTTATGTCCACGGCTAAAACTGAAAAAGCAAAAAGGAAGCTGAGCAACAGATATACCTTTCCCGGGCCAGGTTTGACTGGCAGAGCGTTAAGGTTGGTATTTTGAATTCCTGTTCTGGTGTTAACCACCTGCTCTAAAAAGTTATATCCAGACACCACACGGCACCCGAATCGGATAATTATTACATTCAGCTTTTAAGACTTAAAACCTGTTAGTATCGTTGCTTATACGCATTATAGTGGTGTATGTTACCCGAATCTAGCTATTTTAAACGGGATTTTGGGTTCACCAATCGTGGAAAAATGCATGAAGAACATCCAAAGAGCGGATCTCCCCCAATCCCTCCACATGATTCCGATAGTATTTGACCAGCTGATCAAGCACCATCTTTCGTTGAACACTGTTAAATTTTAAGGCGACAGCTTCACTGTAATCACATCCTAAGTATTTGCTCCACAGTACACTAATTTTATCACCCATCTGCTTCTCCGAGTCGACAAAAGCGGGCTTAAAACGACCACTTTCCAGGTCAAAATAGCGATTGGATCCATCAAAATTATTTTGTGGATAAAATCCAAGATGCCGGGAAAGGTGAAATAAAAAAATGATGTGAAAATCAGGAATGGGATCCTCCAGCGTATCAAGGTAGTTGATGGATGAAATTATAAAATGAGCAAGCATGGGGTTGGGTTCCTCTTCCCTGACCACCCGGTAAAGCACCTCGGCCATAAAAATTGCCTGGGTGCTTTTGGTAATATCGTAGGGGATGGAGTTGAGAGGAATGGCCCTGGAAACCTCCTTCACCAGGTGCATCGTGCTGGATTCTTTGTAGTAAATTTCAAAGTCCAGAAGAAATAGCGGTTGAAAAAGGTTGGAACGGTTGTTTCGGCGCGATTTCCGAACCCCTTTAGCCATGTAGGTTTGCCTTCCAAACTGCTCCGTGTAACAATGAACCACCAGGCTCGATTCGCCATACCGCGTGGTATGCAGCACAATGCCCCTGGTTTTCCGAATCATTTCTAATGAATGAAGAGCAATTTTGTCACATGGGTCAGTGTCCCATCCGCATTGGAGAGAAAAATCATGTAAACACCCGTGGCCACGCGTTCGCCTCTGAAATTGGTCCCATCCCAGGTGGCCTGCCCACCAAGCGATTCCGTTTCATATACAAGGTTGCCCCCCATGTCCTGGATCTTCACATTGGTCTCAGCCACAAGCCCTTTAATGGCAATGGGCCCCATGTAGGTTTCTCGCACCGGATTAGGGTAAACCACCACATCGCTGTAAACCGAGCTCCCTTCCATTGCATCGCCTGTGTATGAAATGATCCCCCTGTCAGTACCAAAAAACACTTCCCCCGATACCCCGTCCACACAGATATCGATAATATTATCGGAAAGAAGGGGACTGTTTAATTCATTAAATTGAAGCAACTGCTCCAGGCCATCCTCAGAAACAAGATAGGCTCCGCCGGCCGATGTTCCCAACCATTTTCGGTTTGCTCCATCCACCTCCACTGCAGTGACCACCTGCTCACCCAGCAGGACATCACCCGGAATGGTCCCATCCTCTCCGGGTGGTTCGTCGCGTGGAACTATGATTTGCTGGGCATAAATCGATCCTTCGTTAAACAGACGATAAGGACTGTATATCACCAGAATACCCTGATTCGTTCCCAGCCAGAGATTTCCATTAAGGTCCTCAGCCATGGACCGCACATCGTTGGTAATCACCTTTCCATACCTGTCAACGATATTCACCCGCTCATAGATGTCATCCGAAACATCGTCGATGGTACCATTGTCTCTCATGGCGAAGAGTCCGTTTGCTTTGGGAATTATCCCCCATTTATCGCCCGATTTGGTGACAAGGATTTCTCCAAGCGCAGTGAAATCGGTGAGTTTATTATCGGCCTTGAAACTCTTCCAGGTTCCGTCGCTCTTTAAAACCGATATGGGTTCAGCCACATTTGAATTGGTGACCCATAAATTACCGGCCGGGTCAAATGCCAGGCCGCCAATTCGCAAAAAATCCCCTCCCGGAATAATGCTCTGCAAAGAACTGTTGGAAGCGTTGTAAACAGTTAACTCCTCACCATGGCCATATTCAGTAACACCATATCCCCAGGAACCGGCATAAACATGTTGTGGATCGGCCGGATCAACAGCGATGGTGAGCAGGTCCCGGCTATCTTTGTTTTGCACATAGTCCCAATTGTTATCCTTGAAAATTTCCAGTGTGGCATAATTAAACTGGTTGTTCCAGGAACCTGTTACACCTCCCTGGGCAACATAGAGCATATTTCCGGAGGAGGCCATGGAGAAAAGGCTTGTTGAGTAAGGACCGTTTGGAATAATCATCACAAGTTCCCCACCCTGCTGAGTAACCAGGCCATCCCCATAATCCGCGGCCCATAGATTCCCATCACGGTCGAGAGAAGCCGACCTGGGTGAAGAGCTAAGCATCTGCTTGATGACCAGGTAATCCTTGCTTATCAGGTTTACGCGAGATTCTGTCACCATGGACAAAAGGTCACCCTGGTTAAGAATTTCAAGGCACTTCTTCCCATTAAAATCAGTATAGTCAAGCCACCCGGTTCCTGTATTGAAATAGACCTCATCCTGGGCGCCTGAAGGATCCAGGTGGGAGGCGAAAATTGCATTTGAAAAATTGGCGATGCAGGAGAAAACGCCTCCTGAATTGGGGATATCGCTAAGGGTCTCCCAGGCATTAAAATCAATCAGAAAGGGATCGTCAAGTAAACCCCGCCTTATGCCCTGGTTGGTGGCAGCATAGATGTAGGTTCCGTCGATGGTAACCTGGTTCACCTTCAGGGCATCGCCATTGTCCCCGATAAAATAAGTATCCCGGATCTCATCCTTTTCAAGATTAATCACCACAATTCCGAAGCCAGTGGAGAGGAAGGCATCCGTTGCCATAGTAATATATGTCATAGATGGATTTATCACCCGGAATCTGCTTATTCATAATATCAGGCATATTCACAATCACCCCGTCGCGAATAATATCAATATTTGAACTTTGATAAGCAAGAATCAGAGTCCCGATTTCATCGCTCCAACGCATGGCTGATACTCCATTATCCGAAAGACCGTCAATCTTTGAAAGCAATTCGACCGAATTATCATCCAGGTTGTAGGTAAAAAGCCCTCCCGTGGAAGATCCAAAGACCTTATCGCCTGTGGCCTCAACCAGATTGCAGTAATTGTATGGTAAATGTGTTCGCCACTGACCCAGTTTAGTTTGTCCTTTCAGGATCAGTGAAGGAGCAATTACCAGGAGCAAAAACAGGAGGGTGAGACGATTTCTCATACACGCATACTTTCTATAAATACGGAAATTTCATCAACATATTACATCACTTTTCAAAAAATGCACAAGCGCCTGAACAGCCTTTGCCCGGTGACTGATTCTGTTTTTTTGATCCAGGTCCATCTCTGCAAAGGACTTTGAGTATCCATCCGGCATAAAAATCGGATCGTAGCCGAATCCCTCCGAACCTGAGGGCAGCTTCAGTGATACGCCCCTCACACACTCCTTCAAAGCGATGTTCAATCCCATCCAATATAAGCGCTATGACTGTCCTGAACCTTGCTCTCCTATCGCTCTGATCCTCCAATTCCAGGAGCAACTTTTTGATGTTCCCTTCTGCCGGAGGTCAGATCCGGAAAAACCATGTTCCCCATGCGGGAATACCTGGCTGAATAAACACCGGGAGCCCCTCCCAGTGAATCGACCTCCAGGCCGGTATCATCAGCAAAACAAGAGCGACCGGTCTTCCGGTATATAAACCAGGCCTTTTGAGATGCATTCTCTTCCAGGGTATCATGGTCCTCCGGAATCTCTTCTGAAATATCCAGCTCCTTGAGGCCCAGTATCTTAAATTTGTCAGAGAGCATTAAACTTATCTCTCCAAGTTTATGCAAATTATTTGTTGCAAATACGATTTCCATGTTAAAAAAAAAGGCCATTTAAAAATGGCCTTGAATTTAATAAAAAGTGAGATTTATGCTCCTCCCGCGGCCCTGAATCCCCCGGCAATTTTGGCTGGCTTCGGATTCATACACATGACAGGTAAGCCTTCCGGGTTGGCAATTAAATACTGTTCCGGGGCCCCAAGAAAATAATCAACCCATTTGATATCGCGTGTGGCCATCACAAGGATCAGGTCTGCATCATGCGTTTTAGCATAACTGACGATCTCCTTTTTGAAAGACTGTTTCCCCTCGGTGGTAACAATCTCATAAGCTACATCATGACCCTTTAAAAAGGACTCAATGTATCTGATATTTGAAAGGGTTTTTCTACGGAAGCCCTTGTCTTTGGATTTAGATTTCAGGATTACAAATTTGGAACCAAAATTCCGGGCCAGATAGTAAATCCAGTTGGCCTTCTCTTTATTTTCGGTTTTAAAGTCGATGGGTAGAAGGATGGTATCTATCTTTTCCTTTACAGGCTTACCCTGAACAATTACAAAAGGGATTCTTGAACTGACTACCACTTTCAAAGCCTTACTCCCAAATAACTTTTGAGCTCCCTGCATCCCATGGGTACCCATAATGATCATCTCAGCTTTAAGCTCCTTGGCTATATTTCCGATTGCATGAAAGATACTCCCTTCAAGCACTTCAGCATGAGGTTTATTCCCAAATTCTTTCCCTAGCTTCTCAGCCTCGGCTTCCAGATCGCTCTTTTTAGCCGTAATATCCTTGCGGTCCTGAACAATATGAAGCAGGAGAATATCCCTGTTGATGGATTTGGAAATATTTACTGCGTGCTGAAAAGCATTCTCAGCTACCTGTGAGAAATCCCACGGTACGATAATAGGCCTTTCTAACTTTTCCATAAATATCCTTATGTTTGGTTATCAATGACGTGTAATTATATTTTTATATTTTTGATTTTATCTATTTACCGTGGAAGAAGCTCAGTTCCCAAGTTATGAATTTATTTTTCAAGTCATATAGAGTCTGCTTGATTTTTTTCATCCTCATTACTTGTGAATCCAGCTTCAACCGTGGAATTGCGCAAGATCACAGCCTCTATTCCCTTCCGTGGGTACAAGAGATAAATCTCCCTGGATACTTTAACGATATTCCCAACAAATCGTTTCATTTAGATGGAAATAAAAATCTTTTTCTTGGAAAAGACGACGGAATCTCCATCATTAATGGGAAACACTCCTACCACCTCAGCATGGATGGTCCTGTATACTTTGCCGGCAGCGGACCAGACACTGTTTATTATGCCTGCAAGAACGATATGGGCTACCTGCTGAAAGATAAATCGGGAGAATTTACCATTCGCAGCCAGAAAGATCGTATCACCCGGATCAATCACAACTTCCTCCCCCTGGGCATGATCTGTATGGGGGAAAGTATTTTCATCAATACTGACAGGGGGGTTTACCAAAATACAAAAGGGCATATAAAATACCATCCTTTCCCCGCAAACGATGGAATACTCCACAAAACAGGGGATCAACTTATTCTCAGGAAAAATCAGGCTGAAATATATATTTGGAAAGGTGAAAGTTTTCAGGCTATGAGCGAAGCGGAAATAAAACAAAATGAAATCCTGCTTATCCCTGAAAAAATTGAAGCTAATTCAGATTTAAGCTTTCTCGATTATCTTTCTAAAAATGAGGTGCTTGCCCTTTCAAAAAAGCTGGGAATGGTGATCCTGGATAAGAATGGAATTATAATCAGCGCACCGGGAATAGTGCCTGGATTCCCTGATCAGGATATTAAACAGGTTTTCTTATCCAGTGAAGATGAATTATGGATTCTCGGGGGCCATTCATTACATAAAACAAGGCACCCGTCCATTCTGACGACCCTCCCGCTGGCTCCTGCTCTTTTTGGTCGGGTTTATGCTTCGGAAACATCAGGCAAAGGGATTATTTTGGGCACAAGCCTGGGTCTCTTTATCGCAGAACCTGGAGAAAAAAATCTGGGCCAATGGAAGATCCGGGACTTAGTAATAAATCAAGCAGAATCATTCCACTTGATGACAAAAGCCGGAACCATCGTTTTTGCAGCAGGATCGAAGCGACTGGTTTCCATCCATAACAAACAGATGGAGGAAATATCAGTGGGGAACTTCACCGGATTGCAGGCCATCAGCCAGGATCTGGTCGTAGCTTCAGAAGAAAATGGCTTGTTTCGTTTTGAGCGAAACCCTGAAGGTTGGACAAAAACAATAATCGATCCTCAGCTCTCAAGTTCCTTCTCATTTGTAAAATTCAACGAAAGGATTTTTCTAATTTGTAAAAACGACGTTTACAGGCTCAGTGAAAACCTGGACGAGAGCAAGGCAATCCCCTTTCATCGGGAAGAGCTCCTGAAGAAATTGGTGACCCAGGAAAATCAGCTCTATTTGATCACCGACTCCCAGGTATACCGCTATGAAAAAAGCGAAGAAACATTTCTGCCGGCGGAAAAAGATCTTCAGGCCAGCATATTATCCTCCTCCGACATCATCATTCCCGACTTAAGCAAGGGAAACTGGATCGTTCAACACCAGGGAAAATACACTTCAAGGGTAATTCACCAGCTTGCCCCTGGCACAAACCCTGCTGAAAGCCGGCTCTTCCCGGTTTTTCAGAACCTGGGCGAAATCATAGACCTGAACCTCATGGATAGTGTACTTTACCTGACTGGCAGGGACAAGATTTTGATGCTTCATCTCAGCTTGCTTGAACAAGACACAAACGAGCGGGCCCCAAAAATCGAAGCACTGAATGGCACTGCAGAAAACAGAATGGATGCCGGCACAGCCATTTTTCAGATTTCAGCTTTGGAGTTCCAGAGCACTCCCGAACCTGAATACCGTTACCGGGCGGTTCCCGATCTGGAAGAATGGTCGGAATGGAATAAATCCGGACTTCTGACCTTCCGACGCTTAAGGCCCGGCGACTACTCCCTCTATGTCCAGTCAATGGACCTTTATGGCAGAATTTCGGCTCCTGCTGAAATGCAGTTCAGCATAAACGCTCCCTTTTACAAATCATGGTATGCCTACACATTTTACGGATTTATCATGTTAATCGCTTTACTTTTTGTGCGGAAACTGAGACACCTGAGTTACCGCCTGGCAGAATCCAGGGTCTCCCAAAGGATGCAAACCAAATTGGACGCCCTGACCCATGAGAAAGAAAAATCAGATAAAATAGCGGCAGACATATTGCCAGACCGAACCGTACAACAGATTCGACTGGAAGGGAAAGCAAAATGGGATAAGTATGAAAGAGCGACAGTCCTGTTTTCAGATATTCAGGGTTTCACCAAAATAGCCGAGGAGATGAACCCCGAGGCACTGATCGATGAACTGGACCAGTTTTTTTTCCATTTCGATTCGGTGGTTGAGAAGTATAACATCGAAAAGATTAAAACCATTGGTGACGCGTATATGGCTGCAGGAGGGATCCCGGAGAAAAACAGCACAAACCCGGTTGAGGTGGTACTGGCAGCTTTGGAAATGCAGACCTACATGCAGCAATTAAAATCAAGCAAAGCCCGGATTTGGGATCTGAGAATAGGTATTCATACCGGTCCGGTCATTGCCGGGGTGGTTGGACATAAAAAAGTTTCCTATGATATCTGGGGCGATACGGTAAACACTGCTTCGCGTATGGAGTCATCGGGGATTCCCGGCAAGGTAAATATATCCGGCATAACCTACGGAATGGTAAAGGACTACTTCATTTGTGAGTACAGAGGTAAACTTCCGGTAAAATATAAAGGTAACATTGACATGTATTTTGTAACCGGTCTTCGGCCTGAACTGGCTGTGGATCTGAAAGGAATCCCTAACAAACGCTTCTTCACTAAACTACAAATACTCAGGCTTGGCGACCTGGAGGACCGGGTGTTTGAAACCATCCTGTGCAACTTGCCGGAAAACCTCCATTTTCACAATATCGAATATGCCCGGAAGGTATACAACCAATCCTTTTTAATCTGCCGGGCCGAGGAAGTGGAGCAGCAGGACCGTCTTCTTGTCAGAACCGCAGCCCTGATGCTTTATACAGGCCTCACACAGGCTTACGCTAACTTTGAAAACCGGTCCTCCGTAATAAGCAGGGAGATTCTGTCTGAATTCCAATATTCCGAATCCCAGATCGATAAGATCTGTAACCTGATTATGTCCACCAAACTTCCCTACCAGCCCAATAATCTACTGGAAAAGATACTTATCGACTCCCAAATGGAATACATCGGTCGGCCCGATTATCCAGTTCGGATAAAACTACTGCACCAGGAGATGGTGGAGAACGGAATAAACCTGAATGGTCAGCAATTCAAAAAACAACAACTGGAGCTTCTTTACACTTTTGATTATTTCACCCTTGCTGCCAGGCGACTCAGGGAGGTCCCCGGTGAAATACAGCAAACTTCCCTTGAACAGGAGAGGTGGATTTAAAACATCCTTTAACAACATGATTTCGGAATTGGTGCTCATCGTTTGATTGCTTACTTTTGATTCCTGTTACTCAAAAACTTCAAACATGATGGATATTGACTGGAAAAACCTTGGATTTAATATCTCAAAAACCGATTATAACGTTCGCAGCGTTTACCGCGACGGAAAGTGGGGCAAACTGGAGGTATTCAGCGAGGATACCCTCCCCATGCACATTGGTGCCACCTGCCTGCATTACGGACAGGAGTCCTTTGAGGGTCTCAAAGCTTATAACGGGGCCGATGGAAAGATCAGGCTATTCAGGCATAATGAAAATGCCAAAAGAATGATCCAGTCGGCCCAGGGTGTTTTAATGGCTGAAGTTCCCGAGGAACTTTTCATGGAAGCAGTGGAGAAGGTCGTTTTGCTAAACAAGAGATTTGTGCCTCCTCATGGTTCAGGAGCCTCCCTCTACATTCGGCCCCTTCTCATTGGAACCGGAGCGGAAGTAGGGGTCAGGCCTGCCAATGAATATACCTTCCTGGTCTTTGTCATGCCGGTGGGACCATATTTTAAATCCGGCTTCAAACCGGTTGATATGTTGATCTGCAGGGATCATGACCGCGCTGCTCCCCTGGGGACAGGGCATCTCAAGGTGGGAGGTAACTATGCTGCCAGCATGATCTCCATCCAGGAAGCCCATCACAAGGGTTATGCAACTGTCGTATACCTTGATGCCAAAGAAAAAAAATACATTGATGAGTGCGGACCGGCCAACTTCTTTGGAATCAGGAACAATACCTACATCACTCCGGCATCTCATTCCATACTCCCTTCCATCACCAATAAGAGCCTTCAGGACCTGGCAAAAAGCTTTGGGATGAAGGTTGAAGTTCGCCCTGTTCCTCTGGAGGAACTGGCTGATTTTGAAGAAACTGGAGCATGTGGAACCGCCGCTGTGATTACCCCCATTCACAGTATGGTAGACGAGGAAAAAAATGTCACCTACACCTTTGGGGATGCAGACACTCCCGGACCAGTAACTACCAGGCTTTACGAAACCCTGGTAGGAATTCAGACCGGCGATCTGGAAGATCCCTTTGGATGGACCAAGATTCTTGATTAAATTCATATCTTTGCCCCTGCCATTTTTGAGGCTATGTCAAAGAAAGAAAACAGGACATATTCCAGGAGGATCCGAAGCTCGGCGATTACCTCGATGATAAGCATTTCACTTGTATTACTGCTAATTGGCCTTGTGGGTCTCTTACTGGTAAACGGGCGGAACATACGTCAGCAGGTAATGGAAAGCATCGGCTTCAACGTGATCCTAAAGGAGAATATTAAAGAGGCTGACATCTACCAGCTCCAAAAAATTCTCGATGCCAGGGATTATATCCTGTCCACAGAATACATCACAAAGGAGGAGGCGGCTCTGGAGACCGAACAGATGCTGGGTGAAGATTTCATTCACTTTCTGGGTTACAATCCCTTACCCCCGTCCATCCGGGTAAGACTTCACCAGCCATGGGCCAATCCGGATTCTGTGATGATCATCGAACAGGATCTTATGCAGTACGCCTCTATTGAGGAGGTCTACTATAAGAAGTCACTGCTTTATGCCATCAATGAGAACATCAGGCAGATTTCACTGGTCATTCTCGGATTTTCAATTCTACTGACTCTGATATCGGTGACCTTGATCAATAATACCATCAGGTTGTCGATTTATTCCAAACGATTTATCATCTCGACCATGCAACTGGTGGGAGCAACCAGGGGTTTTATTCGCAGACCTTTTCTATACCGTGGAGCTGCAAGCGGTTTTTCTGCAAGTCTGATCTCCCTGGCCCTGCTGTTTGGTCTTATTTTCCTGCTGCAGGAGGAATTCGAAGGAGTAATCTCGCTGAAAGATTATGATTTGCTGGCCATCCTTGCCCTGGGGGTGATTCTCGTTGGAATATTGATTAACTGGGTGTCCACATTTTTTGCAGTCAATAAGTACCTTAACATGAAGACCGATAAGCTTTATTAAATACGGCATAATATGAGTAAAAAAGATAAAGGCAAAGAAAGTTTTGCACTTGGAAAAGAAAACTACAAACTCCTGGTGATCGGATTTGCCATCATCATCCTTGGGTTTGTCCTGATGATAGGAGGAAAATCAGCAGATCCAAATGTATTCAATGAAGAGGAAATCTTCAGCTTCCGTCGCATAACCCTTGCCCCCATGGTGGTCCTGGCAGGATTTATATTCGAAATATGGGCCATCATGAAGAAGCCCAAATCATCCGAGAATGACCTGGATTGAGGCCCTTATTCTTGGAATAGTACAGGGATTAACGGAATTTTTACCTGTCAGTAGCAGCGGGCACCTGGAAATCGGGAAGGTCCTGTTGAATGTGGATGTCAAGGAAGACCTGACCTTTACAGTAATCGTTCACTTTGCAACGGTCTTAAGCACCATTACTGTTTTCTTTGGGGAAATCAAGGAGCTGGGGCGCGGACTTTTTGCATTTCGATGGAATGCTGAAACAAAATATGTGGCCCGGATCCTGGTCTCCATGGTCCCGGTTTTGGTTGTGGGAATACTCTTTAAAGATGAGGTGGAATCCCTTTTTTCGGGTAACCTCCACCTGGTTGGAGGAGCGCTACTTGTGACCGCTGCCCTGCTCATCTCCACCCAGCTGGTGAAAGCCGGAACAAAAAAAATTCCATTCCTGGATGCGCTGCTCATGGGGATCGCCCAGGCCATTGCTGTCATACCGGGAATATCACGATCAGGAGCCACCATCTCAACCGGACTCCTGCTTAAAAATGATCGAAGTGAGGTAGCACGGTTTTCATTCCTCATGGTACTGATACCCATTATCGGGGCCGCCCTGCTTGATATCCTCACCCTCTCATCCTCAACCGGCGAACCGGGAATTTCTATCAGCTCACTTGTCATCGGCTTTTTTGCTGCTTACATTTCCGGATACCTTGCATGCACATGGATGATCCGTCTCGTGAAAAAGGGCAACCTCTACTGGTTTGCACTTTACTGTGCAGTGGTAGGAATCATCGCAATAATATTTTCCTGATTGAATGGATTTCAGAAACCCTGAAACATACCTGGAGGGTAAAGTCCTCTTTATTGATAAACCGCTCACCTGGACTTCCTTCGATGTGGTTAATAAAATCCGGTGGTCGCTCAAAACCCAGCTTGGCATCAAAAAAATTAAGGTTGGCCATGCCGGGACACTGGACCCCCTGGCTACAGGGCTGGTCATTGTGTGCACGGGCAGGGCTACCAAACAAATGACACAATACCAGGACATGGAGAAGGCCTACGAGGCTCAAATCAGGCTGGGAGCCACTACTCCTTCCTTTGACCTGGAGACAGAGGTCGATCAAACCTTCCCCTGGGAGCATATCACAGAGGATCTGCTTGAAGAGGCTCTGCTCAAACTTACCGGACCACAGGATCAGATGCCCCCGGTTTTCTCAGCAAAAAGTGTGGACGGAAAAAGGGCCTATGTTTCGGCCCGAAAAGGAATAAAGGTCGAATTAAAGAAACATCCCATCACCATTCATAAGATGGAAATAAAATCCATCGACCTTCCCAATCTCTCTGTTCTCGTTGAATGCAGTAAGGGTACCTACATCCGTTCTCTGGCCCGTGACCTTGGTGAAACACTGAAATCTGGAGGTTTTCTTACCGGCCTGCGGCGGACAAAAATCGGTCCTTATAAGGTTGAGGATGCCATATCTTTAGACAACTTTCTGGAAAAAATTAAACTTTTGTAACTTTTTTACGTTTCATACGTATAACGAGGCTCTCAATCAACTAATAATTATATCCCTGAAAATGAAGTTATCCCAGTACAAATTCGATCTACCAGCCGATTTAGTCGCCAAATTCCCAGCTAAAAACAGGGATGAATCCAGACTGATGGTTTTGGATCGTAAAACACAAAAAATTGAACACAAAACTTTCAAAGACATCATTGATTATTTTGATGATCAGGATGTAATGATTTTCAATGATACCAAGGTATTTCCAGCCAGATTGTATGGAAATAAGGAAAAGACCGGTGCCGAAATTGAGGTTTTTTTGCTCAGGGAATTAAACCGGGAACAAAGACTTTGGGATGTACTGGTGGATCCGGCCAGGAAAATCAGGATTGGGAACAAACTCTATTTCGGTGAGGATGATTTACTGGTAGCCGAGGTGATTGACAATACAACCTCCCGTGGAAGAACACTTCGCTTTCTTTATGACGGAGAGTATGATGATTTTAAGAAAACTTTGTTTGACCTGGGAGAAACACCGCTTCCCAAATTTATCGAACGCAAGGTTGAACCGGAAGATAAGGAGCGTTACCAAACCGTTTATGCAAAGCACGAAGGGGCAGTGGCAGCTCCAACTGCCGGAATGCACTTCAGCCGTGAACTATTAAAACGCCTGGAAATTAAGGGAGTTGATTTTGCATATATTACCCTGCATGTGGGCCTGGGTAACTTCCGTACGTGTTGATGTGGAAGATCTTACCAAGCACAAAATGGACTCCGAAAGGATCAATATCACCGAAGAAGCAGTGAAATTGGTAAATGCTGCCAAAGAGAAAAAGAGAAATGTTTGTGCTGTGGGCACTACAGTGATGCGAACCCTGGAGAGTTCTGTATCGACCGACGGATATCTAAAGGAATTTGACGGATGGACCAATAAATTTATTTTTCCACCCTATGAGTTCAGTGTTTCCAACAGGATGGTTTCCAATTTCCACCTCCCGTACTCAACACTGCTGATGATGGTATCTGCATTTGCAGGATACAATTTTCTGATGGATGCATACAAGGTGGCCATAAAAATGGGATATAAATTTGGAACCTACGGTGATGCCATGCTGATACTGTAAAAGCCAAATATGCCCCTCCTTAACTCCATCATTTCCTGGGTAAATGTAAAGAGATTGCACCAGATTGATCTCTTCAAAAAATATCCTGTTGATGTTCAAAAGGAGGTGTTTTCTTCCCTCATATCACAGGCTTCAAAAACCACCTGGGGAATTCAGTATGGATACAGCTCCATATTTTCCATTGAAGATTTCCAGAGGCAGGTGCCCATTAGCACCTATGATGACATAAAACCATACATTAACCGGCTCCGGGAAGGGGAGCAAAACCTCCTGTGGCCCAGCGAAATAAAGTGGTTTGCAAAGTCGTCCGGAACCACCTCCGACAAAAGTAAATTCATCCCGGTGAGCAATGAATCGATGGAAGATTGCCATTTCCGTGGAGGGAAAGATGTAATCGCCTTCTATACCAGGGAGCGTCCTGATAGTGGTGTCCTGAAGGGGAAGACGCTTACCCTTGGTGGAAGTGCTGAAGTAAATAAGTACAGTAACGAATCCTTTTACGGGGATCTCTCAGCAGTTCTCATCGAAAATTTGCCCTTCTGGGCACAATTTATCAGGACCCCCGCAGCAGAGATTGCCCTCATCCCTGATTTTGAAGAGAAACTGGATAAAATCACAAAACACACCATTGGCGATAACGTAACCAGTATCGCAGGAGTTCCTTCATGGAACCTGGTGCTTCTGAAATCAGTGCTGGATTTTACAGGTAAAAACAATATCCTTGAGGTCTGGCCAAACCTTGAACTCTTTACCCATGGAGGAATCAGTTTTACGCCTTACAGGGAACAATATAAGAAGCTGATTCCTTCGGATGCGATGAACTACCTGGAAACCTACAATGCTTCTGAGGGATTCTTTGGCATACAGGATGAGCTGGACCGGGATGATATGTTATTGATGCTGGACCTGGGCGTATTTTATGAATTCATTCCCATGGACCGTTTCCATGATGAGAATCCTCCAGTCCTCACCATAGGAGATGTGGAAATGGGAGTAAACTATGCCCTGCTCATTTCAACCAACGGGGGACTATGGCGCTATATTATTGGAGATACGGTGATTTTCACCTCACTCTTCCCCCACAGAATTAAGATATCGGGGAGAACCAAATTTTACATCAATGCCTTTGGCGAGGAAGTGATAGAAGATAATGCAGAACAAGCGCTGATGAAGGCCTGCAAGAAGACCGGGGCGTCCATCAGGGAGTATACTGCCGGTCCCCTGTACATGAGCACAGAATCAAAAGGTGCGCATGAATGGATAATAGAGTTTGCTTCCCCCCCGACAGCCTTGAAAAATTCACCAGGTTTCTGGATGAAGGCCTTAAGGAGCTTAATTCAGACTACGAGGCAAAACGGTATAAAAATCTAACCCTCATGGAACCCCTGATTGTTTCAGTCCCACCGGGGACATTCTATAAATGGATGCAAAAGCGGGGTAAACTGGGCGGTCAAAATAAAATTCCACGGCTGGCCAACAACCGAATATATTTAGATGAGCTTAAGGGCAATCTATGCGAATAAAAGTTATTATCTTAGAGTCCCATTGACCATTTTAAATCATTGAATATGCATATAGCCGTAGCCGGGAATATCGGTTCTGGAAAGACAACCCTCACAAGCCTGCTGGCGAAACATTATGGTTGGGAGGCCCAATACGAAGATGTGGACGACAATCCCTACCTCAACGATTTTTACCAGGATATGCAAAGGTGGTCCTTCAACCTCCAGATATATTTCCTGAACAGCCGTTTCAGCCAAATCGTAAGAATTCGCCAGTCGGGGAACAAAATCATTCAGGACCGGACCATCTATGAGGATGCATATATCTTTGCTCCCAACCTGCACAGCATGGGCCTGATGAGTACCCGTGATTTTGAAAATTACTTTGCCCTGTTTAACCTGATGAGTTCCCTCATCGAACCCCCCGATCTGCTCATCTACCTTCGTGCCTCCATCCCTGTACTGGTGGAACAGATCCAACAACGTGGCCGGAAATACGAGAATAATATCAGGCTTGACTACCTGAAACACCTCAATGAAAGGTATGAAGCCTGGGTGGAAACTTATAACCTGGGTAAAATGCTGATCGTGGATGTTGACAATCATAACTTCCGTGATAAGCCGGAGGACCTGGCTTCCATCATCGACAACATCAACGCAAATATTCACGGGCTTTTTTAGAATCTTCCCTTTTATATTGCACTCCTCTCTGCACCTGAGGCTTCGCGCCAGCTAAGGTTCGTCGTGCAATATAAATGCGGGCAGAAAATAAAAGAGGGTGTCTCAAACCTTACTATTTAACTAATTCTAAGGGATGCTTAGGAAGTAACCTGGCATTTTTTACACAGTAAATAAGCACGTTACAAATAAGCATCCCTTAGAATACAGCTCTAGGGATTGGACTCCTCAAGCTCCAAAGGACTAAAAACAACATCCACAATGTTGGGCTTTTTGTAGAAGGCTTTCATCACCTTTTTCACATCCTTGGTGCTTAGTCCCTTCAGGATTTCCTCGTAATTGGCCGGATCGTCAAAATTAATGCCATGAACATAATAGC
This sequence comes from uncultured Bacteroidota bacterium, assembly GCA_963716765.1. Lineage (GTDB taxonomy): Bacteria > Bacteroidota > Bacteroidia > Bacteroidales. The sequence goes on along the minus strand of CAVQUO010000005.1, from coordinate 344,740 downwards.
CATATATGGAATTCAGATAGTAGGAATTATGCTCCTTGCTTTGCTCCCTTGTCTTTAGCATGTTCTCCACAGTCTTGGAGAGATCCTCCTCGGAGGGACCTTCCTTGGCCAGCTTTTCCAGTTCCAGGAAAACCTTGGATTTCAGATCGGCTGCCCTGTCCGGATCACAATCGAAACTGATCTGCATATTGGCTTTTCCCTCGGGCAGTCGGGCCAGGCTGGTTCGGATACCCACTCCATAGGTGCCACCCTCCTCTTCACGGATCGATTCCGTAAAACGCAAATCGAGAATTCCCTCAATTACATTCATTACCTGACGATTATAGGGATTGTAGATCATGGGCTGATTAATGACAATATTCACATTGGACTTGGGTGTTTCCAGGGCCAGGCTTATCTCCTTTTCAACCACACCTTCGGGCTCCCTTACCATCCTGTCAATCCAGGTTTCGGAGCGATCAAGGTCGGGAATGGCACCGATATACTTCTGAACGAGGGGCTTCAATTGTTCCTCCTCCACATTTCCCACAATCACAAAGAAGAAGTCGCTGGCATCGGCAAAACGATCCAAATATACCTCTTCGATCATTTGAAGTTTGATGTCAGCCAGGAAATCAAGGTCAAGAACACGGGTCCGCGGATTGTAGGAGGTGAGTATCAGATTTAGTGAATCACCCATAATCTTCTGGGGATTATTGCCCATATTCTCGACGAGACCTTTGTACCTTGCCATAATAGCCTCATGGGCAGACTCATCAAATCGAGGCTTATTAAATGAGAGATACAACAAGCTGCATCATGATCTCCAGGTCCTTGGGTGTCGTCGAACCACTCAGTCCTTCATTCAGGCTGCCAAGCTGCAAATTAAAATCCACATTTTTACCGGTGAGCATCTTCTGCAGCATCGTGGCATCAAAATCTCCCAATCCATAAAAGCTGGTCAGGCTGGTCATCATATCAGCCGAGGGAACATAATCATTATCATAAAGGGATCTTCCTCCAACACTGTATCCACGGATCTGAACCTGATCCTTCTCATAATCGGCATGCCTGAAGATCACCCGGGCACCATTCTCCAGGGTCCATTCCACCGCATCAAACTGTTCCAGCTTCTTCGTGGAGGTGATGGCTACCAGAGCCAGCTCTTCCGAAACCAGAGACTCAGCCAGTGCCTCCTCTTCATAGGGTTCAATTTCGGCCGTTTTAACCTCCTGTAAGATGGCCAGGGACTGGGCCTCGTTAAGGTGAGTATATTCTTCACCCTCCGGACCCTGAATCACAAGAACCTGGTTTTGATCGGTGATCCAGGCATTAAGGTGAGAGGTAAAATCCTCCAGGGTAATGGAAGGAAGCAAGGCCTGTACCAGCATGTAGCCAGTCTCAGCAGAGAGGTAGGCATCTTTGTTAAGGTAGTTCTCCACATAATGGTTAATGAACTCTTCATTGTGAATCTTATCCCGCTCATTATAATACTTTTCCCACTGGGTTAAAATCTCCGCCTTGGCCCGATCCAGTTCCCCATAGGTAAAACCATATCTTTTTGCCCTTTCAAGTTCAGTCATTATGGCTGTAAAGCCCAGTGCTTCCTGGTTCGGGTTAGGCATCAGGATCACATTCAGAGCCTCATATCCCCTTTCAAAATCGCCATAGTCTACAATCCCTACCACAAAGGGTGGCTCCCCTTTCTGCACCAGTTCATTAAGCCGTTGTCCCATCATGGCATTAAATAATTCATGGATATAGGCTTCACGAAGATCCAGGAGGGTCTCCGCTCCGGAACTTTCCTTCCGGGAACGAATCATATATCGAATAATCGTATTGGTGGCCTCCTTGTCTGTCACCAGGCCAAACACGGGGGTCTCATGGTCCGGTATTTCAAAGAAAGGTCTTTCGGGAGCATTCTCCACCGGTGGAATTTTTGAAAAGAGCTCCTTCACCTTTGACTCCATCTCATCTACATCAAAGTCACCGGCCATGGCAATGCACTGAAGGTCGGTCCTGTACCACTTGTGATAAAAATCCCTCAGGGTTTCATAATCAAAACTCTCGATCACATCCAGATCACCAATGACATCCCTTTCGGCAAACTTGGACCCGGGATATAAATAGGGCAAGGATGCTGAATACATTCTGAACTGGGCATTTCGACGGGTCCTCCACTCCTCTTTGATTACCCCCCGTTCAGAATCAATCTCCTCATCTGTAAGCAGGAGGTAATTGGACCAGTCGTTCAGAATCAAAAGGCACGAATCCATTACTCCAGGCTTATTTACGGGCACATCCGAAAGATTGTAGACGGTCTGATTCTGGCTGGTATAGGCATTGATATTTTCTCCGAAGGCCACGCCGTGGCGCTCGAGGAAATTAATGATCCCCTTGTCGGGAAAGTGTTCGGTACCATTAAAGGCCATGTGCTCAAGAAAGTGAGCAAGACCGTTCTGATTGTCCTCCTCAAGCAGGGCCCCCACATTCTGAATAATATAGAAAGAGGCCCTTTCCTTGGGCTCCTGATTGGCCTTGATGTAATAGGTCATCCCGTTATCAAGCACTCCGTAACGTACCGATTCATCGTTGGGAAGGGGTGCCGTTGGATCCATCTGGGCCCGGGAAAGCTGGCAGATCAGAAACAGCAATATGAGGGAAAAAATTGTTCTTTTGAGTTTCATAATATCAGATATTTTGTAAAAGGATTATGAAATTACGCAATTTGAAGGATGTTCGAAACAAAAGATCATGATTTGTAGAGAATAGCTCATGTCATTCAAAAGATTTTATACTAATTTAACGACTCAATAGTCCATTAAATAAAACATGCACCCATGAGAACATCCAGAAGAAACTTCCTGAAACTATCTGGAGCAGGTGTGCTGGCCACACAGGCACCATCCATTTTTGCCCGTGATATAAGCGGAAACAAAAAACTTCCCGGCGCCGATCTTCCCTTCGAACTGGGCATTGCCTCGTACACCTTCAGGGAGTTCAGCCTGGAAGACACCATAAACATGACCTCGCAACTGGGAATCTCAAAATTGTGCCTGAAAAGCATGCATTTGCCCCTGGAACTGAGCCTGGATGAAATCAAAGCGGAAGGCAGCCAGGGTAAGTTCGGTCGGAATCGATTTATATGGTGGAGGTGTCATTTACATGAAAACCAGGGAGGAAGTGGACCAGGCGTTTGCCTACGCAGGAGCTGCCGGGATGAAAATCATTGTGGGCGTTCCGGAGCACGGGTTACTGGATTATTGTAATAAAAAAGTGAAAGAGACGGGCATCAACTCGGCCATCCATAATCACGGGCCGGGCGATCAAAAGTACCCCTACTCCGGAAAGTGCTTACATCGTGATTCAGGATATGGATCCTGGAATGGGACTATGCGTTGATATTGGGCATACCAGTCGCATCGGTAAGGATCCCGTCAAAGACACAGCCAGGTTCATGGATCGGGTGCTTGACATTCACATCAAGGATGTGGATAAGGCCGAAGCTCAGGAGAGACCTGTGTTGTGGGTGGTGGAGTGATCGACATCCCCGGATTTCTAAAAATGCTCATCAAAGAAAAATACAGCAAGGTATTGAGCTTCGAATATGAAAAAGACGGGAATGATCCCCTGCCCGGTCTGGCCGAATCAGTGGGATATGTGAGAGGTGTACTGGATGTAATTGCCTGAGGAAGGCTCAAAGGTTAATCCCTTTGAAAATAAAATCGTTTAGATGAACTCCTGCACTGTGGGCAATGACGGAAACATTTGGCCCTGAGCAGGAAAAAAATACCTGTCCACTCCCCTACAGCACCCTAGTTCCCTGTCCCTTTGCCCACTACCATGTCGGCCCCGGCAAAGATTTCAAGGAAATTTTTATTGCATAATTTCAAAATTGTCCCCGTGCTGTGGATCCTGAAGAGATCAGATCTGCCACATCTGCAAGTCCGGAATCAATGGCATCGTCCATGGTGGCATCGTTGATGACAGGTGATTCGTGCGTATGATGTAGGTGACCGGCTTTTGCAACTGCCCGATGAGGAGCCTGTCGAAAACAGACTCGCCGGCATTGTCCCCTATATAAAGAACCGAAGATGCACGTTCCAGGTGCTCCCTGAGCGCTTTAATGGAAAATGGCGTATTCCGCTTATACTCCTTTTTAATACCGAAATCGAGGACATTTCCAAGGGTGGCCAGGCGAATGGAGGTGGAGAAGCGGATCATCCACCCCACTAATCTCCCGGATTCTTCGATAAACAAATTCACCGGTCTCGGGCGGAGTCGAGGATAGGGGAACTGGGAAAAGTGTGAGCCCACCTCATCCAAAATCTGCTTTATGACGGTTTCATCATCAGTAACAAGACGGGCAGCCCTTACGGCCTGCTCCACAAAACAGGGAAAGCAATCAAGGTAGGTTTTCATATAAAAAAAGCTGCCCGGAAATCCGGGCAGCCCTTATATTTAATGAAGTAATTCTTACTTCTTAATCAGAACACGATTGGAAACTTCCATCGATTCAAATTTCACAGAAACAATATACATTCCAGCTTCAAACTCACTGATATTTATATCAGCATTAAAGCCATTAACCGCTGAACTGTAAACCAGTTGTCCTGTAACATTCGAAATGCTAACTGAGGTAATTTCAGCTGCACTCGAAAGAGTGAACATGCTCCTCGCAGGGTTCGGATACATGTTGAATCCGGTTGAGACCTCTTTGATTCCGACGGTTGGATCAACCACCATTACATCAAAAGTTACGTCCTCAGCAGCATCTTCGCCATCTGTGGCTGACACAGTAATGGTTGCTGTACCTGCAGCAACACCGCCTTACAGTAATCACAGCACCTTCGACGCTTACAGTAGCAATTGCCTCGTCACCCGAAACAGCGCTGATGGTAACTTCGTCTTCGTCAACATCGGTAGCGCTTACAGTCACATCAACTGTCGCTGCCATATCAACAGTTACATCTGCAATGACATCAATCACCGGTGCACTGTTGGAGCACTGGGCATACCTGAAATCAGCCACCGCTTCAGGGTAATTTCACCCCAGAAGCATGGATTATCCCAGCCTTCGTCCGTAAACTCATTCCAGGAAAGCTTATCACGTCCATGTTACCATCAACACCATATCATCATTATCGCCGATCTTCACATCAAAGCCCATACAGTTTGCCAACTGTAGGAACTTTGCCAAATTAGTCCAGCCCACTGGAATTTCAAAACAGATCGTTGCTCCATCCATAGTGTCCACAGCGAAGTTTCCATAGGGCGGTGCCTTCCATTGGAACCAGAATGACCCTCCATCCATGTTGTGTCCGCCATCAATCCATCTCAGAATACATTTGAGTTGAACCACATAAGTACTCGTCGATTATATTAAACACATCAAAGTAGATACACACATTGTCATACTTATAAGCATTTCCCGGACCAGTATGCAGATTATCATCAGTCACATCAACCTTCACATAAATACTGTTGGCTGTCATATCCAGCCTTAACGTTACCGCTAAAATCGGCAGCATTGTCAATTGAGGACTATCAATCACAGCATCAAGACCCCATGCTGGAACAAAAGCCCATGCCCTGTCATCCCTGTCCGTCCGTAGTCGGGACAAAGTCAGTTTGACCGCTCACTATACCATCTGCAGCAAGGGTAATTTCTCCCCAAAGCATGGGATTATCCCAACCTCCGTCGGTTACGTCTCTCCAGGCAAGCTGGTCACGGCCAGCGCCACCATCAACACCATCATCATCATTATCGCTAATCTTCACATCAAAGCCCATTACATCGCCACGGCAGGAACTTTGCACAAATTCTGTCCAGCCTACTGCAAGTTCAATAACATATCCTGTTGCTCCATCCATAGTGTCAACAGCGAAATTTCCATAGGGTGGTGCCATCCATTGCTACCATAACGACCTTTCATCGAGATTCTTCCGCCCACCAATCCTTCTCAAAATACATCTGAGTTGAATCTACATAGGAAGTTGTGCCTTTATTAAACACATCAAAATAGATACATACATTGTCATAATTATAAGCATCTCCCGGTCCGGTATGTAGATCATCGTCAGCTACAGTAACCATCACATAGATGCTGTCGGCGGTCCACATTACCTTAACGTTACCGCTAAAATCGGCAGCATTCGCAATTGAGGAATTATCAATAACAGCGTCAAGACCCCATGCTGGAACGAAAGACCATGCTCTGTCATTTTGTCCATCAATAGTCGGCACAAATTCGGTTTGACCACCAACTGAACCATCAGCAACAAGTGTAATTTCTCCCCATAATGATGGATTATCCCAACCACCGTCGGTAACATCTCTCCAGGCAATCTGGTCACGGCCAGCGTTACCATCTACCCCATCATCATCATTATCGCTTAGCTTCACATCAAAGCCCATTACATCACCTACGGCAGGGACTTTGCCAAATTCAGTCCAGCCAACCGCAAGTTCGATTGTATACCCTGTTTTACCATCTGCAGTGTCAACAGCAAAATTTCCGTAGGGTGGAGCCATCCACTGGGTACCATAACGGCCTTTCATCGAGGTTGCTTCCGACCACCAATCCTTCTCAAAATACATTTGAGTTGAATCTACATATGAACCTGTAGCTTTGTTAAACACGTCAAAGTAGATACACACATTGTCATATTCATAAGCATTCCCCGGTCCATTATGCAGATCATCGTCAAGTACATTCACCCTGACATAGATACTATCGGCAGACCGATAATACGGCAACATCGCCGCTGAAGTCAGCTGCATCAACAACTGATGATACATCAATTACGGCCTCGATGGGCCAGGTCATGGCCTGATCCCAGGCAGCATCACTACCATCCCCGTCAATAACCGGAGGGGTGGCGATCTGAGCAAGAGTTCCTACACTGAATAAGCCAGTCATAATGGCCATCAATGCTAGTTTTTGTAAGTTTTTCATCATAGTAGTTTTAATTAAAGTGAATAATAACCGTACGAATTTAACATTATTTTCAAATTGGAAGCACTTATTGGGCTATTGGGCTTTAATTTTCAATAAAAAATTGATGAATTGAACTCAGGATAGGGTGATTCTGATGACTGTAACAAAAAAAGGCCGGCAAAATGCCGACCTTTCACTGAGGCTCCTCAGGTAGGACTTGAACCTACGACCTACGGATTAACAGTCCGCCGCTCTAACCAACTGAGCTACTGAGGAAGATTCCGGTCTTTATAACCGGTGCCTGTTAAGCGGTGCAAAAATAAACGCTTTTCACCAATAATACAATACCTTTCACAAAAAACCTCTTTTCATAGCAAACATAAGTATTTTAGTATTGTTGAATAAGTCTATATTTGCAACGATTACAATAAAACCTCTGATTATATGGCAAAAGTTCTGGGAATGGGCAATGCATTGGTTGACATTATCACCCAAATTGAGAATGACGAAATTCTGGGAGAATTCGGATTGCCCAAAGGGAGTATGACCCTTGTGGATCTTGATACCTCAAATTTTATTCATTCTGTAACAGCAGGAATGCCAAAATCAAAAGCTTCAGGTGGTTGTGCAGCCAATACCATTCACGGCCTTGCTCACCTTGGGGTAGATACAGGCTTTGTGGGTACCGTTGGGAATGATGAAATGGGCAAATTCTTTAAAAAGGATATGCAGGTAAATCATATTACCCCCATTCTGTTCAGGACCATGCATGAGACAGGGCGTGCCATGGCTCTTATCTCATCCGACTCGGAGCGAACTTTTGCCACCTACCTTGGAGCAGCCATTGATTTATCAGTGGATGATATATCCCATGATATTTTTGAAGGCTACGATTACTTTTATATTGAGGGCTATCTGGTTCAGAACCATGAAATGATCGAAAAAGCAGTGCGTCTGGCTGCACAGGCTAATCTTAAGATCTGTATTGACCTGGCCTCTTACAATGTGGTTGAGGAAAACAAAGCGTTTTTCAAGGAGCTGATTACAAAATATGTGGATATTGTCTTTGCCAATGAGGAGGAAATTAAGGCCCTGAGCGGAAAATCCCCTGAAGTCGGAGGACGAGAGCTTGGCAGCATTTGTGAGCTTGCAGTAGTCAAAATGGGAGCTGAAGGTTCGTTCTGTTTTTCGGGCGATGAGATGCTACGGATCGGTGTAAGGCCCTCAAAGCCCATCGACACAACCGGGGCCGGAGACCTCTACGCTGCAGGATTTATCTATGGCCACATGAAAGGATTACCCATGGAAACCTGCGGTCAAATTGGAGCCATCCTGTCGGGCCGTGTCATTGAAATGATTGGCGCAAAAATGGATGAATCCACCTGGGAAAGCCTTCGCAGGGAAATCAAAGACCTGGAAGATTAATCATACTGGAACCTGACAAGGTAGCCCCCGAATTTTCTCATATTAATCACACTGTTATTTTCAAATAGCAGGTACTGTCCCTTTATTCCGGTGAGCACTCCCTTCACCTCAGCTTCCTTATCAAAATTGAGGCTTTTGATCTTCCCGGGGTAGATCTCCACCGGGTAAACAAAAACATGAACCGAATGATCGTCTGTCACAAAGGACTTTAGTCGCTCAGGGAGAAGTTGGGAAATCCTCTTCTTTTCTTCAGGCAAATTTATTTCCTGGGATTCTTCACCGGTCAACATTTGTCTCCAATTGGTTTTATCGCTCATATTCGCTTTCAAAGCAAGCTCAAGCTCACCTGCTGTAAAGCGGTTGGGTACTCTTGCCAGTTCAATGGCCCTTACAGCTCCCTGGTCGATCCAGCGAACAGGTATTTGGGATGCCCGGGTAACCCCCACCTTTAGTCCGCTGGTTACGGAAAGATAGACCACCTGTTCCGTCAGGCAGTGCTTGCTGGCATAATCCATATCCCTGGCTCTACCCTCATGGGCCCTGCAAAGTTCAGGACGAAGTACACACTCTTCGGTTTCCGGGGCCGATAAAAAACAGGGGTAACAGTAGCCCTGGGCAAATGATTTTCTGGTTTCCTTACCACAGCGAATGCAATGGATGCTTCCCAGGTATAACATGGTAATCTCACTCCCAATAAGCTGATTCATTGAAACTTTATGACTCCCAAGTGGAAGCTGGTAGTCCACAAACACCCCCTGAGAAACCTCCATTTTCCTGATATTTCCTTCTATTTCCATGGTATCAAAGATACAAAATCAAAATATTTTTCATTTTTTTACTACTATGTATTGCATGGTATTGATATTTATATATATCTTTGTATTGGATTGTTACTTGTATAAACATATAGTGTGAAAAATATAGTAGTATATACAATTTTATTCCTGGGGCTCACCTCCCTGAATACAGCGGCTCAGAAACCGACCCTTGATCTGCTGCCCTATGCCAGTGAGAGCCTTCATCCCGAGGCAATGATCGATACCTGTATCGCGCCCGACTCCCTTTTTCTGAAAGACTCACTTGCTCCCCTCCCAAAATCGGGCCGGAGTAAAATCATGGAAGCCAAATATTCCGTGGAGCATTCACCAGCTATAAGGAAGAAAACCATTAAAACAGGCATGGTGGCAAAACCAATCCATTATCCTCTGTTTATCAAAAATTTCAATCCCACAAGTTTTTTTATTCACTTTACCGCATTAAAATTCTGACCAATGAATATAGAGAACGCAAAAGCCCAGATGCGGAAAGGTATACTAGAGTATTGCATTCTGTCCATATTAAATAAACGGGACCTGTATACCTCTGATATTATCAACGCGTTGAAAGAAAACGACCTGATCGTGGTCGAAGGAACCCTTTACCCCCTGCTCACCAGGCAAAAGAATGCAGGCCTGCTGCAATATCGCTGGGAGGAAAGCACCCAGGGTCCGCCCCGGAAGTACTATGCCCTGACCGAAATCGGGAGGGCCTATCTGAAGGAGCTGGATGCCTCGTGGAGCACTCTGATTAAATCGGTTGAATCCATCAAGAATTACAAATAGCCATATACCATGAAGAAAACGATCAAAATCAATCTGAACGGAATCATCTTCAACATCGATGATGATGCCTATGAAAAACTAAAATCCTACCTGGACACCATCAGCCGATATTTCTCTAACAAACAGGAGAGTAAGGAGATTATTGACGACATCGAAGCTAGGATTGCAGAGCTGTTTAACGAAAGAGTTTCGGCAGAAAACCAGGTGATCACTCTCACCATCGTAAACCAGGTAATTGATATCATGGGAAATCCTGAGGATATTGCCGATACCGGCGATGGGGGAGACGATCAAAGGTCCTTCCATGATTCTTACTCAAACAGCAAAAAACTGTACCGGGATCCTGAAAATTCTGTGATCGCTGGTGTTTGCGGAGGACTTTCGGCCTATTTTAATATAGATCCGGTGATTTTCCGGCTTCTCTTTGTAATCTTCTTTTTTGCCGGCGGAGCATCCGTCCTGGTATATGTGATCCTGTGGATTGTGCTGCCCAAGGCCGAGACTGCCGCACAAAAACTGGAGATGCGTGGCGAGAAGGTTAATGTCTCCAACCTGGAAAAAAAAATTCGCGAAGAATACGATAGCGTTAAGGAGAATGTAAAAGAAAATGTTTCACGGGCAACCAGCTCTGAGACTTACAAAAAAGCAAAGAACGGAGCCTCAGATTTTTTTGAGGTTCTGGGAAAAATTATTCTGGTGTTCATTAAAGTCATCCTGATTATTATTGGCACCAGCCTGGTTCTTGCAGGTATCGGGATTCTGATCGGACTTATCACCCTCCCTTTCGCGGGAGTGCACCTTTTCCCCTTCGAATCTTATAATTTTTCCCTGGGTGATATACTCATTCCCTTTACTGACCCGGTTTCAGTCACTCTTCTTACCATTGGAGTCACCCTCTTGATCCTGATTCCCATAGGAGCAATGATATACGCCCTGGTCAGATTGATATTTAATATCAAGACCCATAACCGTGGTTTGGGCGTCGGAGCCCTGGTACTCTGGTTGGTATGTCTCTTCTCCATCATTGGTATTATAGCTTTCGAAAGCAGCAACTATTCAGACTTTGGCCGGGAAAACATTTCCCAGGAACTGGGCATTGGATCAGACACGCTCTTGTTAAAGATCAATGCCGACCAGGAGGAATACCTGGATGATGAGTCGATCATCGATCTGGACGACAGGTGGTTCCTGCTTAAGGATGCGGAGGCTTTCTATGGGAAAATCAACATTGATCTGGAGCGGGCAAGCGGCGACAGTTTCATCCTGGAGATTGAAAAAGAGTCCAAGGGAAAAAACTGGGATCGCGCCAAAGAAAACGCCGGAAACATCGACTATGGCTTTCGTATACATGGTAATACCTTGATACTGGACCCTTACTATTCAGTGGCACTGGAGAACAAATGGAGGTTCCCAAGGGTGGAGACCACCATCCGCATCCCCGAGGGAAAAGTAGTTGTTTTGGATCGTGGAACCAGGAACTATCTGGATGGAATTCGCAATGTTGAACACCTATCAGATTGGAATATGGCTGGAAAAACGTGGGAAATGACCGAAGAAGGGCTGGAATTAGTTGCAGAATAAATTGAATATTTATTATATTTGCACCCGGTTTTCGCGACCTCGATTGACCCGTGGTGTAATTGGCAACACGTCTGATTTTGGTTCAGAAGAGTCCAGGTTCGAGCCCTGGCGGGTCAACAAGCTGAAAATGAAGAGGATGTCTCAAGAGGGGCATCCTCTTCTGTTTTCTAAGGGATACTTATTCGTAACGTGCTTATTTACTGCGTAAAAAATGCCAGGTTACTTCCTAAGCATCCCTTAGAATTAGTTTAAAAGGAAGTTTTGATACACCCTCTTTTTTTATGCAAGCCTGTATGCCCATCACTTTTAGCGGTATGGTGTTTGATAAGTTCCTTTACTAGCAAAAGTTTATTGTGCTATTTTTGTATAAATGGCTTCGTTATGAGATTAAAAAGGGCGTTTTATACTCTTCTGTTTTTGCTTCTGGCCTCCACGGCGGGAGCCCAGATCAACATTTATCTTGGGGGTAACCTTCAGGGAAACTACTCCTGGATCAGAAGTGAGCAAACCTCTTATAAACCCGGATTTGGAGGGGGATTCAGTTTTGTATACTGGGAGTATGAATACTGGTTCCTCAAGGCCGGCGTGGATTACCATTATAAAGCTTCATCATCCTACGAATATCCGGATATATACAATGTCCCTGATTATGGCCCCAACGACAAAATCAATATAAACTTTAACGAGCAAAGTGTTGGGATACCACTGGCCATTTATTTCAGACCCTACGAATCGGGTAAGAATGCCCTCTTAATTATTGGCTTGCTTGAACCACAGTTTACGATTCATCAGAAGGCTTCCAACGAGGAGTATGGAGATCTAGTTTTCACGGGTTCCGAAATTACTTCAACTGCCCGGACAAATATTGGTCTTGGGGCAGGTTGGCAAAGGCAATTGGACAGACATACCTATATGAATCTCTATCCCTCATTTAATTTTGATATCAGGGCCCAACGCCCGTTCAATTCCATCACCCTTACTGCCGAGTTCCTATTTGGAGTTTATTAACATAATCTGATGAGCCCTCAACTCTTTTCTCAGGAGTTTCGAGTGGCCCCCGGTGAGCCTGTCGAGGTAGGTCCAGAAGCGCGGACTATGATCACGATGCCGCGTGTGTGCCAGTTCATGCAGAATCACGTAATCGGACAAGTGATCGGGTAGCAAAACCAGCCAGCTGTTAAGGTTAATACCGTTTTTTGCGGTACAACTCCCCCAGCGCGATTTCATCCTTCTGACCTTTACACCCGAAAAGCTTAAATCATTTTCCTGGGCCAGTTCCTTCACCCTCTGTGGCAGGTAGGCTGATGCCTCCTTCAGAAGGATGCGCCAGATGGCCTCCTCCAGAGTATCCTTTTCACCTTTCAGATCTACAGTGAATTGTTTGCCCCGTACTTCAAGTACTCCGCCCTCCCTGATATCGAGGGCCGAATCAGAGTGCTTCCTTTGCTCAGTGATCTTTTGAACAATCCACCCACCCTTGGAAAAAACAAAGGTCTCGGCCCTTTTCATACTTACATAGCCCGGAACGGTAACCCTTACATCTCCGTTTCGCCCAATCCGTATGGCAAGGTTCTTTGCCCGGCGATTCCTGACATACCTTACCTCCCCAAGATCCACATAGTGGACAATATTTTCAGTTTTAACCATTCATATTTAAATGCTTATACATAACTTTAGCGTTTATAAAAAAACAAATAAAATGCGAAAATCCGTCTTACTGGCTTTTCTAACACTCACAATTTTTTTCCAGGTATCGGCCCAGGAGCCAGGCAATGGCTTATGGTCGCTTGAGGATTGCATCGCTTATGCCATGGAGAATAACATTCAGATCAAGCAAACTGTTCTGAATACCCAATATAGTGAGAATCTTTTGAAGCAATCAAAGCTTGGCCAAATCCCCAACCTCAATGGAAACTTTGGATATAACTATTCCTGGGGCCGGGCACTTGATCAGACCACCTATCGGTATACCGATAACAGCCAGATCAACTCCATTAATGTGGGGGTCAGCACTTCTGTTAACCTTTTTAATGGTCTGCAAGTCAGAAATACCATTCAACAAAATGAACTGAACCTGATGGCCAGCTATGCAGATGTTGAAAAGGTAAAAAATGACATCTCCCTGAATATTGCAGCAGCCTACCTGACCATCCTTTTCAACAAGGAGCTTTTGAACGTTACCCACAATCAGCTGGAAATTACAGAGCAACAGGTTAGCCGTACCCGGAAAATGGTAGATGCGGGGAAGCTGGCCGAAGGAAGCTTCCTTGAGATACAGGCACAATATGCCGCCGAAGAGCTGAATCTTGTGAATGCCGAAAACCAGCTGGTCATCTCGCTTTTGAACTTGCAACAGACGCTCGACCTTCCCGTGGATACTGCCTTCGATGTTTTCATTCCCGAACTTGATGATCCCGATGAAAATCCCATAGTCATGAGTGCAATGGAAGTATACCGGATTGCCGAGCAGGAGATGCCCCAGATCAAGAGTGCCGAGTATTCACTGGAAAGTTCTGAAAAACAGCTAAGTGTGGCCAAGGGGGGGCGATCCCCGCAATTATACCTTTCCGGTAATTTTAATACGGGCTACTCCGATATACGGGAACGGGTTACAGATTTAACACCAATTTCCCCTCTGATTGGAAACACATCACCTGACTTTACCGGAATCAATGTTTATGGGCCGGAGATAAACATGCCTACAGTTGGCGCCTATCCATTTGGCAATCAATTACTTGATAACCGTTCGGGCGGGGTGGGACTTGGATTATCCATTCCCATTTTTAATGGCTGGCAGGTGAATACCGGCATTGCCAATGCCCGAATTGCACTGGAAAGTTCTCAGCTGGATCTTCAAAGCAAGAAACTGATGCTTTATGCTTCCGTTCAGCAGGCCTATGCAGATGCTTTTGCAGCGCTGAAAAAATTCAAGGCCTCGGAACGCGCCCTGGTTTCTATGGAAGAATCATTTAAATACACAGAGAAAAAGTTTGAAGTGGGTTTGGTAAATACAGTTGAATTTAACACCTCAAAGAATCAACTTACTTCCACCCAGTCGGATCTGCTCCAGGCTAAATACGATTTTATTTTCAGAATTAAGATCCTCAATTTTTACAGGGGTGAACCCATTACACTATAAGCAAGCATCATGAAATCAAAACGATTACTTTTCATTATTGGAATCACTGCAGTAGTGCTGATCATTGTGCTGGCCCTGGGGAAAAAACAGGGCTGGTTTGGTAATGAAGGCTTCCTGAAGGTTTCGGTGGATAAGGGAATCTCAAGGGAGATTGTGGAAATCATCACCGCCAACGGAAAAATACAGCCTGAAACCGAGGTTGCCATTTCGCCCGATGTCTCGGGTGAGATTGTGGAGCTGGTTGTGAAAGAGGGCGACAAAGTAGTAAAGGGTCAATACCTTTTAAAAATCAAACCTGAGGCCTACCAGATGGCCCGAAACCGGGCTGCGGCTTCGCTGAATAACTCCAAAGCCAGGCAAAAACAATCCGAAGCTCAACTTGTAATGGCAAGTCATGAATACAAAAGGAGCAGCAGCTTATTCGAAGAAAAAGCCATCTCTGAAGCTGAATTTCAACAGGCAGTCGCCAATTATAATACTGCACTGGCTGAAAAAGAGGCAGCTGAATTTTCTGTGCAAAGTTCAGAGGCTACCCTGAATGAAGCCGACGAGAGTCTTACCAAGACCTCCATCTATGCTCCCATGTCGGGAACCATCTCCAGTCTTAAAGTGGAACTTGGAGAAAGGGTCGTGGGAACTTCCATGATGTCGGGAACTGAAATGCTGCGCATTGCTGATCTGAACCGAATGGAAGTAGAAGTGGAGGTGAATGAAAATGACATTGTCAGGGTTTCCCTTTGGGATACAGCCATGATCGAAGTGGATGCCTATCCCGATACACGTTTTAAAGGAGTTGTTTCCGAGATACCCGTATCTGCCAACACCACCGGGGTGACCACCGACCAGGTCACAAATTTTATGGTCAAGATTCTCCTCCTGCCCGAATCATATGCCTCTAAGGTTTCTGAAGCCAATCCCTTTCCCCTGCGACCAGGCATGTCTGCTACCGCCGATATTCAAACCGATCGTAAGTCTGGTATTTTCTCCATCCCCATTCAGGCAGTTACCACAAGACTGGACACCGCAGGAACGGCAAAAGGAGAAGCTGAAAAGCAGAGAACCGATCAGATTAGTTCGGATGGGACGGTGAGCTCTGAAACAGTGAGTGCACCCTCCACTGCTCCAAAGGACGACCCCATTGTGGTGGTATTTGTCGTATCGGAGGGGAAAGCGTGGCTCAAACAGGTAAAAACCGGGATCCAGGACAATACCTACATCGAAATCACCGAAGGGCTTGAAGAGGATGCTGAAATTGTAACAGCCCCTTACAGCGCCATATCCAGGCAACTGAAAAATGATATGAACGTGGAGGTTGTTTCCGAGGAGGATCTGTTCAGTGGTGATAAAAAGAAGAAATAAGACCAATGCCAGAACCCATAATCCTCTATATTGAAACTGCCACTGATATATGTTCAGTTGCCGTTTCTCAAGGGGAAGAACTTCTTGCCCTAGTGGAAAGTGGAGCTGAACGCTCCCATGCCACCCTGCTGAACCGGTTTATCAGGGAGGCTTGCGCAACTGCGGGGAAGGATTTGAAACAAATGGATGCCATCGCCGTGAGTAAGGGACCCGGATCTTATACCGGTCTTCGAATCGGAGTCTCCACCGCAAAAGGCCTTGCCTATGCATTGGACAAACCACTTCTATCATGCGGTACCATCGAGAGCATGGCCTACTCGGCCATTCAGCGACCTGAGGTACAGAAGTTGATTAAACTTTATGGTAAGCAACTACTGCTCTGTCCCATGCTGGATGCCCGCAGGATGGAGGTTTACACAGCATTTTTCTCCCCCGCCTGCGAAGAAAAAAGGACAGTAAAAGCCGAAATCATCGAAGAAAACAGCTTTCAGGATTTACTTGAGAAGCACCAAATTTGCTTCTTCGGAAATGGTGCTGAAAAATGCAAGGAGCTTATCTCCCACCCCGGTGCCCATTTTATGGACGGATTAAATCCTTCATCCGGAGCAATGATCACTCCGGTTCTTCGTCACTTCCAGCTTTCTGAATTTGAGGATGTTGCCTACTTCGAACCTTTCTACCTGAAAGATTTTGTAGCAACCTTACCAAGGAAAAAAATGCTGTAATAAGGGGCTTGAGAACAAAATTATATCTTTACATTAAAATAAATATATGGCAACGACAGGAGATTTCAGGAACGGCTTATGCCTCGAATACAACAATGACCTTTATACCATTGTGCAGTTTCAACACGTAAAGCCGGGCAAAGGCCCAGCTTTTGTCAGAACTAAAATGAAGAGCCTCACCACCGGGAAAGTGATTGAAAACACTTTTAATGCAGGAGTGAAGGTCACCACTGCACGTGTGGAAAGAAGACCCCACCAATTTCTTTATAAAGACGATCTGGGAGCTCACTTCATGCACCTGGAGACCTTCGAACAGATCTCCATCCCGGAGGGAATGATTGAAAATACCGATCTTATGAAAGAAGGCCAGTCTGTGGAGATTGTGGTCCATGCCGATACTGAAACTCCTTTAACAGTCGATCTCCCTCCCTTTGTTGAACTGGAGATAACATATACAGAACCGGGTGAGAAGGGAAACACAGCCTCCACTTCGGCCCAGAAACCAGCCGATCTTGAGACAGGCGCCAAAATTATGGTCCCCCTTTTTATTAATACTGGTGAAATGATAAAGGTTGATACCCGCGATCGATCCTATTCGGAAAGAGTGAAAAAATAATCTTCTCAAGCGACAGATTTACTCATGGGTAAGTTTTCCGATAACAGGCTTAAAGTTTCCACATTCAAATTGAATGCGCTGCTGGATATTACGCTGGCAATCAATGACAATGTTCCCACAACTGAGCTGATCCGCAGGTACGAAAAAATGCTGACGGACGACCTTGATATTGGAAAAGTAATCGTACTGAAGTTCTCTGATAAATGGGAATGCCTGTTAAACTCAGGTTTTGAAAACAGTTTTTTCGGGGAAGTAGATGTGGAGAGGGATCTTCATATTTACGACGAAATCTCTTTCATTACTTCGGAGCCTCAGCACTTCCCAGAACTGGTCGACATCGTGATCCCGGTTACCCACAAAGACAAAGCCATTGCCTACGTGTTGATCGGAGATATTGAAGAGGAGGGTGAGGGTGTTAGCCCCATCATCAAACATCTGCGTTTCATCCAGACCCTTTCCAACATCATCACGGTGGCCATTGAAAATAAAAGGCTCTTCCAGGAGTCACTCAGGCAGGAAGCCCTGAAACGGGAGATGGAGCTGGCAAGTAAAATGCAAGCCATGCTGATACCCACCAGCGAAAAGCTTCCCTCGCATGAATTTATCAGGATGCAGGCTTTCTACCACCCTCATTTTGAGGTGGGTGGTGACTACTACGATGTGATCCAGCTGAGTGAATACGAGATAGGATTTTGCATTGCTGATGTATCGGGCAAGGGTATCTCTGCGGCCATCCTGATGTCAAACTTCCAGGCCAATCTGAGGGCACTCTATACGGCCGACCAGAGCCTGAACGATACCCTGATAAAACTCAACCAGAGTGTAATGAACAGCGCCGAAGGTGAAAAATTTATCACCCTGTTCATTGCCAGGTACAATTATCGAACCAGGGAGCTGACCTATGTGAATGCGGGCCACAATCCTCCCTTTTTATATGAATACAAGTCCAAAAAGCTGAGCCAGCTGGACAGTGGATGCGTAGGAATGGGAATGCTTGACGAGCTTCCCTTTATCAATGAAGCAAGGCTGAAACTGGACGAAGCTGCCAAACTGTTTTGTTATACCGACGGACTGGTGGAAGTGATCCAGGATTCGGGCATCGAATTTGGAACCGAGAACCTGGAGAAGGAGCTGTGTAATCCGGCCTCACTGGAGAATAACATCACCAGCATTATTGAAAACCAGAAGATTATGGAAGGGTCGGCAGCTATCTTTGACGACATCTCCATCATCGGCGCCGAGTTTCCGGGAAAAAACGGGTTCAGCTAAGGTCCTCCTTATGGGCTGTTTCCTCCTGAATTGTTTCCTCCAGTACAGACTTATCTTCCCCATTCTCCCTGTGATAAACATCCATAGCCACCAGCATGGCCGTATATCCCCAGAACAAAACTGATATTTTATCAGTATCCAGGAAATTATTCAACAGGCCATGAAAATAATAGGAGACAAGTCCTATCAGTGCAGCCACTGAAATAATTCTGATGCTTTTCCTTTTTGAAGTATAAAAAACCCTGGCACCGGTATAAATTGTGGTTCCAATTATAAGCAGCAGACTAAACAGTCCGAAGACCCCCCCCTCGGCCAGTGGCCCCAGATACTCACTGTGGGCAGTGCCCCTTGTTCCAAAATCTGTGCTGATTCTGGTCTTTTCAAAGGATCGCTGGTAGCGACCGTACTCAAACTGATAGGTTCCGGGCCCATAACCAAATACGGGCCGGTCCTTCCACATTCTTACCGCACAACTCCAACGATTGATACGCTCCAGGTTTGATTGATCGGTGGATATATTTGACATCGACTGGACATGGTCGGCTAACTCCCCCGAGGATTCAACGCGGTTCTGTTCCAGCTGAATCATCATCTGTGTCCGTAACGAAAAAAAGAGACCCACCAGGATGACTGCCCCAACCAGCAAAATCTCAAATCGGATCTTCAGCTTAATAAGAACAAATACCGCGATCGAGGCGATGATACTTAACCAGGTGGCTCGCGTATAGGAGACCACCGTGGCAAAAAGAACCAGGGCAATTAAAATACCCATCAGGAACCGGGTATTGATATCGCCCTGCTTGATAAATAAAAACAGGGCCACGAGCATGGGTAGAATCATTCCCAGGGTTGCCCCGTAAGAGGTGTGATCCTTATAAAAGGGACGGCTCACACTGTGAGCCATTACCTGGTTGTCTAATCCATACTGGGAATGGTTTATCAGGGTATAAATAATCACGCCAGTAAACGCAACGATAAATACCCAGAGGTAGGTTTGCATGTTCTTCTCCTTACGGAAAAGCTGGGATGCAATCAGGTAAAAACTAACGATAAACCAAAGCCTGGTGGCAAAAGCCTTGAAGGAGACCAGGATGTCGGAACTGGTCAGGCAGGTCAGAAACATCCAGGCCAGGTGAAAATATATAGCAATGGTCACTGGGTGCCTTAGGACCTTGATATCAATCCTGTCTCCCATGAGATACTTGATCATAAAAAGCAGGAGTAAGCCTGCCAGAAGCGGCTCGGTGGGCAGGTACATGTCCATGGCCATCCCGGGGACGAGGTAAGAGAGGGGAATTGAAAAGGGAACAAAAAATACAATGACCAACAGGTATTTATCCACCGAGACGATGGCCAGAGCAATAAATAATAGAACAACCGGAACCAGGGGTACATAGTAGATTTCGAACGCCAGCATCAGGGTGTTTAATGCCACGAAGACAATCAGAATTCCCCAGAGGAGCTTTCTGGGGTATTTTTCCCTGGATTCCAGTATCATTTTTACTTGATTAGGGCAACCCTGGATTTTACATTATCAATCACAATCAGGATAATCAGAGCAAAAAGCAAGGATGCAAAAGTAGATACAGCTACAATCAGAGATTTATTGGGATATGCCTTCTTCTCGGGTGGAACAGCCTTCTCAACCACAAATTTATAGGGAAGATTCTGGGCTGCCTCCATTTTCGCCTCCTGGAACCTGATCCGCATGTTATTGGCCATTCCCACTTCGTACCTCATCTGGTGCATCATGTACATATAGGAGACTCCGTATTCTGCAAATGCAGAGAGCATTCTGTTGGTTGGATCGCCACTGGGGGAGATGTTTTGAGACAGATCATAGCTGATCTTGTACAAAGAATCCTGCATGGCCACCAGTTGCATCTCAGCCTCTATGTATTGTTCCTCCACAAGCTCCAGGGCAGATATGGCCCGTTTCTTTTTCATATTATTAAAAACCGTATCAACCAGGTTGGAAATATCATTGGCAATGGCCGCTGAAATTTCCGGATCACTGTCCATGACTGAGATTTCCACTGACTGATATTCGGTGAGACTGAATTTGATGTTGGTCTTAAACATTTCATAGAGCTCGGTGCGGGGATACTTTCCCTCCGGGTCGATCTCATAATGTTCCATCAGATTATATTTCTCAATAATGCGTGTACGAATGGGCTCCGAATGTAAAACCTGGAGCAACTGTTCGGCCTGATCTTCCTCCCCAAATCCATATACACTCTGATTTCCACTATAGTTCATGGCCAGCAGGCCCCTTGCAACAGATGCGTTGGAGGCCGGGAACATGACAACCGACGAACTAAACATGGGAGTGATGGTCAGTGAGATCACCATGGAAGCAAGCGCAGCCACAAAGCCCACGATCATCAGGACGACCCGCTTGTTCCATATATAGATCAATAAATCTACTGAGTTAAAATTGTAACCTTTTTGTTCTCTGTTTTCCATGACAATGTTTATTATAACTTGATTTTAATCAGGTAGTAATTTTTCTTACCCTTCTGAACCAACAGGTATTTATGTTTGATAAAGTCTTCTCCGGTAATCCTTCGATCCAGGGAAGATATTTTTTCCTTATTGATACTGAGCCCACCACTGCTTATCAGCCTTCTGGCTTCTCCCTTGGACTCAAATACATTGGTGTCCACCGCCAAAAAATCAAGGATGTCCCTGTCTGGTTCTGAAAAGGAAAGTTCAAATTGCGGAACCCCTTCAAAAACAGAAAGGAAAACGTCTTCACGAATGGCTTTCAGGGAGGCAGTGGTTCCTTTGCCAAACAGAATCCCGGATGCCTCCACAGCCATATCATACTCCTCCCTTGAATGAACCATGGTGGTAAGTTCTTCAGCCAGCTTTTTCTGCATCACCCTGGCATGGGGGGCGACTTTATGCTCCTCAACAAGGGCTATTATCTCTTCCTTCCTGAGCATGGTAAAGATTTTGAGATACTTTTCAGCATCCTCATCCGAAACATTGAGCCAGAACTGGTAAAACTTGTAGGGAGAAGTTCTTTGGGGGTCCAGCCACACATTTCCTTCCTCGGTTTTTCCAAATTTTCCCCCGTCAGCCTTGGTAATCAAGGGCCATGTGAGTGCAAAAGCTTCTCCACGTTCAATGCGCCGTATCAATTCGGTTCCAGTAACAATATTTCCCCACTGGTCGGAGCCTCCCATCTGGAGCTTGCACCGGTGATCCCTGTAAAGCACCTGGAAATCGTAACCCTGTACAAGCTGGTAGGTAAATTCGGTAAATGACATTCCAGATTTGCTGTCACTCCCCAACCTTTTCTTTACCGAATCCTTGGCCATCATATAGTTCACCGTAATGTGCTTACCGATATCACGAATAAACTCAAGGAAGGAATATTCCTTCATCCAGTCATAATTATTCACCATCACGGCCCTGTTGGAGTTTTCGGTCTCAAAATCCAGGAAACGGGCAATCTGTTTCTTCAAAGCCTCCTGGTTTGCCCTCAATGTAGGCTCATCCAGCAGATTTCGCTCCTGCGACTTGCCACTGGGATCCCCGATCATGCCGGTGGCCCCTCCTACCAGCGCAATGGGCCGGTGCCCCGCATGCTGAAGATGCTTGAGCATCATAACCCCCACCAGGTGGCCAATATGCAAGGAGTCGGCTGTAGGATCGATCCCCACGTAAGCCGTTACCTGTTCTTTTCCCAGCAGTTCTTCCGTACCCGGCATGATATCATGTATCATGCCCCTCCATTTCAGCTCTTCTACCAGTTTTTTATCCAATTTCACTTTTCTGTTTCTATTTTATTCAGGCTGTTTGCTCCTTTTTCTTCTTCATTTTCGGGACATACTCTTTCCAATCCTGTTTTTTCAGGTAGGGGAAAACAGCCGGTGCAAAGGAAGAGAGCGGCTTATAAAGCAAAGATCCGTCGATGTGCTTCGGCTTAATAATTTGCCTTTCCGCATTTACCTGGTTGAGGGGCCAGAGAATCATGCTAATCACAAATGCCGTCACAAGTACTCCAAATAACATCCCCAACATGCGGTTTAAAAAGTTCAGGGCCACGGCCTTGATCAGCTTCTCAGCAAAGAAAGCGATCAGGTGTACCACAATCACAATCGATACAAAGGCCACTGCAAAGGCAATCACATTCATATGCGAAGGATCAATATTAAAAATCGAATCCAGTAATGAAGCAAACAGGGGTCTCAATCTCATAGCTCCGACAATTCCCAATACCAGTGCAGCCAGCGATGCAATCATATGAACCATTCCCTTTTTAAATCCCCTGTATAGAGCAAAAAGCAATGGAACAAGAAATATAATGTCGAGTATATTCATTAATCGCTGTAAACCGCCACAAATTAACGGATTTCTTTGGAAATCTGGCTATGTTTTTGCTTGCGTTGAATCAAAAAAAAGTGGATCTTTAGTTGTATCATGGAGATTAGAAAATTCAGAAAGGTTTATGGACTGGAACTCATTCCCGCTTCACATGAGGGAATTTTCACCGGAACCCTGGTCTGGGACCCCATCATAGGGTCCCCTGAATTTTCGAGGAAGGGCATGCCCAGTTCCATTTTCACCGCCTTCCTGGATGCTGGATTACTGAATGAAGATGAATGGTCGGCCCTGAGTTTGGACAGCAAAATGGCCCCCTTCCTGGAAGCCCAGCTGGCCTCAAGGACCGTTGACGTGGATGTTGAGTTCATCAGTGAATTGCAACATCCTAAAGTGGGAACAATCACAGGCGAGTTTCTCTCTGAGAAGTTAAGTAAGTTCACCTTCGGAAACATGATGGTCAGAGAGATGGACGATTTAATTCGCGTCCGCATAGACCGTATGCTGGAAGTGATGAAAGCCACCAGGTGGAAAGAATATGATGGCAGGATCCGCAGGGTCTTCATGATCACAGAACTCTATTACGGCACCATAAAAATGGTGGTGGAAAAACAATTCAGTGCTGAACTGGATGCCCAAATACAAAACAGTGAATTGAAGGCTGTCGCCAGGAGTGAAGGTTCACATGCCGTGGAATATGAGTTTTCACATGACAATGTACCCTTTGCCATGCGAATAGAACGAATCCGTAATTTTAATGGCTGATAAGGCCAGGCACCTCACTGATCCCCCTCACCCTGATAAAGCGCTCATAAGCCTGTTTTAATCAAACCCAGATCCCTGGGGAAAATATCTTCGCGTGATACGGTTAAGCTTCGCATCCGCACCCTTGAAGAAACAGCACTGTTCTCTTCAACAAAAATGCCCAATCCGCTCAGGCGACCGCTTATCACCGATCCCGAATCGATATCGATGGAGGCAATCCGCTCTCCTCCATCAAACTTTCGGATACAAAGGTCGTTTTCCACAAAATAAAAATTACTCCGACCGTTTGAAGAAATAAAGCGCTTTAATTTCATTACGGGGGTATGCCCGTGCACCACCAGGTGATCAGCCCATCCAAACGGATCACTCTCGAAAAAATCCTCCCGGGTCCAGAGAAAAGAGCTTGTGGGCTCAATATGCTTCTCCAACAGATAGCGGTTCAGATCCCTGTAATTTTTCATTCCAATCTGATCCGCTACCGGAATGGCGGGTGAGATTCCAGCATGGGTGACCAGGATTTTCAAACCTTCCACAGGCTCAAAGCAATAGCTCAAGTCCAGGTTTTGAAAAAACTCAATGTAGGGCGCTTCCATCTGAGACTGAAAAGTGAAAAAACTTGTGAATCCGAAAGAGTGCATGGTGGCTTCTCCTCCATTGTAATACCAAAGCTCTATGGGACTTCCTCCATATCCCATATCTTCAATGGCGTTAAGCATCATCAATTCATGATTGCCCAGAAGACAATGCACCTCTCCCTTCAGATTCATGATACGATCCACTACCTCCTTAACCCTGGAACCCCTGTCAATGAAATCCCCCACAAAAATGATCAATTCGGGGTCAAATCGATCGATTTGTTCCAATAAGAGGTCCAACAATCCTGCCTCGCCATGTATATCCCCTATGATCCAGTAATTCTTCATAGCATATAAAACCAGTGGAAAATTAAATATTATTTTTGATCCATGACAATGTCGAAGAAACACAGGTTCGGACTGATCACTTTTTTCATCCTTCTCATTTTGGCCATTGTGGTAACCATCGAGCCTTGGAAGAAAGACGCCGGATCGGCCAAAACATCCCTTGTGGAAGCCCCACCATCCCCCATTTCCATTCGCTGGGATAAGCTTTCTACAGCTTATCCGGGAGGATCCAAAACCGATACCATCCTTTCCTATAAGGGTTTTGATCTCGCCTATAATGAAGCCAGCGAACAAGCTTCATGGGTGGTCTACATACTTACCCGTGAAGAGCTTGAAAAAGGGTTCGAAGACCGAAGCGACAATTTTCGGCCAGACAAATCTATCTCCAGCGGATCGGCAGCCCTGTCGGATTACAAGGGATCGGGATACGACCGTGGCCACCTGGCCCCGGCCGGAGATATGAAATGGGACCCCGTGGCCATGAGCCAGTCTTTCCTCATGTCCAACATGAGTCCACAGTCCCCTTCTTTTAATCGCGGAATCTGGAAAGAGCTGGAAGAGCAGGTCAGACTGTGGGCAGTGGAAAAAGACAGCGTTTATGTGGTGTGCGGACCGGTTCTGACCAGCATTAAAAGTTCCATAGGGGCGAACCAGGTAGGCGTACCGGGCTACTATTTTAAAGTTGTCGTGGACCTTTCGCCTCCAGATCACGGGATGATAGCCTTCCTGCTTCCCAACGAAGGGTCGGATGCGGAACTGATCTCCTATGCCATATCAGTGGATTCACTTGAATCTTTTACAGGATATGACTTTTTTGAACAGGCTCCCGACCAGGAGGCCATTGAATGGCTAGAAAACCATCCGGGCCTCTTCGGCATAAAATAAAGTTGTATATTTTCCACCATGAATGGTCGCCGATTCTATAAAATTCTCTCCATACCCGTTTTCCTCTATCTCTATGTTTATACCGCGCTTATCGTTTTATTGATCCTGATCCTGGCCTACCTTAAAAGCAAGCGGGGCATCTGTCTTGTATTGAGCTTCTGGGCAAAAACGGTTTTCCCCCTGATGGGAAAAAAACTGAAAATAGAAGGCAGAACTCATTTTGAAAAAGGCAAAAAATATATCCTGCTCGCCAATCACTCCAGCATGTTCGACATCATTGCCATCATGGCATTTTACCCGGAGGTTTCATGGTTTGGTCACGAAAGATTGCTTCGCATACCATTGCTTAAACAAATGCTTTTAATGACTGATTATATACCAATGCAAATAAGCAATGTAACGAATACAAGAAAAATGCTAACTTCTCTGGAGGAAAAGGCTCAGAATCATACCATTGCCATCTTCCCGGAAGGCACAAGAACCCTGGATGGGAAATTAAACTCCTTTTATCGGGGATTTATCCATCTGCTCAGGGCTACCGGTCATGATATTCTTCCCGTCACCCTAAACGGCTTTTACAAATTAAAGCCCAAAAACAGATCCTACATCAATTTCGGATCAAAACTTGAAGTGGTGATCCACCCTTCCATTGAGGGAAAATCGCTGGTTTCGGCAAGCGACGAAGAGATTTTGAACCAGGTAATGAACACAATCGAATCAGCAAATAAATTCAGTAAATCCAATGAGTGAAAAGGAAAAGTGGGTGTTCATCGTAAATCCCACCTCCGGAGGAGGATATGGCAAGGAGGTCTTACCGGAATTACAAAGACGAGTGAGTTTACAAAGCATCTCGGCAGAAATTGTGCTAAGCGAATATCACGGTCATGCCACTGAAATTGCAGCCAGATTCCTGGCCGCAGGTTTTACTCACTTCATTGCCGTAGGTGGGGATGGAACCATGAATGAGGTGGCAGAACCGCTGATCGGCAATACCAGTGTTACCCTGGGTTTAATACCGGCTGGCACGGGAAATGACTTCGTACAGATTCTGGGTTTTCCCGACCGTTTTTCGGACCAGCATTGGGAGCTGCTTTTTCAAAAGCCATCCATACTGATGGATGTGGGTATGGTTAATGGAAGGCACTTTCTTAACGGGATGGGACTTGGATTCGATGCCCAGGTCGCAGCAGAAAACTACGTCGAACCAGGCAAGCTTGCCAGGGGCTCGGGGAAAAGCAAATACATCTGGCACATTCTTAAGACCCTGCTTTTCTACCGGGAAAGGAAGGTCAATATTATTTCGGGAGATTCAAATGTCAATTCGGATTGTTTTATTAACACCATCGCCGTAGGGAGGCGCTTCGCAGGCAGTTTTTTTCTCACACCAAAGGCCATGGCCAATGATGGCTTACTGGATGTGTGCATGATCAGCAAACTGAACTTGCTACAGCGTTTAAAGATTCTTACCATGGTTCCAAAAGGCACCCATGTGAACGATCCTAAAGTTAATTATTACCAGACCGATAAGATCCAGGTAAACTTTGAGCAAAAAGTTCCTTACCACGTGGATGGAGAACTCTTTTTCGATACATTTTTTGATGTGCATGTTTTTCCTTCGGCTGTAAATATTATTTTTAATCCCAACGGAGCTCATTTTTTCGAACATAAAGATTGATGAATAAGGAAAAAAAGTTCGATTACATCGCCTTCTACGACCTTGATCATACCATTTTGGTGGATAACAGTGCCACCCATCTGATAAATGAGGCGAAGAACAGGGGTGTTATGAGTCCACGACACTATCGTCAGGCCATATGGCTCTCCATCCTTTATAAGCTAAGGATCGGAGACTCCACAAAAATGATTGTCAGGATGCTCACATGGCTCAAAGGCATCAGGGAGGAGGATATTGATCGACTATGTGTGGATGTTTTCTCAAACCATATCGTATCTAAAATTCGACCCGAAATCCTTGAAACCATCCACAAGCACAAATCAAATAATGGCGGAGTGGTATTGCTCTCTTCAGCCTCCGAGCCCATCTGCACTCAGGTTTTCCAATACATGAATATGGATGACCTGATATGCTCCAAGCTCGAATCAGTGGACGGAATCCTCACGGGGAAGACCCATGGCAAGCTCGTATATGCAGAGGAGAAAGAAAGCAGGCTGATTGCCTATTGTAAAAAACATGGCCACAATCAAAGTGATGCCTACTATTATGGTGATTCATTCACGGATGAATACGTAATGAATGCAGTGGGTTTTCCTGTCGCCGTGGATCCTGATAAAAAGTTGCTTCGTATCGCCCTTAAAAAGGGCTGGCCCATCATCGCCCGCCACCGGGCCTGAAACAGGGAGATTAAACCTGGGGTAAAAAGCGAAAGTTGCTTTTCATCATGCAATTTCTTATTTTTATTTATTCTTAATTAGCAAGCATGAGCGAGACATCCAATTTAAAATCTAATGATTCGTTTTATCACCCCAGCAAGGAGGTAATCCGTCAGGCCCGTATCAAGGAATATGATTCTTTGTACAAAGAATCTGTCACCAATCGGGAAAAATTCTGGTCCAAAGAGGCAAAAGCACTTTCATGGTACAAACCATGGGATAAAGTGCTTGATGATTCCAATAAACCATTTTATAAATGGTTCACCGGCGGACAAACCAACATTGTGGCCAATGCCATTGACAGGCACCTGGTCTCTGAAACAAAAAATAAACTGGCAATTATCTGGGAGGGCGAACCAGGTGATGTAAAAACTTATTCCTACTTCGCATTAAACAGGGAAGTTTCAAAATTTGCCAATGTGCTGAAAGCCATGGGAGCGCGGAAGGGCGATATCATCACCATTTACATGCCCCAGATTCCTGAAATCATTATTGCCATGCTGGCCTGCGCCAAAATCGGAGCACCACACAGCGTGGTATACGGGGGTTTCAGTGTGGAAGCCCTGGCCGAGCGAATTGCAGATGCCCACAGTCGTATTCTGATCACCGCCGATGGAGGATTTCGCCGTGGCGCGGCCACCGAACTTAAAACCATTGCTGATGAAGCCATGCGCCGCTCTCCCACCATCGATGTCTGCATCGCGGTAAAACGAACCACCAAGGAGTGTTACATGGAAAACGACCGTGATTTCTGGTGGCACGATTTGATGGGAATGCCCATTGCTTCTCCCAAATGTGAAACTGAAAAAACCGACGCAGAGGACCCTCTTTTCATCCTCTACACCAGTGGGACAACAGGCAAACCCAAAGGGCTGGTACACACCCATGGGGGGTATTCAGTCTATACTTCAACTACCTTTAAATATGTATTTGACATACAGCCTATTGACAGATGGTGGTGCGCTGCAGATCCGGGTTGGATTACCGGGCACTCTTACATTGTTTACGGGCCTCTCATGAATGGAGCCACCCTCCTGCTATATGAAGGAGCTCCCAATCACCCCTATCCCAACCGATGGTGGCAAATGATCGAGAAATATGGAGTCACCTTATTTTATACCTCCCCCACTGCCATACGCGGACTGATGCGCTATGGAGCCTCATGGGCCGACAAGCACGATCTGAGTAGCTTGCGTCTTCTGGGATCGGTGGGTGAACCCATCAATCCGGAGGCCTGGAAATGGTATTATGAAGTGATTGGAAAGAACCGCTGCCCCATCATGGATACCTGGTGGCAGACCGAAACAGGCGGCTTTATGATCACTCCCCTGCCCATCACTCCCCTGAAACCCGGCTCTGCCACAAAGCCCTTCTTTGGAAACGAGATCCGGGTAGTGGATGAAAAGGGCAAGGATGTGGAAACCGGGAAAGAAGGTAATCTGGTCATTACGAATCCATGGCCAGGCATGGCACGCACCATCATGGGGGATCCCGATCGTTTTATTGAAAAATACTGGAAATTATATGAAAAGCAGGGTTGGTACCTGACGGGCGATTCTGCGAAAATGGATGAAGATGGATATGTCTGGATCATTGGTCGAAATGACGATGTACTCAAGGTAAGCGGTTACCGTCTGGGCTCGGCCGAGATCGAGAGTGCCCTGGTCAGTCACCCGGCCGTAAGTGAAGCCGCCGCAATTGGTTTGCCCGACCAATTAAAGGGCAACATCATCCATGCCACGGTAATTCTTGTGGCTGGTATAAGCCCTTCTGAAACACTTTCAAACGAACTTAAAAATCATGTAGCCAGTGAGATTGGACCCATCGCCAAACCGGCCTTTGTGGTTTTTGCCGATGCCTTACCCAAAACCAGGAGCGGTAAAATCATGAGGCGTGTATTAAAGGCAAGGGCACTGGGCCAGGAGGAAGGCGATCTGAGCACCCTCGAGGAGTAAACTTCTAAAAATTTAACTTTCTTGAAGATTATTTCATAAATAACTAACTTGGTGCTCCTCACAAGTTACTTTGCTTTATGAATATCATCGAATTAGCCGGTGTTACCAAAACATTTGGCTCGGTAAAAGCAGTAAATGACCTCCAGCTTTCAGTCCCAAAGGGGAGCATTTATGGTTTCATTGGCCCCAACGGATCCGGTAAAACAACCACCATCCGCATGATCATGAAGATCATGTATCCCGATCAGGGAAGTATTTCCATAAATGGTCGTGAACACAATTCCAAACGCCTGACAAATGTGGGCTACCTGCCCGAAGACCGGGGGCTTTATAAAAAGATGAAACTGGGAGAGCTGCTACTCTTCCATGGAGAGCTGAACGAAGGGACCGATCTGAAAAACAGGATAAACTACTGGCTCGAAAGGCTCGATCTGAAGGCCTATAAGGAAAAGAAAGTGGAGACCCTCAGTAAAGGAATGAGGCAGAAGCTTCAATTTATTGCCACCATCCTTCACCAGCCCGAAATCATCATCCTGGATGAGCCCTTTGGCGGTCTTGATCCCGTAAATGCCGACCTGATGAAGGATGTGATCCTGGAGCTTCAAAAGCAGGGTGCCACCATTATTTTCAGCACCCACGACATGAGTGTGGCCGAGCGGATGTGCGATTATATTTTTATGATCTATAAAGGGAAAAAGGTACTGGACGGAACCCTCACCGAAATTCAGGACCAGTATGGGAATGACACCATCCGAATTCAGTCCGATATGGGGGCAGAAGCACTGGAAGGAATGAAGGGAATAGAAAGTGTAAATAATTTTGGGAAACTCCAGGAAGTTCGGGTGAGTCCGGGCACAGACCCCCAGACCATCCTGGCCGATTTGTTAAAGCAGACCCGGATCACAAGATTTGAAATCACCAAACCTTCATTGAACGATATTTTCATCCGGATTGCATCCCCGGAAAGAAAGGAGGTCAGCCATGCATAAAATATTAACGCTTTTCAAACGCGAATACCGCGCTGCCGTGCGCACCAAGAGTTTTATAATCAGCCTTT
The DNA here is from genome assembly GCA_963716765.1 of uncultured Bacteroidota bacterium. Taxonomy (GTDB): domain Bacteria; phylum Bacteroidota; class Bacteroidia; order Bacteroidales. The sequence continues at coordinate 313,797 of CAVQUO010000005.1, read as the reverse complement.
TACTGGTTCCTATCATGATGGGAGGCGGATTTGCCGCAGTCATCATCATGGAGAACAAAGTCGATACCGAAGACAAACACTTCACTGTGATCGATCGCACCGGTGAGTTGCAGGACTACCTTCAGGAGGAGGTTGACAATAGAAACAGTAATGATATCATTCATACCAGGTCGGGAGAGCAAACCGATCCTGCTTTCGTGGTAGAATTCACCTCCTTCGATCAGGAGGATTCAATCGGGCAGCAACTGGCTCTTTCAAAGCGGGTAAAATCAGCCGAATTGTATGCCTATATTGAGATCGGACCGGGATTTATCCATGGAGATGGTAATGAAGAAGGAGCCTACCTTCGCTACTACTCCGAGCATTCATTTAACGATCCCTTCAGAGGGTGGTTCAGTAATACGCTAAACAAGAAGGCCCAGTTACTAAGGGCAGCAGAACTCAACCTGGATGATGAACAGACCCGGCACCTGACCAAGTGGATCGGGATAGATGGCATGGGGCTGGCCACCGTTGATAAAAAAACGGGCGAGCAACAGGGAGCTGAAAAGTCTAATGAATTACAGTCCTTTGTGGTACCTTATGTGATGATGATCCTGATGTTCATGCTGGTGATGATGGGAGCCATCCCCCAACTATCAGCTGTAATGGAAGAAAAGAATGAGAAAATTGCCGAAGTATTGCTGGGTTCCATAACCCCCTTCCAGTTTATGATGGGGAAGGTCCTGGGAGGAATCGGTGTATCGCTCACCACCGCAGCCATATATGTTGCAGCAGCTGTTTTCACCCTCAACTACACAGGGATGCAATGCCTTGATTCCCTATGATGTGCTTCCCTGGTTCTTCGTATTCGCGGTCCTCTTCATCCTGATGGTGGGCTCTGGCATGGCTGCCCTGGGAGCCACCTGCAATGACAACAAGGATGCCCAGTCACTTACTTTCCCGGGCATGCTTCCGGCAATTATTCCCATGTTTCTGATGATGCCTGTCATCCAGGATCCTGGTGGAACCTTTGCCACCACCTTGTCGCTGATCCCCATCTTCACGCCGACCCTGATGGTGGTCAGAATGGCCTCAACTGTAACCATTCCCATGTGGCAACCCATTGTGGGACTTATTGGAGTGATTTTGTTTACCTTGTTTACAGTTTGGGTGGGAGCCCGTGTATTCAGAACCGCAATTCTAATTCAGGGACAAAAGCCAACTTTTGCCACACTGATAAAGTATGCCTTCAAATCATAGTACTCATTGCTCAGTGCAGAGTGGATGAAAAAATTTAAGGCCGGTGAATTAGAAGAATCTGGGGAATAACATGCCGGTCCTTTTCTTGTAGTCAGTAAAGGCTTGACCAAATTCATTGCTCAGAATTCGCTCTTCATATCGGGCAATCAGGAAGTAAGCAGCGACAATTACCAGCCAGAATGCGGCTGATATAAGTGATAATGTAATCAGAGTTGCCCCCAGGTAAAAGAGGATGGCCCCGGTATAGATGGGGTGTCTGATCACACCGAACACCCCGGAGCTGATCAATTCTGGTTTTTCCCGCTCAGTTCCGAATACAGCCTTCATGCCGCGGCGAGCCAGGATCCACGCCAAAAACAATACGATGGAAGCCACGGGAATCCTGATGAAATCGGGAATCACATCCTTGAGGAAGGTGGAATAGTGAAAAACAAAAGAATCGAGGATCCAGATAAGCAGGAAAAATAATAAAAGAATAAGCTGAATGGTATCTCCCCACCGGTATTCACCACTCAAATGGGGATGTCCGGAATGTTTTTTTGTGCTCATGGACACTACCTTTTTCCAATTTTGAGATAATCCTTCAGGTGTTTAAAGCCTTCAGCATAACTTACCCCTGGCTCATAACCCAGAATCTCACGGGCTGCTGAAATATCAAACCAATGATTGGTAATCAACTCCCTGATGGCATTCCGGGTCATAAATGGCTCCGACTTTATTTTAAAAATTTTATGGAACCACTCAGAAATACCGGCAGCAAGAAGCGCCACCCGCTCGGGAATCTTTTTTTGAACAGGCGGGTGGCCGGCAATCTGTATGATGGAATTCACAAAATCCCATACCCTGGCCGGTTCGCCATTTGTAACAAATATGGCCTTCCCGGCTGCCTTTGGATTTGACTTCAGGGCTTCCGCGGCCAGGATGAGTGCATCAACCATGTTATCGATGTAGGTGGTGTCGATGAAGTGCTCCTGATCGCCAATGCGCCTCATTCTCCCGCTCCCGACCCGTTTAAGAATTCCCGGTATCAGGTGGGCATCATAGGGTCCCCAGACAAGATGGGGTCGCAAGGCTATGGTTTTCAGCTCTTCAGAATTTGCCTCGATGATCAGGCGTTCGGCCAGGGCCTTGGTGGCAGCCAAATGAGAACCATGATTTTCCGGATAGGGATGAGACTCATCAATACCCTCCAGATCGGAGCCATCAAAAACAACACCAGAGGAAGTGGTGAAAACCACACGGCCCACATGCTGCTTACGACAAGCCTTAATCACATTAAAAGTTCCTGTCACATTGGTAGAGTGATATTCATCATAGTCCCCCCAAATCCCAATTTTTGCTGCCAGGTGAAAAACCACATCCTTCCCCTTGCAGGCCTTTTCCAAGGTCTCCAGGTCACTGATATCAGCCTGAATACTGCTGATTCCAAGAGCCCAGTGCAGGGGATACTCCCGCCTGGAATAACTGGTTACTTTATGGCCCTCGGCGATCAATCTTTTGATCAGGGCCATCCCAATAAATCCACCACCTCCGGTTACCAGAATTTTCATTAATTTGGCTTAAGCCTATAAAAATAGTGATAAATCTTAATTGGCAAGCTTGATTTTGAGCAGTCTGTGAAGTATCTTCCAATGATTTGTCTTTCAGAAGACTCCAGATCCGTATACCCTGACACTCTGCCATAAATCCCTTGCTGCAAAGCACTTCCTCTATCAATGGAATATTTATAAATTGCACGCTCAAGATAATTTCTAATGATAAAGAGAATATACAAGGCTTTCAGGCCCTCCTTTTCGCCGCAATTCTGTCGCTCTGCCTTTCTTTCTGCCCAGGATCATCAGGAGCAGTGGAGCACGATGGATATTCAGCATTATCGTTTCGATATTCAACTCAGCGATACAGCAGATATTATTTACTGTAGTACAGAAGGTGGAGATCCTCTTCAAATCGGAAGTACAGGATTTCAGCCTCGACCTTGTCAATCTTTCATCCGAGGGCCGAGGGATGGAGATTGACAGGATTACAGAAAATGGTGATCAAAGTAACATTCGTTCATGAAAACAACCTGCTGCTTTTCCCGGGAGATGAAATACAGGAGGGAGACACCAGGAATCTTCTCATTGAATACCATGGAATCCCGGACGACGGATTGATCATATCAGAAAATAAATTCGGTGACCGGACTTTCTTTGGAGACAACTGGCCCGACAGGGCACATCACTGGCTCCCGGTTGTAGACCATCCTTCGACAAAGCCACCGTGGAGTTTATCGTCAAGGCTCCTGCTCACTATGGGATTGTTTCCATCGGATCAAAAACCAGTGAGGTCTGGGACGAGGACTGTATTACCACCCACTGGGAAATGAACGTCCCTCTCTACCAAACTAATGGTCATCGGGGTATGCCCCTTCGAGGTTGAATATCTTGAAAGCGCTTCGGGTCTCCCAGTCTCATCGTGGGTATACCCCCAGAACCGGGACGAGGGCTTTTATGACTACAGTGTGGCCCTCGGGCCACTTGATTTTTTCGAAAATATATTGCCCCCTTTCCTTTCACCAAGCTGGCCAATGTACAGTCAAAAACCAGGTATGGAGGGATGGAAAATGCCAGTTGCATTTTTTACACTGAAAGAACAGTAACGGGGCAGCGAGACAAGGAACCGCTGTTTGCCCATGAAATTGCCCACCAATGGTATGGCGACGCGGTTTCTGAACTCGACTGGCATCACATATGGATCAGCGAAGGATTTGCCACCTATCTCACAGATCTCTATATTGAAAACGCCCACGGCAGGGAAGCCTTCCTGGCCGCCTTGCTTGAAGAAAAAGGCAGGTGCTGGAATTTGCTGAAAAAAGACTTGCTCCCATCGTCGATACCACACTTCCGGTATCTGCGAAACTCTTAACAAAAACACTTACGAAAAAGCAGGATGGGTATTGCATATGTTACGCCATGAGCTGGGCGATGAACTTTTCCAGTGTTGCGTGCGCACTTTTTACAACGATTTCAAATATGACAATGCCCTCACAGAAGATTTTCTGGCAGTAGTGGAGTATTTATCGGGACGTGATTTTAAGGACTTTTTCCAGCAGTGGTTCTATACAGCCGGCCACCCTGTCCTCTCCTCTTTCCTGGAAGTACAAAAAAGGCAAACTTCAGCTGACCATCCAACAAAAACAGGAAGGGTCTTTGTTTGACTTTCCCCTTGAAGTCAGAATAGAATTGAAAGACGGGACAGTCATCGATCAAAAGCTGAAGATATCCCAAAGAGATGAGACCTTTATGATCCCCATGAAACCTAAGGCCACAAAGATTATCCTTGATCCCGAATCCTGGCTCTTGTTCGAATAAGCTAGGCCTTTGTTGGAGGGACCTCTTCGGTCCCATTGGTATACCTGGCAAACCTCCCCTGGTCAGGGCCATGTACCTGGTCATTATTGGGCCATGGCCAACCTCCAAAGCGTGTTTGCTGGTAATCAGCATAGGTTTGCTGAATCTCCTCCCGGGAGTTCATTACAAAGGGGCCGTAGCTCACCACAGGCTCCTTTATGGGGACCCCCTGCAGGACCAGGAAACGACCCTTTTTTGATCCATTCTCCAGCTGAGTTTCCAGGTGGGCCTCCAACTCCAGTGCACAATGTTTTTCGAATTTTAATCCATTGAGAACAAGGGCATCTCCCTCAAAGAAGTAGAGCGTCCGGTTCACCCCCTTACTGGCCTGTGGCAAGCTCCATTTTGCGCCTGGCTCCATCTCCACGATCCAGATGCCCACCTCATGATCGCGCTTTGCCGCCCAGGAAGAAGGGGCCGGCTCCAATGCTATTTTGTTTCCAATCGTTCCGGCCACCAATTCGATGGTGGTTTTTAAGCCTCTTTGGTCCAAAACATTAAAAGCCGGAATCTCTTCGCCCCAAAGCATGGTATAGTGAGGCTCCACAAATTTGTCGGCCCTGGGAAGATTGAGCCAGATCTGGAAGAGCTCCAGGGGATTTTCCTTCTCCCTATTCAGCAGGGGAAACATTTCAGCGTGCTGAATCCCCTTACCCGCAGTCATCCATTGAACATCGCCATGGCCATATCTGCCTGCTCCCCCCAATGAATCAGAATGATCCACTAAACCTTTTCTGACCACGGTAACTGTTTCAAATCCCCGGTGAGGATGAACCGGAAAACCAGGAACTTTTGTCCCGTGGTACATTCGAAATCCATCCCTGATCACAAAGTCATTCCCGATGGACCTGCCGGCAAGGCTTGTATCGGGTCCGAAATCCTCATTCCCCCGGGGATAATCATCCGCATGGATATACACAAAAAAGAAAAGGATCCTGTGTTTCCCACGGAAATCCCAATGGCTTTTTAGCCTTCACAACACTATATCCATTTTCATTTCCCTCTCCTTTAAGGAAATAACAATGGAAACCATCATTTGTTACATGGAAGGAGAAGATCTCCCTCTTAATTTTGCATTTGGGGAGATTGTTTGTCTGATCGTTCAATATAGGTATACCTGTAGGAGCGGACACCCGTAGCCATCATGCCTCCGGCGGATCCTTTATAAGTACTATGCTCACCGGTAATCCGAGAGAAATACACCTCGTGCTCTTTCCCTTGCGGGTCCACCATAATCACGTAAACCAGGTTTTCATTCAGGGCAGCATCCAGCGAACTCATGCACAGAGGGCAAAAAAAATCAATCCGATCACCCTCCTCACAATGAAACTTCGGATGTATTATACTTGAGTAGTTCCCTTCTTCTGGATGTAATAGCATCAATCCCTTTTCTCTTAAGGTATTCCGAACCTTGAAAACGATATTCCCTCCAACCCTTAAATGTCCCCTGCAAAGAGGGCACAAATAGTAATTTTCCATGATCTTAAGTTTTGAATCCAGATGTTTACAAGTTACGAATTGGAGTAGCCTTTGTCAATTAATAGTTTATATTTATAGTGTTAAAGCTTTGTTATTTATGAACAGAATCATCTGGGAATTCAAAGCAGGCTAGTATGAAAAATGTTCATCGCCAACTATTAGACCATATTCAATCCGGGGAGACAATTGCCCTGGCCACCGTGGTTAAAACTTCCGGATCCACTCCTCAGAAACCGGGAAGCTCGGCCCTGTTTGGTGAGAAGGGTCTTATTGCCGGAACCATAGGTGGTGGACAACTCGAAGGCGAGGTGGAACAAATTGCCAAACGTGCCCTGATCTCGGGCACCTCAAGTCAGTATTACTTCAACCTGAATACGAATCCCGATTTAGATGGTGCCATTTGTGGCGGAGAAACCGAGGTCCTGCTTGATGCAAATCCGGCCCAACACAAAAAAGCCCTGGAGGATATGGCACAGTCGCTTACCAATGGTCTGGGTGGGTACATCTGCACCATCCTATCCAGGGTGCCGGAAGAAGGATTAAACATCGAGCGCTTTTGGATCACGAAGGAAGGGAAAGCAAATCATCCTGAGGGTATCAGCACCCCCATCTGGGACTCCATAAAAAGACAACTCAAAACTCAGACTGGCGAGGGATTCTGCGAAATTGAGCCCCCATCTCCATCCAGTGGAGTAAGACAGAGCCTGTTTATGGAGCCTATCAAACCCTTACCCCGCCTGATCATTGTTGGTGCCGGCCATGTGGGCCGAGCACTGGCGCACCTGGCCAGCCTGCTGGATTTTGAGATCACCGTAATCGATGATCGTCCTGAGTTTGCATGTATGGGAAATATCCCGGATGCCGATCACTTCGTCGTCAAGGATATGGGTCTGGCCATGTCGGAGATTAAACTCACACCTTCTACCTACGTTGTCATTGTCACACGCGGACACAGCAGTGATGCAGAATGCCTTAAACCATGCCTGGGATCGGAAGCTGCCTATGTGGGCATGATTGGCAGCAGGCACAAGGTGGCCCTTTTGAAAAAACGATTTATTGAGAGCGGCCTGGCCACGCGAAGAACAGTGGGCGAAAATATTTACACCCATTGGGATCCCCATTGCTTCTGTAACAGTCCAGGAAATTGCCACCAGTATTGCAGCACAGCTGGTTCAGGAAAGAGCAAAAAGACAGTCCGGCGATGCTTAAAAACCGGGCAATCATACTGGCAGCAGGCTCATCAACAAGGATGGGATCACAAAAGATGCTGCTCCCCTTTGGTGAAAGTACCATCCTTGAAACCGTGATACAAAACATCGGCTCATCCTCTGTGGACAGCATCCTTGTTGTTCTGGGTGCAAACCATGAGGAGATCCTGAAAGTGATCAAACCATTACCTGTAGAGGTGTGTATCAATACCAATCATCTGTCAGGAATGCTCTCATCGGTAGTATGCGGATTTTCTGCCCTCCCCGATGATACCGGTACCGCACTGATCTTCCTGGGAGACCAGCCCGGAATTTCACCTGCTGTCTGCGATGCCGTGATTAAAGCCTACAATGAATCCCTTCACGGGATCGTCGTCCCTGTCACCAATCACCGTCGCGGCCACCCTTTGCTGGTTGACTTCAAATACAAAAAGGAGATAGGGAGACTCGACCTGGAGCAGGGCCTTCGTGCTCTCATGCACCATTTCCCGCAGGATGTCCTGGAGGTAGAGATGGAAGAACCCGGGATTCTGATGGATATCGATACCCCGGAAGATTATTCAATAGCCAAAAAAAACATCAAGTAAAATGAAGGAAGAAACCATTAGTTTTACCCTCAACGGTAAAAAAACTGAAATCACCATCGACCCGACCCTTACCCTCCTCTGGGTATTGAGGGATCAATTTGGCCTGACAGGAACCAAGTATAGTTGTGGATCCGGATACTGCGGAGCATGTACCATCCTTTTGAACAACGAAGCTGTCCGTTCTTGTGCAATGAAAATTAATGAGGTTCAGGGCCGTGAAATCATCACCATTGAAGGCCTCTCCAAAAACGGTGAATTACATCCCCTTCAAAAAGCCTTTGTGGAGCATGATGCCCTTCAATGTGGCTTCTGCACACCGGGAATGATCATGAATGCATTGGGACTTCTGATCTCTAACCCGGAACCAACAAAACAGGAGATCATCGAGGGGATGGAGGACAACCTCTGCAGATGCGGGGCACATATCAGGATTATTGAAGCCATTCAGGTCGCAGGACGTGAAATGAAAGGAGGGAAATAGCCATGAAGAAGAACAGAAAAATAAAAGGCTTAGCTACCACAAAAGATAAGCTGGAAATTAAAAGAAGGGATTTCCTGACCCTGCTCGGTGGCGGAATAGCTGTATACTTCGGATCCGGGAATGCATCCGAACTGCTGGCCATGCCCTTGGCTCAGCGCCGCGAGCTGCCCAAAGATTATAACGCCTTCCTGCGAATCGATGAAGATGGAACAGTGTTTTGTCACGTGGGCAAAATTGAGATGGGACAGGGACCCATTACCTCTTTGCCCCAACAAATTGCCGACGAATTGGACGTAGCCCTGGAGTCGGTAAAAATGGTGATGGGTGATACCCTTCTTTGCCCCTGGGATGCAGGGACATGGGGCTCTCTTACCACCAGGGAATTCAGTCACTATCTGCGTGCTGCAGGAGCAGAGGCGAGAGCAGTATTACTCCAGCTTGCTTCCGAAAAGCTGGAGATCCCTGTGGAAGATCTGCAGGTAAGCAAGGGAATCATCAGCGCCAGGGCTAATCCAAAAAAGCAGGTGAGTTACGGTGAATTGGCTAAGGGAAAAAAGATTGAAAAATTTTTGGATGAAAAACCTCCGGTAAAAGATTTTACCCAGTTTCATTATGTGGGACAATCGCGTCTGCATGCCGATGGAATTCTCAAGGTAACAGGAAAAGCAGAATATACAGGGGATCTAAAATTGCCAGGCATGGTTTATGCCAAAGTACTGCGCCCACCCTCCCACCTGTCCAAACTACTTTCTGTGGACTATTCGGAAGCAGAAAAGATGGAGGGAATTCAGGTGGTCAGGGATGATCAGCTAGTGGCTGTGTTGCACGAATTTCCAGATAAAGCCGAGGAAGCTCTGGCCTTGATCAAGGCGGATTATAGTCCTGATGATCTGGATGTTGACCATCATTCCATTTTCCAATACCTGCTGGATGCCCCATCGGATGGTCGCGAGGTCCGCAGTTCAGGAAACATGGACGAAGGAGAGGCGATTTCCAATGAAATTATAGAGAGCGAATTCCATGATGGTTACGTGGCCCATTCACCCATAGAAACCCATTCAGCACTCGCCCATTGGGAGGGTGCGAAGGTAACAGTATGGGCATCAACACAATCGCCCTTCGGCGCACAGGGTGAAATCGCGGGGAGATTTGAAATGGAGCTTGACGATGTAAGGGTTATCTCCCCTTTCGTGGGTGGAGGTTTCGGCGGTAAAATTTATCATCCCCAGGCCATAGAGGCGGCCAGAATTGCCAAAATGGCTGGAAAACCCGTCCTGCTTATTTATACGCGGGAGGAGGAGTTTTTTATGGACTACTTCCGACCGGCTGCTGTGGTAAAAATCAAATCGGGCATGACCAGGGAGGGAAAAATGATCCTCTGGGATTACAAACAATATTTTGCCGGAAACAGGGGCTCCGATACCATCTATAATGTGCCGCATGCCTTAACAACCGGCTTTGGCGAAAAACGAGGTACACCGGTACACCCTTTCGCCACCGGAGCATGGAGGGCCCCGGCCAACAATACCAATACCTTTGCCAGGGAATCTCAGGTAGATATTCTTGCGGCAAAGGCCGGCATAGACCCGGTTCAATTCAGGCTTGATAACCTGGCCGATGAAAAAATGATCGCGGTCATTGAAGCCCTTGCTGAAAAATTTGGATATTCACCAAAAGCCGGTCCCAGCGGACGTGGCATTGGAATGGCCTGCGGAACCGATGCAGGCACATGGGTTGCTGTTATGATTGAAGTAAAGGTTGATGAAAAAACAGGTAAAGTTCAACCAATAAGGGCTGTATGCTCTCAAGATATGGGGCTGTGTGTAAATCCTCAGGGCTCCTATATTCAGGCAGAGGGTTGTGTAACCATGGGCATGGGTTACGCCCTTTCGGAGGATGTGGAGTTTAAAGGCGGAGATGTGATCACCAACAATTTTGACAGCTATCAGTTACCCCTCTTTTCATGGGTCCCGGAGACCATCGATACTGTCATCCTTGACAGGCAGGATGAGGCACCCCAGGGGGGTGGCGAACCGGCCATCATTTGCATGGGAGGCGCACTTGCCAATGCCATCTTCGACGCCTGTGGCGCCCGCGTTTACCAGATGCCCATGACCCCGAAAAGGATCCTGGAGGCCATCAAAGGGCAGCCATAAGCTCCCTGATGTCTTCCTTGTTATTAAATATATTTACGCTGATCCGGATATTGCTTCCCCTCAGGGAGACATAAACGTTTCTGGACTGTAGAGCCCCAACCAGGCTTTCCCCATCGGTTCCGGGAGGCAGAGGCAAACCCAAAAGGTGATGGGCCCTGTGTGCTTCATCTTCAATATGCGACCCTTTTTCGCTAAAAAAGCTAATCAGAGGCTCAGACAGTTTTCTACCGTATTCCTGGATCTCCCCGATTCCCCAATCCAGGAGCTGGCCAAGGGCTTCATTGAGCATGGGAACGAGGATGAAATTGCTGCTCTGTCCCACATCGAAGCGTACCGCCCCGGGCTTGTAGCCCTGCTCGTAAGAGGTGAGCCTGTCAAATCGTTCCGAGTTCGGCCGGGTCATCCAGGACTCTTCCAGGGGAACCCCATCATTAAAATCCTCATGGATATATGCCAGGGCGGTCGAATAGGGTCCCATCAACCACTTATAGGCGGCGCAAATCAGGGCCGAAATTTTATATTTTTTCACATCAATGGGCAAAGCACCTACCGATTGTGATCCATCAACGATCAATCTGGCGCCCACCTCCCGGCACCTGGATCCAATCTGCTCCAGGTCAAATTTAGTACCGTTCATCCAGTGCACTGAAGCCATCACCACAAAAGCAGTCTCAGTACCTATGGCCTCAAGAATCCTGGCATTCCAATCCTTCGCCTTTTCAGGGACATCTTCCTTTCGGGCCACCACTCTTAATTCGGCTCCATGATTATGACACCACCTTTGAGCCGTATAATAACAACTGGGAAACTCTTCGGAGATGGTTAAGGCATGTTGACCTTTTTTATATGGAATATTTGTAATCACGCTGTTCATCCCATAGGAGACCGAAGGCATAAAGGCTACCTGGGAGCTTGCACAGTGGACCATTTCCCCAAATTTCTCCCTGACACCAACCACACCTGTAAAAAAATCAACAGGTTTAATGGAAATGGGATTCCGCTTCATTCGTATTCCTTCGATCCCCTTTTCTTCCACCGATTTGAGAAGCGGTGACATGTAAGCACAATTCAGATAATGAATCCCACCTGGGATCTGAAAAAGGTGTTTCTGACATTCCATGGAATATATTCTTTACATTTTAATTCTTAACGCTAATTTTTTCCTTCAAAAAGGATGGTGTTGCAATCGGCGGCTCTGAGCCGGTGCTTCAGAATAGCCTGGTAATCTTTGGACTCATACCACTGCTCAAATTCCTCTTTAGTCTCAAATCGGATCAGAACCGCCCTCTCCGACTCCCAGGTCCCTTCCAGAACCCGGGGATGATCATCCACCGCAAGGTAAGTTCCACGGTACCTGCCAAATACCTCATCCACTTGCTTCAAGTACTTGTTATACTCTTCTTTATCCCTGATGGATATGCTGGCCATGAAGTAAAAGCTCATTGTAAAAATTCATTGATTTATCCTGAAAATACTGTTTTCAATCCATTTTCTTACGAGATTTGGCAGTAAATCAGAATTAAGCTAAATTTGTCCCCTCAAAATCGGCTCCATAGTTCAAGGGATAGAATAGCGGTTTCCTAAACCGTAGATACAGGTTCGAGTCCTGTTGGAGCTACAACAAGCAAAGCCTTTGCCCTCTGGGCGAGGGCTTTTTTATTTTCAAATTTCAAGCTTGCTTGAAGGATTTGAAGAGAAAAAAGGACTTGAATCGCGAAGCGATAAAGGCTTAACTTGTTGGGCTGCGTAATTCTCAGGTCCGTGAGGCACCCAAGGTGCCGAACAATCCTGTTGGAGCTACAAAGCAAACCTCGATGCCAAAGGCACCGGGGTTTTTTTATGACAATTCGCCAAGCTGTCAAACATTTTGATTTCAATGGATTCTCCTTACATTTATCAGCTTCAAAATCCTGATAAATACTATTTATGAAAAGTAAACGCACTCCGCTTTTCCTGCTATTGATCTTGCTCTTTGCCAATGTGGCCCTGGCACAAAAAGGAAAAACCTTTACTGACTCCGATTATGACCGGGCGGTAGCCATGCTGAATGTCACTAAACTAATTGATAATGACATTCGCCCTCAATGGCTGCCCGATGGCAGGCTCTGGTACAGGTCCGAAACGGAAGACCAGGTGGAATACAAACTATTTAACCCAGAAAAGGGGAAGCTGCTGGTGGCTGAAACTCAGGAGGAATTATTTGAAAAGGGAGTTGTTACAGAGGCAGCAAGTGGGGGGGCACGATACGAGGCAGCATCGCCCGATGGCAGGTATGTGGCCTTTATTCGAGACTGGAATTTATGGCTCAGAGAAGTAGCAACAGATACGGAAAAAGCACTTACAAGTGATGGAGTAAAAAACTTCGGTTATGCCACCGACAATGCCGGATGGAAGCACAGCGAAAGGCCCATCCTCAGCTGGTCACCCGATTCCAAAAAGATTGCCACTTTTCAACAGGATCAAAGACACGTAAGCGATATGTACCTTGTCAGGACAAAGGTAGGAGCTCCTGAACTGATGGAATGGAAATATCCCCTTCCAGGAGATGAGGATATCATTCGGATTCACAGGGTAATCATTGACATCAGTGAAGAACCCGGGATTGTCAGATTAAAAATGGATGCTGATCCACGGCGGGGGACCTTGTGTGATGACATTTCCTGTGAGGGTGGCTTTGACGATATTTCCTGGAGTGACGATAGTCAGCAGCTTGTTTTTGTTTCCACGAGTCGCGACCATAAGCAGGAAAATGTACGAATGGCCGATTGTCAATCAGGTGAGGTGAGTGATATTTTCGAAGAGATTGTGGCCACACAATATGAATCCGGACAAGATGCCATCAACTGGTCTTACCTGTCTGCTACAAATGAAATCATCTGGTATTCGGAAAGAAGCGACTGGGGACATTTATACCTGTATGATGTAAATTCAGGAGCACTAAAAAATCAAATAACAAATGGCAACTATTTGGTAAGAAGAGTCTTAAGAGTGGATCAGGAAAGGCGTGTGATTTATTTTGTAGGCAGCCATCACGAAGGGGTCGGCAATCCCTACTACAACTACCTCTACCGTGTGGATTTCAGTGGCAAAAATTTGAAATTACTGACCCCTGTTTTAGCAGATCACTCTCCACAAATATCACCTGAGGGGACCTACTTTCTGGATTCATATTCAGAAGCAAACATCGCCCCGATTCATGAGGTAAGGGATCTTAAGGGGAAGCTTATAAGCTCCCTGGAAAAGACTGATATATCAAGGCTGGAAGCCAGTGGCTGGAAGCCCCCAACACCCTTTACTGTAAGGTCTGCAAATGACCAATGGGATCTCTATGGTCTTATGTTTACCCCCTCAAGCTTAAATCCTGAGGAGCATTATCCGGTAGTTGTAAATATTTACCCCGGACCCCAGGGAGGCAGTGTGGGTTCATGGACCTTCAGTGCCGTCCGAAGAGATAACCAGGCCCTGGCCGAATTAGGCTTTGTGGTAGTACAAATTGAGGGGAGTTGCAATCCCAACAGATCCAAATCATTTCACGATGCCTGTTATGGCGACATGGGAGAAAACACCCTGTCGGATCAGGTAGCCGGCCTGAAGCAACTGGGCGAAAAATATAAGTTTCTGGATTTGGATCATGTGGGAATCTGGGGACATTCAGGGGGAGGATTTGCCACTGCTGCTGCCATGTTTAAGTATCCGGATTTTTTCAAGGTTGGAATTTCAGAATCAGGCAATCATGATAACCGAAATTACGAAGACGATTGGGGAGAAAGATACATCGGACTGGAAACCATCGACAGCGAAGGTTTATCCAATTATGAGCCACAGGCCAACCAGGTGTATGCAAAAAACTTAAAGGGAAAACTCTTACTCATTCATGGCGGCATGGATGATAACGTTCCTCCTTACAATTCCTACCTGGTGGTCGATGCACTGATTAAAGCCAATAAAGATTTTGATTTCATATTGCTACCCAATGCACGCCATGGTTATGGCATGGATAGCTATTACATCATGCGAAGGCGCTGGGATTATTTCGTGGAGAACCTGATGCAGGCAAGCCCGCCAAAAGAATACCAGGTAAAAATGGAATATTCACCACGCAGAAGGTAAGTTACACAAGGCCCGTTTGTTCCCCTAAAGAAGAATATTGCTAGTTTTACAACACAAAATGTTCAGCTGTTTAGAGAATCCTAAATTTAATATCAAATGAGAAAATTGATCTCCATTGTTTTGTTGTTTCTTCCGCTTTTGTCATATGCTCAACCAGAGGTAACAAGCACAGAGGAAGTGGTCGTAACCCCGGAATTTATTTATGGGTCAAGTTCCATATATATTAAAGCCAGCGCTGATGCAGGTTTCCAATATAGCATTCTCGATATGGACAAAAACAATACTTTTCTTTCCGGGAAGGTTAGCTCCCTGGAGCCGCTGATCAGAACCGGGAAGTATACTTTTTATACTCCTGGTGGAGAACCCTATGCCAGCGGATTCTACAGCAATAATATCCCTTTTAGGGCATGGAGCTTTTTCGACAGCGAAGGTCAGGTTGTTGCATCTGTGAACTATTCCAGTGCGATCCAATTCATGAAAAATTATGGGGATATAGACATTGGTGAGGATTTTGTCCTGCAAGCAAAGAAAGCTCCCAAATTCGGAAAAAAAGGGATGAAAGAATTTCTGAGTTTTATAAAGGAGAATACAATATATCCCCCCTTCACTTTGATTAACAACATGGAAGGTACAGTGGTCTGTCAGTTTATAATCGACAAAACAGGACGATTAATCAATGCCCGTATTGTAGAAGGCCTGAACGAGGATTTTGATTTGGAAGTTATCAGAGTGCTATCATTGTCTCCCTTGTGGAAACCCGGAACGGATAAGGGGAATCCGGTGAACGTTTTGTATAGCATCCCGGTCCACTTCAAAATCAGCTCTGAAGCCGAATAAACTATTTTTTAGTCTTTGCTTTCAGGATCCACAACTGAGCTGTCCTCCATATGCAATTGTATGATGGGTTTCTGCAGAATCAGATTGTTTGGATAGTTAACGATTTCACCTGACTCAATCTGTATTTGGAAAAAGAAAGGCTTGATGTCTATGATTTTGCCAATTACCGAATTGTCTCCATCCATTACCTTTATTCTGTTTCCTATCTTATAGGAGTAAGAAAAAAATAATATGACAGAGGCCGTTACATTACTGATCATGGACCATTGAGCGAAAAATGCAACACCAATTACAGTAAAGACAGAAGCAAAATATAAGGATAATCCTTTAAATGAAATATCCCATATTAAAGATATGATTGTCAGAATAATAACGCCCCAGCAAATTTTAAAAAATTTAATGGTGTAAATGATCCTCTTTTCCTCAGACCTGATCTTATTCGATCGATTCTTGACGATCCTTCTGATCAAAGAGTTTCCTATAAAAAATAATATAATTCCAAGGCCGGTAAACCCAAGCTGAAAATATAAGATTGGTATTGATGCTATTTCCATGGTAAACCTATTTTGTATACATGATTTCTAAGAACAAAAATAGTCAATAATAAGTTCTTATATGGCATTCTTGCTACCCTCAAAAAGATAAACTATATTTGTTCGGTAAATTACGAACAACATGACTGCAGAAGTAGTAACAGAAGAACAAAAAACCATTGCCCGTTTTGCCAAAGCCATGGGGCATCCCATAAGGATGTACGTTCTTGACTTGCTTTCCAGACAAAGCTGCTGTTATAGCGGTGATCTCACCGAAGTGCTTCCCATCGCAAAATCAACCCTCTCTCAGCATCTTAAGGAACTGAAAGATGCAGGGCTGATACAGGGTGAAATAGAAGCCCCTAAAATCAAATATTGCCTGAATCAGGAGAACTGGAAACTGGCCCGGAATCTGTTTTCTAAGTTTCTGAATATTTAAAAAAATTAAAAACAGAGCAAATGGAAATCAAAGTATTAGGCACCGGATGTGCAAAATGTAAATCACTGGAAAAAGTAACCAGGAAAGCTGTTGAAGAATTAAACCTGGATGCCTCCGTAGAAAAGGTAGAAGATATTCAAAAGATCATGGAATATGCCGTGATGCGGACCCCTGCCCTGGTAATCAATGAAAAAGTAGTGATGTCCGGGCAGCTTCCTAAGCTCTCTGAATTAAAAGAATTGTTAACTCAAATTCATAAAGCCATGAAAACTTTAAAACCCTCAGTCCTGTTTTTGTTTATCGCATTCTCACTTTTTGCCTGTAATAATCAAACAAAAGGAAGCAAGGGAAGTCGAAGCTGTAATATCTGAAGATGTTCAGGTCTACTATTTTCACAACACCAAACGATGTGCCACCTGCAATGCTGTTGAAGATGAAACCAGGATGGCCCTGGAAATGTTCTACAAAGATCAAGTGGAGGAGGGGAACTTGAATTTCTTCTCTGAATCTCGAGGAAGATGAAGGGGAGGAGCATGGCACGCGCACTTGAGGTTTCAGGTCAGACTCTTTTACTCGTAAAAGGCGAAACCCGGGTGAACCTGACCAATGAAGGATTTATGAATGCCCGCACCAATCCTGCTAAATTTCACGAAATTCTAAAAACTCAAATCGACAAACTTCTTTAGTGCATGGAGGAGTTTCTCAATAATCTGTATGCAAATACATCCGCTCCCGTTGTATCTGCACTGGTACTTGGTTTGCTCACTGCCATCAGTCCGTGTCCCATGGCCACAAATATTACGGCCATAGGTTTTATCGGGAAGGACATTGGAAACAGGAACAGGGTCTTTTACAATGGACTGATCTATACCCTGGGACAGAACCTTTTCCTATACTGCTTTGGCCGTCATCATACTTTCTTGGTGCAGATCAGCTTAAAATTTCGGGCGTGTTTCAACGATACGGCGAGAAGATCATTGGCCCCCTGCTTCTGACTCATCGGAATCTTTATGCTTGGGATCATCAGGATAAATTTTCCGGCTTTCAATCGCATTACTGAACGTTTCCAGCAACGAAGAAAATTCTCCTACTGGGATGTGTTTTTATTGGGAGTCGTCTTTGCTCTTGCCTTCTGCCCCTACAGCGGGGTACTCTATTTTGGAATGCTTATTCCCCTGACCATTTCCTCCTCAGGACTTCATCTGCCCGTTGTCTTTGCCATAGCCACCGGAATCCCGGTAATCCTATTCGCCTGGTTGATTGCCTATACAATTTCAGGAGTCGGAACCCTGTACAAAAAAATCAAGTCCTTTGAATATCTGGTTCAGAAGAGTGGTGGCAGTATCATTTATCGGCATAGGTATCTATTACATTATTACAGTCTGGTTTTGAGAAAGATAAATAAAATAATCCTACTGTGCTTCTCCTGATCCCCATCTGGATCATCCTCTACAAGTACCTGCAGGAGATCTCTGATTTCATTGTGTTCCGGGTCCTCCAGATGACCCCGGAAAAGCACCTGACCGAAACCCTTCGCTTCTTTATCTATGAAGTCCCCAAAGTGATGATGCTGCTGGTGTTGATCATCTTTGTTGTAGGGATCATCAGGACCTACTTTTCGCCTGAAAAAACACGGAAGGCACTGGAGGGAAAATCCCTGTTTGCCGGAAATGTCATGGCCTCCTTCCTGGGAATCGTCACGCCCTTTTGCTCCTGTTCGGCTATTCCGCTTTTCCTGGGTTTTGTGGAAGCAGGAATTCCCCTGGGAGTTACTTTCTCTTTTCTGATTGCCGCTCCCATGATCAATGAAGTGGCCCTGGTATCTGCTTATTGGACTGTTTGGCTGGAAGGTAGCCCTGATCTATGTGCTCACTGGTCTGAGCATTGCCATTCTGGCAGGATTTATCCTTGAAAAACTCAAGCTGACAAGGTATGTGGCCGATTGGGTATATAAAACCCACGCCAAACAAAGCCTTGAAGAGGAGGCAACGATGACTTTCAATCAGCGAATTTCTGCTGGAGGAGAGGTGGTAAAAGAGATTGTCGGGAAAATCTGGATCTACATTCTACTGGGTATTGCAGTGGGTGCAGGGGCTCACGGTTTTGTACCGGATGAATACCTGGCCGGAGCACTGGGAAATCAAAACTGGTACTCCGTCCCCCTGGCCATCCTGGTGGGCATCCCTCTATATTCCAATGCAGCGGGGATCATTCCCATCGTGAGTGTCCTGATTGAGAAAGGAGTGACCCTGGGAACGGCACTGGCATTTATGATGTCGGTCATTGGATTGTCCCTGCCAGAGATCATCATTCTGAAAAAGGTCCTGAAATGGCAACTGATCGGGGTATTTGTGGGTGTGGTTGCCCTGGGGATCATCATTGTCGGCCTGATATTTAACTATTTGGTATTCATACAGTGAAAAAAGCTTACCTGCTCCTTTTCTTCAGCTGCTTAGCATATTTGTCTTTAGGCCAGGTAATTCACGGCCGTGTCCTCGACCATAAAACAAAAGAGCCGGTAGATTTTGCTTCGGTATTTTTTAACGGAACCTTCCTCGGTACCACAACTGACGAAAATGGCGAATTCGAGTTGGATGTGACCCCCTATGCGGGTCGGACACTGCAAATAAGTGCCATGGCTTACAACACCGCTTCCCTGAACGCTTTGAAGCACGGACAAGACTATGAGGTACTTTTGGAAAGAGCTCTGTATGAAATTTTAGAGGTTTCGGTTGAATCCAAATCGCTGACCAAAAAAAGAAGGGCCTGTATGCGCATCTTCAAGGATGAATTCCTGGGACTAAGCAAAAATGCAGGAGATTGTTATATTCTGAATGAAGAGGACATTACATTTAATTACCATACCAGTCGGGATACACTCAGAGCCATTGCCCGCAAGCCTCTGATAATACTTAATCGTTCTCTGGGTTACCAGATCACCTACTACCTGGACAAGTTTGAATATGACAAGTTGAATCATACAACCTCCTTTTCAGGAAACATCATCTTTAACATGGATCTGGCCACGAGTCAGGGCAACAGAGCGCTTATTGAAAAGAGAAGAATCAAAACCTACACCGGTTCATGCAAGCATTTTTTCACAGCGCTTTGGCTCAATAAACTTGCAGCTGAGGGCTTCACCGTCCAGGAGGAGCAAAGTATGCAGCCAGTGCGCTACCAAGACATGGTTATTGAAGTCCAGGGGAAAAAATATTTCTCCTACTTCAGGGACCTGGAGATTTGTTACAACCACTTTCTTTCCACAGCTTCCTTCAGAGGGCCAAGGGTCTATTTCGCCATGGATGGCTTTTTTGAACCCGAGGGCATACTGTGGTATGGAACCATGTCCACGGACCGTATTGCCGATTGGCTACCTTATGAATACTCACCCTTATAAAATGTAGTATGATCCTGATCGATTATCCTTATGTCTCAGATTTTCTACGGGCAACTATTAAAAAGAATCACTACGAAGTTGTTTCCACCAAAATGGCCAGAACTTTGCTCCCGGATGATGCTCTGGCATGGGTTTCAGAAAGAGAGGCCATGGAGAGATTAAGGAAAAAACCCGACACTAAAATCTATTCTAACTCTGAAAATGCCCTGGGCTGGATCTCAGAACACCTGGGAGATTCCACCTTTTCGAAGCAAGCACAACTATTCAAGGACAAGGGCCGGTTTCGGGAGATGATCAAAGAATTATACCCCCGCTTCCTTTATAAAACAGTCAAGCTGGAGGAGATTCAGGACCTGGACCATAGGGGCCTGACCTTCCCCTTTGTGATCAAGCCATCGGTGGGTTTTTTCAGCATTGGTGTTCACGTGGTGAAAAACCTCCAGGAGTGGAAGGCCGCCAAAAGAGAATTAAATTACGAAAACTTAAAAACCATTTATCCTTCCGGTGTTCTTAACACCTCAACCTTCATCATCGAGGAATATATTGAAGGGGAAGAGTATGCCATCGATTGTTATTTTGACGAACAAGGAAAAGTGGTCATTCTCAATATCCTGCATCACAAATTTTCATCGGGAAGTGATACCAGCGACAGGGTATATTCAACATCAAAAGAGATCGTACTTCACTTTAAAAGTCCCTTCGAAAATTTTCTTCAGGGCATTGGGCGGAAAGGCTCATTTAAAGAATTTTCCGGCACATGTCGAAGTGAGGATCGATTCCCGGGGTTTGATTATTCCCATAGAGGTCAATCCCCTCCGTTTTGGAGGGTGGTGTACCACAGCCGACTTACTGGGGGTGGCCATTGGATACAATCCTTATGAATACTATCTCCAAAATAAAAAACCCGACTGGGAAAAGGTTTTCAGAGGGGGGAGTGAGAAGAAAAAATTCAGCATCATCGTCCTGAATAACAATTCTGGTTTTACCCCGGACGAAATTGACCACTTCAACTATGAGCTCTTGTCGGAAGACTTTGAGCATCCCCTGATGATAAGAAAACTGGATGTAAAAAAATACTCATTTTTTGGCTTTCTCTTTGCCGAAACGAGCCCCGGCAATGAGGGCGAGCTGGATCGTATTCTGGTCTCCGATTTGAGAAAATATATCAGCTCCGTCTGAAGAAAGATTCCCGTTTTAAGAATAAAGGAAAACAAATAGAATCCGGTGAACCCTTATCATGACACATTTTGATAATTTGTCAGGGTTTTATGAAAGTCCTAACAATCATATTGAGTACCAGCTTCATTTTTATATTTTCCTTCTCAGCCTTTGCACAGGAAGAGGAGAAGTATGATTCTTATGAAAATTCTTACCTGAAACTTCAAGCCCTTTACAAAGAGTCTGCCGGTACAGACAAGCGCTTTATCAACGGTTTTCTATATGCCGAGACTTTTCCTGGCACCCTGGGGCACCCTTTTTTCATGTCAGAAACCTGGTACAGTAGTGAATTATCCATGGAAGGGCGACAATATGAAGGCCTTGCATTGAGATATGATCTCTACAGGGATCAATTGCTTTACAATCATATTCATCCCTCGGGAAGCTATATTGTTGTTTTGAATAAGGAACTAACCGAAACCTTTGTGATCGAAGGCCACCGATTTAAAAAACTGCCTTGTCCCGCTAGCATTTCAACGGGCATCAAGGATGGATACTATGAGCTCCTTTCTGAAGGTGAAGCTTCATTTTATGTGAAATGGCAGAAACGCTTATCTGATCCCACTCCGGATTCAAGGGGCGAGTTTACCCTGCTTAAGGAGTGGTATGTCCTGAATAAGGGTGAATTCAGAAAAGTCAGCAGTAAATCCGGGTTACTTAAAGCGCTGGAAGACCATAAGAAGGAAATTAAGAGCTTCATTCATGAGAACAGGATTGTATTAAAAACAGGTAATGAGCTTGAGATCAAACGGATTATTAACTATTACAATCGTCTGGAGCCATGAAACGGATTACCTGGCTTCTAATCCTTTTCCTGTTTCTTTTTCGCCTAACCAGCGGCCAGGACCAGGTGATCTCCGGGATGCATCAGAATCAACTTTTCCCCGATTTTGTTGAAGAAATGGAGAGAGAATCTCCTCTGCGTTTTTTCTATATTGACCTTTGGGTGGACTCCGTCAGGGTGTTACAGACCTCCCCTGGAGAAACATTGTCCTGGGTCCTTGAACAAAGCCTCTCACCGCATGGACTCTTCTTCTACCAGGAGGAAAATCAAATATTCCTTTCCAGAAATCGGGCTATTAATCCCGAGCTTATGCAAAGCTTCATGGATGCCGACTCAATTCATGATCCGGAAACCAGCATCACTTATGAAGAGTCAGTTATACCAGTAGTTAACAGTGAAGCGGCCGACAGGAACCGTATCATCCAGATCGGTGTGGAAGACGAACCTGGCTCCGGATCAAATTCAACCATCAATGGTTACATCCGGGAATCGGAAACGGGAGAACCCATCATTGGTGCAGTGATATACAATGAGGATCAGAGTGTGGGAGTAAGCACAGATGTGAATGGCTATTACGTGTTAAGCCTTCCCAGGGGCCGCCGACTGATCACCATCAGAAGCATGGGGAAAAAAGAGGAGTTCCGGAATGTGATGCTTTATGGCGACGGCACTCTGAACATCGAAATGGAAGAAAAGATTAACCAGCTGAAAGGAGTAGTGATAACCGCAGACAAATATCAGAATGTGTCCGGAATGCAAATCGGTCTCAATAAAATCGACGTGAGCACCATCAAACAGGTTCCGGCAGCCATGGGTGAAGCGGATGTTTTAAAAGCTGCCTTGCTTTTACCAGGGGTACAAACGGTTGGTGAAGGAGCTTCTGGTTTTAATGTCCGGGGAGGAAGTACCGACCAGAACCTGATTATTCTCAACGGGGCACCTGTGTTTAATACATCCCACCTTTTTGGATTCTTTTCAGCTTTTAATCCAGATGTTGTTAAGGACTTCAAGCTCTTTAAAAGCGGAATCTCTGCCGACTACGGAGGGCGAATTTCATCTGTTTTCGATATCTCAACAAGGAATGGAAACCGAAAGAAGTTTTCAGGTCAGGGTGGAATCAGCCCCATCACCGGACGACTGGCGCTGGAGGGGCCCCTGGTCAAAGATAAAGTCTCCTTCATTGCTGGGATACGAACCACCTACTCTGACTGGATTCTCAGCAGGATCAATGACCCTGCCATTCGGAACAGTTCCGCCGCCTTTTACGACCTGAATGCCATTATCACATACGATATTAATCCCAATAACAACCTGGATATCAGCGCATATTACAGCAACGACAATTTCAGTCTCAACTCCGATACCAGTTACCACTATGCCAATACCAATGTGGTTATCGGCTGGAAACATATTTTCAGCCAAAAGCTTTTCGCTCAATTCAGCGGTATTTATAGTTCTTATCTCTATGATATTTCGAGCCAGATCCAGGAAGCACAAGCATTTAAGATGGATTACAGGATTGATCACAGGGAACTTAAAGCAGGATTTACCTGGTTCCCATCCCAGGATCATAAAGTACAGTACGGATTCGATGGCATTCTTTATCAACTGGACCCCGGCTCTTTGAACCCCTTCAGTGATCAATCCCTGGTTGAACCACTTCACCTTGAGAGCGAACATGCCATCGAATCCGCACTTTATATCAGTGATGAATTCAACCTTAGTAAAAAACTGACTATTTACGGGGGACTCAGGTATTCCTACTATGCTTTCCTGGGTCCGAAAAGCGTCACCAACTATTACGAAGGCGTTCCCCTCGATCCAATAAACATTATAGATAGCTCCTACTATGCCGGGGGAAAAACAATACAGAACTACCACGGACCCGAACTCAGGATCAATCTCAGGTACAAGCTATCTGGCAGCAGTTCCATAAAGCTAAGCTACAACCGGATGCGTCAATATCTGAACATGCTCTCAAATACCACCGCTGTATCCCCCACAGACACCTGGAAGCTAAGCGACAGCCATATACGCCCGCAAATAGGAGATCAATATGCCCTGGGTTTTTACAAGGATTTCAGGAAGCAGAGCATCGAGACCTCAGTAGAGCTCTATTACAAGAATATCATTGATATCATAGAGTACAAAGGCGGTGCCAACCTGATCTTGAATGATGCCATCGAACAGGACCTCATCAACGGAAAAGGAAGGGCCTACGGAGCCGAATTAATGGTGAAAAGAACTGCCGGAAAACTAAATGGCTGGATCAGTTATACCTATTCCCGAATCATGATTCAGGCCGACAGCGAATATCCCGTAGAAAGGATCAACAATGGTGACTGGTTTCCTGCCAATCATGATAAACCGCACGATGTAACCCTGGTGGGTAACTACAAATTTTCCCGGCGCCTCAGCATCTCCTCCAATGTTACCTACAGCACGGGAAGACCCATTACATATCCAGTGGCCAAATACAAAATCCGCAACATGACCATGTTGCACTATACATACAGAAACGAATACCGGATTCCGGATTACTTCCGTTGGGATATCTCTGCCAATATTGAAGGAAATCTGAAATCCAGGAAACTGGCACACAGTTCCTGGTCCTTTTCTGTTTACAATGTTACAGGCCGCGACAATGTCTACTCCATATACTTCGTGAGCAAGGAAAATAGCGTGAACGGATATAAGTTATCCATTTTCACCCAGCCTGTATTTACAGTTACATATAACTTCAAGTTTTAAATGACATGAGAAGTCATAAAATAATATATATCTGCTTTTTATTACTTATAGTCTCTTTCGCCTGTCGAGAACCTTACACTCCAGAAATTGAGCGATATGAGAACATTCTGGTCATTGATGGTCTGATTACGGACCAGCAGGGTCCCTACCTGGTGAAACTGACTCGTAGTTTTGCCTTTGATGAATCAATTCCCACACCCGAAGAGGGCGCCCTTGTGATGATTATGGATGAGAACGAGGGAATTTATGAATTCACCGAGGAGCAGGCGGGAATCTATGTGAGCCATTCTTCCTTCAGAGGGGAGCTTGGTTCTTCCTACAAGCTCCTGGTAAGCACCAGCGACCAGCTGAACTATGAGTCTGAATGGGTCGAACTGAGGGATGTCCCTGAAATAGATAGCATTGCTTACGAATTGCAGGAGCGGGCGACCAGCGATCCCAATCAATCGGTTTACGGAATGGAGATTAAGGTCAATACCCATGACAATAGTGATCAAACCAGGTATTACCGCTGGGAATGGGTTGAAACATGGGAGATCATTACCCCCATTACTTCATCCTTTTACCCCGACGAAGCACGTTGCTGGCAGACGGCCGGTTCGGGTGTCATTTCCATTGGAACATCAGAGCACCTGACCCACGACATCATTGAAGATTATCCCATATACTTTGTCTCCGCTGAAAGCAACAAGCTCCGCATTAAATACAGCATCCTGGTAAATCAGTATTCCCTGAGCCGCGAAGCTTATTCCTACTGGAAAAGCCTCCAGGACATTACAACAAATACCGGAACGCTTTTTGATCCCACTCCCGCCATGGTGACCGGGAATATATCCAACTCTGAAAATCCAGAAATACCGGTTCTTGGAATTTTCCAGGCTTCCGCACTAAAACAGAAAAGAATTTTTATCGACCGCTCTGAAATCCCAAAATCCCTTGATATACCTTCCGGCTATTCCTCCTGCAACTTTTTCGATTTAGTCGATTCGGTGGAAATAGACTACTATTCCAGCCGTGGATTTCCATTGGTGGAAATCTACAGGCTAGCCGGAGTGTACCACTACATTTTTACCAATTCAGAAATGTGTTTCAGGTGTACCCTGTCAGGCAGCAATGAAAAACCCGAATTCTGGCCAGAAGAGAAATGAAGCGATGGTACTCACTACAAGAAACATATCATACACACTGACACTGACCCTGATGCTGATGCTGATAAATTCACCATCTTTGGCGCAGGATCTGCCCGGGGAGAAGTTGAGTGTGCATGTTGACCGGTCTTACTACCTGGCAGGAGATGAAATCCTCTTTGCATTATATTGCACAGAAGTCGGATCGGGGCTTCCTTCCCAAGTCTCCCTTGTGGCTAATGTTGAACTGATAAACCAGCAGGGGGAGATCATTAAAAGGGAAAAAATACTAATTAAAAATGGATGTGGCTCCGGCAGAATTTTTATACCGCGTGAAACAAACTCGGGGGAACACATCATCAGGAGCTACACCTCATGGATGAGGAACTTTGGCCCTGGCGCTTTTCACTATACTCCCGTGCTGATCATTCATCCTGCAAAGAAGTATCAGCCTATAAATCCCGAAACAGCTAAGCAGGATTCGATGCAGCACAATGGACAACAAGCACAGCTAATGGAAGCCGGAATTCAGATTGGCGGTCTGAGAAAGAGCTATACATCGCGCGATTCAATAGCCTTTACCTTGAATCCATTGGCCATTTCAGGCAGCCCTCAAAGTGCCACAATCTCAGTCTCAATTGCCCGCTCCGAGAGTCAGTATCCCTACCCTTTCAATATTTCCCCGGAGCATTCAGATATACCTGCAAGTATATCCCTCGGAGATGAGGAGCTCAACTTTTTACCTGATATGAGGGGCTTACAGCTCACTGGAAGGATAACACGTCCGGGAAGTGGTGAACCGGTCGTTAACAGGGATATACTCCTTTCATTCATTGACTCTGTCCCGGATATCTTCAGTGTCAGGAGTGACATAGATGGGCGCTTTCTTTTTGACCTCAATGGAAGCCGTGGAAGAAAAGACATGATCATTCAGGCACCTGGTGATGACCAGGATATTCTCATATCCATTCATCCGGGCCGTTCCATTGAAAGGATTCCCGAACAGGCCTGGGTTTCTCTGAACAAGGATGACCTTGCCATGCAATACCATGAGATGCTTTTGGAGAAACAATTGTCCGATGCTTATGGTCTCTTCCCGGAAAATCCTTTAGACAATTTCGTTCCATCCGAAGAAGGAAAAAAACTTCCTTTTTACGGGAAGCCCGACCATGAAATAATCATGGAGTCTTATGTCAGACTACCGGTCATGGAGGAGGTATTCCGTGAGCTGGGAAAAAGAGTATTCCTGTCAAGGGATGAAGGAAAATATAAAGTCCTGATTCTTGATCTTGAAACAAACCGTTTGATAGGGGACCACCCGTTTTACTTTATTGATGGCATACCCTTATTTGATTCCGAAAAACTACTGGACATTGATCCTTCTTTAATCAAATCCATCTCATTAAAAAGCCGGAAATATTTTATGGGCGACCTGATCATGGATGGGATTATTGACATACGATCAAAAAAGGGGGACGCTGCCCTGATAGATTTTCCACGCTCGACCATCAGAGAGTATTTCCAGGGATTCCAGTATCCGCTTCCAGTCCCGGGAAATTGTACAATACAAAACTCAAGGACCCCACTTTACAAAACCACCCTATTCTTCGAATCACATATTATAACTGGCCCGGGAAACCCGGCAAGTTTTAAGTTGATTGCACCCGATTCAAAGGGCAGCTATACAATCGCCATCCGTGGGTTTACAAATGAGGGCTTTCCTGTTCAGCAGGATTTTTCTTTCCAGGTCAAATAACCCAGTGTGTAACTAATGCCAGTATAAACCGTCCTTAAATAAGATTTCGTAATTTGCTTTCAAAAGAAGCTTGCCATGCTCATGCACAGCCCTAACTACATCCTTGCATTTTTACGACAGGCCTCCCGAAACAAAGTATTTACCATTCTCAACTTACTTGGACTCTCAGTGGGTATGGCTGCCTTTATGTTGTTGTTGCAATTCGTGGTGTATGAAAACAGCTTCGATAAATTTCATGCCGATAGTCATAACATATACCGGGTTCGTTATGATGGCTACCGAAACGGGCAAAGGATGTTTGCCTGCGCTGCCGCTGTGCCTGCCGTGGGACCGGCCATGAAAAATAATTTTCCGGAGGTCCTGGAGTATTCCTGGGCCTTCCCCGAATCGGGAGTGCTGACCAATGATAAAAATGTTTCCTACAGGGAAAGAAAAATTCAGATTGCCACCCCCTCCTTTCTCACCATGTTTAACTGGGAGATGATCTCAGGTGATACCTCTGCTCTGAGCAAGCCCTACACCGTGGTATTAACAGAATCCACCGCCCGGAAATATTATGGAAATGAGGATCCGATCGGGAAAACACTGAGGTTCGGCGAGGAGGCTGAATTCGAAATCCGGGGAGTGATCAAAGATGTTCCGAAGAACTCCCATATCAAATTCACTGTGCTTGTTTCGGCCGAAACCCTCCACCAATGGTCGGAGGGAGCCTCGAGAAATGCCTGGGGTTGGTACGATTTTAACACCTATATACGCCTTGAGGAAGGAACAGATCCCCTGGTCTTCCAGGAAAAATTTGCCGGGTGGCTGGCTGAGGAGCGAAAGGAGGAATGGGGTGATGATGGAAAGGAAGTTTTTATCCTTCAGCCTCTCGAAGATATTCACCTTCATTCCGACCTGCTGCAGGAGTCAGAACCAGAGGAGCAGGGGGATGCAGACTCTGTAATGATTCTGGCCATCATAGCCATGGCGGTTCTGGCCATTGCCTGGATCAATTACATCAACCTTGCCAGCAGTCGTGCACTGGAACGGGCCCGGGAGGTGGGAATTCGTAAGGTAGTCGGAGCCCAGAAAAAACAATTAATTGTAAAATTCCTTTCCGAATCACTGATGATGAATATCCTGGCAGCCGGGATTTCCCTGGTGATTGTGGCGGTATTTCTCCCCTACTTCAATCAGCTGACGGAGCGATCTCTCTCCCTTTCACTCTTTGGTGAACCCATGTTCTGGACCGGACTAATCCTCCTCTTCCTCTTTGGCGCTTTTATGGCAGGACTCTACCCTGCCTTTATCCTCTCCTCTTTTAAGCCGGTCGAGGTATTAAAAGGAAAATTCAGCGATCACGGCCGGGGCTTCCTGATGCGGAAGGTTCTTGTGGTATTACAGTTTACTGCATCAGTTGCCTTGATTTCCGGCACCTTCCTGGTCCACTCCCAGGTAAAATATATGCGGGAAATGGACCTTGGGGTTGAGGTGGATCAAAAGATGGTTCTGCGTGGTCCAGGATCAGTAGCTGATACCATTTTCCAGGAGGTTTACCAGACTTTCAAAACTGAGGTAAACCGCATTGGCGGAATCGAAGGACTGACATCCTCATCCAACATCCCGGGAGATGAGATCTTTTGGGCCAGTGGAATAAAACGCGTGGATGAGGAGGAGTACCGGGGAGTCATCTATGTTATTGGAATGGATGAGGACTACCTGCCTGGCTTTGATATAGAGCTCCTGGCAGGAAGGAATTTCTCGCCGGAATACGGAACCGAAGATCTGGCAGTGATCATCAACCAGCGGGCCGTGGACTTTCTCGAATTCCCGACTCCGGCTGACGCCATCGACCAGAAGGTAAATTTCCATAACCAGGAAAGGCTCATCGTGGGAGTGATTTCCGATTATCACCAGATGTCGCTCAAGCAGGAACCCATACCTTTGATTTATCGCTACTTCCCGGCTTCGGATGACTATTTCACCATGAAGGTTGATCCCGGACAGCTGGATGCCTCAATGGTCAGCCTGGAGAAAATCTGGAATCAGTTTTTTGAAGGAAATCCCTTTGAAACCTTCTTCCTGGATGAGTTTTTCGACCGGCAGTACAGGATCGAAAAACAGTTAAATACGGCAGTGGGATTTTTTGCCCTGGTAGCCATCCTGATTGCTGCCCTGGGGCTATTTGGGCTTTCTTCCTACACCACCCTGCAACGTACCAAAGAGATCGGGATCAGGAAGGTAAATGGTGCCAGCCCGGGAAGAATTCTGAAATTGATTTCAAAAGATTACCTGGTTTTGATCCTGCTTTCCATCCTCCTTGCGAGTCCCATCACCTGGCTTCTGATCAGCAAGTGGCTGGAGGGATTTCCCTACAGGGTTACCCTGCATTGGTGGGTGTTTCTTTACACAGGCATTCTGGCCCTGGTGATTGCCCTTGCAGCAGTTAGCATACAAACCCTGCGCGCAGCAGGAAAAAACCCGTCCGAATCACTCAAATATGAATAATTCTGCTGAATCATACATTCAGTGCAGTCAGATCTCACCAATGGCAGTTATAAAAGATCGTTCCTTGGGTAAGGATCACTTATTTGAATTAAGTTTATTACTTCATCCACTCAAGTTTCCTAAAAAATGAAAAAAATATTTTTTTCCCTGCTGATATCATTCTCTACTCTCATTTCAGCCCAGGAGGCATTAAAACTGAATGACAAAGAGTACTTCCA
Organism: uncultured Bacteroidota bacterium; assembly: GCA_963716765.1. Taxonomy (GTDB): domain Bacteria; phylum Bacteroidota; class Bacteroidia; order Bacteroidales. Next base: position 283,595 of record CAVQUO010000005.1, on the reverse strand, counting down.
CAGAGAAGGTCTTGATGTAACTTTTTTTAGTGACTACTACCCCGAAGGCCACCAGTCGGGGGTCACCATCATCCAGCATGGAGTAAGGGTTGCGGCCAATGGCGATCTGCGTCTTGAGCCCTCCCCCGGTCAGTGGTCGCCGGTACCCAAATGGGGCGCCAGGAAAGTGAACCTGGAGAATCAGAGCATCACCCAGGAACTATGGTACCCCGACTCAAGCAAAAACCGAAGGGGATTTAACCCCGTCATCTATCCTGATCTTAACTTCTTTTACCAGATTGAGATTAAAGCCGAAGATGATGGAAGCATTAGTGTTAGGGTCGATCTGGATGAACCACTTCCCGATGAGTGGTGCGACAGGGCAGGTTTTAATTTGGAGCTGTTCCCGGGTGATCTTTTTGGGAAAAGCTACCTGATGGACCAGACCTCGGGCATATTCATGGATCAGCCGGTTGGACCCATGGAGGAGTTTGATGGTGAAGCCCTCACGGGTCCCCTTGCCATTGGAAAATCACTGCTTATCGCTCCGGAAAGTGATCTGCAACGAATTGTAATCAAATCCCATTCAGAGCCGCTGGAACTATGGGATGGAAGAAGCAACCATAACAACGGGTGGTACATTGTACGAAGTCCCATCACAAAAGGGGCCACCAGGGGAGCCGTTCAGTGGACCCTCTCCCCAAACACCATCAAGAATTGGAAATACGATCCTGTGATCCAGGTTTCACAGCTGGGTTATCATCCAAAGCAAGAGAAAAAAGCAATCGTTGAACTGGATGCAAGTGACACTCCTTTACCACAGTTTAAAATATTCAAACTGGGTGAAAAGGGCCATGAGCTGGTCCTTGAAAAGGAGAGCCAGGTGTGGGGTGAGTTTCTCAGATATCAATATGTCACGCTTGACTTTTCCTCTATCCAGGAAGCGGGCATATACCAGGTAAGTTATGGTGACAAGCTTTCTCATGCTTTTCGTATTGCAGATGATATCTATGCTAAAGGAACCTGGCAGCCCACACTTGAGTATTACCTGCCTGTGCAGATGTGCCACATGCGTATCAATGAGAAGTACAGGGTATGGCACGATCTCTGTCACATGGATGATGCTCAGATGGCTCCCCATATACCCTTTCACTTTGATGGATACAAACAGGAAGAAGAGAACCATACTCACTTCACTGCAGGAGAACAGGTTCCTGGCCTTGACCAGGGTGGCTGGCATGATGCGGGAGACTATGACCTGAGGGTGGAGTCCCAGTCAGGTACCATATGGCTCCTTGCCAAAATGATTGAGGAATTTCGACTCGACCACGATGCCACTATGATTGATTTTGAGAATCACCTGGTTGAGATACATCAGCCCGATGGAATCTCCGACGCCCTGCAGCAGATCGAACATGGTCTGGCTACCATACTTGGGGGATATCGTTCCCTGGGAAGGCTCTATCGGGGCATCATCTGCCGGGATCCCCGGCAATATGTGATGCTGGGCGATGCCACATCCATGACCGACGACATTCCGGGAAATGAGGACGACCGCTGGGTATTCACAGAAGAAAATCCAAGCAGGGAGCTCCAGGTTATCCAGGGTCTTGCAGCTGCTTCCCGGGTGCTCAAAGAATCCAAGCCCGAGCTGGCCAGTGAGTCCCTTGAAACTGCCCTTGCACTATGGGAAGGTTTGCCCGACGATCCAGGGCTCTCCGCCCAAAAGGTGATCGCACTGACCGAGTTGATCCTCACCACGGGCAATCCTGATTATACCAGGGCCCTTGTGGAGATGAAGGAGGAGATCCTGAAGTCTCTGTCTCGCTGTGGATGGGCCATTGGCGCTGTGATCGAAACCATTGATGATCCTCAATTTAAAAGTGAACTTCATGCTGCGGTGAAAACCTTCCAGGATGATCTGAAATTACAACAGGAAGCCGATTCACCCTATGGTGTTCCCTATAAACCAAATATCTGGGGAGCAGGCTGGAATATTCAACAGTTTGGGGTGTCTCAGTATTTCTACCACAAAGGCTGGCCGGACCTGGTACCCACGGCATTTTTTGAACATGCCCTTAATTTTATACTGGGGGTACACCCAGGTCCCAATAATGCCTCTTTTGTTTCGGGTGTGGGAGCCAATTCAATCAAAGTGGCCTATGGAGTAAACCGGGCCGATTGGTCCTTCATTCCCGGAGGAGTGGTTTCCGGTACAGCTTTGATCCGGCCTGACTTTCCAGAACTGAAGACCTGGCCCTTTTTCTGGCAACAAACCGAGTATGTGATGGGTGGCGGAGCCACCAATTTTATGTTTCTTGTAATGGCTGTTAATGATTTGTACAATCAACCATAGTCGTTAAACTGCCCCTGCCACGAGTATCAAAGGTGCGCAGGGAGATGGTACCTACTGCCTTCACCGGGCCTTCATACAAAGGGGAATTTACACCAGGTTCTGATCCATCGGTGGTATAACGAATGCTTAGTCCGGGGAAATCCACATTGGCCATAAGCAGGCCTTCCTGTACCCTGGCTCCTGGAGCTGGCAAGCGATAATTATATCCGCCAAACAAGTGGTCAAGCCTGGGCATTTCCCGATAACCTATGGTGTAGGCAAAAGCACTCCAATCCCTGTTGATTGCCTCAATTCGTTTCTCCCTGTCAGCTATATCAGCCCAATCGGCCTGCCCTGTCCAGGCCCGTTCCGCCAGACCCAGCATTTTCGGAAGATAGTAATACTCCAACATATCACTGCCTTTGATGGTCTCACTCCATATGGGGCCTTCAAGACCGGAAATATTTTTCCTCGCATCTTCCCGCAGTTGCTCCATTCCCTCAAACCTGGCAGGATCAAGCGGCCGGCGAAAACGATCGCTTAAGGTGGTGGAAAAAACATTAAAGGGGGCAAAAGTAAATGTCCGTCGGGTATTCACAAATCCACCCCAGTAGTGTCCGGGTTCAGCAGGATGGTGGTTATAGGCCAGGTCCATGTAAAAATTGTCCACATTACACAAAACAACAGGATATCCGGCATTGGCAACCCTGTTGCCCAGATCCAGTGAATTCCCAAGACTATTCCATACATAGGGAAGCATGCCCTTACCCGCAAAATCAGGATTTGGCATCCATTTTCCATCGTCGTCTTTCAACAGTGCAATCTCCTCCCAACCCGCCATGACCAATCCCTTTTTTGAAAGGATCTCCAGCAGTCGACCCTCAAAATAGGCTTGCAAATTAGCGGCCCCCTCAATTTCAGGATGTGATCCAAGGAACTCGCGACAAATGGGCGAATCGGTCCAAGAACTGGCCGGTACCTCGTCCCCTCCGGTATGAACGGTCTTCAGTTCCAATCCTGCATCTTTATACATTTCAGCCAGCTCGTCCACCACCTTTTCGAAAAACAGGAAGGGAGCTTCTTTACAAACGCAGGAAACATTATCATTAAAATTTTGAGCCGAATTATAAATGGACCGGTCATCCGGGTCGGCAAGACGATAAAGCTCAGCCTCTCCAATTTTTCCCTCATCCATCAACCTTTCATACCTGGCTTCCATGGCAAAAATGGCTGCCCTGGAATGCCCTGGAAAATTGATCTCCGGAATCACCTCCACATGATGTTCTGCGGCATACCTCAACAGATCCACAAAGACTTCCCTTGTCATGTACCCGCTACCGACTCCTTGCTCAGGATCAGGGAAAGGTCCCGATCCATAAGCGGGAAGCAGCCAATCTTTACCATCCCGTGTGTGTCCGCGGAACCCCCCAACATCGGTGAGTTCAGGTAAGCCCGGAATCTCAAGTCTCCAGGCTTCATCATTGGTGATTGAGAAATGTAGCTTGTTCATTTTATAAAAGCCCATTGCTGCTATCAATTTTCGAACAGACTCTGGCTGATGATAATTCCTGGCCACATCCAGCATGATTCCACGGTAATGAAATACAGGTGAATCATTGATGGTTACACAATTTATTTCAAGTTTTCGTTGAGGACTGGACCAGGCTTCAACAGGTACCATAGCCAGGAGGCTTTGAATCCCGTAAAAGAGACCCGCAGCATCTCCGCCTTCAATATGTACGCCTCCTCCTTCGATCACGTTCAGGTGATATCCCTCCCAAGGCCTCGATTGTGAAGTGGAAAGGTTAACCAGGTTTGTTCCTACCCCATGGCCAGCTACCAAACCCGGTCTTGTCCCCATCACTTTTTCCAGCATATCAGCGAGGTAAGCGGCTTCTTTTTCAAGCCCTGCCTGGTAACGGATCACCAAGCCGGTCAATAGTATTTCTGAACCTTTGGAAGCGTTGATCGTCGTGGGTGTCGGGATCACTTTTATAATCTCTGAAGGATTGATTTTTTCCAATCCGGCATTCTGCTGGTAGAGCCATTCAGCATCGGGTGTGGGAATCCCGCCTGAAGCGGGAAAGATTTTATCCAGAGTCGGAAAGGGTTCCCTATGGTAATTCTGAAGGGCAGCCACTTCGTCCTTTTCCCTCTTAGGATCCGTAAAAACAATATAAAACCCCGAAGGTGCTTCCACCTCCTTAATCAGGCTTCCAGGTTTATTGTACAAAATTTCAACCTGCTCACCAGGGCCAAGACGAAATCCTTTGCGTGGTGTAATGGAAAGCAGATCCCCATTCACATGGCTGATATCCACCTCACCGGTGACCGATTCATCGATCACTCCCATGCCCATCTGGCTGAAGTAAATACTCCAGTTGGCATCGTTTAAGGCTTGTTCTCCTTCATTTTTAAGAATAAACCGGGCCGTGGAATACGCTTTCCCAGGATTGTTCCCTATAAATTCCCACGAGAGATGAAGGTCATCTGCCGATGGAAACCCCGACTTATCAGTGGGGCCACAGGCGGTAAGTAAGGCTGCAGCCATAAGAGATAAGATTGTTTTAGTCATCAGTAGCTGTGAATTTATTTAGTAGTTTAGTCTGGTAAAACTACAAAATGCCCGGTAACATTCCCCGTGCAACTGCGTATAAGTTAAGGTACTTTTGAAATAACAACTCATATGACCAAGTCTGCCAAACAGGTTTTTCAACCTGTCAACGATCCCATTCAGCCTCACACACAGTTGAGCGCCTGCATCGAAATCATCGGATTCAACGAAATGATTTCCAATAATGAGATAGACAAAATCCAGGTTTTTTATGAAAAAATAGGGCAGGAGATCTATAATGCCCGCAAAAAAAACTATTCCTGGGGGTTCAGGGTAATTGAACCTCAATTTCTTAATTTTTCTGAACGCATTATTTTGGCCTCAAGGCTTTATAAGGAGGAGACTCTTGCCGATCTGAACAGTGTGGTTTTTAAGCTCTTTGTCGAATTCAATAACATTGTCCTCTCTACCGCTCTTCATATGCACATTCCCATCAGGGGAATGATTCGAATCGGAGAAACCTATCGTGGAGCGGTCAGAAGCCGTAAACCCGCTGTAATGTCAGGGAAAGATCCGCTTATCCTTTCCGACCTTCTCAAGGTATTTTCAATCAATGAGATCTTTCCCAATGGCTTTTCCGAGGGACTGATCCCTGCAGTCGACGTTCCGTTCCATTTCGGAGCGGGCATCTGTCAATCATTTCATGATATCACAAAACTTGAATCGATTGGGATCTTTATGCCCAAGGAATTTAATGTGAATCGTGCTGCTGACGTGACCATCCTTTCGAACATGATGGCTGAAACAAACATTGAAGGAGTGGAATATTTAGCCTGTAACTGGAAAGAGTGGATGATCGAACGAATCAACTGTTCTTCTGAAAATACCATGGCTTTTGCTGAATCGGAGGCCAAATCAAAAAGGCCTCACGCTAAAAAGTGGCAGAGCCTGATTGATTACTCGGTCGATCTTTAAGGAATTTGCACTCTTTACTTGCCTCATACGACCTCAGCAGCCTGCAGTGGACCCTCCTTGGCCTGAGCGGACTGCTTATTGGAATGTCCAAAACCGGCATATCGGGTGTGGGGCTCATGGTGGTACCCATCCTGGCAAATGCATTTGGGGGCAGAGAATCGGTCGGTCTATTGCTTCCTATCCTGATTTTCGCAGATATAATGGCTGTTTCCTGGTACAACCGTCATGCCGATTGGAAGCACATCTTAAGGTTGATTCCCTGGGCCCTGGGAGGAATAGTGGTGGCTACCCTGGTCGGTAAAAACCTTTCCGACCTGACATTCAACAGGATACTGGCCATCCTGGTGGTCTCCGGCATTGTGGTGCTTATCTGGCAGGACAGCAGAGCTCAAAAGGAGAAAATTCCCAAATCAAAATGGTTTGCAGCTACCCTTGGATTACTGGGTGGCTTTGCCACCATGATGGGGAATGCCGCCGGACCGGTTATGGCGCTCTATCTGCTCTCCATGCGACTCCCCAAAAACGCTTACATCGGAACCGGGGCATGGTTCTTTTTTATTGTGAACCTATCCAAGGTACCACTTCACATATGGTCATGGAAAACCATTACCTTAGAATCATTCGCATTGGATCTTATGATGATCCCTGTTATTGCCATAGGAGCTATCATGGGAATCTGGCTGGTTCGCCTCTTCCCCGAAAGGCTATACAGGTTGCTTGTGATCGCCACAACCCTGCTTTCCGCTCTTCTCCTTTTCTGATCCCTTTCTAGAATCGGTTTAAATAATTATGACCTTTACTTTCCGCCTTGAATAGAAAGTTAAAAATCCCTTATCTTTAGGCCACCTGATTATGAGACGAAAAAGAAACCCCCTCGGAAGATTACTTTTCCTTTCAGGAATAGTACTGACCGCACTTTTTATCTTCTTTGCAAATAAAGCCATCGTAAAGACTTCGGAGGATGAATATTGTGCATCATGTCACATTCACCCCCAGGCAACGCAAAGCTGGAAACTCTCCACCCATTATGATAACAAAAGGGGGATCCGTGTTCATTGTGTTGAGTGCCATCTGCCACCCCATGGCGAAGGCTACCTTCCCGAAAAAGTCAAAACAGGAGTTAGGGATGTTTGGTCCAAATGGTTTAAGGATCCTGAAAGTTTAAATTGGGAAGCCAAATCACAGATTGATCATGCGAAGCTCCACACCTTCGAAAGCTCCTGCATTAACTGCCATCAGAACAATTTTCCACTGGGGCTCAGTAAGGATGGCTTAGCTGCCCATCTTTATTATGAAAGCCAGGAAGGTGCCATACATTGTATCAATTGTCATATTACAGTGGGGCACTATGATCCCAACAGGCTGCATGCAAAAAATGCCGATTTTGGTATTAATGAGGCGGTTGATGTAGAGGTCTACACCGAACCAGGCATCATTGATGGATTCAACAACTTTACTGAATATATCCCCGGATCCAGTGTAAGCTTCGAAATGGTAGCCATCCCCGGCGGGACTTTCCGATTGGGTAGCCCGGCAGAGGAGCCCTTCAGGAATGAAAATGAAGGCCCTGAGGTTGAAGTGACCATCAGTCCCTTCTACATGGCAAAAGTTGAGGTCACCTGGAGTGAATACCTTGCATTTTTCAAACAGACTGGCGCCCAGGGAAAGACTGCCGATGCCTACCTTAATGTAAATGTAAATGTTGATGCCATCTCAGGGCCCACACCTCCATGGGGTGCACCCGACCAGGGTTGGGGCAAAGAGAACATGCCCGCTATCACCATGACACACTACGCAGCAGAAATCTACTGCCAATGGCTCACAAAAATCACCGGCAAAACCTATCGCTTACCCACTGAAGCTGAATGGGAATATGCAGCACGCGGGGGAACAGTCACCCCTTATTTCTTTGAAGGGGATCCCAAAAAATATGTGAAAAAAGGGATTAAAAACAAAATCTTTGGGGTAGATACAACCGTAATTAATGGTTTCATTAACTATGCCGAAAACAGCGGAGCGCGCTCCACAGTTCCAGAGTTGAAGGGTGAAAATCCATTCGGACTGGTGAATATGCTTGGGAATGTGGCTGAATTTTGTTCGGACTGGTATGCGGATGATGCTTTTTCACAATATTCAGGAATGGTTCAAAATCCAAAGGGACCGGTTAGTGGAGAAGAGCATGTGGTCAGGGGAGGTTCATTCCGGGATGGGGCAGAGCACGTCCGAAGTGCTTCAAGAGAGCCTACCAAAAGTGTTCCGTGGTTAAAAACCGATCCACAATTGCCCAAAAGTATCTGGTGGTATTCGGACTGTATCCATGTGGGATTCAGAGTAGTTTGTGAAACTGCCCCTCCCGAATTATCAGAATAATTCTTACCTTGTCCAAACCATTTATAATCCAAAACATAAATCACATATGAAACCAAGCAACAAAACCAGCAGGCGTAGTTTTCTTGAAAAATCCGCTATTGGTGCCCTCGGCGTGATCGGTGCCAGTCAAATTGTTAAATCCTGTAGCACCGGAGAAAGCACTGGCAAAGTTACAGAACCTGTAATCTTGAAACTTGCGGCGGACGGACAACCTATCAGGGCTGGCGTTGTTGGATGCGGCGGACGGGGCTCCGGAGCTGCCATCAATTTTTTGGATGCTGGTCCTAACCTGAGCATCGTAGCCATAGCCGATGTTTTCCAGGACAGAATCGATGGAATTCGTACAAAACTGAAGGACGAGAAGGGTGTTGAGGTTCCCGATGCAAACTGCTTTACCGGATTTGATGCCTATAAAAGGCTTCTTGAGGTGGATCTTGATCTTGTTATCCTTGCCACTCCCCCCTACTTCCGCCCGGAGCATTTCCAGGCCTGTGTTGCAGCGCGCAAACATGTATTCATGGAGAAGCCTGTGGCGGTTGACCCGGTTGGAGCCCGTGCAGTGATGGCCGCTTCCAAGCAGGCAGAAGCAGCCGGTTTATGTGTGGTTACAGGAACACAGCGCCGACACTCCTGGAATTATCAGAATGTCCTGGCCAGAGTCAATGCTGGGATGATGGGTAAAATTGTCGCTACAAACGTTTACTGGAACCAGAACAAATTATGGCACCGTGAAAAACAACCAGGATGGACCGAAATGGAGTTTATGCTTCGGGACTGGGTGAACTGGACCTGGTTGTCAGGTGACCATATTGTGGAGCAGCATGTTCACAACATTGATGTAAGCAACTGGTTTGTGGGTAGCCATCCTATTGAAGCTGTGGGAATGGGCTCCAGATTGAGAAGGCCCACTGGTGACTGCTATGACAACTTCTCAGTAGACTTTATATACGACAAAAGCGTTCACATGAACAGCATGTGCCGTCAGATCAACGACTGTGCCACCAATGTGAGTGAACTTATCAGGGGTACAAAAGGATATACCGATGGCGGCAAATCCATTTGGGATGCTGATGGAAATGTTTTGTATGAATACAATGCACCCCTTGATGAAGCGGGTGAGTCCACCATGAACAGTCCCTATGTACAGGAACACATCGACCTGGTTACTGCCATACGCACAGGTAAGCAGATTATCGAAGCCGAGGAAACTGCCAAATCGGTACTCACAGCTATCATGGGCCGTGAATCGGCTTACACCGGTAAAAAAGTAACATGGGAAGAAATGATGGGCTCCGATCAGGTGCTTGGCCCCAAAGGTGAACTGGCTCTTGGCCCGGTCGACTTTAAGGCTGTCATCCCTATTGCAGGATCTGCTCCCGAATAATCCAGACTAAACTACCAAACGGAAAACCGGGTTGCCCTTTTAATGGAGCAACCCGGTTTTCTTATTTTTCCTCCTCCTCCTTCTCCTCCCACACTGGATTATTCTATGTCAAAGGAATGTGCTTGAAACAGCCTGGCATTTTTTCGCGCAGCAAAATAAGCACGCTGTGAGAGTAAATTCCTTTGACAATCCCTAGAACTGATCCACACTGGCATAGGCTTGTATGACTGCCATCTCTCCCTCTTTGCCAGGTTTCGAATTTCCATGTTCCATTCCCACAATGCCGGTATAACCCTTCTCATGGATATGCTTGAACACATTGGGATAATTTATCTCACCTGTGGTGGGTTCCTTTCGTCCCGGATTATCCCCAACCTGGAAATACCCAATCTCTTCCCATGCCAGGTCAATATTTGGAATCAGGTTTCCTTCATGAACCTGTTGGTGGTAAAGATCATCCAGAATCTTGCAAGAAGGACTGTTCACTGCCCTGCATACCTCAAAGCCCTGGGCGATCTTATTCAGAAACAGGCCCGGATGATCCCGGAAATTGAGTGGTTCCAGGACCATGGTCAGATCATGGGGTTCAAGAATGTCGCAGGCACGCCTGAGGGCATTAACAACGTTTGCTGTCTGATATCCCAGATCCATTCTTAAAGTAACAAAACCGGGAACTACGGTCATCCACTTTGCGTTCACCCTCCTGGCTACTTCAACAGATTCTTTGATCTCCTTAAGAAACTGGTCCAGTTTCTCCTGGTCTCCATTGGTCAGGCTGGGCTCATTCCAATAGATTGAATGGGCCACAAAAACACCCATCTCCATGCCCAGATTGGCCATCTTGCTGGCTATTTTTTCCTGCATGGAGACTTCCCTGCCTTTCATTCCATTATCTTCCATGGCTGTGAACCCGGCATCAGCCATAAACTGAAGCTGATCCATAAGGTTCTCCCCGGCACTGTGCTTAAACATGCCAAAGTGAGGCGCATATTTCAGCTTAAAAGAATTTTTCTCTGACTTGACTGACTGACCTGTAGGTACTGCAGCATTGACAAGCCCGCCACTTGCAAGGGCTGCCGAAGCAGCAAAACTGCTTTTGATAAACGATCTGCGTTTCATGGATTGGGTTTTAAGATTGATCTAAAATAGAAAATAATATGCTATACAGAGAACCAGAAGTTTAATTTAAACATAAAGATATTATTTCCCTTCATTCCGAATAGTTCACCCGTAATATCAGTAATTGGATTATATTGACTCTCCCAGCCCGACCTGTCATGGGCCCAGACCAGATAGAGGGTGGAACCCAGCTTATACTCCCACCGGAACACCAGGTTGGATCGGAACTCCATGAAACTAAAGTCGGGATTATTAAAACTCCAGGACTCGCCACCGTGATCAAAGGAGTAGGAATTTGAGGCCTGCTGGTAAGTTACATCCAGGTCAGCGATTCGCTGGGAATTATCTTCTAAGCCTGACTGATCGACCCTGCCAAAGCGGTCATACTTTCCAACAGAATAATAGGGACTCCCGTAATACTGCAGTGATAACTCCGGTGAAAGAAACAACTCAGCCCTTAAGGTAAAAGAGAGCGTATTCTGATCGATATGACCCACCACATAGAGATTCTCATCCGTGCTGTAAAGGGAGGCCACATATTGCTGATGATACTTCCTGGAATTCATTACCGCCCTACCGCTTAATTTCACCTTCCGCACAGGAAGCCAGGTTATACTTGCATGTAGGATTTCCTGGTGAGCAAAGGCATTTGCAAAGGTATTATAATGAAAACCAGCATTGGCAGACAGATCTTTGGCGCTATTGGTCGACAGGTATACACCTGAAAGGTGTTCCCCATCAATCCTCAATCCCGGTCCACCCCTCAGGTCACGGGTGTTAAGATGGGTAAATTCATAGTTGTAAGTAGCCATATAAGTCCACAGTTTATTGCTCTGCAGGGTGAAAAATACACCCGCCGAATTGAGCGTGTTTTCTCCTCCAAAACTCCACTGGGCCTTCTGGCTCAAAACGATTTCATAATTCCTGATCCACTTGCCGGGTTCATTCATCCTGTAGGTCAGGTCGACCCCCTGGCCCACAAAATCGGCCTGCCTGATGAAACCCATATCATTCAGGTTTAAGCCCGGGCTACGGTATTGGCCAAGCAGGTCAAAATTGAAGCTGCCCCCCTTCTTTCCAATCTGAACAAGACCTCCATTTCCCCCCAGTTGCTCCCGTGTAGTGTCCACGGAAAGGTAATCAGCATCGGGTCTCTGGAACAGTTGTATGGGAGAGAGTTGTGTTTTAAGCATGGCAGCCTGACTTCCGCGAAGCTGACTGCCAACGGATTTGACCTGGAAGTAGTAGTTCTTGTTTTTCCAGTAGTGAAGCAGGTCCAGTCCGCCACTTACTGCAGAAGAAGGCAGCATCTTCGTAAGAATGGAATCACCCGTAAACCGGTTTACCAGGGAAAATACTCCACCCAGAATAGTATTCCCTTCATCGAACTCTTTCTTCACCCGGGACGAAAAGTAATTACTCATAGGCAGGACCTGGATCTCCCTCTCCTCACCCAAAGCGTTTGTGGCTCGAGCATACTCCCCTGCAGTAAGTCCGTTTACCACTCCAAGAGATAAACCCTTGCTACTTTTCCCGGTCAACTTGGCTGCACCCAATAAGGTGGTCTGACGGGGAACTTCAGATATCTCCCAGGTATCCACCCTGTCGGGAAAATTCGGTGCACTCCCGATTCGCCTTGAATAGTAGGGAATATCCCCGTCCAGTTCAAAATCAAAGATATCATTCCCTTCCATAAAAAAGGGTCTCTTCTCCTGGTAAAAGGTCTCAAAGGCAGTCAGGTTCAGTACCGAAGGATCGGCCTCCACCTGTCCATAATCCGGATTGATGGAAAGATCCAGGGTGTAATCGCTGCTGATACCCACCTTGGCATCGATACCCGCATTGGGCCTGAATGTTGGATTGCCTTCAGGCTCATCCATTATTTCAAGCCTGCAGAAACATAGGGTAAAAATTCCACCTGTCGGGAACTCCTGATCTGTTCCACTCCCTTCAATTCTCCAAAAAGATAAACCATGGCAGGTGCCTGAAGGGGAATATACTGCCACTGATCTTCCTCGGCCTTCCTGGCGATCCACCTCCAGACATGCATTCCCCAGACATGCTCCTCCTGATCGGCGTATCTGATCTGGCTAAAGGGAATTTTCATCTCTGCAATCCAACCACTATCACTCCTTGAGGTAGCGCCATCCCAAACCGCATTCCAGTTAAAATCCCACTGGTAATCCCCCAGGTGCTTCAGATCCATCTTCTGTCCCGCTGCACTCAGGTTAAACTCAAAGGCGGTTCTTCTTATCCATATAACTGTCAAGGGCAATTCCGGTCATATCCCCGCCCAGGGCATCCCGTCTGTCAAAAATATCCCTGATCAAATCAGGCTCCGAGTCCTGGCAAATAATGGCCACAAACAGATTGGAGCGGTCATAAAGCACCTTGACATAGGTATTTTCACTACCGGCCACTCCACCCACAGGTTGCTGCTGGGTAAAATCACCCTGCCACTCCCCCAGGGTCCAGATCTCATCATCCAGCACTCCATCAATTTTCGGGAGAGCCAGATTCCCGATGGATACAGTTTTGTAAACCCGTTTATTATTCAAGAGGGAATCCAGATTTTGCCCCCGGATCAGATTACAGTGACACGAATATTATGAATGCAAATACAAGGAGTTGGAATCTGGAAAGTGTCATTGTTGGTGCTTGTTGATACAAAAATAAGAGAGTTCCTCACAATTCAATAGCAAACAATACACATTCTTATATGTTAATTGTTCGTGAGTTTAGCTAAGCAAAAAATAATTATCCTATGAAAAAACAAATCATCATTTACCTGCTGTTTGGATTCTCAGTGATCCTAATGGCTCAGGCTCCCGAAGAGACACAAAAAATCGCTATGGAAAAATTATCCTGGATGGAAGGAAGCTGGCAGGGAATTGCCTGGACACAGATGGGATCCCAAAAAAGAGATACTTTTTTGATGGAGGAAATTATATCATATGACCTGGATCGGTCGATCTTAGATATTGAGGGAATCGGGAAGGACAAAAGCGGGGAAGTAGCCCACCATGCCCGGGCGGTCATCTCCTATAACTCAAACACAAAACAATATCTATGGCATGCATGGAGGACCCCGGGTGGTATATACAGCGAACACGAACCTGAGCTGACAGAAAAGGGATTCACATGGGCTATGGAAACGCCCCAGGGAAAGATAAAATATGAGGTGACCCATACCGATGAGGATGGCTGGTTTGAAATTGGAGAATTTTCGACGTGATGGTGAAACATGGACGAAATTCTTCGAAATGAATCTGAAAAGAAAAAACAATCAGGAAACCAAAAGGTAATCCTTCCCTTCCACATATCCCCTCTCTTCCAGGAAACGCTGAATCTTTTCCCGGTTGTCCATCTGTCTGATATAGGTCAGAATAAATCCTTCACCTGCAGGCGGCAGGTCCTCATAGAAGATCACCTCCCTGTCAATCTGACGACTTCTCTTGGTATCAATGTAGGCATCAACCCTTACCCCTTGTTGTTCAAGAATTTTCGCCCTCCTACGGGAGATCCTGCTGGCACCCCAGATCCAAACACCGGGGAAAAAAGGATTATGTGCTGAAAGCCATTTTGCCAGGTAGCTACTCTTAATCTCATAAAAGGCCCTGTCGCTGTAAATGTGATGCGTCCGGGTCAATCTTCCCTCGGAATCGTGCCAGTCGAGGATCACCTCCGGAATCTTGGCTATTTTTACACCCTGGTCAAGCCACCTTAGCCACATCTCATAATCTTCAGGAAATTCGCCCGAGTGGTAGAGCCCAAACTGCTCCATGGTTTCTCTTCTCCACATGGCTGTAGGGTTTACAATGGGCGCTTCAATAAAGCGACGCAGAAATATCTCCTCATAGCTAATCACCGAATTGCTCCAATCAACAAAACGACTGAACCCCCCGGTGGTTTGAGGATCTCCCACATGTTTTGCCAATCCTGCTACAGCACCAAAATCAGGGTGGAGATCAAGAAACTCGCACTGAACCCTCAGCCTTCCCGGCCGGGCAACATCATCAGCATCCATCCTTGCAATGTAAGCGCCCCGGGCATGCTCACATCCTCGGTTGGAGGCAAACATCACCCCCTGTGTCTTTTCCTCGACCAGGGAGAACCTTGCATCTTTCTTTACCATCGTCAGGGCAAGATCCCGACCGTTGTCTGTAGAGTTATTATCCACCAGGATGCATTCCCAATCTGAAAAGTCCTGCCCCCTGATACTTTCAGCGGCTCTCAAAAGGGTCTTTCCGGCATTATAAAAAGGAAGTACAACTGTAACTCTGGGAATAATATCCATCATGGTTCATGCCTTTTCCTTACAAAGATAAACATGTAATTGCAGAAGCATGGTCTTAACCGGTGGGGCCTTCCCTTCTGTTTCGTTTGATTTCACCACGAATCTTCTTCTGCTTGATCCTCCTCTCCTTACTTGACCGGGTGGGCCGGGTGGGCGTTCTTTTTTTAGGCGGAATCAGCCCGGTAGCCACCAACCTGAGAAACCGTTCGGTCACATCCTCCTTATTTCTGTGTTGTGACCTGTACCTCTCTGAGGCAAGAATCAGTTCTCCCTTCTCCGTTAGCCGATTCCCCAGGTAAATCTTAAGCCTGCGTTTTTGATCAGGCTCAAGGCACCGGGAGTCACCCGGATTCCAGATCAGCTCAACCCTCGATTCGGTCTTATTCACATGCTGTCCCCCCGGTCCTGACGACCTGCTGGTCCGGTAGATTAGCTCTCCAATCAAACAATCGTTCATGCACTAAAGGTATACATGATGATTAAATTTTTCTAATTAAAAAGCTCCAGAAGCTCCTCCTTTGAAAGTTCGCTAAGTGGATTATTGGAGCTTACAAAGGTCTCAGCCAACTCCCTTTTCCGATTTTGTAATCGTTGAATCTTTTCCTCAATGGTATCGCTGGAGATAAACCTGTAAACAAAAACACGCTTATCCTGACCGATCCGGTGGGCCCTGTTCAGGGCCTGCAGTTCAGCTGCTGGATTCCACCATGGATCAAGAATGAAAACATAATCTGCTGCTGTCAGATTCAATCCAACCCCTCCGGCTTTCAGGGAGATGAGAAAGAGGGGACAGTACTCTTTTTCTGGAAAGTCTGCACAGCCTCCTTCCTTTGCTCCTGAGTCTGAGATACCTGTCAGCCAGGCATATTTAATTCCCAGTGAATCGAAATGTGTCCTGAAGAGCTGAAGGTGCTTTACAAAAGATGAGAACATAAGCACCTTGTGACCCTCCGAAACAACACTCTCCACATGCACGGCAAACCTCTGCAAATTTCCCCGAATCAATATCCGCTATGATCCTCCATCATATCCGGATGATTGGCAATCTGCCTCAAGCGGGTCAGTGCCTGAAGCACCATGATGGAAGAATGCTCCAGACCCACCTCCTCCAGGTTCTCAAGAATGGAATTCCGGGCAAGGGATTTTTCCTCTTCATATATCCTGCGCTGAGCCTCTGTCATACTGCAGTAGCGAACCTGTTCAGAAACCGGTGGTAATTCACTGGCCACCTCCTGTTTGGTGCGTCTTAAAATAAAGGGATTGATCAACTCTTTCAGTTTTTCCTCCCTTTGCTCATCCTTCTTTCGTTCGATGGGATGAACAAAACTCCTTTTAAAAAAACTCAGTGTCCCCAGCAAACCCGGATTGACAAAATTAATTTGTGACCAGAGATCGGTAAGGGAATTTTCAATGGGAGTTCCCGTTAAGACAATCCTGTGGTCAGATTCAAGATCAATGATGGCCTGGTAGAGTTTCGAAGAAGGATTTTTAATCATCTGACTCTCATCCAGGATCACATAATGAAAATGGTACTTTGAGAGCTGTTCTATGTCCTGGCGAACGGTATGGTAGGTGGAGACAATCACATCATAATATTCAAAATTGCTGAGCTCCTTGTTCCTCTGATTCCCTACGTGTGCACATACCTTAAAATCCGGGGCAAATCGGGTGCACTCTCTTATCCAGTTGTGAACCAGCGATGCCGGAACAACCACAAGAGAGGTTCGCTTTTTCTCCTGGTCCTGAAAGATGGAAAGCTGATCCGAGGAAGGCCTGGAAGAGGCTGATCCTGTCGGGAATAGGCCCTTCATTCTTTGGACCTCAACAGCACAGCTATGGCCTGAAGGGTTTTGCCCAGGCCCATATCATCGGCCAGACAACCCCCAAATCCGTTTTGCTGAAGAAAACAGAGCCAGGTAAATCCCTCCACCTGGTAGGGTCGCATATTGGCTTTCAATCCTTCCGGGATCAACATCAAGGGAATGGACTCCACTTCTTTCAGCCGTTCCAGCCGCTCCAAAGTATCGGGATGAAACTCCCTGACTGAGCCATCCATCATGGAGAAATGTTGCTTGTGAATCAGTATCCGCTCTCCCATTATTTTTCCAAATTCAAACATGGATCGGTACCGTGCAAACCATTCCTCGGGAAGAATGGCCACCTCTCCATTGGGCAGCTCAAATTCCCTGTTCCCCTGGAGAAGATGATTCCTTAATTTCAAAAACGGGATGGAATAATCTCCAAATCGAACCACAGCCTTCACATCAAACCAATCTTCCTTCTCCTCCGATTCCAGTTCCAGCGTGATCTCTCCAAGGTAGAAATCCCTTTGCAAGCGATGCCTTAGTAGAGATTCCTGATTCCTGCAGAGTATTCTCATATTCATTTACAAACTGAATCCCTGAATATAAATCTATTTCAGGAGCTTTATTAAAGTTATCATTTAAGTAGAAATTGACATCATCCCGACTTCTTAATCCCACCTCCCTTACCTGATTGAGAATCTCCTCTTCCCACTTTAAATCACGTGTAAAGCTTTCAAATCGATGGACTTTCCCTTACCAGAATAGTTCACAAACCTGTGAATCGGGCTATTTGCATGAATCACCTGCTGATTATAGTGAAATTCTAATATCCAGACAGGACCTCCGTTTAAGCCTGCTTCCAATACCATTTCTGCCTTCCTATGGGCCATTACATCGATCACCTCGATGCCGGTAATCTCTGCATCAAAATCCCGAATACTGTTTTTCACAAAAGAGGAGAGGTACTTTTTTTCCACTTCCCGGGGAATCACAACCTGATCGCGGGTCAGGAAGGGCCTTAGCTTTAGTGCATCAATTTTATCGAGAAAATAGAGCTTATTCCCCATGATGATCACTGCAGGATGATTGCAAACCACCTCTACGTTTTCCTCTCTAATTTTCAGTCTCTTCCCCTGGTGTTTTATTTGCAGTGAATAGGAGAGCTCCTCCCCGAAGTTAAATCTGAAAAAAGGATCGGCCGCTTGCTTCTCGATCATCAGAAAGTCTTCAGGAAATACATTCTTGTTGCTTTTATCCTTCAGGTAAACCTGTAAACGATTATCACGTGCAATTTCCAGTATTTCATGAAGGACCTTTTCTATGTAAGGCCTGACATGATCCTTGATCATCTCAGTGCTTACCTTGTCCTGGAACTCCTTGACAGTCCCTTTTTTTGCGAACAGCTTATGAATCTTCCTGTCGCTGTAAGAGTCAATGAGCCGAACAACCTCACTTTGCATCGGGCTCAGTCGTTTGAACGCAGCAGTGGAATCATCGTACTGAATAAACTCCTTTGAAGTGAAAAATTCTTTCCCTGAATCCTTCTCAATATAGAGCGCCTGCAGAATATTACCCCACAGCCTGTGCGGCATATATCCCAGGGCAAAGCGGATCTCTTTCATTTGCGATACTTCTCCCTTTGATCTTTCAACTCCACTCCTGAATTCACGCCATCACTCCATATGGTCATAGGCACAAAATTCCCCATTTTCATTTTTTTGATCTCATCTTCCTTCCCATCATCAGCCTCTTTTTTTGAAACCGCACTTTTAGCAGCGTCCTTTACCAGCCACGGGGGGACCCTGAGCAGGTAAAGATAGGAATAATCAAGCCCCTGTTCTCCCTCGATCAGCATCAGTCCTACCGTCGACTCCACGATCATCAGAGGAATGATGATTTTTGAATCCATCAATGTAAAACTATTGCGCAATGTTGAAAATCTCACATGATCAAGGTCCTTATTATCCAAGTATTTCCCTGCTGCCTTCAGGGGTGTAAAATTAATCAATGCCCCATCTTTCACCTCCAGCTGGAACAGGGCAGTGGTATTTTCCATGTCGATATTATAATCGGGTTTAATAAAGACCTCGGCAAGTCCGGATCCACTGACGACGCCTGCAAAATTCTTCTTCAGGGTGTAAACCTCATTACCCGATTGCATCTGGAAATTAAGATCCCTTATGCGCATCTCATTTATCTTCACCTCTGCACTGAAGTTATATAACAGCGGATTGGATACGTTGAACTGACCATTAAACCCGATGCTTCCTCCACTCTCACCTGAAACAACCAGGTGGTCCATAAAGAGGACCTTTTCATGGCTTGATCGAAGGGCACCCTTCAGTCCGAAAAGCATATTTCCCCCATATCGCAACTCTGCCACATCCAGGTTAAAGGTAAAGTCAGGAAACTCAATTTGATCCAGACGGGTCGGATCCCGGACCCGGGAAGAATCTTCCTGACCTTTATCTTTCACCTCACCCGTCAAATTGAGCTTAAGCAGTTTGTCTATATCAAGCATGTCCGACTTTAGTACCATGTTTCCATAAAGGTTTTCACGCACAGTGTCGGTATAGTTTCCAATCAGGGCACTCAATTTCAGATTACTTTCTACTATGCTTCCCTCCAGGATCTCAATAATCAATTCATCTCCCCATTTTGGAACCCTGACCCTGAATTGATCAACGGCCATTGGGAAATCCTTGAAATGAAACCCCATGTCTCTTATTTCCAGTCCAAAATCAAGTTCCAGGCTGTCATAAACAAAAATCTCCACTGGAATATTAGCAGAGCCAGAAAGATGAAAATCCTCTATATTTTCGGACCTGTAGGTTTCTGGCAGCAAGAATCCGCTCTTGTAGCTGAAAAGGTCTTCAGCTCGCATCAGGGGTGAAGTAAGGTGGTAATCAAAACCCACCATTTCCCCGCTATCTTTGTTCATGATCGCATCCAGGTTGAACATTCTACCGGAAAAGGAGAACCCGCTCTCTCCAATCTTTCCATTCAGATAATGCAGGGACAATGTATCGGTGTCAAAAGTAAGGGAGGCATTCATATCTGATATATCTGCATAAACAGGGAGCTCAATCCCAAAACTATCAAGGGTAAAATTAAATTCCGGGATGGTATCCCGCTCAAGAAATGCATCCAGTTCCTTCCTGCTTATGCTGGTTTCTGCCTTGAAGTGCAATCCCTTAAGCTCCTCACCCAATAAGCCGCTAATCAAAGTGTCGCCAGTAATTCTACCGGGAAGAATCCGGTTCGACCCCAGGGCAAGTTTTAAACTAACATCCCGGTCATAATCGAGAAAATATTGCAGAATATTTTCAGCTTCCATATCAAGCTATGCCTCACTACCATTGTAAACCAGGCCAAGCTTCCTGGCCCCCACCATATTTCCTTCCATATAGAGCATTCCATCCATCTGGCTCAGGGTATCCTTCCCATATATAAGACCCACATTTTCCATGGTAAGGGTCAGTGGAACCTGCTTCATCTAAAAACTTGTCTGATGAACGGTCCACTATCCCCGGCAAGATTGCAATCAAAACTAATAAACCCTTCCACCCTTTTAATTTTCTCCACATCAATCATCTGCTCAAGTCCGGTCAGATCCAATTCACCTTTTAATTTCAGATCAATTTCCGGCTTTACCAGATTTTTCGCTTTCATATCACCATGGATAATTCCCTCCGGAAATGAAGCTGTAAAATCTTTCATTTCTATGTTTCCCTCGCTAAAATCAGCCTCGCCCCCATTGGTCGCATAGAGCGAAAAGGAGATGTCGGTCACATCCCTTTCGATTGACTTAATCCTGAAGCCAATCCCCTGTGCAAATCCATTCACACGGATCACCGGGAGTTCTTTTCCCAACTTCCCGATCACGCTCCCGTCAAGATGAATAGACCCAGAACCAATCTGTTCAATTTCATCAAGATCAAGAACACCAAGAAAAAGGAAGTTCAGCACATCAAGGCCCGTGTTGGTCGCTCTGAAAGCCAAATTTATTCCGGGCTCCCCCAAAAACTCATACACGCCCCAGGTCTCCAGTTCCAAACCGGCAAGGGAGAGTGCACTGGGTTCAATTTGGACACTGCTGTTCCCGGGATCAAATAAAATGTGTGAAGAAAAAGTTACATCATTTTTATTTTCTATATTGATTTCCTGATATTTAATGGTGTTTATATCCATACTTAATTCAACACCTGCATCAATGATTCCCGGTAAATAGCTAAACTGACTTTCCAGATGATTAATTTGAATATTAAGCTCATCGCCAGAGGTATGGTCCGTATAAAGTGCCAGGATATCAATCAATTCTATTTTGTCCACATCAATGCTCCTTGTGGAATCGATCGTATCAGATTGTTGTGTGGGGTCCTCTCCAAACACGATTCCAAGGGCCTTTTCCAGGTTCATCAGGGAGTCTGCATAGACCTCAATCCTTACAAAACCCTTTTCCAGTCTGAACTCATCCACCTTAATACTGCCCCTGATCAATTCGACGATATCCAGAGAAAGATTCAGCTCATGCAGGTAAAGAATGGGTACCTGATGAAGAGAATCAGGGCGTACCGGGTTTTCATACCAGCTTACATCCCGGAATTGCACCACAGAATTTGGGAAGTCCATCAGGGGAAAGAGATTCATCTTGGCTATCTGAACCTCTCCAGGCTGATTTTCATTCAGGTAGACTAAAGCCCGTTGCATGATCCAGCCCCGTCCCAGGTAAAAGGTGGCAGTGAGGATGAGGATCAGGGCCAGGAAACCACCAAAAATCCATCCAATCACCCTTAAAAATTTATGTTTTCTCCGACTCAAACCCCCTTCATTATTTTCCTTCTAATTTAACAATAAGAGATAAATATTGTATTTACTTTAACTTGTTATAATTTTGCACCGTAAGCTCACATCGCGATATGAAAAAAAGAATCATTCTTTCAGCATTAATTTTTGCCGGACTTGCCTGTCTGACAAGCAGTTGCGAATTATTGGACGAATGTGGCACCTGTGAAATGGTGACCATCGATGCCAACAACAATGAAACCCGAAGCACGCCCCTGCCCTTTTGCGGAGAAGAATTGAAAAGCAAAAAGGACTCCTCGCCGGAAAACATTGGTGGGGTAACCACCTACTGGGAGTGTTACTAGTACCTCACTCCAATCACAACCACATCATCAATCTGTTCCATATCATTTCGGTATGCTTCAAATGATTGATCAAGGTGCATCCCCTGGTCCATCATGGTCTCTTCCTGAATTTTCAACAAGAGTTTTCTGAAGTTTTTCGCCAGAAACTTCTTTTGGCCAGGGCCACCGAACTGGTCGGCATATCCATCTGAAAAGGTATAAAAGGTATCTCCCTTCAAAAGTTTCACTTCGTGCAGGGTAAAGGGTTCCATCACATCATGGATTGCCACTGGCATCTTATCCCCCTTGATCTCTTGCAGTTCACCATCCCTGATATGATAGAGGGGATTATTGGCCCCGCTGAAAAGGAGGGTGTTGCTTTGAGGATCGAGCACACACACGGTCATATCCATCCCATCTTTAACAAAGCCATCCCTCCCCTGTTTCAGGGCCTTGATGATCCTTGTCCGAAGGCTGTTCAGAATTTCATCCGGTTCAGTGATCCGCTTATTCAAAATAATTTCATTGAGAAGACTGATACCCAGCATGCTCATAAATGCACCGGGAACGCCGTGCCCGGTACAGTCCGCTGCGATGATGATCAAACGCCCGTCAAGCTCTTCAACCCAGTAAAAATCACCACTCACAATATCCCTGGGTTTGAACAGCACAAAGTGTTCAATCGTATCGGTAAATAATTCAAGTGAGGGCAGGATGGCTCTTTGAATCTTCTCTGCATAATTGATACTGTCGGTGATGTGCTTCTTCTGAAAGGCTATCTGATCTCTCTGTGCACGCAACAAGACATTGGCCCTTTTTTTATTCCTGTAATTTATCCAGATAAAATAACCCAGGCCAATAACCAGGATGATTGCTATGCCTGCGGCCATAATGATGATTCTCTGGGTTTGTATGGCTTCTGCCTGCAGCACAATCTTTTCTTCCTGAAAACCTATCTGCCTCTCCTGCTCCCCTATCTCCTCCTCACGTGCCAGGATGGTCATCTCCTTTTCCCGGATATTCTTCTCCTGATCAGCAAGCGTTTCCCGGTGTATACGTACCACATCCACCTGTTCCCGGATGAGACTGTTCTGCTTTTTAATTTCATCTTCCTGGGTACGAAGCACCTCAGATTTCACCTCAATCTCATTTTCCCTCATATCAATCTCCTGGAACAAATCCTCCAGGATTTGACTGTTCTCATCAATCAGCACCTCCTGTCGCCTAATTTCATTCATCTGCAATTCAATCAGAAGGCTTTGCTGCTCGGTAATGATTTTTTCCATTTGGAGTTCATCCTCCGTATCGTCATATAATGACTCCCAATCTTCCAGGGTTTTTATGGCACGATGCAAAGTTTGTTGACTCACAAAAATCCCCTCCTGATTCATAAGCTCTTCATTTGCCTCAAATTCGAGCTTACCCTCCACCGCAACAAAATTGATCATGGATGAGCGAAAAGGATATCCCTCCGAGATCAACAGCGTATTCTTTCCGGATATTTGCTCCAGAACCGGCTCCAGGGCGTATCCGTCTGCACGATTCACATAGACCACGCTGCTGCTAATCAAGGCCTCAGTCTGTGCGCATAACAAAATCCTGATATTTTTTCCCTGGATGCTTTTCCTGATCTCGGACATTCTTTGCAACTCCCAATACAACTGGTCGTCGCGGTCAAGTACTGTAATGACAAATTCCTGTCTGTCCGCAAAGGAATCATCAAACTTTACATATTTTGAAATGTCCAGGATGTAGAGGGCCCTGTCTTTATCACCAAATGCATCCTGGCCCGAAAGTAAAGCAGTACTCAAACCATAAAGCAGAAGAAGAAATGCACATCGCTGTTTTTTCATGGAACAGTTCTCCGGATTAGTCTAACAAATTACTCATTTTTTTATAGTATTGCAGATATACCCATACTCGGATGGACCCGGTAATCATCATCAGCATCATTCTTACGGCCATAATCCTTGTCCTCTTTTTACCCATCAAAGGAGCCCGGTCATATGCCTATACCCCCCCGAAAAAAAGGTTCCATGAAGCTGAAGCAGTGCTGTCCCGGCGCCTGCTAAGCCCTGGTAACGATGCTTATAATGCCTACTACGCCAATCATCCCGAACAAAAACAAGCAGACGATAAATCCCGCCAGGCCCCGGGCCTGTTAAAACCCGGCTCAAAATATTATCACAGGGCCACCTTCGCCGCTGCCGAGGCCAATTTCCAGCTTATTGACCATCTGGGTACCCTGATCCATCCTCAGAAAACAAATCAGGAAAGCCAGATTCAAAAGCCGGATCAAGCTCCAGCTTCATCCGATCCCCAAAAATACGCAGGTTTTATTTCGCAATGGATGAAAAAAACCGGAGCTCACAGTGTTGGCTTCACAAGCTTAGAGGACTACCATCTTTATTCACATAAGGGACGGGGAGCAAATGCTGGCCAGGCCATCCAGAAAATCCATGAGAATGCAATCGCCATCACAGTTGAGATGGATCACGAAATGATGCAATCGGCCCCCCTGGGAAGCTCCGTAATGGAGTCGTCCGAACAGTACCTCAAAGCGGGGGTCCTGGCCCTTAAACTGGCTTCATTTATCAGGGAAATGGGATATGAGGCCACCGCTCATATAGATGGCAACTATGAATTGATCTGCCCACTTGTGGCCGTTGATGCCGGACTGGGGGTTATTGGCCGAATGGGACTTCTGATGACCCCAGACCTGGGACCCAGGGTAAGAATTTCTGTGGTAAGTACAAACATGCCCGTCCTCCAGTCGCCCTCAAATCCTGATCCTACGACCCTGCATTTTTGTGATCTTTGCAAAAAATGCGCAGATAATTGTCCCGTGTCAGCAATTCCTTCAGGGCCTCAAACCAGGATTGATGAAATAAGCCGATGGCAGATCTCCTCGGAGAAATGTTATCACTTCTGGACCACTTCAGGAACCGATTGCGGTCGCTGCATGACCGTTTGCCCCTACAGTCACCGCGACGACTGGTTTCACAGGCTAATAAGATGGGGAATAAAAAATAATTTGCTATTCCGGCATCTGGCTGTTAAATTGGATGATATTTTTTATGGACGGAAACCTTCCATCAGGCCTCTGCCGGATTGGACCAACACCGATGACTAAATCATGACCATTTCCGGATATATTGCCCTGGGTGTAATTCTAATAGTGATCATTGCCCTGGTAAAAGAGGTCATGCGACCGGGCCTTATTTTGTTTTCAGCACTGGTTGTTTTCCTGGCTTTCGATATCCTCTCACCCACAGAAGCCCTGGCAGGCTTCTCAAATAAGGGAATGATCACTGTAGCCCTTCTCTTTCTGGTGAGTGAAGGGGTAAAAGAATCAGGATTCCTGAATAAGATCGGATCGGTGATCCTGCCAAAGAAAAGAAAATCTATTCCTCGATTACTCATGCAGATCATGATCCCTGTCTCGGCCATCTCTGCATTTCTGAATAATACGCCGGTGGTAATCATTTTCGCCCCTCTTCTGAAAAAATGGGCCGATAAAATGAGCCTGCCCTCCCAGAAATTCCTGATTCCACTCTCCTACGCCACGATCTTCGGCGGGACCTGCACCTTAATTGGAACTTCCACCAACCTCCTGGTTCATGGAATGATGCTGGATCGAGGAATTCCCGGTCTGGGTATGTTTGAACTGGCAAAAGTTGGCCTGTTCATCGTTTTTTTCGGATTCATCTACATAAACCTCTTCGCCAACCGCTTACTACCGGGTGAAAAAATACCCAGGTTCAGTTTTCCCAATGATACCAGGGAATACTATTTCGATGTTTATATTCCCGACAACAGTAACCTGCTTGGAAAAGAGATCGAGAAACGACACCTTCCCGGACTGAAGGAATTTACCGTCAGAACCGTCATCAGGAATGGAAAACACATCCGGATCTCCAACTCACCCTTCACCCTTGAGGCTGATGATAAATTAATCATCGCAGGAAGTTCCGAGGATGTGGGCTATCTCACCCAGGTAACAGGTCTCCAGCTTGAAGCCCTGGACAATGTGAATCCCGACTTTCTGAAAAAACCACTCAAACAGGTGGAGGTGGTAATCGCCCCACGTTTCCCTGGAATCCAACAGACCCTTGCCGAGTTCGATTTTTTTGGTCACTACAATGCCGTGGTCATGGCTGTTCACAGGAATGGCGAGCGAATTACAACCAACCTGGAAAACCTCGAGCTGAAGGCCGGGGACAACCTGATGCTGCTGACCACAGCCGATTTCACCAGGTACTGGGGTGAATCCAGGGTCTTTTATATGGCTTCTGAGATAGGCGAAATGGATGATTCCAAAAGTCGGCGTCGCAGATGGACAGCCATGATACTTGTAAGCTTCATGATCGTGGGAGCCACAGTTGGACGCTGGATTCCCTCCCACGGAAAGATGCAGTATGACATGTTCTTTTTCGCAGCAGTTACGGTAGTGATCATGGCCGTGTTGAAAATTTTCACTCCAAAAAAATATACCAAACCCATCAACTGGGACGTGCTCATCACCATCGCCGCTGCCATAGGCATCAGCAAGGCCCTGCAAAATTCTGGTGCGGCCGATTTTATTGCACATAGCGCCATCAACATTTCCGAGCGCTTCGGACCCATTGGGGTCATGGCTGCCATATTCATCCTCACCAATGTATTTACCGAGATAATTACCAATAACGCTGCGGCAGCAATCACCTTCCCTATCGCCTTCGCGGCAGCTACTCAGCTGGGAGTTGATCCAAGACCCTTCTTTATCACCATTTGTATTGCTGCTTCAGCCAGCTTCTCCACCCCCATTGGCTACCAAACCAACCTGATTGTACAAAGTATCGGCAACTACAAATTCAGCGACTACTGGAAAATAGGCCTACCCCTTAACATCCTTGTACTCATCATTTCCCTCCTGGTCATTCCGCGGATGTG
Organism: uncultured Bacteroidota bacterium; assembly: GCA_963716765.1. Classification (GTDB taxonomy): domain Bacteria; phylum Bacteroidota; class Bacteroidia; order Bacteroidales. The sequence goes on along the minus strand of CAVQUO010000005.1, from coordinate 256,716 downwards.
GCCTTTCTAAGTCCATAAAGTCCATAAAGTCCATAAAGTCCATAAAGTCGTAAAGTCTGTAAAGTCTGTAAAGTCGTAAAGTCTGTAAAGTCGTAAAGTTCTTCAGTTGTGGGCTGAGTTTTTTGTAATTTGCTTACGATAAATCGAGGATGAACATATAAACCATTAAAATGAAACGAGTCTTTTCCATTTTGGGCGTGACGATGCTACTAAGTTTCACTTATGCACAGGACAGGTTAACGGGGGAGTCCTTTGCTTCCCGATCGGAAGTAATTGCACGTCATGGCATGGCCTGTACCAGTCAGCCACTGGCTACCCAGGTGGCGCTGGATATTCTAAAAGCAGGAGGAAATGCCATTGATGCCGCCATAGCAGCAAATGCAGTACTGGGACTGGTGGAACCAACAGGAAACGGAGTAGGCGGAGATCTTTTTGCCATTGTCTGGGATGCTGAATCGCAGCAGCTTTATGGTTTGAATGCCAGCGGGAGATCTCCCCAATCCCTAAGCCTTGAATACTTTAAGGAAAATGGATATGAAAAAATTCCTGCATACGGGCCCCTGCCAGTATCTGTGCCGGGTTGTGTGGATGGTTGGTTTGAATTGCATGGGCGCTTTGGCACCATGGCTATGGAAAAGATTCTACAACCGGCAATTGATTATGCCAGAGAGGGATTTCCGGTGACTGAGTTAATTGCTTTTTACTGGGCCGGAGGAGCAAGAGCTCTGAGTTCTTACCCCAATGTGGCTGAAGTATATATGCCTGGTGGTCATGCCCCTGAAAAAGGAGAAATTTTCAAAAACCCCTATCTGGCCGGAACCCTCGAAAAGATAGCAAAGGGCGGTCGGGATGCATTTTATACGGGTGAAATTGCCAGAACCATCGGGGATTTTATGAAGCAGCAGGGAGGCTTTCTCTCCTACGATGATCTGGCCAATCACCGCTCGGAGTGGGTTGAGCCTGTTAGTACCAACTACCGGGGTTATGATGTTTGGGAACTTCCTCCCAACGGACAGGGCATTGCAGCACTCCAGATATTGAATATTATGGAAGGCTATGATGTATCTGCAATGGGTTTTGGCAGTACTGAATATATCCACACCCTGGTAGAAGCCAAGAAACTTGCTTTCGAGGACAGAGCAAAATATTATGCCGATCCGTCTTTCAATGATCTGCCTGTTGAAGAACTCATCTCAAAGGAATATGCCGATGCAAGAAGGGCACTGATCAATCCAAATCGGGCTTCCCGAAACCTGGATGCAGGTGAGGTGGAGCATGGAAATACAATCTATATGACTGTAGCTGATGAAAAGGGGAACATGGTATCCCTGATCCAGAGCAACTACCGTGGACTGGGCTCCGGGATGTGCCCTACCGGTCTCGGTTTTATACTTCAGGACAGAGGTGAGTTGTTTTCTTTGGAGGAGGGTCACTATAATGTTTATGAACCAGGCAAGAGGCCCTTCCACACCATCATTCCCGCCTTTATCACAAAGGAGGGAAAACCATGGATGAGCTTTGGGGTCATGGGTGGATCCATGCAACCCCAGGGCCATGCACAGATCGTAATCAACATGATCGACTTTGGAATGAATTTGCAGGAAGCCGGTGATGCACCACGCATTCGCCATGGAGGCTCCTCCCAGCCGACAGGTGAGGAAATGACCGACGGGGGTGTGCTTTACCTCGAATCGGGGATCTCCTATGATTCAGTCCGGGAACTGGTCAAACGGGGACACACTGTTCAGTGCACGGTGGGTAGTTTCGGGGGTTACCAGGCTATTTTATGGGATGAGGAGAAGTCTGTCTATTTTGGCGCTTCCGAATCTCGTAAGGATGGGCAGGCAGCGGGGTACTAAGTCGTAAAGTCGAAAGTCGTAAAGTCGAAAGTCGTAAAGTCGAAAGTCGAAAGTCGTAAAGTCGAAAGTCGTAAAGTCGTAAAGTCGAAAGTCGTAAAGTCGTTAGTCGTAAAGTCTGAGAGATGAAGTTTAAGCGTTTTGAAGATATTATTGCATGGCAAAAAGCAAAGGAAATGACAATTCTCATTTATCATTCCTTTTCCGGAATCAGGGACTTTGGATTCAAAGATCAGATTCAGAGGGCTTCCGTTTCAATAATGAATAACATCGCGGAGGGATTTGAAAGACGCACTGATAATGAATTCAGACAAGCGCTTTATATCGCCAAGGGTTCCTGTGCCGAGGTTCGATCCATGCTCTGCCTGGCCTCTGATCTGGCGATTATCAATTGCGAAGAAATTGACAAAATTTCTCCCTTAAGCATAGAGATTAGCAAAATATTGTCGGGCTTGATAAAGTCTCTTGAACCCGCTTAGAAGGCAAGATCCCCACCCTTAAGCTCAGACTCATTTAGCATAAAGCTTAATAAAGCTTAAAGCTTTAAGATTTAAGCTTTTTGCTTTACAGACTTTTTGCTTTACAGACTTTATGCTTTACAGACTTTTTGCTTTATGGACTTTAAGCTTTACAGACTTTATAGACTGTTTATAAGTTAAGAAATTAAGTCCCTTAATTTCTTAACTTATAAACCCTCACCCAGTCAATTTCCATTGCTGAGGGGAGTCCGCTTTCGGAGGCGCCCTCTTTTAGGTTAGATGAGAAATTGATGTACATCTCCTCCTGGGGTACACCTGAAGTCTGGGTTTTGAAAACTTTACCATTTATTTTCCAAACGAGTTTATTAGGCGACCATTCCAGGGTATAGATGAAAAAGGTATCAGCGTATTTGGAACCGTTTGTTTTTGAAAGGGATTTTTGATTGGAACCGGCTTTCCCCCAGAAGTAGTTGGAGTAGAGCTTGCCATTTTCAAACCTGGCCACATCGATATGGGGAAGCATGCCGTCCGAAACCATCCAGAATGCCTGGGCCACCGATCCGGCAGCCATTTTGACCTTGGCGGTGAAGATGCCATATTTCTGCCTGAAACTTTCAGCACTGCTTATCAGCCCACTGGTGAAAGAAAAGTCTTCCAGGACAAAACCCTGGTTGCTTCTCCATGCAAGTCCCCGGACCTTACCCGCCTTGGTAACGATCCTCGCCTTATTGTCATAAAACTCTATGTTATCGCCATCAGTGGGGAAACTTTTATCATCCTCCATGGCAAAAGCACTATCCATCCCCTTGTCTCCCCAGTAGTATCGGGTTTTCCATTTGGAGCTGTCCAGCTTACTGGTTTTAAATCTTTCATCGAAGGTTATGTCCCATTTCTCAATCTCTTTGAAGGGATATTTCTTCTTCGTTTTGTAATACCATACTACTTTCTCAGACTTTTTTAAAACGCCGTATTCGGTTATCTTATGGAATTCCTCTGAATCCTTGAATTCAGCCTTTTTTATCTTCTTCTTACGCAAGATAAAGTCATTGGATTTAATCTCCTTTTCAAGCTCAAGGAAGTGTTTTAACTCATCCGAATTTTCATAATCCTTGAAGGCCTGAAAGTCCGCTCTTAACTGATCATCCGCTGACTCAACCTTATCTGTAGAGGGGACCATCCCCAGCAAAAAACTTAAGCTTGCCATAATTCTGATTGCTTCATTTACAATGATTAAAGATATAAAAAAATCATCTCCGGTATGCTCTCCGCCTGCTTTTAAAATAATAGACGCCTTCAATGGAAATAATGAACTGAGAATATTTTGAGATGATATATTTACCCGACACATTCATATCCCACTTAGAACCCATCCTCAGCTCCAGGCCAGTCCCCAGATTACCACCCAGGGCAAAATCACTCTTATTATCGGGAGCATATTCCGGGATTGGATATTTTTCATCCACCTGGGCGACCACCGAATTCAGGTAGGTCACGTTTGCGCCACCAAACACCACTAGTTTAAGCGTTCCCTCATGAAAAACCACAAATTGCCCGTCCACATCTCCCATGTACATGTAGTTTGAAATTGTAAAGGCGCCAGCATCAAGAAGGTTTCTGTTGAATATGGTGATTGTAGGCACAATATGAATGGTGCTCCGTTTGTCCAGGGCGATCCAGGTTTTTACTTTAAAGCCGGGATTGCCTATCTCTGAAGCGTTATATTGAAAGCCAGTTGCAAAACAAAGCCCCCCACCCATTCTGTAAATTTGTGCAGATAGCTTGTGGCTAAATCCCAGTGATAATAAGCACACAGAGAATCATAATAAATCTACGCAGGAGTCGACTCACCTCAGCTGTTTTGGGTTCTATGAATACAGATTGTACGGTTCTGAATCAATATTGTTTCAAACTTAAAACAATAAAACCTTTGTCAATATTATCTTATGAAAAAAGTATTAAATTTGTCTGCCTATAACGATTCGCAAAAATCTAATCAATAAGATCCCTGCAATGTCAAAAATGACCGGAAAAATTATACAGATTATCGGACCTGTAGTTGATGTTAGTTTTGAAGAAACCGGAAACAATCTACCCAGTATTCATGAAGCTCTTGAAATCGAAAGACTCGATGGTGAAAAATTAATTCTGGAAGTCCAGCAGCATACCGGGGAAAGCACGGTGAGGACCATTTCCATGGACGCTACCGACGGACTTCAGCGCGGGATGAAGGTTGTTGCTTTGGGACATCCCATCATCATGCCCCTGGGCGAAAATGTAAAAGGCAGACTCCTGAATGTAGTTGGAGAAGCTATTGACGGGATCGGAGCTGTGGATAAAACCGGCGGTTACCAGGTGCACAACCATCCTCCAAAATATGAGAACCTTTCCACAGAAACAGAAGTGCTCTTTACCGGAATAAAAGTAATTGACCTGTTAGAACCCTATTCAAAAGGGGGAAAGATTGGTCTGTTTGGTGGAGCCGGTGTTGGAAAGACCGTGATCATCATGGAACTGATCAACAACATTGCAAAAAAATACGAAGGGATTTCTGTTTTTGCCGGTGTGGGTGAGCGGACACGTGAAGGAAATGACCTTCTCAGGGAGATGATCGAATCGGGAGTAATCAAATATGGAGAAGCTTTCGAAAAGAGTATGGAAGAGGGTTCCTGGGATCTTAGTAAGATTGACCATGACCAACTGGAACAGTCTCAGGCTACCCTGGTATTCGGACAAATGAATGAGCCCCCCGGAGCTCGTGCCACCGTTGCCCTCTCAGGACTCACCGTTGCCGAATCGTTCCGCGACGGGGACGAAGAGAGCGGCGGAAAGGATATCCTTTTCTTCGTTGATAATATTTTCCGTTTTACCCAGGCCGGATCTGAAGTTTCAGCATTGCTGGGCCGCATGCCCTCGGCAGTGGGTTACCAGCCTACTCTTGCCACCGAGATGGGATTGATGCAGGAGCGAATCACTTCCACCAAAAGGGGATCCATTACATCCGTACAGGCCATCTACGTGCCTGCCGATGACCTTACAGACCCTGCACCCGCAACCACATTTGCCCACCTTGATGCAAATACGGTTTTAAGCCGTAAAATTGCGGCACAGGGTATTTACCCAGCTGTGGATCCTCTGGATTCCACATCCCGGATTTTGAAAGCCGATGTGGTTGGGGATGAGCATTACAACACCGCCCAGCGCGTGAAAATGTTATTACAACGTTATGCTGAACTTCAGGATATCATTGCCATCCTGGGGATGGATGAACTCTCTGAAGAAGATAAGCTGGTGGTTCACAGGGCAAGGCGGGTTGCACGCTTTTTATCCCAGCCCTTCCATGTGGCGGAACAGTTCACCGGAATTCCTGGTGTATATGTTAACATTGAGGATGCCATTAAGGGATTCAATATGATTATGGACGGTGAACTTGACGAGTATCCTGAAGCTGCTTTCAACCTGGTAGGAACTGTTGAGGAGGCTATTGAAAAGGGCAAGAAAATGCAGGCTGAAACAAAAGCTTAAGAATATGTTGCTTGAGATCATTGCACCGGATAAGGAGTTATACTCGGGAGAAGTAGACCTTGTACAGGTTCCTGGCTCCAAGGGTTCTTTTGAGATCCTGCGGAACCATGCGCCCATCATCTCTACCCTCGAACAGGGACAGATAAAGATTGTCGATTTAAAAGGAGGAGTCTCCTATTTCGACGTGGACGGAGGAGTTATAGAGGCAAAAAACAACAAAATAATTGTTCTTGCAGAAAACGCTAAGAAATAGTGTTCTGATTAGTAGTACATCTTTTTTCCTGATTTTCGTTCTGTCAGCATTTAACGGGATCACGAAAAATACCGTAAGCTTTTTTTCTGCCGATAAGTTGCAGATCACTGCAGATGAGTATGTCATCGGGGAGGATAATCCATATATTCTTCTTTTTCACCAACAAGAGTCCAGTCGTGGAGAGTTCTCTACCATTGCGCGTAAACTTTGTAAGATGGACTACAATTGCCTTGCGGTTGATATTCGCAATGGTGGTAGCGACAACAGTGTTTCCAACGAAACAGTAAAGCGTTGCAGGGAGAGTCGCTGTTCCAGCGGGCTCACTGATGTGGAGGGTGACATCCGATCGGCCATCGATTATGCATTTGCAAAGTCCAACAAGCCCGTCATTCTTTTTGGAAGTATGGCAAATGGCTCACTTTGTTTGAAAATTGCCCGGGAAAACGATAATGTGAGGGCTGTGATAGCATTTAGCCCGGGGGAATATTTCCTGCCCGAATTAAACATCCGTGAAACAATTTCCGGACTGAGGAAACCTACCTTTGTAAGCTCCAGTCGGGCCGATATTCCCTACCTTAAGGAAATCGTCTCCGAAGTATCTGAAGATTATCTGGAAGTTTTTGAACCCCAGATGGGCGAAGGCAAAAGGGGCTCTCCTCTCCCTGAGTAATGAGAATGAAAATAATTCGGAGTACTGGCTGGCTATGCTGCTGTTTTTCAAGGACTTGAGATAGATGGTAAAATTTCTGCTTGTCCGCTTCAGTTCCATAGGAGATATCGTACTTACCACCCCGGTGATTCGCCATCTGAAGAAACAGGTAGAAGATGCTCAGATTCACTTTCTCACCAAAAAATCATACGCTTCTCTGCTTGATGCCAATCCCTATGTGGACAAAGTCTACGCTTTCGACGGAGATATGAAATCCTGCCTACGCACCCTGAAGCAGGAAGAATACGATTACATCATCGATCTGCACCACAATATCCGCACAGCCCGGATTAAGCTTGGGCCTCAAGAGAATGGACTTCTCGGTCAAAAAACTGAATGCCCTGAAATGGCTTTATGTGAATTTCCACGTGAACCGGCTTCCCGACATTCATATGGTGGACAGAAACCTGGATACCATAAAACTTTTTATGGAAGAACAGGACAAGGAGGGACTTGATCACTTCATCCCTGAGGAGGAAGAGGTAGATCTTTCAACCCTTCCTCCGAATTTGGCAAGGGCTACATTGCCCTGGCAATCGGGGCCCAGCACGAAACCAAAAAACTACCACAAGAATCACTTATTAAGCTGTGTGGAAAACTGACGGTCCCCATTATCATCCTGGGCGGACCCGGTGACCAAAAGATGGGAGCATCCATTGTTGAAGCCTTGCCTGGAAAACCGATCCTGAATGCATGTGGCGCCTATTCCATCCACCAGTCTGCCTCCCTTGTTGAACAGTGCAGGGTTCTGATCACACATGATACCGGTCTGATGCACATTGGGGCTGCAAAGGGGAAAAAAATCATCACCATCTGGGGGAATACGGTTCCCGAATTTGGAATGTATCCCTACAGGCCAGATCCTGCCTCCATTGGCTTTGAGGTTGAAGGGCTAAAATGCAGGCCCTGTTCAAAAATTGGACACCAAAAATGTCCTAAAAAACACTTTGACTGTATGCTTCAACAAAACCTGGATGGTATCGTTGCATCGGCCGAACAACTATTTCAATATCAATTAATTTTCCCTACTGTGCCATGAAGGTGTAGGTGATAATGGCGCGGTGACGAGCCGGGGCATTCATCTCTATCCGGAAGCGGGAGGAGAGGGCTGCGGCGAGGGCTGCATCAGCAAAGCAAACCCTGTCGGCACCTTCGATGGGCCCCTTGATGTCTGCATCCAGCACCCCGCCATCGGGGGCAACTGTAATCTCAACCCGAACCAGCCCGGAACCCTGACAACGGTAAACCGGAATGGTCAGGTTTACTTTCTTTCGCTGGACCGGCTCACTCAAAAATTCGTAGGTAATGGTTGTGGGGCCGGTAAACTCTCCCTTTTCCTCCTGAGCAGACTCCTCCACCGGGGGTTCATAATCGGCCGCAGCCAGAATGGCCTGCAATTCCTCAAGTTTTTCACGATCCTCCTCATTACGGGCCTGGTTTATCTGGTCGAGCAGATCATTCACATATTCATCGGTGGAAATATCCTGATCGAAACCCGATTCTGCCCTCAGATTTACAGCACGATTACTTGCGGCTTCCCGCTGGCGCATCACCTCCTCAAGCCAATCTGCAGGTACCTCCATCTCCTTTTCTTTCAAAAAGTCCTCCACCGTAGGCTGCTCAAGCTCCAGTTTGATGCCCAGCTCATGACCCTTCTTCAGTTTGTCAACCCTGGCAAATATGAGTATAATCAGAATTAAAAGATGGAAAATAAGGGTATAGAGAATGGAATTCAGGTTTTTCCTGAAGAATTGTTTAATCCCATCCCGACCATATGAAAAAAGCTCCTCCATGCTGCTGCAAAATTAGCAAATTATCGGATCTCAGCGGAAAAGAGCCATTGGAACACGGAATGCCTGGTATCGGGCTCGTAGATGTATCTGACACCGACAGAAAGGGGGAAAGGAATCCTGAGCACATTCACATCAAATATCAGATCGCCACCCAGGGTGGTGTAGTTTTTATTTTCATAATGAGGAGAAGGGTCGTGAATGATCACATCGCTTCCCTTCAAATAATCCACCCAAAGTCCTCCCCTGATCCTTTTAAGATAGAGTACTGAGCTAAGTTCCAGATCAGGATAAAGAAGAGGAAAAACATAATCAGCACTGTACCTTGTCAGTACTTTTCCAAAAATACCATACAATCCGCGAGGTAAGGTAATCAGGTTGATGAAGGCTGGTTTTTGGGGATCAAGGGGATACTGAACCTGGTGTTGCATGGATAACTTAAGAGTCTGGTGCTTCAGAAATCCAGGGGCATAAATGCTTAATCCCAGGATGGAAACTGCACCATATACCCTGTTATCGAAGGGTGCATGGTAATAGCCCGCTGACGGAGTAATACCGATCCTGGGCAGAATATCCCGGGCACCCTTCCTCAAATAGGAGGTGGCATAGAGGTTATAATAAAAATAATGGCTAAGCGTTCGATAGTCGCCCGCCTCCTCGATATACTGCAGCTCTCTTCGGAGCTGGTAGGTGATCCCGGGTTGAATAAGAGTGATAAATTTCCCTGTATTTAATCGAAAGGGGATATAACTCTGAGCCGTAAAGGACAGGTCGCGGGGCAAGGTCATTGCCGTATCAGCCTCCTCGTTCATCAGGAGTACATCGGGTTCCCCACCATAATCGAAATAAAGGTTAAACACCGGGTAGCGTCCCTTAAGCTGGATACCAGAATGAAACATGTGATATCCACTCTTATACTCATATCCGATCTGACTCACAGCCGTACTGAGCTGGTTTTGAGAGATCAGGGATACTCCCAGACTCACGGGCATATTTTCGATTGAAAGCGTGAGCTCCGGGTTCAGGTAGTCGACATATAAAGGCAACCAGGAGTGTACATTAAACAGGTGCCCTATCTTTGAGTAAGGCTTAAGCGGGTATACAATACTATCCTGGCCTTCAGCCTGAGCTCATTTCCAGCACTCCTTCAGTGCTCAGATCATAATCCAGCTGTTCAGTATGATCTGTCACTTCGCCCACAGATTTCCATGTTCCTTCATCCAGGGAGAGTTCAGCAATTTTATAACCCCAGGCGGTATAGTTTGAGTAGCAGAGTTTCTTGCTCATCGGCCGAGATATAAGGTTGAAATGCCCCAAACCTGGAGGAAGTTACCTGGAAGATCTCTTTTGTTGAAATAGAAAAACAATAGATATTATCAATCCCTGAAAAGGTTGCGCTGAAAAAGATCCTGTCCCCGGCCACCACAGGATTTGAGATATCTTCATTCTCAAATTTAAGCAGGAGATCCCATGTTCCGGACCCGGGATGGAAGCTCACCAGGGATTTACTGCTTTCTACGGACCTGATCAGTATGATGGAAGTATCTCCTTCCATCCAGGCCGGATGTTGAATAAAGTGGTTCCCCGGCGACGGAACCCTGAGCAGTTCTTTCCCGTTCATCCCAAGGATCACCAGGCTGAATTTCTGCTTTTCTGATTGCTCGATCACCGCCACACGCTGACCGTCACCGGAAACCGCCGGAGCATAGTACCTGGTCTTTTTACCCAGGCTCCTGGTTTTCCCTGTGGCTATCTCATGGCTTCTGATCACCGAATAATTTCGGTTACTCCAACGGGTATCAGGAACAAACTCATCCCAAACCACATGTGTATCCGATACGCTCACCCGGCCCGAACTACTGTATCCCGGTCTGAAGATTGTATTTTCCTTTCCCTCACGATCCATTAAAACGAACTCCGGAATCTGGTCCAGTCCACTCTTGTAGGCAAACATTAAGGAATCGGAACTCATTTGGGGATATCTGTAGGAGGTGTATTGTTTTCCCTTACGGCCCTTTTCCTGACTTCCCCATTGTATATAAGGGGTATTGATTCTGCTTATTTCAGTTCCCGTCCAATGTTTGCGATATTCTGCCAGAGCATTTTCGTAAAACTGCTTTTTGGTACGCAGTCCGTATTTGCGCATACTGACCAGGGTGGGATCCAGAAGAAAGGGTTTCCGGGCAGCGTAATTCTGAAAATCGATCCAGAAATCATCTCCATAGTTTCTGCGTCCGTGCCTAACCATCAGGTAACCCAGCTGATAATGATCAGGTATGTAGTTTTTGTAAGAACCCATGGTGGCCTTTGAAAAGGAATAGGTAGTTCCGGCCTGCAGCATTTGTGCTTTCAGTTCCATCTCAAAGGAGGGCTGTCTTCCCCGGCCACTGGTTGACAACCGGGTTTCGGAATCAACCGCATCACCCTCAAGATACCATTGGGGAAGAAATATGGCCATGGCACCCACCAGTTGCTGCCCACCCAGGTAATATAAACCCCTGGTGAATCCCTGGTCGAGCTTATCGATCTGAACCGCGTGCCGACCCTCGTGGATGGCCAGCTGAGTAAGCCAGTCCTGGTTATAGCCATTGGGATCGGGATTGGTAAAAATCTCCAGACGTTTTGGAGCCCAAACAAAAACACCATTGGAAAAACTGGACTCGTTGTGTACGATTACAGGCATGCGACTGTGATTGTGGTCCAATGCCTCTGCCCAGATAAGGATAATAAGATTCTATTCGATTTGCGAAAGCTTCGGCCAGACTATCCACCCCTTCGGGAAAAATTACTTTGTAGTTGGGGGTTTCAAACTGAAACCAGCGGAGCTTTCCGGCATCCTGTCCATACTCATAGAACTGTCCGTTCGATATGGCCGGAAGAAACAAAAGCAGGATGAAAGCCATCCTGCTTTTGCGGATATAAAAAACTTGATGTAGCTTAGTTTTCGGCAAATTTAACCTGGTAACCATTTGAACGCAGATAAACATAGGCACGTTTGCGCACATCTCCGCTTAACATGATATCGTACATCTTTGAAGATCCACAAGTATGGCAGACACCCTGTAGGGCGTCCTCGATTTTTCGTAAATCGATACGTCGTCCCACAAATCCGGTAATATATGTGATAGGAGCTCCGTCCATTTTTCGCTTGTCAATTCCAACCACCAGGATCTGCTTTTCAGGCGGTAAGGTATTAGGCTCCCGAATATTGGCATGTTCAAACTCAAACTCAGGATAGTCAGTGTAGAGGATTTGATCGAGATCATAATTAGCTTTATCACCCATGACGTGCGATTTTATGAACCCCAAATATAGACTCCATTTTTGATTATGTCAATCTTTTCAAATAAAAAAGCTTTAAATTCGTGCTATTCAAACACTAAGAGATCAACAGGATTCCATGCAATTCAAACAACAAAACCTCATTCTTGGCTGGGCCAGTTTCCTCATTGCCCTCATCGTATACCTACTCACTCTGGAGCCAACGGTCAGCCTCTGGGACTGCGGAGAATTCATAGCCAGCTCCTATAAACTGCAGGTGGGACACCCCCCTGGAGCTCCCCTTTTTATGATGATCGGGCGTGTATTCTCACTCTTTACATCTGATCCTGACAAGGTGGCAAAAATGATCAATGCTGTATCGGCTTTTGCCAGTGCCTTCACGATCCTGTTTCTTTTCTGGACCATTACCCACTTCCTGGAGAAAATGAAAGTGAACAGGCTCGTCATTCTGGGTGGTGCCTTTGTGGGAGCCATGGCTTATACTTTCTCAGACTCATTCTGGTTTTCGGCAGTGGAAGGTGAAGTATATGCCACCTCATCGCTCTTTACAGCCGTGGTCTTCTGGGCCATCCTGAAATGGGAAAATGTGGCCGATGAACCGGGCGCAAACCGCTGGCTGATACTGATTGCCTACCTGATTGGTCTCTCCATCGGGGTTCACCTACTGAACCTTTTGGCCATTCCCGCCATCGTACTGGTTTATTACTTCAGAAAATACAAGGTCACACGGACGGGAATCATCTATGCCCTGGGCATATCGCTGGCCATCCTTCTCCTAATCATGTACGGGATCATTCCCGGAATCGTAAAAGCGGCCACTGTGGTGGAGAAACTGTTCACCAATTCATTTGGAGTTCACTACAATGTTGGATTTGTTGTCTACCTCCTGCTTTTGCTGGCGATTTTAGTATTTGGCATCTACCGCACACAGTATGTAAAAAAGAGCGTGGTCTGGAATACAGCCCTCATTTGCATCACTGTTATTATCATCGGCTACTCATCCTACGCGATGATTATGATCCGTTCCCTGGCTGCCCCACCCATGAACGAAAACCGCCCCGAAAACGTTTTTGCCCTGCTTTCCTATCTCAACCGGGAGCAATATGGTGACCGCCCCCTTTTGATGGGCCACCAATACAATGCCGAGGTGAAGGACGTTGAATATAAAAAGCCGGTGTATATCCTGGACAAGGAAAAGAATAAATATGAAGTGGCCTTCCGGAAGCCCGAATTGGAAATGCAGGGCGGGAAAGTGCTTCTGCCCAGGATGTACAGCCGGGAAGTCAGATCACAGGCAGGCATACCAGCAGTTTGGAACCATCAAAGATCCGAACAATCCTAGCTATCTGGATAATATTGAATTCTTTCTGCGATACCAGGTGGGCCATATGTACCTGAGATATTTCATGTGGAATTTTGCTGGACGACAAAACGATATCCAGGGACATGGAAATGTCCTGAACGGTAACTGGATCAGCGGGATTCCCATCATCGATTCGCCGCATTGGCCCCCAGAAAAACATGCCGGCAAGCATGAAGGATCATCCGGCACGAAACCGCTATTTCCTTCTTCCCCTTTTGCTGGGCTTAATGGGGTTGTTTTTTCAATTGGATAAAAATGCACGGGATTTCTGGGTGGTCATGAGCCTGTTCATCCTCACCGGTCTGGCCATTGTGATATACCTGAACCAGACTCCCTATCAGCCCAGAGAACGTGACTATGCCTATGCAGGATCATTTTATGCCTTCTCCATCTGGATTGGAATAGGAGTGGCTGCCATCTTCAGAATTCTCCAGGCAAAGCTTCGGGAAAACCTGGCTGCCACTATTGCGATAGGTCTTTCCATCCTGGCCGTCCCCACCATCATGGCCATGGAAAACTGGGATGATCACGATCGCTCCGGAAGGTATACGGCAAGAGATATTGCCAGGAACTACCTGAACTCATGCGATAAGGATGCCATCCTCTTCACGGTGGGTGATAACGATACCTTTCCCCTATGGTATGTTCAGGATGTGGAGGGAGTCCGGGAAGATGTGCGAATTGTGAACATGATGCTTTTTAATATGGACTGGTATGTGGATCAGATGCGCTTGAAAAACTACAGCTCCGAACCCATAAAATTTACACTGCCGGAAAGCAAATATAAGAACGGGACCAACAACTCCATTTATGTAAGGGAGAATGAGGGCTGGGCACCCCTGGACTATATCCTCACCTTTGTAAAAAGCGACGATCCCAGAACAAAACTACCCCTTCGCTCGGGCGAGAAGGTGGATTATATACCCACTCAGAAACTGATCCTGCCAGTGGATTCAGCAAAAGTAATCGCCAGTGGAGCCATCCGGGCGGGGGATGAAGGAAAAATGCTTTCTGAAATAAGATTCACTCTGAAACCTAACGAACAGATTATGAAGGGTAGCCTGGCTCAATTGGATGTGCTGGGCAGCAACATGTGGAACCGACCCGTATATTATACTTCAGGAGGATTCGACGGATCTTTGGGGCTGGAACGCTTACTACCAAACCGAAGGCCTTGCGTACAGGATTGTTCCCATTGAAACAAATTACAAAAGCATCCTTGAGATGGGGCGCATCGATACCGATACCCTTTATCATCGGCTGATGAACACATTTGAATGGGGAAGGATGAACCAGGAGGATGTACACCTGGATTACTACACCATCCGAACCTTTTCAGTCATCAGGTTCCGGAGCCTTCACACTCGACTGGCACTCCAATTACTGCGGGAGGGCAAGAAAAAGAAAGCCATCCAGGTACTGGATCGTTGCATGGAACTTGCGCCAGACAGGGTACTACCTTACGATCAGTATATTTCGGGCATCACCTTTCCTGACAGAAACGGTGGACTGATTCACCATGAGGGTGTTATTGAAGCGTATTACCTTTGTGGTGAAACGGAGAAGGGAAATGAAATCCTGAAGGAACACTACACAGGTCTTTCGGAGAAATACCTCTACCTGAATTCAATGAAAAAACGTCACCAGACTTCCATTCAGAGAGAAATCAATGAGGTCTTTTTTCAAATGGAAGAGCTGAGTATTTTGTTGCAGAAGTTCGATCAGACCGAAATGATGCTGGAACTAGGACTGAGCTAAAGCCTAATTCTGGCGATTCAGAAGGTAGGATGCAAAGTTAAAAAGCTCTGCCTTTTTTTCCTCGGCTTTGTTCAGATGTTCAAGACTGGCCAGGGCAGAATTGTAGAACTCTTTGATCTTACGATCTGTAAGTTCCCTGATTTTCAGCTTGTCGTATATACCGGTTACGGCTTTGATTTTTTCATCGGGATCAAATTCCTTCCTGGTCAGCCACCTGGTGAGCTCCTCTTTTTCAGAGGGTGAGGCCTTCTCCAGTGCATTGATCATCAGAAAAGTCTTTTTATTATCAATGATATCGATGCCCCTCCTTTTCCCTATCACTTCCGTATCACCATAGGTATCAAGCAGATCGTCCTGAAGCTGAAAGGCGATTCCAAGGTTGAGACCAAAGTCATAAAGATCATCAGCATCCTTCTCGGAGGCACCCCCGAGAATTGCACCAATCTTCAGGCTTGCAGCAATCAGTACCGCTGTTTTCAGCATCAATCATATTCAGATAGTCCTCCTCGGTCACTGTCAGGTAGTCTTCGAAGTTCATATCATACTGCTGTCCCTCACAAACCTGCATGGCTGTTCTGGTGAAAATATCCTGAACTGTTTGTAATACCACTCCGGGTGACTGGTTCATTAACCTGTTTGCCAGGATCGACATCACATCACCTGAAAGGATGGCTACATTTTCGTTATACTTAATATGCACCGTTGGATTGCCCCCGTCGCAATTCTGAGTGGTCCATGATATCGTCATGCAGCAAGGTAAAATTGTGGAAGACCTCGATGGCAAGGGCAGGCATCATGGCAGAATCAACAGCTCCCGCAAACATATCACAGGCAAGCAATACCAGGGCTGGCCTTATTCGCTTGCCTCCCAGGGACAATACATACCTCACGGGCTCATATAACTGCGATGGTGTATCAGGGAGGGAAAAGGTCTGAATATGCTTTTCAATCAGACTTCTGGCTTCTATCAGTGTATACATGTCTTTCCTTTCTTCAATCCATTAATGGGAAAACAAGGTAAGGAATTTTGAAAACCTTGGCATGATGATTGGACAATTCATTTTAAAATAGAATCACTAACTTTGTCCGATTCAAAAAAGCAGTATTTTATGCATATTCGCCACATAGTTATCTCCCTGTTTATATCCTTTATTCTTTTGTTATCCAATGGCTTAAATGGACAAGGATATCGAATTGAAGTGGATATAAAAGGGCTCTCGGGTGATACCCTGATCCTGGGCGAGTATTTTACCTCGCGCATGGTGCCCAAAGACACCCTGGTTCTTCAAAAAAACGGGACGGGGGTTTTTGAAAATGAAACCCCATTCCGGGGAGGCCTCTACCTGATTTATTTCTCGCCCGATAAATACTTTGATTTTCTCCTGGGCGACGACCAACAATTTTCTCATTAAAGCTGATACGGCCGATCTGGCAGGAAGCATTAGTTTCACCGGGTCTGAAGACAACAGTCTTTTCCTGGATTATAAAAATTTCCTGCAAGAAAAACGGGGCGAGCTCAATCAAACCCAGAGTCAGATCTCCTCATCGGCAACTGCAGCTGACTCAGCCATGGCACAAGAGAGAATAAAAGAAATCAACCATGAGATGGAGGATTACATGGATGATATTGAGAAGGAGCACTCCCAAGCTCTTCGTCACCACCTTCATCGGAGCCACCAGGGAACCCATTCCTCCGGAAAACTTACTCAATGGAAATAGAAGACATGACGACTCGGTCCGCTTCTTCTACCGCAAGGAGCACTTATCTGGATCGCTTTGATCCCTTTGATGTGAGATTGCTTCACACACCCCACTTTATGAGGGCAAGATTAAAAGTTACATTAGTAGTGTGGTGCCACAGCATCCCGATTCCTTGATTGTTGCTGTGGATTACCTCCTGGAGGGATCCAAATCTGAAGAGGAACTCTACCGCTATATGCTCATCACCCTCTTCAATCATTTTGCCGAAAGTAAATTCATGGGCATGGATGTGGTCTATTTCCACATCGCAGAGTATTATTACATACCGGATGCCAGCTGGAGCAGTGCCGAATTTATCGACAAACTCAAAGAAAACCTGGATAACAATAAACCCACCCTGATCGGCCAAACGGCTCCCAACCTGGTTATGCGCAGAGGTTCCCGCCGACCATTTTCAAATGGCCCTCCAGGATACTGCCATTAAAAAGGACCCGCATATCGGGGAGAACTTTTTCACCAATGACATCGAAGCCGAATATACCATCCTCTATTTTTGGGAGGCTGATTGTGGTCATTGTAAAAAGTCCACTCCTGCACTCTATGAAGTCTATACCAGACTCAAAGGAGAAGGATGTTGAAGTAATCAGCGTCCATGTGATCAATACCATAGAGGGGAAGGAACTCTGGGTCGATTTTGTGAACGAACACGGACTCTATGACTGGATCAATTGCTGGAGTCCTTACAGTAACGATTTCAGGAAAGTTTATAACCTTCAGAGCTATCCCCAGCTCTTCATTTTGGACAGAGATAAAAAAATTGTAGCCAAGCGGGTCACCCCGGAACAGGCCGAACAGATCATCAATAACCTGATTGCCATCGAATCAAAAAACTAAGCATAATTACATGGAAGCCAAACCCATTAAACTAATACTCGAAGACGGAACAGAGTTCGACCGGAAAATCATTCGGATACGAAGGAAGCATCGCCGGAGAGGTGGTATTTAACACGGCAATGACCGGCTATCCCGAAAGCCTTACGGATCCTTCCTATAAAGGTCAGCTCCTGGTTCTCACCTATCCCCTGGTGGGCAACTATGGTGTTCCAAGAGAAGATTCTGAAAATGACCTTTACAAATTCTTTGAATCGGATCAGCTGCATATTTCTGCCCTGATTATCTCAGACTACTCCTTTGAGTATTCCCATTGGAATGCAGAGAAGAGCCTGGGAGATTGGCTGAAAGAGCACAAGATTCCAGGAATTTTTGATGTTGACACCAGGCGCATTACCAAAATCCTGAGGGAAAAGGGATCCATGCTTGGTAAAATTGTCTTCGACGAGGTGGAACCTGAAAGTTATGACCCCAACCAGCATAACCTGGTGGCAAGTGTGAGCATTGGAGAGAAGAAAGTCTATGGAAATGGAAAGTACCGGATCCTCTTGCTCGACTGTGGTGTGAAGTACAATATCATTCGTTATCTACTTGACAGGGATACCACAGTGATCAGGGTCCCCTGGGACCATGACATCAGCAAGGAAGAGTTCGACGGACTCTTTATTTCCAATGGCCCGGGCGATCCTAAACAATGTGTACTGCCACCATTAATTCCCTTTCGGAAGCCTATAAAAAGGACACTCCCATTTTCGGAATTTGCCTCGGGAACCAATTGATGGCCCTGGCAGCCGGTGCAGATACCTACAAACTGAAGTACGGGCACCGCAGCCATAACCAGCCCGTCCTGGAGGTGGGCACCGACAAAGCCTATATCACCTCACAGAACCATGGATTTGCCATAAACAACGAGACCCTTCCGGAAGGATGGGAACCGCTCTTCATCAACCTCAACGACAACACCAACGAGGGAATGAAACACCTTGGAAAACCCTTCTTCTCAACACAGTTTCACCCTGAAGCTTCAGGGGGACCCACCGACACTGCCTATCTTTTTGATGTATTTATTAAAAATATACAAGAGAGTCTGAAGAAGGGAAGTTAAATGCCTGACAAAAACGGGACATGATTCACCCCACCAAGATAGCCATCCTTTTGCTGTCCCGGAGCTCTTTGCTGTCTTAAATCATATTTTTTTCGCCTTTGATGAATCCATTTTATTACCTGAATCGTACAAGGAACTGGACCATTTATTTGATCAGCTTCAAAAGTTCAAAGAATTTCATATGAAGCTTGAAACCAAGAAATGAAATCGCCCTTCAGATACCTCCTGCTCTTCCTGCTTTTCCTCCTTTTCCAGGGGGGCACCCACTTGTCCGCTCAGCACAATATTATCTATCGCTTCAACCATTTGCACCAGGAAATGATTAATCCCGCCACTGCCGGAAGCGAGTTCATCCCGGTGGCTGCCATCACCTATCATAAACAATGGCTCGGAGTCAGTCAGTCTCCTTCAACCCTTCTTGCCAGCACCAGCTTAAGAATAGGAAATTTTGACTTCTACAATCCCAGGATGATGATTAACAAATCCAGGTTAAAATCCCAGGAAAGAATTGGATTGGGCCTTGGTTTCTATGCAGATCAAAACGGACCGGTGGCTTCCAGGGGATTTAATATGGCTTATGCCTATCATCTTAACTTTTTCAGTTCAAGCCTGGCTCTTGGCCTGTCGGGAACGATGGAACAAACGGTTTTGAATGGCATCATCCTGGGATCCCATCACTTCAGGAGATCCCCTTTTAAGTGGAGGCAAGGAATCCTACTTTAACTTCAACGCTAACCTTGGGGTTTTTTACAGTGGAGCTCAATATTTTGCCGGATTTGCTGTAAATCACTTCTTACCGCTGGAAAACCAGGTACAGCCGGGTGAGAAAGTAAAACAGGACTATGTGCTTCATGGCGGTTACCTGTTTTGGAGTATGGAGAATCTGAAATTTGAACCCTCCCTGAATCTTCGCTATCTCGATTATGAGACGCTGGAGTATGATATCAGGGCAAAGGTATACCTTCATCACATCCACTGGATTGCACTGACCTATCGTTCGTACAAGGCCCTTGCTCTTTCGGCAGCTTTAAAATAAGCAAGTTTTATATCGCATATCAATTTGAAGTCAATCTGTCCAGTATGATCGCTTACAGTGCCGGAAGTCACGGACTAAGCCTTGGGATCAACCTGGGAATGCGCGGACTTGAGGGTTTTTAATTAAACCAGAACGATATGAAGATAAGAGACATAAATGCCATCCCCTTAGTCCTGCTCCTGCTCCTTCCTGTCTTTAGCTTAGCACAGTATCTCGACAATCCATCTTTTGAAGGACCTCCGGGAATATCAATTTCTCCACCCACATGGAGTCCCTTTGATCCGGGAGCACACCCGACACAGAACCTCTTGAATGTGATAATTTTTCGGCTTCTGATGGAGACAGCCTATCTTACCCTGGTTGCACACGGATCCTCCAGTGGCCGGCCAAACGTCCTGGAAAATTGCCAGGCCACCCTGACCAATCCCCTGCTGAAAGGAAGGTGTTATACCCTATCATTGGACCTGGCTTCCAGAGATGATCTTGGCCATTATGAATGGGGTGATGGATTTATCTATTACAGGGCTTCAACAAGTCTGAAGATTTACGGCAGTAACAATATTTCAGAGAAGGGTGAGCTGATCGCCGAAACCACTGCTGTGACAAATGTCAACTGGGAGAACCTAAGCTTTACAATCAAACCTGAAAATGAGATTCGTTTCCTGATTCTGCAAGTGTCCTTGGCCGAAGGAGTACGGCCAACGGAAACATCCTGATCGATCATTTAATCCTGTCCGAATTGCAGGTTGAATCAAGCCGTGGTCTTGATGAAACCTTCACCTCCGATGACCTGCCTGTTGACATCGAAGCCAGTGAAAGCCCTTCATATGCCTGGTCGCCCGAAACCGGGCTCAGCTGTTATGATTGCAGAAGCCCCCAGGTGAACAGCGCCACTTCCACAACCTATACCTGCTCAATCGTCTCCTCAAGCACCGGTTGCCCGGTCAACGAACTCTTTACCCTGACTTTTGAAGAAGAACCCATTGTTCCCGGGGAATTCAAAATTCCCGATGTTTTTACCCCGAATGGTGATGGAATCAATGACTATTTCGAAATCCAGGGACTGCCTCCATACAGCGCCCTACTTATCTTATGACCGATCGGGAAAAGAACTTTTTTCAATGGACGCTTACGACAATTCCTGGGATGGAAGCGATGTGGATGGAAATCTCCTTCCGGAAGATACCTACTGGTATGTATTAA
This sequence comes from uncultured Bacteroidota bacterium, assembly GCA_963716765.1. Lineage (GTDB taxonomy): Bacteria > Bacteroidota > Bacteroidia > Bacteroidales. The sequence continues at coordinate 235,768 of CAVQUO010000005.1, read as the reverse complement.
TCACACCCGGACTGGATGGGAAACAGAAGGGACAGGTATATTTGAAGTTAAAATGAGAACATGCCATAAAAAGAAGCCGGGTATCAAAGAAAGTCTTCGTAACGATCCTTTCAATAACAGCTCTTATGTTACAGGGGCCTTTACTCCAGGCCCAGGAAATCGACCTGGAAAATGACTTAATCCTGTATCTCCCCTTAAAGGGGAATGCTTTGGATGAAAGTGGAAACAAGGTTCCAACAATGCTCGATCGACCGTTTTTAACAAAAGACAGATACGGAAATCCTGACCAGGCATACTACTTTGACGGCATCAATGACCAGATCATCCTGAATCAAAACCAGGCCCTGATCACTTCCAATCAGTTTACCATATGCATGTGGGCGAAAATTAACGGCCGAAGCAAGGCAGAGCCCACCTATAACAATCCTCTTTTTGAACAACGCAACGATGCTCCCCGGAGCCTCGGTGGTGATTACCTTTCAGGCTGAACGCCTGGGAAAAACCTACCTGGCACTGCAGAAGCAGTGCCGGTACGCAAACTGAAATTTTACAGGCAGATTACCCCGGGGATCTTAAATGGTATCACTTTGCAGCCATGCTTGATCGAGAACAAGACCATCTATTTGTTCATAAACGGCGAACTGAAAACCACCCTACACTGGTCGGTGATGGTGATTTTCCATTCAAGTGTCAACAGGGTGGGTATTGGAGCCCATGCACCCTGGAATCTTTAATCAACCGAGCCTTTTAACGGAGCCATTGATGAAGTGTTCATTTATAACAGGGCCCTTAAATTATGCGAAATTGAGACCCTTTATTCAGAACAACTTCTTTACGAGCGCTAGATAAGTCCGTAAAGTCTGTAAAGTCATGTTGTTCGTAAAGCTGAAAGAAAAAATCTTGATGGACTTTTGACTTTCGACTTTCGACTTTCAACTTTGACTTTCAACTTCGACTTTACTCAGCTTCGCTTTCGTGAGCTCGGCTTCGCCTCGGTTCGACTTATTTCCGGATTTGTCCGGAACCGTAGATCACGTATTTATTGGTGGTCAGTTCTTTCAGACCCATGGGACCACGGGCATGTAGTTTCTGAGTGCTGATCCCGATCTCGGCACCGTATCCAAACTCAAAGCCGTCGGTAAACCTGGTGGAGGCATTCACATAAACAGCCGCTGCATCGACCCGGTCGAGAAAATACTGGGCATGACTGTAATTTTCAGTGACAATACTCTCCGAATGCATGGAGCCATATTCGTTGATATGCTCCACTGCCTCCTCAAGTGATGCAACCACCTTCGAGCTGATAATCAGGTCCAGGTACTCGGTGGACCAGTCCTCCTCCTTTGCAGGGATCGCCCCCGGAATCAGGCTGCAGCTAAGCGCATCACCCCTGATCTCCACACCCGCCTCTGAAAGTACTTTTCCAATTTCAGGTAGAACCTTTGCTGCCACCTTTTCATGAACCAGCAAACTCTCTGCTGCATTGCATACTCCCGGGCGATGGGTCTTTGCATTAAAAACAATGGGCACTGCTTTTTCCAGATCGGCTGCCTCATCCACATAAATATGACAATTGCCAACCCCCGTTTCAATGACCGGAACCGTACTGTTCTGCACAACCGACTGGATCAGTCCTGCCCCACCCCTGGGGATCAGGATATCCAGGTACTTGTTCAGTTTCATCATGGCCACTGCGCTGTCACGGCTGGTATCCTGAACAAGCTGGACCATATTCGGATCCAGTCCGCAGCCTTCAATGGCCTCGTGGAAGATGTTCACAATAATATTATTGGAGTGAAAAGCTTCTTTTCCTCCCCTTAAAACACAAACATTTCCGGTTTTGATGCAAAGACCGGCCACATCGGCCGTCACATTTGGTCTTGATTCATAAATCACACCCACCACACCGAGCGGCACCCTCTTTTTGCCGATCAGCAAGCCATTGGGCCGTTTTTTCATCTCCTCAATCTCCCCAATGGGATCGTCCAGCTTGACAATCTCCTTCAAACCCTCAGCAATTCCCGAAATACGTTCTCGCTGTCAGGGTAAGCCGTCCATGATGGCCCCTTTCAGGCCCATGTTCTCTCCCTGTCTCAAATCCACGTGCATTGGCTTCCAGGATTCCTGTCTTTATTCTCTTCCAGCAGATTCGGCCACCAGGGATCAAAATCCCGTTCTTCTGCTCAGTATTTAAGTGGGCCAGCTGGCTTGCTGCTTTTTTAGCCTTCTGCCCTATCACATTCAACTCTTCCATCTTCTTCAATTTAATTAATTCTACCTCCGCACCAAGATACTGAGTACCGAGCACTATCCCCTGAGTACTAAGCTTACTTTGCCATTTGACTGGTTGCATCACTTACAAAGAAGGTACCCAGGTCCTTACCTTCCAGTACTCCAGGATGGTGTAAGGATCATTTCCGTCGGCAATGACCACATCCACATTATGCTCGCGGCAAAGTTCCGCAGCAGCAATTTTGGATGCCATTCCACCCTTTCCCAGTTTTGAAGAACCATTCACATCCACATCCTTTAATTCCTTACTGGCCTTCATCACCTTGGGCACTTTTTTTGCAGACTCATTAATGATGGGGATCTGAAGTAAATACACCATCAGTATTGGTCAGGATCAACAGCAAATCGGCCTGAATCAGCGTTGCCACAGCTGCAGAAAGGGTATCATTATCTCCAAACTCTATCTCATCGGTAATCACCGTGTCATTTTCATTGACGATGGGAATAATGCCCATGTCCAGGAGTTCCAGAAGGGTATTCCTGGCATTTTTTCTGCGTAGACTGTTTTCGATTCCATCGCGGGTCAGCAATACCTGGGCTACAGTCTTATTGTACTCATCAAAGAATTTCTGATACATGACGCATCAGACCCGACCTGACCAATCGGCCGCAAGGGCCTGCTTCTTCACCAGGTCCGTTGGCCTTTCCTCCAGCCCGATCATCCCCACGCCAACCCCAACAGCTCCCGACGAAACCAGGATGACTTCCTTGCCGCTGTTCTGAAGATCTGACAGGACCATGGCCAGTCGTTCCATTCGCTGCAGGTTAATTTTACCGTTGTCATAGGCCAGTGTACTGGTACCCACCTTGACGACAATTCGTTTTTTCTCTTTTAAATATTTTCTGTGTGTCATGACTTTTCAAAATAGTTTTTCAATGCTTCAACCACCTCTTCTCTCATCGACAAAACCAAAAGCCTTCATAGGCCTTGCTCAGTTTTGCCTTTACCTGCTTCTGTGCCGGGATTCCCAATACTACCCATATGGGTGTAGCCATGGTCCCGGCCAGGCCTGTAACGTCCACTGTCTATCTCCCGTGGCCACCTCCTTATAAGCATCTCTGAAAGGCATTCCGGCTTTCACCTTGCTGTTTACCTCCTCCACCGAATAGAGATACTGATATGTTTCATCATCCAGAATATTTTCATTGACCTTCACATTTTCAATCACATACTGCATCATGTGCAGGCAATTTTTCATTTCGGCCAGGGCAGGATGGATCACCTCCTTCAAGACCTGAAAATCGCGATGGTAGCCGGAGATAAGATTGGTGGTATACCGCCGAAACTTCAGCTGGTGTATTTACCAGGCGGTTGCACCTGGCCCGGATCAGCTCAAGCACATCCGGATTCTTTTTATGGGGCATGATACTGGATCCGGTGGTCAGTTCTCCGGGAAGTGTGAGGAAAGAGAAATTCTGTCCCATAAAAAGGACCGCATCCATGGCCATCCGGGCAACGGTGGAAGCGATGGCACTAAGACCTGAGCCGATATACCATTCCGTTTTACCCCGGTTTAGCTGGGCATTTACCGAGCCAATATGAGGAGACCAAAAGCCAGCAGACTGGTGGTCAACTCCCGGTCAATCTGGAAGGATGAACCAAATCCGGCAGCCGATCCCAGTGGATTCTGATTTACCACAGTGTATATTCCCTTCAGGAAGGTCAGATCATCAGCCAGAGCCTCGGCATAGGCACCAAACCACAAACCGAAGGATGAAGGCATGGCAACCTGCATATGCGTATAACCGGGCATTAAAACATCCTTATAACGATCAGCCTGTGACAGCAACTCCATGGCCAGGATTATTTACAGCCTCAACGATCTCCTGCAATTCCTCCCTCAGAAAAAGTTTAATGTCTACCATCACCTGGTCGTTCCTTGAGCGGCCGGTGTGAATTCTTTTCCCCAGGTCACCCAATGAAACGGTGAGCATCATCTCCACCTGGGAGTGAATATCCTCCACCCCGGGATCAAGCTCCACCAATCCCTGCTCAGGCATCCTTGTAAATTTCAGCAAGCTGATCCACCAACACGGCAGCTTCTTCCCTTTCGATGAGCCCCACTTCAGCAAGCATAATTGCATGAGCCATGGATCCCATCACATCGTAAGGTGCCAGCTCCAGATCAAAAACAGGATCCATGCCCGTGGTAAATGAAAGGATCTTATCTTCAGTGGAAATATTTTTGTCCCAGAGTTTCATGTATTATCTTTTCAAATATTATATGCACCCTTTTTTAATAAGGCCTGTAAGGGTGTCTTAAAAAATTGCAATATCCTTTTACCCCGTTTTCAAGTTCAGATTCCAGGATATATTCTCCTGCGGTATGCGATCTGGCTGAATCGCCTGGTCCCATTTTATATGCAGGAAAAGGTATCAAAGCCATATCCGACAGGGTGGAAGATCCAAAAGGTATCAATGTCAATGTCTCGTATGGCCTTCATAAGCAGGTGATCATCAGGAAGAATGGAAGGTTTCAGTCGGGTGGAACGAGGCACTATCTCTGCCTGGCAAACAGAAGAGATCATCTCGAGCATCCTCTCGTTCCCATAGCGATCATTGCTTCTTACATCCACAATGAAGGTGCAAAGATCGGGAACCACATTGTGCCCGGTACCTGCCGAAATCAGGGTAACCTGGGCGCCTGCCCCGGGCAGCCATTCTGAAGTTTCATCGGAAAGACAAGGAAGCAATGGCTTCAACATCTTCCATTGCCTTATAGATGGCATTAACGCCCTCCTGCCTGGCTGCATGGCCTGCCATTCCCTTTACGCTTGCATCCAGCACCATTAATCCGCGTTCAGCAACTGCCGCCTGCATTCCTGTGGGTTCTCCCACAATCACTCCGTCCAGTTTTTCAAATTTCGGAATCACCGACTTCAATACCCTGGGCCCCGGAAACTTCCTCTTCCGCACTGATCAGCAAGCATCAGGTTGATCTGATCCGCAATTTTTGGAGCCATTTCATGGTAAGCTGCAATCATCGTTACCACCGAAGCACCCGCATCATTGCTTCCCAAACCGGTGATCCGGTCCCCTTCCACCAGCGCTTCAAAGGGATCGGATTTCCATCCTGCCACCGGTGTGACCGTATCCAGATGTGAATTGAGCAAGATGTCTGGCTTTTGGAGGCTACCTGCTCCAGGATCACCCAGCAAGAGATTGTTATGGATCCGCGTAGACCTCATGACCCATACCTCTTCAGGAAATCCTCCAGGAAATCGAGCACGATGCTCCTCATTTCTGCTTGTGGCAGGAATGGAGATCATCTCCTTAAGCAGGTCGCTGTATGGAACTTTAACGCTCATTTCAAATCACTGATTCCGGAATAGGATTTCACAATACCTTTAATCATGGCCGAAGAGAGTCCAAAATGTTCCATCTCATTCAAACCTGATATGGTGCAGCCCATGGGGGTTGTAACCCTGTCAATTTCAGTTTCCGGATGGTTATGTGTCCTCAACAGCAATTCTGCTGCACCCCTAGCAGTCTGAGCTGCAATTTCACCTGCCTCCTCGGCATGAAACCCAATCTGTATCCCACCCTGGGAAACAGCCCGGATAAAGCGAAGGAAAAAATGCAATTCCACAGGCAGCAAGTATGGTAGCTGCAGGCATCAGCTGTTCCTTGATCACCATGGTCTGACCCAGGGGTTCAAACAGTATCCTGACCTTTTCCACCGACGACTCATCTTCTCCTGCAATACAGGTCATGCTCGCCCCATACTCAATGGCAGTGTTGGGCATAAGCCTCACCACATCAACCCCATTGCCAGTCCACTCCTTCAGCTCATGAATGCTCACAGCAGATACCACGCTGACCAGGATTTTTCCCCCTGTACCTAACTCATCCTTTACTTCCTTCATCACTTCCGTGGCCTGACCGGGCAGAACAGCCAGCAGGATATATATCTGACTCTTTACCAGTGTCAGATTGTCGGCAATGATATATCCTTCCTTTTCCTTATCAGCCAGTAATCCATTTCTTTTCCTTGAAAGGATAGATGTCCGAAGGGGAAATTCCGCCATATGCAACAAGACCCTTCGCAATGGCACAACCAATATTTCCTGCTCCTATAATTCCTATCTTTTTCATATTCATTTTCGTTCTGATTCTTAACTTAAATTGTATCCTCGGTACCATTCACAGAAAACCAGATTCTCTGCTGGTTACCAAGAATCCGGGTAAAACCGTCAACCTCTTCGGCAGTCCATGCCTTGTTCATTTCACCATAGGAGGCAAAGGAGGGATTCATCAAATCGAAGGGACTCTCCACGCCTGTGGCAACATAACTGTAAGGACGAAAACGGACCGTAACTTTTCCGGATACATTTTTCTGGGATGAATCCAGGAAGGCCTCCAGATCTCGCATCACCGGCTCCAGGTATTGAGCTTCATGAACAAACATTCCATACCACTGTCCAATCTGCTCCTTCCAGTGCAGCTGCCACCTGGTAAGTACATGCTTCTCCAGGGCAAGATGGGCATCAATAATAACCCTGGCAGCAGCAGCCTCGAAAACCGACACGCCCCTTTATCCCGATAATGGTATCACCCACATGTACATCACGTCCCACTCCCCAGGCTCCGGCAATTTTTTCCAGCTCCCTGATCAAAGTCAAAGGCTCATAACTCTGTCCATTCAGTCCAACAGGTTCCCCCTGGTCAAATTCGATGGTCACCGTTTCGGTTCCTGATTTTTCAAGCTTGGTTGGATAGGCCTCCTCCGGCAGTTCACCATTGGAGACAAGGGTCTCTTTCCCTCCCACACTGGTTCCCCAAACTCCCTGGTTAATGGAGTACTTCACCTTGCTCCAGCTCATCTCAACCCCGGCTTTCTGCAGGTAGTCGATTTCATCCTCCCTGGATATTTGCAACTCCCGGATGGGTGTCAGAATCTCAATTTCGGGAGCCAGCACCTGGATTACCAGATCGAAGCGAACCTGGTCATTTCCTGCAGCAGTGGAACCGTGGGCAATTTTAGTAAAACCATGTCTTTTTCGCATAATTCACAAGTGCAATGGCCTGGAAAGTTCTTTCTGAACTCACCGACAAGGGATAGCTACGGTTTCTGAGCACATTCCCATAGATCATATATCGCACACAGCGATTGTAGTAATCGGCCGCCACATCAAGAACCTCATGGGAAACAAGACCCAGACGGCCGGCATGCTCCTCTACACTCTTCAGTTCCGTCTCTGAAAAACCACCCGTATTCACCAGGGCCGAATGTACTTCCAAATCCTTCTCCTTGGCCAGGTAGATGGCACAAAACGTAGTATCCAATCCTCCACTGAAGGCCAGTAATACTTTATCCTTTTTCATGTTGATTTATTCAGGTATGATTGATATTTACTTTAAGGGCCGATGGATGCGATTTCCCATTCACACCCTTTTTCTCATTGGGATCCATGATCATGGCTGTACACAGGCAATCATCCCTCTTTGTACGCACCAGTATATCATAATAGGGACAGGTCTGACAACCTTTCCAGAACTGGTCATCATCGGTAAGTTCAGAAAATGTTACCGGACGGTATCCCAGTGCATTGTTGATTTTCATCACAGCCAGACTGGTGGTCAAACCAAATAATTTGGCTCCCGGGAAAGAGCTTGGATGATAGATCCAGTGCCCTTTTTTTAATTTCACTGGCCAGGCCTATTCCCCTGAAATCGGGGGAAACAATTAAACCGCTGTTGGCCACATACTTATTATGGCCCCACGACTCAATGTAGCAGAATCCTGCCCACTCTCCCTTACTGCTATATGCAATGATGGCCTTGCCCTGAATGATCTTCTCCGTGAGATATTCCCTGCTTCGCACTGCAATACCGGTACCCTTCTGCAGGGAAGCCTTCAATAATCCCTCCTCAATCTGCGGAACCATGTGAAAGATGCTGCTCGGAAGCTATCGTAATAATTATATCGAGACTCATAGTTTTCTAGTTATTTCAGGCAATCAGTATACCTGCTCCCGGATCAATCCGGGCATTCTCATTTTAAGCATATTAATAAGGTCGCTCTTTGAAACACCATCCCTGGGAATCAGTAAGATGGTATCATCTCCGGCTATGGTGCCTCCCACTTCATAGGCATTCAAATGATCGATGTTGTAAGCAATGCTTCCTGCATGTCCGGGAAGGGTCTTCAGAATGGCCATTCCCTGTGCAAAATCAATGGATACCAGAACCCCGAATGAATTGGCCGCCATATCCGGCTCATCGACTGACTTGCTCCTTATCCGGAAGAATATATACATATCCTTCATTATCGTTTGGCATTTTGGCAACCCTCAGGTACTTTAAATCCCTGGACAGGGTAGCCTGGGTCAGTTCATATCCCTTTCTTAATCCAGGAGTTTCATCAACTCATCCTGGCTCGAGATATTGCTACTGGCAATTAATCGCCTGATCTCCATTAAGCTTTCATTCCTGTTTTTCACCTCTCTTTAATATTTATGTATTTTTATACATTGGATTTGCAAATTTATACATTTTCTTGAAATGTATGCAATTATCCCGGCTTTTTTTCTATTTTTACACCCCGGAAACTATGGAGTCCGGATCCTTTCAAAGGGGTCATCCTGACCCCTTTATCAGCAACAATTCTTCAACATTATGATAAACGACCAAATCAAGAAAGTTGTAATCCTCGGATCTGGAGCCCTGAAAATTGGTGAAGCCGGAGAGTTTGATTACTCAGGATCACAGGCCCTTAAGGCCCTTCGGGAGGAAGGTGTTTCCACCGTGTTGATCAATCCAAACATTGCCACGGTTCAGACCTCCGAAGAGGTGGCAGACAAGATCTACTTTCTGCCTGTTACACCATACTTTGTTGAAAAAGTCATTGAAAAGGAAAAGCCCGATGGAATATTACTGGCTTTCGGGGGACAAACAGCCCTGAATTGCGGAGTGGCCCTTTTTGAGGCAGGGATACTTGAGAAGAATAATGTGCAGGTTCTAGGTACACCGGTACAGTCCATCATGGACACAGAGGACCGGGAATTGTTTGTGAATAAACTCGAATGAAATCAATGTCATCACTGCCCGCAGTGTGGCGGTTACAACTGTTGAAGATGCTCACAAGGCAGCAGAGGACCTGGGCTTTCCAATTATTGTCAGGGCTGCCTATACCCTTGGAGGACAGGGAAGCGGATTCTGTTATAACCATGATGACATCGATAAACTGGCAAAAAAAGCCTTCTCCTACTCTCCCCAGATCCTGGTGGAAGAGTCGCTGAAGGGTTGGAAAGAAGTAGAATATGAAGTGGTCAGGGACCGTTTTGACAATTGCATCACCGTTTGTAACATGGAAAACTTCGATCCCCTGGGCATCCATACAGGTGAAAGTATTGTGGTGGCACCTTCACAAACCCTGACCAACAGCGAATACCACAAGCTGCGGAAACTGTCCATCGACATCATCAGGCACATTGGAATCATCGGAGAATGTAATGTGCAGTATGCCCTTGATCCGGAATCTGAAGATTACAGGGTGATTGAGGTGAATGCCAGACTATCCAGATCTTCGGCCCTGGCCAGCAAGGCCACAGGATATCCACTGGCCTTTGTGGCTGCCAAACTGGCTCTTGGTTTTGGACTGCACCAGCTGCGCAATTCCATCACAAAAACCACCTCAGCATTTTTCGAGCCTGCGCTGGATTATATTGTCTGTAAGATTCCCCGCTGGGACCTGAATAAATTTTCAGGGGTGTCCAAGCTGATCGATTCAAGCATGAAATCGGTGGGTGAGGTAATGGCCATTGGCCGAACCTTCGAAGAAGCCATACAAAAAGGAATCCGGATGATCGGCCAGGGCATGCACGGATTCGTGGGTAATCAGGAAATGGAGATTGCAGAATATCGACAAGGAGCTTTCTGAACCCACCGATATGAGGATCATGGTCATTGAAAAAGCATTTGACCAGGGCTATACCATTGACCGGATTCATGAACTGACCAAGATTGACAAGTGGTTCCTGGTGAAACTAAAGAATATTTTTGACCTGAAGACTTGAACTTGAAAAGGTGAATTCCCTTGAGCAGCTGGATGACGAATTGCTGCTTCAATCAAAAAAGGCAGGATTCAGTGACTTCCAGGTTGCAAGGCTGGTGATGAAAGGAGATGTTTCCGAGAACCTTCTTGATGTAAGGGAACACCGTAAAAAAAGGAATATTCTTCCCAGTGTGAAACAGATCGACACCCTGGCTGCTGAATATCCGGCACAAACCAACTACCTCTACCTCACCTACAGTGGAAGCGAGCACGATATTGAATTTAGTCACGATCAACGATCGGTGATTGTATTGGGTTCGGGAGCCTACCGGATTGGCTCCAGTGTTGAATTTGACTGGTGCAGTGTGAATGCCCTGAAAACTGTCAATGATGAGGGCTACCGCTCCATCATGATCAACTACAATCCGGAAACCGTCTCCACCGATTACGACATGTGCGACCGGCTCTACTTCGATGAACTTTCCTTCGAAAGGGTGATGGACATCCATGACCTTGAGATGCCCAAAGGGGTGATTGTATCCATGGGTGGACAGATCCCCAACAACCTGGCCATGCGCTTGCACGAGCAGAAGGTTCACATCCTGGGTACTTCACCCGAGTCCATTGACAATGCTGAAAACAGGCATAAATTCTCCATGATGCTCGACCAGCTTAAAATTGATCAGCCCCGCTGGCAGGAACTGAGCAGCATGGATGAGATTTATGACTTTGTGGATGTGGTGGGTTTCCCGCTGCTCATAAGGCCTTCCTATGTGCTTTCCGGTGCTGCCATGAATGTGGTCTCCAACAGAGAAGAAATGGAAGGATTTCTCACCCTGGCAGCAAAGGTATCCAAGCAATATCCGGTGGTGGTTTCTGAGTTTATTGAACAGGCCAAGGAAATCGAGATTGATGCAGTGGCACGTGATGGAGAACTCTTCTCCTATGCCATCTCGGAACATGTCGAATTTGCAGGAGTTCATTCGGGAGATGCCACCATGGTTTTCCCCCCTCAAAAGATCTATTTTGAAACCGTTCGCAGGATTAAAAAGATCGCCCGTCAGACTGGCCGAAGCCCTTGAAATTTCCGGGCCATTCAACATGCAGTTTCTGGCCAAGGACAATGACATCAAGGTAATCGAATGCAACCTGAGGGCTTCCCGGAGCATGCCTTTTGTTTCAAAGGTTCTAAAATCAAATTTCATCGACCAGGCCACCAAGATCATGCTTAAGGTTCCTGTGGAAAAACCCAGTAAATCAATCTTCGACCTGGATTACATTGGTTGCAAAGCTCCACAGTTCTCCTTTTCCAGGCTAAAAATGGCCGACCCTGTACTGGGTGTGGATATGTCATCCACAGGGGAAGTGGGTTGCATCGGGGACAATTATTATGAGGCCATCCTGAAGGCCATGATATCGGTGGGCTATACCATTCCCAAAAAGAACATCCTTCTCTCCACAGGGGGCATGCGATCCAAAGTTGAGCTGGTCAATTCATGCAGAATGCTTGTGGAAAAGGGATATAACCTCTATGCAACACATGGAACCCACGAATTTCTCAAGCTGAATGGAATCGATTCCATCGACCTGGCATGGCCCGATGAAGATTCAAAACCCAATGTCATGGATTATCTGCGGTCCAAAAAGATAGACCTGGTGGTGAACATTCCCAAGGATCTCTCCTCGCACGAATTATCCAACGATTACAGCATCAGGCGAGGTGCGGTCGACTTTAACATTCCCCTGATCACCAATGCAAGGCTGGCATCTGCCTTTATCTATGCCATCTGCAAAATGAGCCTGGATGATATCTCCATTAAAAGCTGGGATGAGTATAAATAAGCCCATTTATTCAATATCATATAGCATTTCGTCGCTGAGCCCAGCCTGCGGCTGGCCAAGGCTCCTCAATGCTATATGATTATGGTATTAGCGCAACTGGATATTTATAAAAGGAGAAAGAAGCGGCTGGCTTAGCCAGATAGGCTTGCTGTGGAGTATATGGCACTGACGAAGCCTTAGCCGGTCGAAGCGCGGGTTCAGCCATGAAATACCTCTGCGAAACTACCCTTTCAGGGCTTCCGCCCCACTTACAATCTCAAGGATTTCATTGGTGATGGATGCCTGACGAGCCTTGTTGAACTGCAGGTTCAGTTCCTTCAGTAGTTCAGTGGCATTATCGGTGGCCTTATGCATGGCAGTCATCCTTGCTCCATGTTCAGCTGCATGTAGAATCAAGAATTGCTTTATAGAATTGGAGCTTCAGTGAACGCGGAATCAGCTCCTTTACGATATACTCCTTGGTAGGCTCAAAAATATAATCCACATTGGAAGCACTGGCTGCGACTTCCGTGCCAGTTCCTCTACCTGAATGGGCAGAAACTGCTCCTCCGTAAGAATCTGTGTCGCTGCATTTTTAAAGGCATTGTAAACAATATCCACCTGATCATATTCCCCTTCCGTAAAAAGCTTCATGATCATTTCAGCGACGGCTGAGCAACATCATCAAAATTCAATTATCAAAGAGTTCACTGCCATCATAAATCGACATTGTAATTCTTCTTTCTGAGAAAATCGCCGCCCTTTTTTCCAATGGCAATAAAATCCACCTGTCGGGCCATCATCTGGCTATTGTAAGTGGTCAGTGCACGCTGAATGGTCGCTTTGATGACATTGGAATTGAAGGCTCCGCAAAGCCCCCGGTTAGAAGAAATCAGAACCAGTAAAATTCTCTCCTTATCTCGCTGAACGGCAAACTGGTTGTCTTCATCATCCTTCAGGCTGTCGCCAACACTGGCCAAGAATCTCCTTCAGCTTATTAGCGTAGGGCCTAAATCGTACAATGGCATCCTGAGCCTTTTTGAGTTTTGCAGCAGACACCATTTTCATGGCACTGGTAATCTGCCTGGTGGATGCTACCGAGGCCTTTCTTTCCCGTATCTCCTTTAAATTGCCATGAAGTACTTAACTATATTTCTCAGCTATTTCCCTGGCTACCTTTATCAAGGGTATCGGTAATTTCATCTGAAAGCTTGCCCATATGCAAGATCTGACAGAACATCCTTATGCTTTAGCTCCAGATACTCCAGAAATTCGATCTCAAACTCCTTTACACTGTGTCTCCGGAATATTTGACAATAATCCTTTTGTACCACAATAAATAATGGCAACCTGCTTCTCAACAGCCATTGGAGCATACTGATCCTGTTTCAGGATTTCCACATTTTTCCGACCCTTATCCAGTACTGCCATGGTTGCCGGATCCAGGTCAGATCCAAACTTTGAAAAGGCTTCCAGCTCACGGAACTGAGCCTGATCCAGTTTCAGGGTACCGGCAATCTTTTTCATGGATTTAATCTGGGCATTTCCTCCCACCCTGGAAACAGAAATACCCACATTAATTGCAGGACGCACCCCTGCATTAAAAAGATTCGACTCAAGGAAGATCTGGCCGTCGGTGATGGAAATCACGTTTGTGGGAATATATGCTGAAACGTCACCGGCCTGTGTTTCAATAATTGGAAGGGCTGTCAGTGATCCTCCCCCTTTAACCATTGGTTTAAGGGCTTCGGGCAGGTCGTTCATCTTTCTGGCAATTTCATCGGACTGGATAATTTTTGCAGCACGTTCCAGTAATCTTGAGTGCAGATAGAAAACATCACCCGGATAAGCTTCGCGTCCCGGGGGCCTCCTCAGTAAGAGTGAAACCTCCCTGTATGAAACAGCCTGTTTTGAAAGGTCGTCATAAATAATCAGGGCAGGACTTCCGGTATCCCTGAAATACTCTCCAATGGTACAACCGGCAAAAGGTGCATAAAACTGAAGTGCTGCTGGTTCAGCAGCAGTAGCCGATACAATAACCGTATAGGCCATGGCTCCGGCCTCTTCAAGTGTCTTCTGAATATTTGCAACAGTGGAACCTTTCTGTCCGATGGCCACATAGATACAGTAAACCGGTTCTCCCTTTTCGTAAAACTCCTTCTGATTGATAATGGTATCAATGGCAATGGCAGTTTTTCCAGTCTGGCGGTCTCCAATGATCAGTTCACGCTGTCCCCTTCCAATGGGGATCATTGCATCAATTGGCTTCAGACCTGTTTGAAGGGGCTCACTCACAGGTTGCCTGTAAATTACACCCGGGGCCTTGCGCTCAAGAGGCAAATCGATCAGTTTTCCGGAAATAGGTCCTTTTCCGTCCATGGGCTCACCCAGGGTATTGATAACCCTTCCCAGCAAACTCTCACCGACCCCAATGGAAGCAATTTTATTTGTCCGTTTCACCGAATCACCCTCCTTGATCAGTTCTGAGGAACCAAGCAACACTGCACCCACATTGTCCTCTTCAAGGTTCAGCACAATACCCATTACTCCACTGTCAAATTCGATCAGTTCATTGGCCTGGACACTGTTTAATCCATAAATACGGGCAATCCCATCCCCCACCTGGAGAACAGTACCCACCTCTTCGAGTTCAACTCCACTTTTGAACCCATCAATCTGTTGCTTTAGAATTTCCGATACCTCGGATGGTTTAATCTGCGACATATAACAACTTATTTTCTATCGTGTTTGAAGTAATTGTTTTCTGAAATTTCTGAGGCTTGTGGCCACACTTGCATCATACTGCATATTCTCAATGGTAAGCACAAATCCACCAATCACCCCTTCATCCACTTTGGTGGTAAGTTCCACGCTGGAATCATAAGCTTTGGCAAGCATATCTTTGATACTTTGCAATGCCCTGTCATCCACCGGTTGGGCAGTTACCAGAGAGGCCGAACTAATCTTCATGGCCTTTCTGTAAAGGTCTCTGAAATTTCTTGCGATTCCAGGAAGATAAACTTCCCTCTTATTATGAACCACCAGTATTGATCAGAGACAGGGAAGTCTCACTGATTTTCGACTTAAAGATTGCTTCCATCAATTTCAGCTTCTCACTGGGTTTCAGCGTGGGTACCACCAGCATATACTGGAACTCTTCCTGCTTACAGGTCTCGGCAAGCAATTCCATATCCTTATTTACCTGCTCCAGTATCTTCTTTTCAGAAGCACTCTGGAACAGGGCCTTTGCGTATCTTACCGATATCTGACTTTCGTTCATATTGATACTAATTCAGATCAGCTTCTTTGATCAGCGTATTAATCAGGTCTTTCTGTGCTTTGCTGTCTTCCAGTTTTTTCTTCAGAATCTTCTCAGCAATATCCAGAGAAAGATTTGCCACCTGGTTCTTCAGATCGTTAATGGCTGCCTTTTTTTCAGCCTGGATCGATTCCCTGGCATTTGCCACAAGCTTTCGGGCCTTCCAGTGAAGCCTGCTCTTTGGCATCAGCAATAAGTTTATCCTTCAGCTGCTTGGCCTCCTTCATCATGGCATCCCTTTCTGCTTTTGCTTCAGCAAGGATTTTTTGATTGTCAGCCTGAAGCTTTGCCATCTCCTTCTTTGCCTTTTCTGCAGCATCAAGCGCTTGCTGAATACTCTCATTTCTGGCCTTGATGGCCGTTAAAATTGCAGGCCATGCAAACTTACCCAGGACGAAAAGCAGAATCAGGAAAAACAGAGTAGTCCAGAATATCAGACCTATTCCCGGTGTTACTAAATCCATTTTATATTGTATTTAATTGTTTTTCAAAGAAGGGCCTGTAACCAACCGTTACAGGCCCGTTCAATTCTCATGCTCTTAGCCCATCATGGCAACCACGATGGCAAACAGTGCAGCACCTTCAATCAGGGCAGCTGCAATAATCATGGCAGTCTGGATCTTACCTGTAGCTTCGGGCTGACGCGCAATGGCATCCATTGCTGATCCGCCGATCCTTCCAATCCCCAGACCTGCACCGATTACGGCGAGTCCTGCTCCGATTCCTGCTAATGTACCAGTCATAATAAATAGATATTAAATGAATAATCAATCATGGTGATGCTCAGGCATCGCCATTCCAATAAATAATGCGGACAATAATGTAAAAATATAAGCCTGAAGGAATGCCACCAGTAATTCGATGAAATCCATAAATATCACCATGATAAGTGATGGAACGGCTAAAAATATCGACTTGAAAATAAAAATCAGTGAAACCAGACTCAATATAATGATGTGACCGGCAGTAATATTGGCAAAAAGCCTGATCATCAGAGCAAATGGCTTGGTGAATAAGCCGATGATCTCCACCGGGATCATGATCGGTGCAAGCAATTTCGGCACCCCGGGGGTATTAAAAATATGACCCCAGTATGCTTTATTGCCGCTGAATTGTGTAATAAAGAAAGTAAATGTGGCCAGTACAAAGGTCACTGCAATGTTCCCGGTTACATTGGCTCCGAAGGGAAAGAAGGGAATCAGTCCCATCAGGTTATTGATCAGGATGAAAAAGAATACCGTAAGCAGGTAGGGCATAAAGCGTGCGTATTTGTCGTTCCCCGATATTAGGAATGGCTACATCCTCTTCAATAAATACAATCAGGGGCTCAATAAAACCCATCAGGCCCTTTGGTGCGCTAACGCCGACTTTTTTATAAGATTTTGCCAGGGTAAGAAAAACAACAAGCAGCACGATCACGAAAGGAGCATCATGAAAACATTCTTGGTAATAGAGAAATCAAGAGGAAGTCCGCTTTCAAGCATTTCCCCATGTTCATCCACTTCGACGATCTTTCCTTCCAGGCTTTTTTCAACGCTCTCTCCCTTTTTGTTTTCAACCATCATGGTGCCATGCCCCATCATGAAACCATTCGTGAGTGTGACCGTGGGCAATTTTCCTCGAGGAAAAGGCATGTAAGCCCGAATGTTTGCTGTAAACAATTACCAGAAGAGGAACACTTACATGTTCGCCATTCTTTTTTGTAAGAATATGCCATTCATGAGAATCCTTAACGTGGTCCAGGGCAAATGTACTGGGATCAAATTCCTCCTCCACAGCTTCGCCATGATGGCTCTGCGGCTATGTCGAATGGCTGTCAGCATGTTCTTCAGACACAGCCTGAGAATGCTCATCTTCATGCCCATCCTGACCATATAGATGTAGAATTGGGAGAAAAAGGGCAAATCCTAATAATAGTGTGGTGGCAATAGCTAAAAATCTCGCGCTCACGATCGTTCTAATTATTTGTTCTTCAGCAGTTTAAGAAGATTTCCTGCCAGTAAAAAAGTGAAGACTAAATATAGTGTAAAAAACGAAATGATAAATGCTTTGCTACATATTTTTTGTGAGCAGCCAAAATACTAGAATGTAAAGAAGATACAGGAGAAATTTACCGGAAATTCCCAGCAATCATCACAACTGCCCCATCACGATTATTCTTGTTCACTCCCCTGGCCAGAATGATCCATGAAATCAGGTTAATCCCGCTAACAGAAATAAGGGTAATGAGGTAATGATTGATCTCAAGGGGAATATTCAGGCGGGGAATCAGAAGAATGCCTGAAAGCAGCAAAATTGAGTGAGGACCAAGTAATTGCCAGATGTACCTGAAATGTTCAGTCATCTTTTTTCCTGATAAAATCTTTCAGGGTAATGTAAAGAGCTGCAAAAACTCCAAGCAGGGTAAGAATGGCCGTGTAAACCGGTTTCTCATTGGCGGCACGTTCATCCAGTTTTGATCCTGCCCAGTAAAAAAAAAGAATGATGAGAACCATCTGAATTCCTAAACCCGAATAACGGGTAAAGGAGTTCAATCCGGAAGAAGACTTATTGTCCTGCTTTGGGCTTTGTTCTGTTCCGGCTGGTGTCTTCTTTTTTTCGCACCCATATCGCATTTACCGGTAAATGTGGCTCCTGGCTCAATGGCCAGTTTTCCGGTCCTGATCTCTCCATAAAGCTTGGACATTGCACGAAGCGACAATAATTCTTCCACCACAACTTTCCCGTCGACAACCCCTTCAACCTCACAGTTTTTACACCTGATTTCTCCGGTAACTTTACCGGATTGTCCGACAAAAACCTTTCCTTTTGTATTAAGATTGCCAATGAGATTTCCGTCAAAACGGATATTTTCGCTTGAAGAAATATTGCCCTCAATGGTTGTCCCCACTCCGATCATATTGATCTTATTGGTATTTTCTGCTTCAGCCATTTTTGCCATTTCCTTCTCTTTTGTTTGCTAATTTAATCATTATTCTGATTTACCGTCGTAGGCCCACTTAAGATAAACCGATCCCCAGGTAAATCCACCTCCAAAAGCAGAAAGGATCAGATTATCTCCTTTTTTAAGCTTTGATTCCCATTCCCAGAGACAAAGCGGAATCGTTGCCGCGGTAGTATTGCCATACTTTTCAATATTGATCATCACCTTTTCCTTGGGGATGCCCATCCGGCGTGCAACTGCCTCAATGATTCTCATATTGGCCTGGTGGGGAACGAGCCATGTGAAGATCATCCGGTGACAATCCGTTTTTCTCCATAATCTCAACAGAAACATCAGCCATTTTGGATACAGCAACCTTAAATACAGCCTGTCCCTCCTGGTAAACAAAATGTTCCCGGTTATCAACTGTTTCATGTGATGGCGGACGAAGCGAACCACCCGATTTCATCTTTAAATGATGTACACCGCTCCCATCCGACTGAAGAATTGAATCCCTGCACTACCCAGTCCCTCCTCAACCGGTTCGACGAGCACAGCTGCAGCACGCATCACCGAAAAGCGGACAGGTGGTCCGGTCGGTGTAATCGGTAATGGCACGACATCATATCCGCACCCACAAGAATCACTTTCTTATAGCGGCCCGACTGAACAAAGGCTGCAGCAGTCTGTAGTCCATATACAAATCCGGAACATGCCGCTGATATATCAAAACTCCAAACATTTTTTAAGCCTGCCTTATCACAGATCAGGTTGGCCGTGGAGGGAAAATGGTAATCTGAGGTAATGGTAGCACAAATCAACAGGTCAATTTCCTCAGGCCTGGTCCCCGTTTTCTTAAGCAGGCCCTTTACAGCTTCTGTACCCATATCCGAGGTAGCTCCTTCCTTCAGAATTCTTCGCTCCTTAATTCCGATCCTTTGCATGATCCACTCATCGGTGGTTTCCACCATGGTGCTCAGTTCATCGTTGGTCAACCTGTATTCGGGAAGAAATCCCTGGATCCCTGTAATACCCGCCTCAATTTTGCTCATCTGTTCAATTCTTCTTTTATCCTTTTAACAAGACCCGCTTCCACCACTTCGGCAGTATGAAGAAGCATGCTTTTGATAGCTTTTTCATTGGAGATCCCATGTCCGATAACAAGCGGGCCATTGATTCCCAGAACCGGAGTTCCTCCAAAATTTTCAAAATTAAACATTTCAAAATAACCGTTGCCAATACCCTTTTGTGCGCAACCACCCTGTAAAATGCCTCTGCCTCTTTCAACACCATATTTCCAACAAAACCATCCGTCACAATCACATTTGCCCGATCGGAAACAAAGAGTTCATTGGCCTCAAAATTACCGACAAAATCAAAATCAAGGGAATCTTTCATAAACTGGTAGGCACTCCTGGTTACCATATTCCCTTTTTCCTCTTCCAGTCCAATATTCAGCAAAGCTACCTTTGGATCGTCAATTTCATGAACCAATTTGGAGTAAATGGTACCAATGGTGCCATACTGGTATAAAACATCGGGGCGGGCATCAGGATTCAGTCCCACATCCAGCAGCAGGGCATCGGTTTCCCTCAATATTGGGAATGGGTGCTGCAATGGCAGGACGGATAATTCCGGGAATGGAGGTAATGATCTGCATGGCTCCCACCAGCATGGCACCGGTATTCCCGGCACTGCAGAAACCATCGATTGAACCATCCGCAACAAGCTTCTGACCCAGAAAAACTGAGGCTTTGGCTTTCTCTTTAAAAGCCTTAAGGGGATGGTCCCCCATCTCAACTGACTCTGGAGTGTGAATAATGGTCATTCCGCTTATATCCAGCTGATGTTCATCTGAATAGCGCATCAAGTATATCCTGATCTCCGATCAGAAATAATCTCCACATTTTCCGGGAGTGCTTCTCGGGCAAGTATGGAACCACGAATGGTGGAACCCGGGGCATAATCACCCCCCATCATGTCAATTCCAATTCGCATTGGTCGCAATTGGCCTCCAGGAGAGGCACGGCACTTAACCTACCTGAGCTTCAGAATCGATCACCAATTTACCTTTATAATAAAGGTTGCCATCTACATAATATGCACGATGGCGCTCATGTACTGTTCCTGTTGTGGAACAGGTTGAAAGCGTCGGGGCTTCGGCCTTGTAATGGGTCCTTCTTTTGTCCCTTCTCTGCTTTGACGTCTTTCTTTTTGGATGTGCCATATCTACTGTCTATTTGTCAATTATTCCTTTTAAAGTATCCCACCTGGGATCTGTCTGATCATTTTTTTCCTCTAATACCTGGTGTTCTTTCAGTTTCCGGATCATCTCCGGATCACATTCCGGAACTCCATTTTCATCATCAGAATGAATTCTCTTGATAAGGAAGCGCCAGCAAAATAAATTCGTACAAATACTGTGCGACTTCAATCTCATGATCATCCCTGTGAATCATGATCACATCATCCTCAATTTCACCCGGCGTTTCACCCAGCTTTACAAAGATTTTCTGCTCTGTGATTGATCTCTGTCATGAAAGGCTCCAGGCAACGGTCACAAAGCACCTCAACCTCTCCCTCAAGATGAAAATGGAGTGCCAGTAGTCCCAACTTTTTTTTCAAGGATTACTTCCGCCCTGACATTCCCGTTTTCAATTTCCGACTCCTCCAGAGAAGCAAAGAACTTATGATCCAGCTCAAATGAAAAATCGTGATCTCCATCTACTAATCCTGAAATGCGGACTGTATATAAACCCCTCTTGCTCACAATTCTTCAATTTGGGTGTGCAAAAGTATAAATTTATCTTATATAAAAAAACAAATCCGCAGCATTAATTGATGAGTTCTAGCGGATTAAAAGAAAGAATGATCAGGGAATCATCTGCTGAATGGTCTCGATCAGAGAATCGATGAAAAAATCATCCTTGGTCAGATAACGGTTGGCACCATTTTCCATAAACTCAGAAAGCAAAGTGTCGTCACCCTGTCCGGTCAGAATCACAACAGGAATATCCTTGTCCCTCTTGCGAATCTCCTTCAGTGTTTCCAGTCCGCTGAGAAGCTTTCTCACCGGGACCTGAAAGAATATGATCAAGAACGATCAGACTTGGCTCCTGGTCAAGATTCTCCAAACACTCTTCGCCCGTCTGAAAAGTAATAACCTGGTAATCCTGCCTGCTCTGGAAAGTATATTCCAGCAGGTTCAGAATCATTTTATCATCGTCAACAAAAAATATCTTCTTACTCATGCAGATCAGATTCGCCGGTCTCGCGATTAGCTGCAAAAATAGCAATTATTATTCTAACTATAAAATGCATCCTGGATGTCCGAATTCGCACACTCAAATGTCCGCATCCGGACAATAAGCCTATAGGGTGAAATACAGTTATATTCATATAACTGTCATCAATCTTACAACCCTTTGGCATCATGATTGAATTTCTTAACTGTTTGAACCCCTAAACTCCTCGCTCCGATGTCACTATTCAAAAACTATGTCCGCTCCCTGCTCCGCAATGCCATCAGGGATAAATACTTTACCCTTTTGAATATGCTTGGCCTGGCCGTCGGCATCACAGCTGCCATCCTGATTTTCATATACATACAGAACCAGGTAAACTTATGATGGCTCACAATGAAAACTATGAAAGGATATACAGGCTTGAGGGTGATTTTTTGATCAGTGAAAAAAAGGATCTGACCGCCATTACACAAATTCCTCTGGGACCGACCCTGAAAGATGAATATCCGGAAATTGTGGAACAGACCAGGATTCTTCCCCGCAGGGACCTCTATTTTGAGAAAGGGAGAAGACACTTTTAAGGAAGACAGCATCATGCTGGCCGACTCCACCCTCTTCAACATCTTCACGGTACCCTTTCTGTTTGGAGATCCCTCCACAGCCCTTGACCGAACCCTTCACCATGGTGATCAGTGAGTCACTGGCCAACAAATACTTTGGGAGAACCAATGTGATTGGAGAATCCATGAAAACCCTGGATGACAGTCAGTTTACCATAACCGGGTGTCTTTGAAGACCTGCCTTCCAATGTGCACCTGAGATTCAATGGTCTGCTTTCTGCAGCCACCATTGAGGAGCAGATTGGCAGCGAAAGGTTTAATGATCGCAGCAGTGGTTCATTCTGGAATGTGGCATGCCTATACCTATGTCCTGATGGCCGAGAACACCACCCCGGATATGGTTCTTGCTAAATTTCCGGAGTTCTATGACAAATACATGAAGGAGCTGGGCGATCAGATCAATGCCTCCTTCAAGTCTGAGGATCACACCCCTGAAAGACGTACATTTCCAGAAAGACGAACTCACCTGGGATCTGCCCAAGGGAAATATGAATTATGTTTACATCATGGGGGTTATTGGTGTACTGCTCATTCTTATTGCCAGTATAAACTATACCAACCTGACCACTGCCCGTGCCACCAGCAGAGGCAAAGAGATAGGAATACGCAAAGTCGGCGGGGCAAGTAAAGGGAACCTGCGTGCTCAGTTCCTGGGGGAATCTGTGGTGACAGCCCTTGCAGCCGGCATCGTGGCCTCCCTCCTGACAGCTGCTGGCCCTTCCCCTTTTCAATATCCTTTCCAACAATTCCTTTAACTGGCACGTTTTGCTCCAGCCCACCATCATTCTATTCATCCTCGGGCTCTCCATCCTTACCGGCCTTTTGTCAGGAATATATCCTTCCACCTACCTGGCATCCTTTAACCCGGTCTCCATTCTGAAGGGAAATGGAGTTAGCGAAAAAGACCGGGGCTGGCTAAGGCAGGGCCTGGTGATGATCCAGTTCCTGATATCGGCCATCATGATCATCGGATCAGTAGTGGTGGCCATGCAAATGAATTTCATCCAGAAAAAGGACCTGGGTTTTGACCGTGAGCAGATTCTGATGCTCACCCTGAACGATACCGCAGTGATCAATAATGTGACTGCCTTTATGGAGGAGATTGAAAGACATCCTGCTGTGGAGGAAACGGCCATCTCGACAACTGCGCCCGGCCGTTTTTATGGAAAGCAGGTCATGACTGCCGAACAAAACAATGGAGAAATGATTGAAAAGGCTTTTAACCAGTGTTTTGTGTCTTATGACTACATGAACACCATGGGACTGACCCTTGTGAAAGGGCGCTTTTATGACAGGGAATTTGGTTCGGATATGACCAATGCCTTTGTGGTTAATGAAGCATTGGTGGAGGAAATGCAATGGGGGGATTAGCCATTGGGAAACAGTTTATAAGGGGCGTGAATATCCAGGGAGCCGATAATCCCGTAGGTGAGATCATCGGAATTGTAAAAGACTTCAATTATGGTTCCCTGCATAATCCGGTGGAACCCCTGGTGATGGCCTGCCAGGAAAATGCCAATTTTATGCGCACACTATCGGTTCGTGTAACTGGCGCACAGATGGAAGAAGTACTTAGCCTGGATCGAAGAAAAAAGGGAGGCTTTTAATCCGGCCTATCCCATACAGTACAGCTTACCTGTCCGATGAACTTGATGCGCTCTACGGGGAAGAAAAAATCATCTTTGCCCTGGTTCTCTCATTTACAGGCCTGATCATCTTCCTCTCCTCCCTGGGACTTCTGGCCCTCAGTGCCTTCATGACCATAAAACGAAAACGTGAAACAGGAATCCGCAGGGTAATGGGGGCATCTCAGAACCAGATTCTCTCCCTCTTTTTGCTTCAGTTTTCAAAATGGGTAATCATATCCAATGTGATTGCATGGCCCCTGTGCCTTTTTATGTGATGAAAACCTGGTTACAGAACTTCACCTACAGAATAGAGTTCCCGTTCTGGACCTTTATCCTATCTTTGTTGCTATCATTAACCATCGCCGTGATCACCGTCAGCTGGCAATCGATTAAAGTATCCAGGATGAATCCGGCCGAGTCAATCAGGGCAGAATGACAACTAGCAAATTTTAGGAGAGAAATATATAATAAATGGATAAGGTGGTCGACATCTCAGGGTTTCAGGCTGACATGTCCGCCGATATTTATTATGAGGTAATCCGGATCATTGGAGGAAAATTCCTTTTCCTTAAAGATCACCTGGACAGACTGAAGCATTCCGTGAAGGATTCAGGTCTGATTTTTCCCGGGGAAGGGTTTATTCGGGAGAGCCTGAAATCCCTGCTTGACGGAAAACCATTTTAAGGACGGGAACATCCGTATCTGCCTTCAGAGATCAAAGGGCCCTGATCCGGACCTTCTATGCTATTTCGTACCCTGGATCTATCCTGATGAATGCACCTACAAGAGAGGTGTTCAGCTGGTTTCATATGCACATGAACGCCCCAATCCCGGGATTAAAAAATGGGATGACAGGTTCAGGTCCAATGTAAAGAAGAAGATCATCGACAAACATGGAGTTTATGAGGCTCTTCTTTTAAATAAGCAGGGTGAGATTACCGAAGGAAGCAGGTCCAATATATTTTTCATTGACGCTTCAAACCGGCTGATCACCCCGCCGGAGAAATCAATACTACCCGGAATCACCCGGAAATATGTAGTTCAAATCTGCAGGGAGGAAGCACATTGAGATAGAGGAGAGACTGGTTTCCATGAATGAACTTGAATACCCTGGAGGCATGTTTTATCACGGGCACCTCCCCAAAAGTGCTCCCTGTATGGCAGATTGATGATTATCAATTCAGGGCCAGACCACCCCACGGTCAGAAAAATCATGGAAAGATTTGAATCGATTCTGAATGAAAACCTCGAAACAATTATCTAATTTCGTGGTTAATCTAAAAATTAAACTTAATTCCATGTCAAGAATAAAATTAATAATTGCTACAGGCGCCATGATCATGGCCCTTAGCTCCATCAATACAAATGCTCAGGTGGACATTTACCGCTCAGGTGGAGGGGAAATCATTTTCTCAGGAGCAGATGTTCGCTTTAACAGATGTGGACGTGAATACCAACACACGTTTTACCCTCTTTTTACACATACAGCAGTGGGCGAATTTTGATATCAATAACAACTTTGGATTTCTTGCCGGAGGTTCCCTCAGGAACATCGGTTTGATTGTGGAGGATCTTTACCAGAACGTGGGATTCAGTGGCATTGAGTCTGATGATCCTGACTGGAACAAAAACACCAAATCAAGAGACGGAGTTATGCCCTGGGTATTCCGCTGGGTATTAAGGTTGGAGATTTTGATAAGAACTTCTTCTTCTATGCCGGTGGAGAGTACGAATGGATGTTCGCATACAAACAAAAGCTCTTTATTGATGACAATAAAACCAAATACGTTGAATGGTTCAGTGATCGGGTTAATCCATTGATTCCTTCTCTGTTTGCAGGGATGCAATTTCCCGGGAGGCGTGAATCTGAAATTCAGATACTACCTGAAAGATTTCCTGAACACCGATTTCACAGGCACTGACTTTGGACAGGTCGTGGATTACTCCGAGTTTCAGTCCACAGGTATCTGGTATATCTCGGTGGGTATCATGCTTAACAATAAGCAAATCAAGAAAATGATGGAAAACGCTGATTTTAACAAAACAGCCTACAGGTAATCCGATCTCTCAGGCGACAGCAAAACAGGAAAATTAAAACGATTCCAAAAGGGAGCACAGGCTTACATTTTTTTTCTATTTTTGCAATCGATCGGGGTGTTAGCTCAGTTGGTTTAGAGCGCTTGCTTGACAGGCAAGAGGTCACTGGTTCGATTCCAGTACATCCCACAGAATATGGGCATAATCAATTTAAATATAATTGAATATGCCTTTTTTTCTCCTTGCTGGGCATCTTGCTTTGACCCAGAGTGATCAAACTCCAAACAAAACTCATCAAAAAGGAAAATTATATCAGATATCAACTTTAGTG
This sequence comes from uncultured Bacteroidota bacterium, assembly GCA_963716765.1. GTDB lineage: Bacteria > Bacteroidota > Bacteroidia > Bacteroidales. Next base: position 209,555 of record CAVQUO010000005.1, on the reverse strand, counting down.
GCGCTAAATATGATTTTATGCTTTCAGAAGTTGTCGCAAAGGATAGGCAAACTCCTTTTAGTTTGGATGCCTACCTGAATCCAGTAGTGATTTCCATCCCTCAATACAATTTTCGTGTAGGCTACTTCATTACAGATCATTATGATATTTCCTTAGGTATCGATCACATGAAATATGTAGTTCAATTAGATCAAACCGTAAAGATTTCCGGACAAATTTCCGGAACGGAAACAATCTACGATGGTATTTATGAAAATGATGATATTGTAATAGAGGAGGGCTTCCTGCTCTTTGAACATACCGACGGTTTAAACTATTTGAATGTTGAATTCAGGCGCTTCGATAATATTTTTGATTTCAACAAGGTTAAAATCAATCTGACGGAAGGCCTTGGTGCTGGTGTCCTGGTCCCCAAAACCAATGCAACCCTATTGAATAATGAAAGAAATGATGAATTTCATTTGGCAGGATACGGATTGGGTGCGGTGATAGCAGTCAACATCACATTTTTTGATTTGCTATTCATTCAATCCGAATTTTGAGTAAAAAAAATCTACTTTAGCGTGCGCAGGAGCCTGGACCATAATATATATTGACTCTAAATTCACTGAGCCTTATCTTTCATAGGCTTACAAATTTCAATGAAAGCCGTTTTGACAAAAACTGAACTATATGACCTAAAGCCCGCCTTATTAATAACTTAAACTAAATGACCATGAAAAGAAAACTACTTTACTTACTAGTATTAGCAATCTTCACGGCAAACTTAGCTTATTCTCAGTATGTCGAAGATACCATAACCATTAATAGAGCCGATGTGGCCCCCTTAATCGATGGGTATATGGATGAGGGAGAATGGGATACAGAGGAATTCTACACCATTTCGGAATATGGCGAAGATGAATTTGACGAGCCTCAAGCTCCTGATTCTTTAGATCTTACTGCACAATTTAAAATGCTCTGGGATGACGACTTTATATATTTTCTGGGTTTCACTACAGATGATTTTGTATCCGAACAGTCAGACCTGGTAAATGCGGGGGCACCTACCTGGGAAAACGATAGCTGGGAGTTCTACATTGCTCCTACACTTTCCAAGTTGGAAAGCATGGAAGAGATGACTCAAATACGCTGGTCTTATGCAACTGCAGAGGCTGAAAATGGCACTGATGGGGTGACCCAGGGCTGGTCCAATTTTGGGGATTGGCCTGGTTACGGTTTTGGTGAATTCGCTTTTGCAAGGCGTAATTTGACTGTTGAAGGCTGGCTGGTTGAGGTCAAGCTTGATCTTGCTCTTATGGCTGAAAAAGTGGACTTTATAGATAAATATGCTGCGGGTGATGTTATTGGTTGGCAGATCACAGTGAGTGATAATGATGGAGAAGCAGCAAGGGACTGGATTGGTAACTGGATACCGGATACTCAATGGGACCAGGCTGATACCTTAGGTATACTGAAGTTAGGATCAAAAATAACCGGAACTGTTGATCCTTCAGGTATTGATAAAACCCAATCAGGAGCCAAAATTAGTTTTTATCCCAACCCGGTATCAAAAGAATTACGTATTTCACTTGAGGCCAATATTGATTTCATTGAAATATCCAATGCCGTTGGAGCTTTAGTGATAAGAAAATCCAGGGTCAATGATAGAATTGATGTTTCAGATCTTAATCCCGGATTATACTTTGTGAAAGTTTATTCAGACGATGGTCTAATTGTAACACATAAGTTCATCAAAGAGTAATTCGATTCCAATACGGCCTATAAAAGTTAAGGCGCATTCACTTATAAACAAAGTGTTTGCGCCTTATTTCGTTTCACCCAGTGAAAACATCGCAAAAAAAATTACTAGATTTAAAATCGAATCAGGCCCCCGATCTGCTATGAATTCCTCCTGCCCCAGGTTTCAACTAATTCTGTTGTTTTTGTTCAGCTTTTTTCTTTTCGAATCCGCTGTAGCACAGGAAATTGACCTTAATGATCTCTTGATCCTTTATCTCCCCATGAACGGAGACGCTCTGGATTATAGCGGGAATCATGTTCACACAATATTGGGAGGGCCCTCCTTGACAGAAGATAGATTTGGACAGCCGGAGGGGGCTTACCGCTTTGATGGCGTGGATGATTCGATCAACCTGAACAACAGCAAGCCCCTCATCACTTCCAGGTCATTTACAATCTGTTTATGGGTGAAGTATCTTGGCAGAAGTCTCTCCGATGAAGAAACGAATGTGTTTTTTGAACAACGGCATGATATTGCCAATGGTCCATCTTCAACCATTTTATTTAACGGAGATTATTTTGGGCAATTAAACCTTCTTATGCGCAGTGATGCAGCACGTGATGTCTATAAAGCTCAAATTGAAGTAGTTTATGACTCTCAATGGCACCACTATGTAGCCAGGGTGGATGAGCAGATGCACATGGAGATCTATCTCGATGCTGAACTTGTTGCCGAACTCGATTTCGGAAATAATGGAAGCTTTGTAAACGCTATCGATCATGTGAACCTTGGTACCCACCACCATACAGGGGGTGGCGTCCACGGTGCACTGAATGGCATGATGGATGATGTATTTATCTATAACCGGGCCCTGAACCTCTGTGAAATTGAAGCCCTCTATTCTGGGCAACTTCAAATCGAACGATGAGCCTGAAAGTCAGCTTTAAAAACACTGATTTAAAAAAGAAAAATCTACCTTTATTTAAACACCCCGCAATATGGAAAATAAGGAATTTATATTTCTCAGTACATTTTACGAAAAAGAGCTCTTAAGAAAGGCTATCCTTGTTCTTGAAAAAGAACATATTGAATTCAAAATGATAAACAAAACGACTCACGGCAGCGCCCGGGCCCCTCTGAGTGTATATTTTGAAGCCGACATACTGGTCCTAAAAAGCGAATTTGAAAAGGCTGCTAAACTACTGGAAGGATTGGTGGAATGAACGAATTAAACCTTGACTATACCAGAAAGGGTAAGCACTCTTTGAAGACAAAAAGGCTGCTTATGCTTGCCGGGGTAGTGATGATTGGTCTCAGCCTGGCCACCCTGCTTATGGTAATCACCCAGGGCTTCACCTGGACCCTTCTTATCCCGACCATTGCAAATACCTGGTTGGGCTTACATTTTATACTCTCTTCACTGGAACACAAAATCCTTTTCCCAAAAAAGTATTTCCACATATCTGAAAAAGCCATCGAATTCAAGCTGGGCGGATTTTTCAAGGAGCAAAGCATCCAATGGGATTCCATACGCCGCATTTCGGATGAGGGTAAGACTGTGCATATTTACACTGGCGATGGGCTGGTAAAAATTAACATGTTACATTTTCCTTCCCTGGACGAAAAACGGATCAAGGAAAGCCTCAAAGTCATCGCTGAAGAGAAAGGAATATGAGTATTCAAATTGTTATTTACACCTCCATCCTTTTTTTCCTCTCGGAGTTTATCCTGGCATTCGCCAAACGTTCCAAAAGCAGCAGGACCAAAATTATAAAGGACAGAGGTTCTCTCCTGCTTTTCTGGATCACCATACCTCTATCACTTTCGGCCGGCTTTTTTTTGGCAAATTATGGAGAATGGAACAGCTTCAATGATATTGTGGCCCTACTAGGATTAGGTCTTTATTTGATGGGGGTAGCTTTGCGCTGGACTGCCATTTTGCAGCTAAAAAAGGAATTTACCGTAGATGTATCTCTTTCGAATAATCATCAACTGAAGACGGATGGAGTTTACAGCTACCTCAGGCACCCAAGCTACACAGGCCTCTTACTGATCTGTTTCGGGCTATCCCTTGCCATGAACAGCCTGCTCTCGCTTGCTTTGATTTCCATTCCCATTACATTGGTACTCCTCTACCGGATAAGGGTAGAGGAGGATATACTAATAAATGAGTTTGGCGATTCTTACCTTGACTATAAAAAAAGATCGCGCAGAATAATTCCAGGTATTTATTAGGAAGATTCGCCCGGATAGTTGTACTCGGGTATTCCATCCTGCTGTTCAACGGCATAATACATGGCTGCAAAGGATGTTTTAATCCATATGATGGAGACAAAAATCCCCACAAAAAGCAGAAGTAACCCGCCGATGGCAATGAAGAAGGCCATCAGCCCCATGAGGAATATCTGACCTCCATAGCCGCGGGTCATATTCCAGCTCACCCTGAGGGCTTCCATCACATCCATCTGCTTATCCATCACCAGGTAAGGGACAAAGACCAGGCGACAGGCAAAGATGATCCCCGGAACAATGAGCATCACCAATCCCATCATCACGATGACCGCAACCACAACATTGGCAACCACCGCATTCCAGTAGTTCCGCTGAAAGACAGCAAACATATCCTTGATTTCCACTCGCTCCCCCCTGACCGCTTTCAGGAAAACCCAGCTCGTTGAGTACCCAATAGGCCCGGCCACAAAAAGACCGTACAACATTCCGAACAGGATCAGTGGTACCATGTACCATTCCCAACCTTTATCATTAATCTGAATGATACTCATGGGTCCTGAAAGAAGAGAATAGATAATCCCAATCACAAGGAGTTCCATAAAATAGGTGCCCATTATTCTCCACCCTGCATTATAGCTTTTAGAAGCTTCGGGGATAAATTCATTTTCCGGATCATTATAAATTGTTACCATAGCATTTGATTTTAATGATATGATCAAAAGTAGTTTCTGGTGCATTCCTATCCTACAGACTTAAGTAGTGTTTTCATTTTTCCTACCTAAGTTGGTCGGGCAGTGACCCGCTACGAAAGTTTGATTTTGTATATTGACCCTGACAAGCAAAACAGAATGGCTGAATCGCTCAAACTTATTCTCATCTTTATACCGCTTTTGGCTGGGGCCATCGCCATTTTTCTTGCCTACCAGTTAATGCGGAAATACAACTTAGCTTTTGTAAGCAGCTACTTCTATTACCTGGTTTTCCTGTACATTTTCGGAGCCTACAGCCTGATTGGAGCTGGAATTCTTGAAAACCTACTTATAAGTATGAAAGCAGATCCGCACACCATCCGATCGAGTCGGATTTTTGCCACGCTGCCCGGGATACCCCTTTTGTCTCTTTCCCTGTATGCACTCATCAGGAGTTTTACCGAAGTATTATCCAGAAAAATATGGAAGATTTTTACCATAGTGTACTTCATTCTCTTTTTCCTGGGCCTCGTATTATACGGAATCTGGGTGGTCAGACTCTCCAGACTAGAGCAGGGAAACTATCCAGCAATTTATCGAAATTCAAAGATGGGTTTTCTCCGGATTGCTTATGGTTACCTACCTGGGATTATTTCTGATGTCCCTGATTTTTTCAAAGAAAATGGTCTTTCACGAACGCAGATTTACCCGTATGTCAGGATGGATCTACCTCCTTTACATGATCCTCACTTGTTCCGCTTTTCTACTCTCAGGTCTCCATAACTTCTTCCCTTTGTGTTTATTATATTCTTTCTGTCCTGGCACCTGATTCCCATTCTTTTTTTAAGTCTGTACCTTGAGAAGTACCATGGCCATACAACTACCCTCGAGGGAGATTTCGAAGTGTCGCTGAAATCTTTCGCCAGTGAATTTGAAATTTCCAAAAGAGAAAGGGAGGTAATTCAACTGATCTGTAAAGGGCTATCCAACCAGGAGATAAGCGATGCCCTGTTTATTTCCCTGCAAACAGTCAAAGATCACACACACCGGATCTTCACCAAAACAGGTGTAAAAAACCGCGTTCAATTAAGCAACCTGATACGTTCACAAGAGTGAGGCCATGAATAAAAGAGAAAAGGTAATTGAGGTACTGGATAATCTGAATATCGATTATGAAATTCACGAACATCCTCCTGTTCCAACCGTTGAGGAGGCCCTTCCCTACTGGAAGAAGATCGATGCCACCCATTGTAAAAACCTTTTCTTCAGAAACCACAAGGGGAACCGGCACTATCTTGTTATTCTTCGAGCACGACCGCCTGCTGAATATCCGGGACCTGGAACAGAGATTGAAGCAGGGGAAAATATCATTTGCCTCCCCGCAGCGAATGGAGAAGTACCTGGGCTTATCGGGTGGATCCGTTTCTGTATTCGGACTCATCAATGACAGGGAAAACCATGTGCACCTCTTCCTGGATGAGGCCCTGGAGAAAGCTGAAAAGATTACCTTTCATCCCAACGAAAACACCGCTACCCTGGTCATTGGCAAATCTTCATTCCTGACATTTCTGAAGTGGAGTGGAAATTCCTACGAGTTTATTAAACTATATGATACTGAATAACATCCAATCTAAACAATTAAAAAATGGAAAAAAGAAACATGAAACAACACGTATCCTTTGTGGGAGCACTCCACGTTGGATTTGGAATTCTGGGATTGCTGGGAGCCCTGACGGTATTTATCATCTTTAATTTTGCCCAGGGATTCGTGGATCGATGAACCGCTGGCAGAGGAAATCCTTTCCTTCCTGGGGGAACCCTCTCCCTCCTGATTATGTTTTTTGCATGCCTGGGAATTATTGGAGGAATAGGCCTCTTTTCCTACAAACCATGGGCCCGTATCCTGGTGATGATCGTTTCGGCCATCAATTGTCTGAACATTCCCATCGGCACTGCCAAAGGGGTCTATTCCATCTGGGTCCTGATGCAACCAGAAACCATCGAACTGTTTGAGATGTCCTGAACCAAGGTGAAAGCCATCCTGCACAGATGGTCTCTTTCAACATCATTGGAGTTGTACTAATACCGACCCGCTCAGTATAATGGGTATGAAGTAATTCGTGTGATTTATGCCCCAGGGGCTCACCCAGGAAATCCTTGTAGATTCCAACGACTTCAGGATTTTCATGGGATTTCCTGATCTGCCATGGACATATCCTCTGCGTAAATGGCTTCGGTCCGTTTCTTGCGGATCTTCTCATTGGTGGGAATGGGTTGTCCGCCTCCACCCAGGCAACCACCCGGACAGGCCATCACTTCGATGAAGTGGACATTGATTTCTCCACTTTTCACACCATTCATCAATGTCCGGGCATTGACCAGTCCGTGGGCCACAGCACATTTCAGTTCAACTCCATTAAGGAAACTCCACTCCTCTTTGCAATCTTCGATCAGTACTGAAGCCTGCCTGACACCTTCCATTCCGCGAACCGGAGTAATATTCAAACCTTCAAAGGGAACCTCCCGGCCGGTAACAATTTCATAGGCAGTTCTCAGTGCCGCTTCCATGACACCGCCTGTGGCGCCAAAAATCACAGCTGCTCCCGTAGAAGCTCCCATGATGCTGTCGTATTTGTCCTCCTTCAGTTTATTGAAAGTCCACACCGGCCTGCTTGATCATCCTGGCCAGCTCCCTGGTGGTCAGAACATAGTCCACATCCTTGTATCCGCTGGAACGCATTTCAGGACGATTGGCCTCATATTTTTTGGCAGTACAGGGCATGATGGAAACACTGACCACATCTTTGGGATCCAGTTTCCTGATCTGGGCATAATAGGTTTTGGCCAGTGCCCCGAACATCTGCTGCGGAGATTTGCAGGTGGAAACATTGGGCAGGTACTCCGGGAAAGGTATGTTCAATGAATTTGATCCATCCCGGTGAACAGGAAGTAGTCATGGGCAGAGCCACATCAGGATCCTTATCCACCAGTGCCTTCTTCAGCCTGGTCAGCAGTTCGGTTCCCTCTTCCATAATGGTAAGGTCGGCCGTAAAATCGGTATCCAGCACAGAATCAAATCCAAGTCGCTTTAAGGCAGCAACCATTTTACCGGTCACCCGTTTCCCGGGCTCAAGTCCAAGCTCTTCTCCCAAGTCCAACCCTGACGGCCGGTGCAGTCTGAACCACCACATGTTTGTCGGGATCCAGAATGGCATCCCATACTTCATCCAGGTAGGTGCGTTCCACCAGGGCTCCGGTGGGACAACGGTTGATACACTGTCCGCAATTGGTACAGATCACCTCGGCCATGGAAAGATCCTCAAAGGTGCTGATCTTCTGATGCTCTCCCTTTGAAGGCAACCGTTAGCGCATTGACTCCCTGCAGCTGTTCACAGGTTCGCACACAACGCTGACAACGGATACACTTGCTGTCGTCCTTCTGAATGGAAGGAGAAAAGCGGTCGATGGTATAATCCTTAATGGTATTCAGATCCAGCAAGAGGTGATCACCCACACTAAATTCATTGGAAAGGTTCTGCAATTCACACTTCCCGTTTTTATAACACTTGGTACAATCGGCATTGTGCTCTGAAAGCAGCAACTCGATCATATGCTTTCGTGCCGAACGCACCTTCAATGAGTTGGTCAGGATCTGCATTCCTTCACTAACCGGAGTGGCACAGGCTGCCAGCAGAGCCTTGGCCTCCCAGCTGTTCAACCACACATACCCTGCAATTTCCTGCCACACAGAGGTCGTCGTGATGACAGAGTGTCGGAATCCTGAAATTCTAGTTTTTTGGCAGCTTCAAGAATGGTGGTTCCTTCAGGAACTTTCACCAGCATGCCATTAATAGATAAACTTACCATGATATCTATTGTTATCTGTTTTCTTCTTAGTAAATGATCTCTTCCTTAAAATTCTCCACGATGGATCCAAAGGCATTTCCAACCGATTGACCCAGTCCGCATTTGGAAGCCCGTTTCATGGTCTTTGCCAGTTTAACCAGTTCATCCAGGTATTTGGAATTCTTCTCTCCGCGTTTTACAGCTTCCACGCCTTTCAGCAGTTGCTGACATCCTACCCGGCATGGGGTACACTGTCCGCAGGATTCCTCGGTAAAGAAATCAAGATAATTATGAAGCACATTGTACATGGAACGGGTGGAGTTAAACAGCTTCATGGATCCTCCGGTGGGAACACCTTCAAATCCGATAATGGTTTCTTCAAACTTCTTCCTGGGAACACAAAAACCTGAAGCACCTCCAACCTGAACCGCCTTGGTATCTCCATCACCAAATTCATTCACAAATTCATCTACTGACATTCCCAGTTCCAGTTCAAATATTCCGGCTTTGGGTGTATCGCCGGATACAGAAAATACCTTTGAACCCCTGGAATCTTTGGTCCCAAGCTCCTTGAAATGGGCTGCCCCATATTTCATAATCATCACCGTATGCACCAGGGTTTCCACATTATTGATGGCAGTAGGTTTCCCAAATAAGTCCGGATGTGGTAGGATAGGGAGGCTTGTTTCGGGGTTCTCCCCTTTTTCCTTCGATGGATTCAAAAAGGGCACTTTCTTCACCACAGATATAGGCCCCACTTCCCAGACGGATCTGGATCCTGAAATTGTGATTGAACTCATCCATCGTTTTATGGAACTTCATCAGTTCATCATTCAGTTTTGGAATCAGGAATTTGTATTCGCCCCTCAGGTAAACATATCCCTTTTTTGCTCCAATGGCCCTGGCTGCAATGGCCATTCCGCAGAAAACCTTTCCCGGCACCTGGTCAAGGATTTCACGGTCCTTAAATGTTCCCGGCTCTCCTTCATCTGCATTGCAGACAATATATTTTACCGGATCCTTTTCCTGGGAGGTAAACCTCCATTTCATCCCAGTGGGAAATCCTGCTCCTCCCCGGCCTTTCAGGTCAGAATCAAGAACCTCCTGACAAATGGCATCCGGGCTCCATATTCATGATCTTCTCCAGGATTTCCCTGCATTCGATCTTTTCGAAAATGAGATCTACTCTTTTTACATGCTTTTGCTTCATGTTGTGTGTTTTTCTGTGATTATTTCTTGATGTATTCCCGCAAAATCTCCGTCACCTTTTCCGGGGTTAAGTTCGGTATAGGGTGTATCATTGATCAGCATGGCAGGAGCCTTATGGCACCATCCGATGCAATTGGTCTCCAGCAGACTGAACTTCCGGTCGGGGGTGGTTTCACCCAGATTCAATCTTCAGGATATCCTCAATGGTTGACAGAATCTCATTCTTGCCTTTCATGGCACATGAAATGGTTTTACAGATCCTGATGATATACTTTCCCCTGGGCTCTGTATCCAGAAAGGTATAAAAGGTTGCCGTTCCAAATACATCAGCTGCCGATATATCCAGTTCCCTGGCCACATCGACCATGTCCTGTTTGGAAAGAAAGCGGTTCTGAACAACCAGGTCCTGCAGGATGGGAATCAGGCTCTCACGGGATCTGCCATGCTTGTTGGCCAGCTCCCTAACTAATTCATTTTCAATAATCGTCTCCATGAGCTCACAGAATAATTTAAGTGTAATTCTGCTGATTTTTTAGTTGTATTATGATATTACTGTTATTTGTTTCACAAAATGAAAGGTTAAAATTATAATTTTGATGTGAATTATATAACAATAAATGTCATATTTTATCAACCCACCAGGAAATAAATATTCGATCTAAATAAGAATAGCACGCTTTTTGCTGTAATAAGATATAGCGTTATATGACCTAGCCTTTCTAAATAAGGAATAAAAAAAAATATAAAATAAACTAACGATTTAGTTGTTTAACTAAATATTTAGTTTTATGTTTGTAGAGCAGATACTGACAGAAACATCAAAATATGAACACACTTACAAAAGCAGAAGAGCAGGTCATGCAGATCCTCTGGGATGAAAAAGAGGGATTTGTAAAAGATCTGCTTCAGCAATTTCCCGAACCCAAACCGGCATACAATACGGTATCCACCATTATCCGGATCCTGGAGAAAAAAGGATTTGTGGATCACCGCAGCTTTGGAAAATCCCACCAGTACTATCCCCTGGTCAGCCGTGAGCAATACCGCAATGAAAGATTCTCCGAGTCTGATGAAGAATTATTTCAATAATTCCATGAAACAGGTACTCTCCCATTTTGGCAACAGATGGTTCGCTGAACATGAAAGAGGCCGATGAGATTATATCAGATGATGGAAGAGATTAAACAAAAAGCAAGGTAAAGATGAATAATCTTTTCACATACCTGCTGGAGCTAAATATTTCCCTGATGATCCTGTTTGTGGCCTATAAACTCTTTTTCGAAAAGGATAAGAACTTTCTGGTCCGGAGGATCTACCTGCTTGGGGTGGTTATCCTTCCCCTTCTGCTTGCCCCTTCTGCCCGAATCCATCAGGATGCCGGTGGGTAACATTGCACCGATCTCCATTCAACCTGAAGGGGTTACCATATTCGGAGCAGAGGCTGCACAGGGCAGCCAGGCTTCCACTCCCTTCTTGTGGGTCGTGTCGCTATGATCATCTACCTGATGATTCTGGGACTGGGCATTCTGAAATTACTTCATCCAGCTGGCCCGGATTACCATTGCAGCTCTATCCTCACATCGTTTTGAGGCTGAATGGAATCATCATTGCTGGCCAATCCGGGCTCTTCATGCCAGCTCCTTTTTTGGATATATTTTCATCGATCCGGAGCACTGTGAAAGAGGATATCTTCAGTCATATCCTGGAACATGAGAACATTCACAAAAGAGAATGGCACTCCATTGACCGAATCCTGGTAGAACTTTTTGTGATGATCAACTGGTTCAACCCGGTGGCCTGGATGTTCCGAAAATCAGTGATCCAGAACCTGGAGTACCTGGCCGATTCGGCTGTACTGCGAAAGGGGACCGATCCCCTGAAATATCAATTGTCAATATTAAATCAATATATAGGAAGCGCTTCCATTTCCAATCAATTCAGTAGTCAAATTAAAAAACGAATCAACATGCTAAACAAAAATTATAAATTGGGAAGCCGGTGGAAACTTGCCTTGCTTCTCCCCATTACTGCCCTTGCACTTCTTTTCGTATCATGTACTGAAAAAGAAGGCGTGAAAGGCGACGATCCTGCTGCTCCAGAAGATGGAAGTACAGCCGCTGAATCCGAAGTATTCTTTGTAGTTGAAGAGATGCCCACCTTTAATGGTGGTGAACCCATCGAATTCAGAAAGTACATTGCACAAAACCTGAAGTATCCCGAAAGAAGCCAAAGAAAATGGAGTAAGTGGAAAAATCATTGATCAAATTCATTGTGAACAAAGAAGGCAAAGTCATGATTCCTGACCAGGAGACCCTGGCTAAGGCTGAAGGAAAACCCCTAGATGAAGTAGTGGTGGCTGCATACAGGACCCTGGCGGAGGATGCAGAGTACGCCCGATGAAAAATACATCCAGATGCTCAAAGATGAAGCCATCAGGGTTGTCTCCTAATCTCCTGACTGGACCCCGGGAAAACAGAGGGGAAAAATGTTAAGGTGATGTTTACTTTTCCCATCATACTTTGCCCTTCAATAATCCAATATATTGTAAGCACCGGGAGATGTTCCCGGTGCTTAACTTTTTTCCATGAGACAGCACCTCCTCATAAGCCTTACTTGTTTTCCTTTCTCCTTTTTCAGGCTCCCTTATTGCATGGCCAGGAAAACACGCTTGGATCTATATTACTCCGGAGCACTACCAGAAGGTACTGGAGCAAACCGGAGCGATTGATCCAGGCGGGCGATACAGCCTTCAATACCTTCTACCTGAAAGCACTGTCAGAAGCCCAGTTGGGTCAGACCGCAGAGGCCATAGAAACCTTAGAACTGGCCTTGATCAGTCACCCTGAGATGCCCGGCTACTCAGGATGCTGGCCGGACAATCTTCGATGCAGGCGATTATGTGAAGGCCCGGAATGGCTACCAAGCTTGGTGCAGACAGATAGCCTGGATGTAAGCTCCTGGCTGAAACTGGCTGAAATTGCCTCATTCCGGCAGCATGATGATCAGGTCATAAAAGCACTTGAACCAGGTACTGCTCATCGACTCCCTCAACCTGACCGGCCTGATGATGATGGGTGAGATCCTCAACAGGCACAACAACAGCGGAGCGATTAGTTATTATGAAAAAGCCTACCGCCTCTATCCCGATAACCAGAAGGCGGCCTTTGCCCTTGGGAACCTTATATATTCAGGCCAAAGAGGCATGGAATACCATTCCCATCTGTGAACATATGCTCAGAATCGACACTACCAGCATTAAATTCAGCAAGCTGCTTGGTTATGCCTACTATAAAATGGGAGAGCCGGTCGATGCGTGCCAGTTATTTCGAATATGCAATTCGTCCTGGGAGATTCAACGCATTTCACTTTTAAATTCAAAGGAATCTCTCACTACCTCAGCCTGGATTTTGATGCCGCCATTGAATCCCTCCAGATTGCTGAAGCAAAAGATACCCTGGATGCCGAAATCTATTTCTTCCTGGGAGCCAGCCTGGCCACCACCAAAGAGAAAAAGGAGGCCATGGAACACCTGAATAAATCCCTGAAGCTGATGCAGCCTGATCCGGAGATTAGCTCCCGCATTTATTCCGAACAGGGCAATATCAAGCGCCTGGAGATGGAATATGAGGAGGCCTATGCCCTTTATGAACAAGGCCTGGAATACCGATAGCTCAAATGTGATGTCGCTTTATTTCATGGCCTCCATCCTGGACAACAGCATGCACAGATCCAAAGAGGCCCTGGTGGATTATCAGCGCTATATCGATGCACTGGACCAGTCTGCCTGAAAAAGAGGAAAGCAGTCAGGGTGTTTCCATCCGGGTCATTGTGGAGGACCGGATTATCGTCCCTGAAAGAAGAGCTATTCTTCCGGGATGAAGAATAATCATCCCTCATATGGCTGCCTATCCCTGCCTGAAGCCGGCTTCTTGCTAAATCCATATTAATTCATAACATTTGTACCCCTAAAGCTGCATGTGATGGATATACCTATTGTTCAGTTGATTCAGGGAATGCTGGCTCCGGGACTGATGATCTCTGCCTGCGGACTGCTTTTGCTTGGAATGAATAACAAATACAGCCTGGTGGTAAACCGGATCAGGCTGCTGAACGAAGAGAAAAGAAAAATTTTCCATCATGGAAAAGATGGATGAAATTGACAGCAGCCGGCTCAGCAATATTGAACTACAGATCAGCCACCTGATCGAAAGGATTTCCCTGGTCCGCAATGCAGTATTCAGCTACTCCCTTGCAGTGGCACTTTTTATTGTCAGCTCGGTTCTGATCGGGCATCACCATCAATAAAAACACTCCCACATTCGACTGGCTGATTGTTGCTTTTTTCTATGCAGGAATGTTTGCTGTTTTTGTGGGCATTGTCTTTGCTGCCATCGAAGTCTGGAAAGGATACCGCATTGTAAAAATCGAAATCTCTGAAGTATACAAGCCCGTGGATAAATAAGCTCTATTGCACCACCAGTTCTTTCACCAGTAACCTGGCTTCCCGATCCGCTCTTACCAGGTATAATCCCTTTTGCCAATTTTCCACAGGCAAGATGATGTTGATGTTCTGCAGGAGCCAGTCCCTGCTGAATCCTTCTATAAACCAGCCGTCCCGAAGCATCATAAACCTCCACAGCAAAACTCCGCTTCCTGGTTTAAAACAAAGCGGAGTGCAGCTTCATCCGAGGCCGGATTGGGAAATAGGATCATGTAATCCATCTGTTGGGCCTGATTGCCCGGAGAAATTCCGGTCCCCGTATAGACCGATCCCTTCAGTTCCCGTCCTGCGGCATAGGCGTTTCCCTCCCTGTTGAGCAGGTAGGAAGCAACCCAGTCGGGTCGTTCGGGGAGCCGCATCTTCCCAGAAATAAGTCTTCCCACTCCTGATCGGTCAGCCTGTTAAAATTGGGCTGCACCTCGCTGTGAAAGGATGAAACAGGACCTGCATAAGCCATATACTGGTCAGGATTACAGGTATTCTCTGCCAGGAAAACGCCCATATTGATCTTTCCATTCCCCACATGCAATACATTTCCCACACGGAGTCCAGCTTCATCGGTGGGCTGGGTATGTACATCAGCCACGGTAAAATCCATCCAGAGGGCCTTTTCCTGATCAAAAAAGAGGTCGGTATACCAGCCTGTAATGGAGGGCCCGGATGCCATATAATCATTGATCATGGTCTTCAGAAAGGTGATCTCATCCTCCGAAAGCACCTGTCGGTCCAGTTCCTTTTGTGCAATGGCCTCAAGCTTTTGCATGATTTCACCATAGGTCTTGTAATAGGAAAGGATCTGCTCCTTGCTCTCCACCTGGACACCCGCAAATACATCATCGAAAAAATGCTCCGGCCTTTTCTGCAAAAAGTGCCAGTTGAGCATACAATTCCGGGTAGGGTTCCACATAGGTATAGGGATAGGAGCAACCTGTTCCTCCTGTATATGATTGCTTTCCATAAAGAATATTGTCATGCCTCAACTGTGCCCAGGAGGTCAGCTGGGTATTCAGTTTTTCATGATGCCACGCGGTGGTTTGCATGAAATAGGGTAATCCCTGTGAGGAGCCGGGCGGATTGATGGCTCCGGAGGGCTCCAAGCCAGGTGTTGTAGAGTGATTGCTCCCAGAAATTCATCATCATAGGATTCAATCAGGTATTTCTGAGCAGCCATGTTCGCAGCATATTTATAGGTCTCCATTTCATCCTTCCAGAAGGGCCAGGGCATCTTCATTTCCCAGGGCAGCCATGGCATCCAGCGGATCGGGAAGGGGTCTCCAGATCTTCTTCCCCTCAAAGATGATCCGGTCAAATACCACCTCGCTGAAGACATAAGAGTCCACCAGAAATTTTTGTCCCAGCAGTTTGAATGAGACCGGCAGTTTCCCGGGATCAGAAGAATCCGGATCCACATAAAAAAAGTTGGACATGATTTTCTGACCAAAATCATCCGAATGCATTTAAGTTCTTCCATGAAGGATTCAAAGTCTGCTTCATCAAACAGATCGCGAGGGAGAAGAAAGCTCATTCTCGGTCAGCTTTTCAATTCAGACGGAGTCAGGTTATCATCAGGACCCACCATAAAGGAAATAATCTCCTCATGCTTAGTCAGGTTCTCAAATTTGTCCGATCCGTACAGAAGTTCATTCAACAAGCAGAGCCCCCAGCTGCATTCTTCTTAATTCATCATCGGTCCAGTCAGTCTCCCAGGGATTCTCCGGGAGGAGCAGTCATCAGAAAATCGATCCGTCCCAGCCACATCATGGCCCTGAAATAATTCTCAAGGGTAAGCTCGATACCCCCTGGTATAAATCTCCTTATTGTAGTGTCCCCTGGGTGTAAACTGACTGAAATCAAGATGCCTGAGCTTACTCTCGGTAAAAAGGGTCATGTCCATCTTTTCTTCCGCATCCACAGCCGCCAGTACATCGAAGAGAATTTTTCAGGAGTATCCAGCTGGGGCAGGAAGTCCTTCCCCTCGGCCAGTGAAAGAGCCACTGAAACATAAAGATCCACATCCTTCAGTACCTCATCGAAGCGCGGATCACCTTCATATCTGGTAGTCCAGGGCCTGAATTCCATCATACAAGGAATGAAGCAGGTCCTTCAGATTGGGTTCCAGGAACTGCCATTCAATGGTTTGGAGAATGGCATCATAGGAGTTATGCAGGGTGGACAGAATAAAATCACTGCTCAGAAAAAGCGGAAGGTCACTGCTATAGAGTCCAATAAAAGCAGTGGCCCAGTCCATGGCCTCCAGTCGTTCCGATACCATGAAAAAATTGTTCTTCAGAAAGTCCTGCTCATCGGCTGTGAACTGAAAATGGCTGTTCAGCGAATCGTACCAGGGAACGAGCGACAAGTCTGCCGGATTCTGCCTGCGTAGCGTAATATGTGCTTTGGGGTGGATAATCAGCAATAATCTCAGCAGCAGTATAATCCTGGTGCGCTTCCCGAAATTGCATATACGCATCACCCGAAAAATTGCTTTGTGCCTGAAGAACTCCCGGTAGTACCAGGAATGGCAAGGGCAAGATACGAAATGAAACAGAAATTTTCTCATGACGAATGATTGTGAAACAATTTACTGAATTGATGACAGATTAACATAAAAATGATGGGATTTTAGCACAAAGGGTTGCGTGGAATCCCTATTCCGAAAAAAAGCCCTATTTTTGATCAGAATCCTGCACCATGAAAGATCTACGTAAATATTTTCGCATCAAAGGAACTGCCGAAGAGGTTTATGCTGCATTGACCAATCCCTTTTCCATTACACTCTGGACAGGTGCTGAGGCTAGCATGAAAGAGGAGGAAGGAAGCGAATTCTCTTTATTTGATGGAGATATCTCGGGAATAAATCTGAATTTTGAAAAAAACCACAAGATTGTGCAGGAGTGGTACTTTGGAGATCAGGAAGACAAATCCATTGTTACAATCACCCTGAGACCTGACAGGCACTTTACCAAAATCGAACTCCACCACACCAACATTCCCGACGAAGTTTATCGAGGAGATGGAGCATGGCTGGAACACCTCTTATTTTGGAAGCCTGAAGGAATTTTTTGAGATGTAGAAGGTCCCTGCACCTGAAGAACAACCTCTTTTCACAAAAAACGGGTGTAACTTTCCCGCCCCTCTCTCCGTCCTACCATCAAATTCACCAAAAAAATCAATGATGAAAAGAATATTTACCCTGTTAATGGCCAGCTGTGCTCTTTGTTCCGGCCATGATTGCACAAGAGCCTGTGGCTACTGAAGCCAGCAAAGCTGCTAAAGCTGCCGAAGCCGCCAAGGCTGCCGAAGCTCCCGAGGCTCCGAAGCTCCCGAAGCACCCGAAGCACCCGAAGCACCCGAAGCATCCGGAAAACCCGGAAAACCCGGATTCAGATTTCTGAAGAGGAAGCTGTTGATCAAGCCATTGATGAAGCGATTCGTGGACCTGAAAATAAATGGAGTGGGGATACAACCAAGGTCATTGGTAAGGTAGAGGTCATAGAAAGCCCCGATAAGACAAGGGTTACCCTGGGTTCAAACGAAGTAATTATTGTTGAGGAGAATGGCGACTCGGTGATTGTGGGACTGGGAAACAAGGGGATCAGCATTGTGGAAGATGGCGACGGGGTTCGCATCAACGTGCTGGATATGGATGAAGAGAAGAACAAAAACCTCACAAGAAAAAATTCAATGCCCACTGGGCCGGTTTGGAAGTGGGACTGAACAACTACCTGACCCCCGATTTTTCAATGGTACTGCCTCCCGATCAGTATTATATGGATCTGAATACAGGGAAATCCTGGAACTGGAACATCAATATTTTCGATTTTGGTGTGCCCCTGGGCACCAGTTATGTGGGGCTTGTATCCGGACTGGGTTTTGAATTTATCAATTACAATTTTAATGGTCAGAACAGCATCATGAAAGATCCCGAAACCGGAGCAACTGTGGAATATGTTCCCCCCTATGCCGGGTACATCACAAAATCCAAAATGAACATTACCTACATGACCGTTCCCCTTCTGCTGGAGTTTCAGATTCCGCACGGACAGAGGAAGAATCCATATTTCCACCGGAGTAATCGGGGGATTAAAACTCTGGTCCAACACCAAAATAAAGTACACCGAGGCAGGTGATAAATCCAAGGAGAAAAACAAAAGTGATTTCAACCTTTCTCCGCTTCGCTGGGGACTCACTGCCAGGGTTGGATACAAGTGGATAGGTGTCTATGCCAACTACTATATGACATCCCTGTTTAAACCAACCATGGGACCTGAATTATATCCGTTCGCAGTGGGACTTGCCTTTACCTGGTAGAAAAAGATTTTCCAACTACCGTCAGACCGGCCGGCTATGGGGATATTCCCGTCCGGCCGGTTTTTTTATGGATTGACTGCTTCATGAAAATATTAACTTTGCTCTTAAATCAATTCGCTTCAATCCATGAGACTCTTACTGATCAGCAATTCCACCAATGCCGGTGAAGCATACCTGGACTATCCCAAATACCAGATCAGGGATTTCCTGGGTGCAAAATCCCTGAATTGTCTTTTTATTCCCTATGCAGGGGTAACCATCAGTTTTGATGACTATGAAAGCAGGGTAAAGGAGCGTTTTGCTGAGGTAGGTCACTCTCATTACCTCCATTCATCATTTTGAAGATCCCGATCCAGGCTGTTGAAGAGGCTGAGGCCATTGTTGTGGGAGGGGGAAATACCTTCCAGCTGATTAAGATGATACAGGATAAGGGACTTATTGAACCGGTCAGAAAAAAGGTACTTGCCGGAACACCTTATGTGGGTTGGAGTGCAGGAAGCAATGTGTGCTGTCCGACCATCCGGACCACCAATGACATGCCCATTCTGGAACCTGACAGCTTCTCATGCCTTTAACCTGGTTCCTTTCCAGATCAATCCCCACTATACCGATAAGAATCCTCCGGGTCATGCCGGAGAAACCAGGGAGGATCGTATCATGGAATACCTGGCGGCCAATCAAGGAGATACTGTATTGGGATTAAGGGAAGGCTGTATGTTTCTGGTGGAAGGACGAATCCATGAAACTGATTGGAGAGCGCATCCGTTCGGCTATTCCGATACCAGGAAAACTCCTGTGGAACTGGACAACAAATATGATTTCAGTAAATTCCTGAAATAGAAATGAAAAAGCAGCTGCGGATCATACTTGAATATTTTCTGGCATTTGTATTGATCATCCTTGCTTCTGATCACCATCGCCGGTGTGGTGGTGGTAAAATTTTATGGGGATGATCTGCAGGAGCATGTGATGGAACTGGTCAATCAGCGTCTCGACACCAAGGCTGATGTGGAAGAGGTCTCGGTCAAGGTGTTCCACAAATTTCCCAATACCTCCATTCTTCTGGAAAATGTGACGGTCTGGTCCAGTCATAATTGCAATATCCTGGAATTTGAAGCAAGCCGGAGCAGATACCCTGCTCACCGCCCGATCAGTCAGTATCAGCTTTCAACCTGCTGGGCCTGATCCGCAAGAAATTTGAGATCAGACAGGTTGAAATCAGGGAGGGATCGCTGCACCTTTTTACCGATTCCAGAGGAGAGGGAAACTACAGGCTGAGAAAAGATCAAAAGGAAAAAGAAGGCAAGGGAGGTGCCGTGGATCTCTCCCAGTTCAGGATTTCGGATTTTAACATCCGGATGGTGAACCTGTGCCAAACAGATTGATGCAGAGGCACGGCTCGACAATCTTGAACTGAATGGACGATTCTCAAAACACAATACCCAGATCAAAGGATCGTTGAAGGGATACCTGGAGGAGATTTCCAACAAGGGAATCCTTTATGGCTCCCAGCGGGATGTACAGGCCAGACTGAGCATGGATGTACAGGACTCCATCTCTAACATCAATGCCGGACAGCTTCAAATGGACCGAATTGTGGCCGATGTGGATGGAATGATCTCAGTTCACAGGGGCAATGGTGTTGAACTGGACCTGATGCTAGCAGCCAGGGATCTTGAAATTCATGAGGTTCTGGACCTTTTGCCCAGTCATATGAGTAATCCTTTGCAGGAGATCAGGGGAAACGGAATTCTTCAGCTTTATACAAGGATTTCCGGGCATGGTAAGCTCCACCCTGACACCGAGTATCGAAGCTGATTTTCAAACCAGCAATGCCAACCTTTTCTGGGACAGGGTTCCCTTTTCACTTAAAAATCTGAACCTGTCCGGTTCCTATTCCAACGGAGGACAATTCAATCCGGTGACCACCAGGTTGAGCATAGAAACAATCAGTGCGGTCATTGGAAAGGATCATTTTTCCGGGAAGGGCCAGATCTACAATTTTCTTGATCCCGACTTTTCATTCGAACTCAAGGGAGATCTGCATCCCAAAACAATGGCTCGACTGGTATCCTTCAATCCCCCTGGACCAGGCAGATGGATCGGTGATCACAGATGTAAAGGTTTCAGGATCCTATGACCGTCAAAAGCCCAAGGGAGAAAAATTCCTTGCCTTTGATATTTCCGGGGGTATTGCCCTGGAGGATGTCATGGTGAGAATCAATCCGAAAATGCACCCCATTCACAGAACTAAACGGATCTGTAAAAATCGACAATGATTTCTGGGAACCCTCCTTTTCCGGAACCTTTGGCTCCTCCGATTTCAAGATCAGCGGGAAGCGGCTTAAACCTGATCTCCTACTTTCTGGGTGAGGAGAAACTGGTGGCTTCAGCCACTTTCAGATCCAATCAGCTGGACCTTCAGGAAGTTCTCGATCAACTTACCCGGTAAGAGTTCCGGAAAGAACAAGGCTGTCAACTTTCCGGAAAATCTGGATCTGAAACTGGAATTTGTCATTAATAATTTCAAAAAGGATGAATTGATCGCCAGAAAATGTCAGGGGCATCGCTCTCTATGATTCCCCCTCCCTTTTTGTCGAATCCCCTGAGCATGCAGACCATGGAGGGGACCCTGGAGGGATCATTTGGAATGGTTCAGGATGCTGAGAGAACATCTATTCTAATGTGAATGCCAGACTCTACAATCTTGATATTCAGGAACTGTTTCGATGCCTTCAACAATTTTGGACAGAAGCAGACTTACCCATGAACACCTGAAGGGAAGCATCTCGGGAACATCTGCTTTTTCTTCCCGCTTCGATTGCTCCTTTTCAATCATTCCGGAATCCATTATCAGTGAAAATGATATTGTCATTCAGAAATGGAGAATTAAATAATTTCACTCCCATCATGGCCCTATCCAGATTTATTGAGGTGGAGGAGCTGCAGAATATCCGTTTTAAACACTGGAAAATACCATTCTGATCAAGAACAGCCAGGTAATCATTCCCGGTCATGGATATCCAGTCCAATGCCCTGGATCTTTCTGCATCCGGAATACATCAATTCAACAATCATTATGACTACAGGCTCAAACTGAAACTTTCACATTTGCTCTATGGAAAAGCACGCAAATCAAAAAACAGTGAATTCGTGATTGCAGAAGATGAAAGTGATACCCGCACTCTATTTCTGAAAATCTACGATGAGGGTTCGGGTGCCAAGTGGAAATGGACCGGGAAAAAGCAGCGGAAAAGATCAGGGAAGATCTGAAAAAGGAAAGAGCAGAACTGAAAAAGATTCTGAATGAGGAACTGGGTTTGTTCAAAAATGACGATGAAGTCATCCAGAATATCCCGGAAGCTGGAGGAGTCTTTCCAGTTTGATTTTTCAGATGAACCGGATTCAATCAGGCCTTGAGAATAAGAGGACCGGAAAAGAGCAAAAAGCGGAAGAAAAAGCAAAAAACAGATACGCTTCAGAATAAACCGGCCACTAAATTCGTTATTGATGAATAAACCCTAAGCTCAGCCGATATTGGATATCTACAGGAAAAAACAACGGTGGAAGCAAATCCTGTTTTTTGCAGCAGTACTCATTGGGGTGGGATCCCTGTGGTATACCAACAGGCTGGTGAAGCAAATTGAAATCACCGAAAGGCAAAAAATGGAGTTGTGGGCCGAAGCCGTCCGGATCATGGATCAGGCCGACTTTGATACCGACCTGGCTTTTCCTTTTTCTGTAATCGAAAGCAATACCCACATTCCGGTGATTCTTACCGATTCATCAGGTAATATCCTGGGGCATAAAAACCTCGATTCCCTAAAATCGAAGGATCCGGCATATATGCAGAGACAACTGGAGCATGCCATGGATGGAAAATGATTCCCTGGTGATCAACCTGGGACCTGATGAAAAACAATACCTTCATTACAGGGACTCCATTCTGCTCCGTACACTTGATCTACTTCCCCTATGTTCAGCTGGGAGTGATCATTCTTTTCATCCTGGTATCCTATATTGCCTTCAATATTTCCCGGAACGCCGAACAAAATGAGGTGTGGACCGGGATGTCGAAGGAGACTGCCCACCAGCTGGGAACACCCATCTCCTCCCTGCTTGGATGGATGGAAATGCTCAAAGAATCTGAGCTTGCTCCTGAAACGGTGGCTGAAATGCAGAAAGATGCCAATCGGCTGGAGAAAATCACCGATCGTTTTTCAAAAATCGGATCAAAACCAACCCTGACGAAATCAAACCTTTCAAAAATCCTTTCCGACAGCCTGGATTACATGAAAACCAGGGGTCCGGCAAACATTGAGTACCTGCTGGACCTTCCTGAAGAACCCATCATCGCATCCTTTAATGAAACCCTGTTTGAATGGGTCATTGAAAACCTTTGTAAAAATGCCACCGATGCCATTGGGGAAGAGGGCCGGGTGATTCTTCATGCGGTGGAAACCGACAACCATGTGATCATCGATGTGGAGGATACGGGAAAGGGAATTCGCCAAATCCAAATTCAAGACCATCTTCAAACCTGGATATACCACCAAAAAACGAGGATGGGGACTTGGGCTTTCTCTTTCAAAAAGAATCATTGAAACCTATCATAACGGAAGAATCTTTGTCCTCTCCTCCGATCCCGGTGAATCCACCATCATCCGGATTATGCTGAAGAAGTAGTAAGCAAGTTTATAAACTTTATCTGAACGACGTACCACCTCTTCCAGCAGGAAGGGAACACCTTTCTCCCTTCACTGCAGATTCAACATTCAGTTCATCCACCCTGAGTTCCTTCACCGTGGTTTCAACCACTCCCGTGGTGGGTCCGATAATTAAAATATCGTCCCCCACCTCAAGGTCTCCGGTTTCCATGGTCACTTCAACCACACCGATCCGATCAAAATAGTTGGTTCCCTTGCCCATATATACCTTTCTCTGAGTGGCCTTGGAACCATAAATCTCACTCCATTCGCCCAGGCGCTGTCCCAGGTAATATCCATCCCAGAATCCCCGGTTGAATACCGATGGAAAGTCGTTTATCCCAGTCTTCAATCTTCTCCCGGGTAAAGCTTCCGTCCACATAGGCATGAATGGCCTCATTGTAGCAGGTTGTCACTGTTTTTACATATTCGGCCGACCGGGCCCTGCCTTCAATCTTTAAAATGGATACTCCCGCATCCAGTACCTTATTCAGAAAATGAATGGTTTTCAGGTCTTTGGGTGACATGATATACTCATTGTCAATATCCAGTTCCACCTCCCGATCCTTATCGCGTACCGTATAGCCCCGCCTGCAAACCTGGAAACAATCTCCCCGGTTGGCCGAATGATTATGCTCATGAAGGCTCAGATAACACTTTCCCGAGATGGCCATACAGAGGGCACCATGGACAAACATCTCAATTCGGAAGGGTTCGCCCGAAGGGACCTTTGATCTCCTCCAGCTGAATGGCCTCGGAAATCTCCTTCACCTGTTCCAGATCCAGCTCCCTGGCAAGAACAGCCACATCAGCAAAATTTGAATAGAACTTCAAGGTTTCAATATTGCTGATATTCAATTGTGTGGAAAGATGAACCCTGGCTCCTACACTGTTGCAATACTGCAAGACCGACTGGTCAGAAGCAATAATTGCAGTGATCCCGTGCTCCACTGCCAGGTCGATGATCTTTCGCATCTGGATCAGTTCATGGTTATATACCACCGTATTTACTGTCAGATAAGTCTTCATCCCATGATCCCTGGACAGGGAAACAATGCGGGAGAGGTCTTCAGCAGTAAAATTGGCCGATGATCGGGCCCGCATATTCAGTTGTTCGATCCCAAAATAGATTGCATCTGCTCCTCCCTGGGCAGCCGCTTCCAGTGATTCATAACTTCCGGCAGGAGCCAGCAATTCATAATCAGCTCTCTTCTTCATTGGACATATTTTTGTAGCAGCTTTGCATTAAACTGAGGATCGATCCGGTCCGATTTGATCACCTCATGCCCCTTGTGGTTCTTCTCAAGGGAGAACATGTAGGCTTTATCGTAATAGTGGAGGGTAATCATGGCTGTTTGGTAAAAATCTGACCTCTCAATCGATTCAAGCGCCTCCCGGGTGCGGTCCCCTCCCAGCCGTTTTGATATTTTAAGAATACACTCTTTCAACTCTTCCGGCTCATACCCTGCATAATGTTTCACAAGGTGGCTTGCCCTTAACTCCCTGGGAATATCAAGAAACACAATTCTGCACTCCTTCATCTGCTGATAAAAGGGCACCTGGGATCACACATCTGCCCACATTTCTGCTTTCATCTTCGATCCAGGTAAGCTTCCTGGGATCGAGCCTGGATATGGCCTGGCAATAGTTCATTTTCAAACTGCTCTGTGGTGGGTTGCGGATTTTCACCCAGGGCACCAAATGCCGAACCCTTATGATGGGCCAGACCCTCCAGGTCGATGACCTGCTCTCCCATCTGTTCAAGATGATGGAGAATATCAGTTTTCCCACTCCCGGTTCGCCCCCCAGAACCACAATCTTCATGGGTCTTTCAAAGTTCCTCCGAGAACGAAAGAACGGTAAGATTTATAACCTCCTTCCAGCAGATAACAGGTTAATTCCCATGGTTTCGAAAAGCCAGACCATGCTTTTGCTTCGCATGCCTCCCCTCCAGCAGTGAACCAGCAGGGTCTTTCCGTTTCCGGCACTCTTTTCACCCTCCTTGGCCAGTGCTACCAAGTTTTTTACCTGCAAAATCCAAGCCCTTATACATGGCTGCTTCCTTGTTGACCTGCTTATAGGCGGTGCCTACCACCTTTCGTTCCTCATCAGAAAAAAGAGGAATATTAAATGCACCCGGGATATGTCCCTGGCTGAATTCAGAAGGGGCACGTACATCAATAACAGGAAATTTGGCTGACAGGGAAAGAAATTGTTCTATTTGTATCACTTCAGCCATACCCTTCTTTCAATGAGCTTAGCGTTCAAGAAAATTACCCAGAATGGACTGCTCTCCTTTCGTACATTTTTTCCATAGGGAGAAATGGCCTGGATCAGTTTCCTGATGGGCATGGATTGCAGCCAGACGGTACCGGTTCCGCTCAGGGTGGCCAGAAAAATTCCCTCACCTCCAAAGACCATGGACCGCAGGCTACCCGAGGTCTCAATATTAAAATCGATTCCCGGAGTATAGCCACCATACATCCTGTATCGATCTTAAGAGTTTCATTGTTCAGGCGCCGTTCAATTACAGTTCCCCCGGCATGCATAAATGCCTTTCCATCTCCCTCCAGCTTCTGAAGAATAAATCCCTCACCTCCAACCAGTCCGCTTCCAATTCTGCGGTTCAGGGTAATAGTGATCCGTGTTCCCTTGGCAGCGCATAGAAACCCATCCTTCTGAACAATCAGGGAGCCTCCAAGGAGTCCCAGGTCAATGGGAACAATTTTCCCGGGATAGGGAGCTGCAAAAGCCACCCGTTGTTTCCTTCCGTCACGGTTGGTAAAATGGGTAACAAAAAGTGATTCCCCGGTAAGTACCCTGGTTCCGGCCGAGAGAAGCTTTCCCATCATGCCCTGATTGGGATCCGAACCATCTCCCATTTTTGTCTCAAAACGTGATGCCTGAATCCATATACATCATAGATCCTGCTTCGGCAATAACTGTTTCCATGGGATCCAGTTCAATTTCAACAAGCTGGATATCATCTCCGATGATCCTGTAATCCAAATCGTGTGATTGCATGTTGCTAAATGGTTGTTGAAAATAGTTTGATCAAGCAACTGCTTGATACTTTCCACCCGGGCAGGTTTCATCACATACTCATTCATGCCTGCCTCAAAAGCAGCCTTTCTGGTGTATCATCTTCATCGGCCGACATGGCAATAATGGGAAGGGTATGACCCGATTTCCGGATCTGGCTGCGTGGCCTGGTAACCATCCATTTCGGGCATCAACAGATCCATGAAAACCACATCATAATTTCCCTTCTCCATCATTTCAACAGCCTCTTTTCCATTCTTGGCAATCTCGATTTCATAACCAATATTTTTGAAAATTGACTGGGCCACCTTCTGATTGATCAGGTTGTCCTCGGCCAGCAGAATGGAAAGCTCTGCAGGCAGGGCATTGATCATGGGTTCGAAGCTTTTCCGGTCTTCAATTCCGGGGAAATTCTCAGACAGGATATCAAAAACCTCCTTGGTTTCAAAAGGTTCAATCAGGTAGTAATCAATTCCCAGTTTACGACAGGTTTTATAGTTCCCCGTTTTATCATTGGAACTCACCAGCACAATGGGATACTGTTCGGTAAGCTCCTTATTCTGCATTTCCTGTGCCAGCGCAAATCCATCCAGCTGATTTTTATCCACCAGGATAATCAGCTGATAATTCTCCCTTTTTCATCTGCATATGGTGAATCACACTATCCACGGTGCTGTCCTGGTAAATCTTGGTAACCACATTCAAGCCAAATTTCTCCAGCATTCTGGCCATGGTATTCCTGGAAGGATCCGATTCTTTGGTCAGGATCAGAACGTTGATTTCACTTAAGTCGGGTAATCTTTTCAAAATTGAAATCTCTTGGGAATCCTCTCATTGGAATAAGCATCAATGGTAAAGCTGAACTTTGAACCGGGAAACTCCTCGTCGGTGGAGATGGATGAGGGGCTCTCCACCCAGATCTCTCCATGCATAAGCTCCACCAGCTGCTTTGCAATGGCAGTTCCCAGTCCGGTTCCTCCAAATTTCCGGGTGACCGATCCCCTGGCCTGGGTATAACTTCCAAAAATCTCCTTGATCCTGTCCTGGGGAATTCCAATACCAGTATCTTCCACGGTAAAAAGAATATTTACCTGGGTCTTATAGGATTCCATCAGGGTGGCTCCAATCACAATCTTTCCCTTTTCGGTGAACTTCACTGCATTGCTCACAAGGTTGGAAATTACCTGCCTCAGCCGGAATGGATCCCCAATAAGCTTATTGGGAACATCGGGTTTCATATCAATCTCCAGCTCCAGTCCCTTTTCCTCAGCCAGAGGTCTGAACAATTCTCCCACCAGTTCCAGCTCATCCGAAAGGTTAAAGGAATCTCCTCCAGCATCATGCGACCTGCTTCAATCTTTGAAAAGTCAAGAATATCATTGATAATGGTCATCAGAAGTTCAGCAGAGCTTTTGATCACCTCGATTTTACCCTGTAAGTTCCTTGCTGGTTTTCTGCTCCAGCACAGCTATTAACCATCCCAGAATTCCATTCATGGGAGTTCGGATCTCATGACTCATGGCAGCAAGGAAATCCGATTTTGCCTTGTTGGCAGCAACCTCACCCTTTCCTCGATTTTTCAAGGGGAGAAACATCGATCAGGGCAATCAGTTTCAACTCTTCTCCCCCGATATTGGTCACCTTCTCGGTTCTGAAAATAACAGTTTCAATCCCATCCTTTTCATAATAGAGGTAGTGAGAATCATCCAGGAAAGGACTCGGGCCGTCACTGAGCAGATATTTATTGGAAATCAGGAATTGTTTATTGAAATCCTTTCCCACCAGGTTATCCGATTTGCCCAGAAATAGCATTTTTTGAGCCGCGCTGTTGATGTTTCGAATAATATTATTCTCATCAATGATCATGATCCCCACCGGGTAATGCTCAATAATCTGCCTCAGAATAATTTCTGAAAGCTTCAGCCGTTTTTCCTTCTTTTTCTGCTTTCCCAGGTCAAGGAGCAGGAAAATTACCAAGCCGGTGAAGATCAACTGGGAGAAAATGGCCACCAGCAGGTTCCATTGCATGAAGAAATCGAAAAACTGTCTTCGTTCAACCGAAAACATAATCCCCATCTTCTTGGAGTAAATACTTAAGGGGTAGTAAGCTGTATATACTTTTTCTCTTCCCTCTCCGGTGACAGAAAAAGTGTTCCATGATTCCCGTAGACTTCATTGGCCACACTATCTGTCAGCACTTCAATCTGTCCTAATGGTAATGGAATCTGAATCAAAATTATCAAGAATAATGTTTCCGTCTGCATCCAGAATCCATTGCCAGGTTACCGTCTTTCCCAACTGGGTAGAGGTTAAACATTTCGTTTGCAAAACGTTCAATATCCACCTCAACCATCACATTACCATTGACCACATCCTCGCCGAAATAGGGATAGTAATATTTTAGAATAGACCCCTTTTGTTCGACCCTGTGCCGCGAGTTCAGATCGAGCTGGTATCTCCTGGGGAAACTATCCACCAGGAAATAGTCTATTCTTTCCAAATTTATCCTCTGTATCCAGGTAAAGTGCATAAAAATTCTTTTTGTCGTCATACACCGAAATATTGGTAATCAGATCCCTGTATTTGGTATAAAACAGGCGTAGGCTCTGGGTGGCCTCTCTGAATTTGTCCGGATCTCCAAAAATTTCGGAATAAGTGATATTTGTCAAGCTCCTGGTTGATGTCGCTTGAAAAAAGCAGGAGGGTATTTTCCATATGCTCCCCACATTGCTGGGACTGCATCAGCAGGGTTTCGGTCAGAAAATCAACATAACGCTTATTGATATTAAATATGGTAAGCCCGTTCAGGGCAAGAATGAGAAACAGGATCAGACCTGATATGACATTATTTCTGATCATAATCAACTGAGAGTTGTCGATCATAAACTTATAAACTATTTTCCATATGCCTCAGAAAAGTTATCGATATTTTCCATCTTCCTCTTCCAACATCATCAAGTAGTTCATATACCTTGATTCACTGATGGTTCCAGCGTCAACCTCCTGCTTTACCATGCAATCCGGTTCATTGAAGTGAATACAGTTGTGGTATTTGCATTTCTTACTGGCCTGGAATATTTCAGGAAAAAAATGAAACAGTTCAGACCTTTCAATATCAATGGTTCCAAATCCCCTGATGCCAGGGGTATCGATGATCCGGATCCCCGATTTCAATTCAAACATTTCAGCAAAAGTGGTGGTATGTTTCCCGGTCTGATGTGATTCTGAAATATGTCCGGTCTTAAGTCTGAAAGCCGGATCAAGGATGTTGATCAGGGTTGATTTACCCACACCTGAATTTCCTGCAATTACATTGAGCTTTCCCTTCATCTCCTGACGAACCTTTTCAAGGCCCTCTCTTGGTCTGCAGAGATAATCTCAAGGTGCGGTAGCCAACCCTGGAATAGATGCCCTCGAGCTCCTCCAGTTCCCGCATCTCATCCTCACCATAGAGATCGATCTTATTAAAAAGAATGATCACCGGTATTCTGTAGGCCTCGGCAGAAACCAGGAAACGATCGATAAAGGCCGTGGAGGTCCTGGCGAGATACATGCTGATCATGAGCCAGGTCAGGTCCACATTGCAGGCCAGAAGCTGGTATTCCTTGGAGAGATTTGGAGGACGGCGAATGATGTAGTTGGAACGCTCTCCGATTGAAACAATGGTCCCCGTTTCCCCATCCACACCCCACTCAAAACGAACCTTGTCGCCCACTGCCACAGGATTGGTGGCCCTGATTCCCTTGATTCTGAATTTACCCCTGATACCGCACTGGACAATGTTACCTTCGGCTGTTTTTACTGTATACCAGCTACCTGTAGATTTTATAACGATTCCTTCTTCCAATGATCTTTTCTTTATCCAAAAGTACGCAAAAATGGCTAAGGGATATGGTATTCTTCACTGAACCTGCTACTCAGCTTAGGTTTCAGAATACCATATCCCATTACTTTAAGGCATAGGTACATTTATTATCTGATTATTATACATATTAGTTAATATTCGGATTTAAAACATCTATCGGTAGATATTTATTATCCATTTATTATACATATAAGTTAACAAACGTATAATTTATGTCCCTTTCGATTTTCTTTTCGCTGTTTTCTTTGCCTTTAGAGCTGCCCAGGTGAGGCACCCCGATGCAAAATGCCTCTCAGGGCATCCCAATCAAAGGGCACAAAGAAAAACCGCCCCGAAAAAGAGGCGGTTTAATGAGAGAGAATCCTCAGTAAATTCTAAAAATATTGTCCTTAAAACCAGCCAAACTTAAAACTGAGAAATCCACCCGGCGCAGAGAAGTCCGAGTTGGAGTATCCGGCAAGATCCACAAAAGAATAAATATTATAGGTGGCCCCCACACCCAGTCTGAAAAACTTTGTCATATTCATTTCAACTTCAACGGTGGGGCTCACCACAAAAATACCATCAGGAAAAAGCGTTTCCGGATAATACTCATTTCGGACACCCAAAGTACCCCAACCTATCAGGGAGGAGAAAGTCACGTGAATGGCGCGTTCGCCAAAAAGGGAATATCCCAGCCAGAAACCTCCATGCCCAACACTAAGTCGATCTCCCGAACTATAAAGATCAGGATCTGTTCGCGGGTCCACATAAATCGAATTTGTAAGCCCCAGTCCGTATGCGCCAAAAAAGAAGTCGCCCAAAAGGATGGCTCCTCCACCACCCAGCATGTGGGCGAAATCCCCATCCACAGCCGTAAACTGCATCATCAGACCTCCCATTCCTGAGATCCGTGCATCATTAAAATCAACGATCGTTTGATACTCTTTCTCCTGCGACCAGGAAGTGATGGTAAAAAGCAGGATTAATCCTGCGAGCATAGCTTTTCTCATGATAGTAGCAATTGATTTTGTTATAAAGACAAGCCAGCCGACGCTTAGGTTGCATTTAACGCGAAATATTCTGCTTTTTGACAGGAGAGTCGACCGAAAGTAAGCTGGATCTGAACCTGAAGCCTCTTACTTCACCATTCTCATCCTCGGCAACATTCAGGGAAAGATCCGATCCTGCCAGTCGGTTAATCCCCTTTATTCCGGCACTTGCGATGGACAGCAGAGAAATATTTTTTTCCTCCACAAATTCCCGATAGCTTCGCCCCAGTCCATCCTCAGCATAATCTTCCTCAAACAATTGAGCGGAAGATCCAGAGATAGGCGGAAGATCCAGGGGTTCTATCCTGTCAAAGTTTGCCTGAAGATTTTGCTTTATCAGCCCCCTTTCTAACCTGGCCATCCTCAAAGGCCTTTCGTGCAGGTCTGCCTCCTTAACAAAAACGATGCTTGTATCATTACTTTGACCTGTCAATTCCCGAGGATCCTGATATTTTTCAATTTTTGGTTCACTGGCCAGAATCTTCAGGCCGATCCGTTCACTGTCTAGAATTACCGGTTCGCTGGCCAGTTTGGCCGAAGAAGGTGTAGTTCCCTCTTCAGAAAGAAGCGTCGTTTCGGGTGAAGCACTTTCCTCCTGGTCAGGCAGAGATTCCATTTGCAACTCAGCCTCAGAGGATGCAAGACCTGAAGGATTTATACCCTGGTCAGTCCGAAACAGGCTGAAAAATAAAAGCAGGGCTGCAGCGGCAGACGCAATACTGATCCAGATCACCCTGGCGGGAGGAGCAACCCTCTTCTTCAGTTCCTTTTTATGCTCAAATAAAATGGTCTTCCCGGCCAATCTCATTTGCTTCCACAGAAGCCAATCCTTCATTTTATTCTTCATCCCCCTCAAGCAGTTGGAAATACTCTTTTTCCTGTCTTTCACTGTCAGATCGCCCTCCATCATGGCAATGGAGAAAAGATCAAAATCGTTTTCTGTCAGCTTTGTATTTTGGATCGGGAAGTTCTTTGCGGAGTTTTGCCTTTCCTGGAAAGGAGATCTCTTCGGCTTCAAGAATCCATGGTTCAAAATCATCAAAACCCAGAGCGCAATCGGGATTCAGCAGAAGGAAATCACGCACCTCCTGAACTTCCTCCTCAGATAAGCTCCCCTCCAGAAGATCGAGAAGCCAGGCTTCGTAATTATTTCTGTTAATATCCATTTCTTATTAAATAACCTGTTCCAGGCTGCCAATATAATTCTTCAGAATAAATCCTTGCCCTGTAAATATATACCTTGACCTGTGATTCGGAAAGTCCGGTAATCTCTGCAATTTCCCGATAGGAGTAGCCCTCATAATCCCTGAGCATCACAACTGATTTCTGATCCTCGGGCAGATTTTCCACTGCTCTTTCGAGTACTTCTGCCAGGTCAGAATAGTGACCTGAGTGTGAGGTTCCATTCAATTCTGCCGGATCGCCACCTGCATAACGCTTCTCTTTCCGGATATAATCAATCATGGTATGATAAGCAGTGGTAAACAAGTAGGTTTTTACCTTCAGCGCTGACACTCCTTCCAGTTTTACCCACAACTTTTCAAAGGTTTCCTGGACAATATCCTCTGGACATATGCTCATCCTTCAGGTTTTTTAAAACAAACCTGTACAGATTATCGGCATATGTATCCACTGCCTTGTTGTACTCCTCTACCGTCATGAATACCTAATGCTTGGTGCAAATAAGACGAACCGCTTAATGTGAAAGTTACAGTTAAAATCAAAAAAAATTGAAAAAAGATTTGGAAATTTACGCTTCAATTATTTATCTTTGACCGAACGGTCAGTCATAAATCATGTCACCACGAACACAAGAACAGTTTGAAGAGATGCGCGAATCACGCAGGCAGCAGATCATGGATGCCGCCCTGGAACTCTTTGCTCAGGAGGGATACAGCCATTGTTCCATATCCCAGCTGGCCGGTCATGCAGGTATTTCCAAAGGGTTGATGTACAACTATTTTGAAAGCAAAGAAGCCTTGCTGGTATGCCATTATTGAAGAAGGGATGAGTGAAATCATGGACTTTTTTGATCCTGATCATGATGGAATCCTGACCACCGAAGAAGTAGCAGGTTTTGTCAGGAAAGTCCTCCAGAATCATGCGGAAAATCAGCAATTCTGGATTCTTTATATCAATATTATTTTTCAACCCAGGGTCAAAGAGCTCCTGGCAGGAAAACCCTTCAGCAATATCATGGATCAATTTGGCCCCATGCTGATGAACTATTTCACAGAAGGGATTTGAGAATCCATGCCCTGGAAATGCTCACTTTCTCAGCCCTGATTGAAGGATTCGGGGTTCTGCTGGTCTATGCCGAATGCGGCTATGAACTGCCGGATGAACTGGTCAGAAATTTGAGGAGCGGGTCATTGGAATGTTTACCAGAAAACAAGCATAATATTAATACATAAATACAATGAAAAAATTAGCACGTTCTCTGCTTGTATCATCCTGTCTCGCTGGAACCATCATCCCGGCTACTGGGACAGGACCTCTCCCCCAAAGAAATCATCCGCAAAGCCGATGAAAAATTCAATGGGGAAAAAACCAGTACCAGCATCATGGCCATGACCATCGTCAGGCCCACCTGGGAACGCACCATCGAATTTAAAAACTGGACCAGTGGAAAAGATTATGCCCTGACCCTGATCACGGCTCCGGCCAAGGATAAAGGGCAGTCCTTCCTGAAAAGGGAGAACGAAATGTGGAACTGGAATCCCACCATCAGCAGGCTGATCAAGCTTCCTCCCTCCATGATGTCACAGGGCTGGATGGGATCCGACTATACCAATGATGATATCCTGAAGGAGTCTTCGGTGGTCAATGATTATGACCATGAGATTATAGGGGAAGAAGAGATAGATGGCCGCCTCTGCTACAAAATCAAAATGGTGGCCAAAGAGGATGCAGCAGTGATCTGGGGACACCAGATCAGCTGGATCGATAAGAAGGATTTCCTCTTCCTGAAATCCGAACTCTACGATGAAGACGGCTACCTGGTCCGCACCGAAACTGGGAAGCGATATCAAAGCGATGGACGGACGTCTGATTCCCTCCCGGATAGAGCTGGTCCCGGCCGAAGAGGAGGGACATAAGACCATCATTGAAATCAAAGGAGATCCATTTCAATCAGCCCATTGAGGACAGTTTCTTCTCCCAGCAGAACATGAAACGGATTCGTTAAGTAATATATGATAATTACTTTGTTTATGAATAATTTAAAACTTGCATGGCGAAACCTCTGGAGAAACCGGCGCCGTACCCTGATCACCTCGGCTTCCATTTTCTTTGCAGTCTTTTTTGCCCTGGTGATGCGATCCCTTCAACTGGGTTCATACGACCATATGTACAAAAATGCCATCGAATCCTATTCGGGTTATATCCAGGTACAACACAAGGATTTCTGGGATGAAAAAATCGTGGATAATACCTTCTCCTTATGATCCGGAACTGGAACAGCAGATCCTGGCCGATGAAAATGTGGTGGCTGCCATTCCCCGTTTTGAATCCTTTGCCCTGGCCTCCAATGGTCCGCAAACCAAAGGGGTACTGGTGATGGGTGTGGATCCGGAAAAAGAGAATTACCTGTCGAAGGTTAGTGACAAAATGGTGAAATACCGACTCACTCCTGAAGTGCTTGAAAAGATCAAGCAGGATCCCGATACTCCCTGATAAAATAAAGGAACTTGCAGCCCTTTTTGAAAACAGCGCCTATACCACATGCCTCCAGACTGCAACTGGACCTGGGAATTAAAGACAAGGAGGCTCCACAATGGATGCCTCTGATTGAAAACATACGCGAAATTTGAAAATGGGAGCATCCATATGGGTGAACCCGGAGTCTGGGTGGGCGACAAACTTGCCAGTACCTGCAACTGGGCATCGGCGATACCATCGTACTGATCGGTCAGGGTTACCATGCCTCCACCGCAGCAGGCAAATATGAAATCAAGGGGATCGTTAAAATTCCCCTGCCCGATCATCGACAATAAGATTGTTTACCTTCCCCTTGATATTTGCCAGGAACTCTACAATGCAGAGAACAACCTCACCTCCCTGGCCCTGGCAGTTGAACAATAACGAGGACAAGGCCATTGCAGAGACTGTTGACAGATTGAACAGCCTGCTAACAGAAGAGCAGCGGGTGATGGAATGGAGAGAGATGAACGAAGTGATGGTCTCCCAGATGGATGCAGATAATAAAAGCGGACAGATCATGCTTGGGATCCTCTACCTGGTGATTGCCTTTGGTGTTTTTGGAACCGTACTGATGCTGACAGCCGAACGAAAACGGGAATTTGGGGTGCTGGTGGCCATTGGGATGCAGAAGAAAAAACTGGCATCGATCATGACCCTGGAAATGCTACTGATTGGATTACTGGGAATGCTGGCCGGATGCTGCTGTAGCCACCCTGCTCATTCTCTACGGTGTGGAACATCCCCTCATCTTCAAGGGAGAAATGGCCATGATGTTTGAAGAATACGGGATGGAACCAAAAATGGTATTCTGGGGCATCGACACCTATTACATCTCGCAAATATTGATCGTGACTGGCATGGTTCTTCTGGCCATTGGCTATCCCATCAGAAAAATATTGGGATTGAAAGTAGTAAACGCTTTAAGAGCATAACATAGATAGATATGATCTGGAAAACAGCCTGGAAAAACGTCTGGCGAAACAAGGTCCGCAGCCTGGTGGTGATTATCTCGGTAACCATCGGGATCTTCGGAGGCGTCTTCGCCGTGGCCGTGATGAACGGAGCCATCGAACAACGGGTTGATGCCGCCCTGAATGATGAAATTGCACACATTCATATCAATGATCCTGCTTTCAGGGATAATTATGACATCCAGCTGACCATCCATAATCCGGAGCAGGTACTGAACACCATTCGGGAAACACCCGGAGTGAATGCAGTCACATCCCGGACCGTAATTACCGGAATGGCCAATACGGCAACCAAAAGTGCCGGGGTTCAAATCCTGGGAATTGATCCGGAAGGAGAAAAGGAGGTGTTTCCGTCTTTATGAAACCACCATTCCGGGAACGGGTGACTTTTTTGAATCAGAAAGCAGGTACCTGCATGGCTTACATTGGTCATGAACTGGCCAAAGAGCTCAATATTATTCGGTACATCATCGATGAAGAAGTTCTGGAAAACCTTGCAGCCAGAGGAGGTCCCGGTAGAAATCCTTGAAAAACTCTCCCCATTTTCCGGCCAAAGGTTTAAAAGTGAAAAAGCCTTTAAGAAGGAAATGAAAAGCGTGCTTACCCTGAAAGAACAACAGGAACTGGGGACGCATGATCCTGGATGAAGCCTGGTCCTTCAGGGAACGATCAAAAATGACCCTCACCTTCCTGGACAAGAATCAGATGCAAACCGGGGCTGTCTTCAGGATTGCCGGGATTTATGATATAAAAAACAGCATGTTCGAAATGAGCCAGGTACTGGTTAAAAACAGTGATCTGATGCAAGCTTACCGGCATGGCTCCCGACGAGATGTCATCAGATGATCATCCGGCTGGAATGATCTTGAATCAACCAAGGAAGTGGCCGCATCACTGAAAGAAAGCTGCCCGGACTGGAAGTAATGAACTGGAAGGAAATTCAGCCCGACCTGGCCATGATGACCGATATGGTACAGAAGTTCTATGCCATTTTCATGGTCATTATCCTGGCTGCCCTGGCCTTTGGTATCGTCAATACCATGCTGATGGTGGTGCTGGAAAGAACCAAAGAACTGGGCATGCTCACTGCCATCGGCATGAACAAAAAACGGGTATTCAGAATGATCATGCTGGAATCGGTCTTCCTTTCCCTGGTTGGAGGAGTGGCAGGAATGATCATCAGCCAAGTGATGATCGGATTAACTGCCAGAAACGGGATCAATTTTGCCTCCTATGCCGAAGGGCTTGAAGCCATGGGCTTTACTGCACATATCTACCCGGTAATTTCCACTGTCCTTCTTTGTCACGGTCACCGTTCTGATTATTATTACAGGAATCCTTTCATCCATTTACCCGGCCCTGAAAGCCCTGAAACTTGATCCGGCTGAAGCACTAAGAACAGAATAACGCAAGTCGTAAAGTCGTAAAGTCAAAAAATAGAAAGTCATGAAAGTATTAGAGATTAAAAATGTACACAAAATATACAACAGTTCCGAAGTAAAGGTTCATGCTGTAAATGGAATTTCCCTGGATTTTGAAAAAGGTGAATTTGCCGCCATTGTCGGTCCATCGGGATCGGGAAAAACCACCCTGCTGAATATGATCGGGGGACTGGATACACCCACTGCGGGAGAGATCCTGGTGGATCACACCAACCTGGCCGGACTGAAATCCTCAGCCCTCATCGATTTCCGAATGCGAAACATTGGATTCGTATTCCAATCCTACAACCTGATCCCGGTGCTGACCGCCAAAGAGAATGTGGAGTTTATCATGAGTCTTCAGAAATGGGATAAGAAAAAGCGCGATGAGCGTACCCTCGAACTGCTGAAGGCTGTTGGACTGGAAGACCGGATAAACAGCAGACCCTCAAAGCTATCGGGGGGACAACAGCAAAGGGTGGCTGTTGCCCGGGCTCTGGCCTCCAAGCCCAAATTTGTGCTGGCCGATGAACCCACAGCCAACCTGGATTCCAAATCCACCGAAACCCTGCTGGATATCATGGAGGAGCTAAACCGGAAGGAAGGTATTACCTTTATCTTCTCCACCCATGATGCCCGGGTGGTCAAAAAAGCCCGGCGTGTGATCACCGTGGAAGATGGCAAGGTAATCTCGGATGAACGGAAAAACTGAAAAGCACTTGAAAAAAATATTCCTTCTAATTACTCCTCTCCTCTCCTGGGAACAATTACGCTGAATGCCCAGAAAAAATTTACCACGGTGGGTTACCTGTCCGATATGCAGGCCTTTTATCAAAATCGAGATACACTGGTTGTGGGAAAACACCTTCATGGACCGGTTCAATTTCACCTATTATCCCACATCCTGGCTGACTGCCAATCTGCAGTTCCGAAGCAGGGTGATAACAGGAACTACCCTCACAACAATTCCCGGCTACAGCTGAAGCGCTTGGAAAGGATCCGGGTTGGCTGGACATGACTTTGTTGAGGAGTGGCAATCTGGGCGACTAATGCAGGTTGTGCCACTCACCACGACCCTGGACCGATTGTGGTTGCAATTCTCCTTCGGGAAGCTGGAGATCACACTGGGAGGCAGCGCATTAACTGGGGACAAACCCTGGTGTGGAATCCCAATGATATTTTTAACTCCTATTCCTATTTCGAGGTAGATTACCCCGAACGGCCCGGAAGTGATGCCATTCGTGTCCAGTACTATACAGGAAATGCTTCTACCATTGAACTGGCTGCCAAAATTGACAGTGCAAACCGGGTTACCGCTGCAGCCTATTTCCGCTTCAACACCCTGGGATTTGATATTCAATTTCTGGGTGGCCTTTACCAGGAAGAGGACCTGGTACTGGGAACCGGCTGGAGCGGAAACCTCGGTCCCACCTGCTTTCCGGGGCGAAATGAGCTATTTCAGGGACCTGGATCATTTCAAGGACACCACGGGCTATCTGCATGGCCTCCATGGGCTTTGACTACACCTTCTCCAACTCGCTGATGATCCAGGTGGAGGGCCTATATTCCGGCTTTGCAAAAGAAATGGATCCAGACAATTTTCTTCAGTTCTATGCGGGAAACCTGGATGTAAAAAACCTGGGATTTACCGAATGGTCTTTCTTTGCAAACATCTCCTATCCCATCACTCCCTTATTCACCGGAAGCTTTGCTGCCATATGGTATCCCGAACTGAAAGGAGCCTACCTGGGACCCTCCTTTGACCTCTCCATTCAGGACAACCTGGTCCTCTCATTGATCCTTCAGTACTTCACATGCAGAGTTTGACAGATCCCTTCGGAGTCAAATCCAGGGAAAACAATACATTCGGATTTCTGCGTTTCAAGTGGAATTTTTAAGCTTTCACACTCCGCTTTATGCCCTTTTACCAAATTGTTAAAAACTCATCTGGCACTTCCATTGCATATTTACTATTAATTAGTAATTGTCAACGCCTTAGCAAAAAAGACAGCGTCATGGAATATCAGTAGTCCAGAGGAGATTACTGGCAAAGCCAGATTACAATAATTACAATGGGACAACCGGGTGGTCCTGATCACAGAAGATGAAGAGGTTAATTTCTTTTACCTGAAAACCATCTTTAAAAAAACCGAAGCAACGATTATCCGGGCCAAAAACGGAAAGGAAGCAGTGGATATCATCAAACAGCATCAAGGGGCCATTGACCTGGTCCTGATGGACCTGAACATGCCGGTGATGGATGGATATGAAGCCATGAGGATCATCAAATCCCAACATCCCGAAATACCCATCATTGCTCAAACAGCCTATACCCTGTCAGAAGATCGCCACAAATGTATGAAGGCCGGTTTCAACGACTACATCTCAAAACCCATTAACCGGGTGGCCCTTTTCAGACTGGTCAATGAGAATCTTTCATGAGGGCTGTTATTCAGCGGGTTATCAGATGCCCATCTGACCATCAACCAGGAAACAGAACGCTCCATGGGTCCGGGCCTGGTGGTCCTTCTTGGCATTGAAGATAGAGAGACTGATGAAAATCCGACATCGAATGGTTAAGCGGAAAAATCAGCAGGCTACGGATCTTTGATGATGCCGATGGGGTCATGAATCTTTCCGTGATGGAACAGGGTGGTGAGGTAATGATCATCAGTCAGTTCACCCTTCATGCCAGCACCAAAAAAGGAAACCGGCCCTCCTATATCAGAGCTGCCGCTCCTGAAATAGCCATTCCCCTCTATAAAAAATTCATTCTGCAAATGGAAAAAGATCTGGACAAAACAGGTGCTTACCGGAGAATTTGGAGCCCATATGCAGGTGAACCTTACCAACGACGGACCGGTTACCATTCTAATTGACACAAAAAACAGGGAGTAATGACCATTCAGGAAGCTCAGGCAAAGGTGGATGACTGGATCAGGGAATATGGTGTCAGCTACTTTAACGAACTGACCAACATGGCCATTCTCACCGAAGAGGTGGGAGAGGTGGCCCGGATTATTGCCCGCGACTATGGTGAACAATCGGCCGGTTCAGCCAGCCTGGGAAAGGAGGCCCTGGCCGATGAACTGGCCGATGTTTTATTCGTCCTGATTTGCCTGGCCAACCAGACCGGGATCGACCTGGAGGATGCTTTTCTGAAGAATCTGAGTAAAAAAAGCTCCAGGGATTTTGACCGTCATCAACAAAATGATAAATTGAGGTAGCCAACTTCCCCACTTATGAAGATCTTTACCGATTTTAACATGACTGTCGATCCGGACGAAGTCAGATCGCTCCTCGACAAAATCAGGGCGAACCTCCCATCAAGCGGGGACAAAGAGATTCTTAAGAAAAATCTTCAGTCTCATTGATCTCACCACCCTGAGCGAAAGAGACAATATTGACAATGTCACCCTCTTGTGCGAAAAGGTGAACATGCTCAGTGATTCTTACCCATCCATGCCCTCAGTGGCT
The DNA here is from genome assembly GCA_963716765.1 of uncultured Bacteroidota bacterium. Classification (GTDB taxonomy): domain Bacteria; phylum Bacteroidota; class Bacteroidia; order Bacteroidales. The sequence goes on along the minus strand of CAVQUO010000005.1, from coordinate 168,829 downwards.
GCGATATGCATCTATCCGGAACTGGTTCAGGTTGTAAAGGAGCACCTGGTCAATCCCCTGGTAAACATTGCTTCGGTAGGAGGCGGTTTCCCTGCATCCCAGACTTTCACCAATATCAAGATAATGGAGATCGAACAGGCCATTGGTCAGGGTGCCGATGAGATCGATATTGTGCTTCCCGTGGGTAAATTCCTCATGGAAGACTATGAATATGTGGAATATGAAATTCAGGTGATCAAGGAGCGAATTCGCGACAGTTCACCTGAAAGTCATCCTTGAAACCGGTAGCCTGCAGGATTATTCATTGATTCGGAAAGCTTCATTTCTGGCCATTGGTGCCGGGGCTGATTTTATTAAAACCTCCACCGGAAAGATAGCCGTCGGTGCCACACCCGAAGCGATGGTCGATCATGTGTAAGGCCATTAGAGAATACTATAACAAAACAGGGAAAAAAATTGGCATCAAACCAGCAGGTGGAATCTCAGATGCAGAAACCGCCATTCTCTATTACACCATTGTGAAAGAAATTCTGGGTGAAGACTGGTTAAACTGCCGAAAGATTCAGAATAGGTGCAAGCAGGCTTGCAAACAACTTATTGGCCTATATTTTTGACCAAGGGCCCGATTTTGTTTACTTCTAGCTATACAAGTAAGGATAAAATAGCTTATATTTGTTTTATAACACTGACGTTCTTTCGATACGATCATATAAGCGGTTCCGATAACATTCCATTCTCATAGAGACGGGTTGAATTCCATGGCTTTTTTTCTTCAATATCGGACCGCTTTTTTTTATTTCCCCTAGTTCACAAGCCTGTAGTGCAGATAATCCAGCATCAGCGGGATGTCCTTTTCATTGATACCATTTCTGATCAGCAGTGGCCGGTCCTCCTCCATGGTTCTCAGAAAATCTTCCATCCCAAATTCAAGATCCCTCAAAGACTGAATATAGTGTTCAATGGCTTCCCTTTTCTTCCCCAGGGCCCATAGTACATGTCCGTAATTGATATAATCGTAATATCCAGGCTTGAGTTCAAATACCTTTTGAAAATACTTCTCCGATCTTTCCAGTTCACCCATGGCAAAATAGCACCAGGCAATGGGCCGCAGGATATGCTGATTTCCGGGATTCAGGTATTCGATTTTAAAATAGTGTTTCAGGGCGGTCTGATAGTCTCTCAGCTTCAGCTGACAATATCCGATTAAGGATTCAATGGTAGCATCATCAGGCTGAAGCAATGCAGCCTTTTCATAAACTTCAAGGGCCGATTTGTAATTATTCTCCTTTCGGTGGCAGATTCCAAGGTTCTTAAGGGTCCAGAGATTTTGCTCACCGGTCAGCGAAATCCTGGGAATAATACTCGATGGCCTTCCTGATAATTGCCCAGCTTCTGATAACAATAACCAGCCTTTTCCAGTAACTCCCGGTCATTGGGCGTCGGCCTTCAGCATCATTTTGAATATGTCAAGGGCCTCTTCATAATGTTCCTTCTCAAAAAGATACTCTGCAATATTCCTGGTAATGGAGTCATCTTCGGTAATCTCTCTGAAAAAGTAGGAACGGTAGAGATCCAGCTTGCCATCAAAAACATCCTCAAACTCGTTTTTAAACGGAGATATCTTAAAAAAGCGGTAAAGGTCCTGGATATACTGGATAAATACGGTTCGCCTGGTAAAATCTCCCGAAGTTAAGCTGTTCATCCGCCAACATTTCCTGCATCCCTTCCATCTCCATTAAAAAGGCGGTGGAAAGCATCTTTTTTTGCTCCACGGGAAGGATATTTCAGGTTAAGAATGAAACTGTATTTATCACTGTTACAGAGAAAGGGTGTCTTCTTCAGTCCATCCACGAAAATATCCGGATCAAAATCCTCGCTTCTGGCCTGCATAAATATCGACAAATCCGGATTCTCCTTGTGAAAGGGGACCAACCAGTTGGTAAGTTCACTGAAGAAAGGGAAACTGTTTCAGATGTGCAAAAGTGGTCATATACACATCCGATCCTTCCATCTGTAACTTCATAAATTCATCCACCTTCCTGTAAAGATCATCCGATTCGCTGAACATGGATTCCCAGTCGGGATTTCTCCCCTCCTCCAGCATTTCATCACTGATGTCATCCATTTTCAGTTTATCCTCAAGTTTGGGCCTCAGTTTGGCCATCTCAGGCATCAGGTCCTCCTGCAATTTCCTGCCAATTTCCAGTGTATCGCGGGTACGGATCAACTGCAGGGCTATCTTCTCAAAACTCTGTTCCAGATTCAGATCCTCCTTCAGCAAATTCAGCCTGTGGATGATATTTGGATAGAATTCGATACGATCGTCGTACCTGTAAAGTAGAATCACCAGCGCCACCACGGCCCTGGCAGCTACCTCCTGTTCCTCTTCCTCGGCAAAATCGATCAGCCGGTGAATCTTCTCCTCATCCCAGTACCTCAACCCGGAAAGCAGGATACCACTGATGTAAAGAGCCTTTTCATACCAGAGAAAATCCCGGCAGGAAAGTATTGCTGCCGACAAGGCTGTTTTCAGCTTCATTATAAGCGTTGCTCAACCACAGATGCCTGAATATCTCCATGGACAGTTCCTTGCGGCGCTCCTCATTGGCTCCCGGGTGAAACCTTTTTCTCATCAATGATCTCATCCAGCTCCCTTTTGAAAGAGAGGTCATCCATGGTTTCAATCACCTTCTTACCGGTCAGTTCCTGTTTCCTGTCCAGCTCCTTCTTCAGAATATAGGTATGCCAGTTGGAATGCTTTTCCATCAGGAAATCCCTGACCCGGTCGGCCAGCTCCAGAATGGAGGTAAGTAATTTATGATAAACCTTATCCCTTTCAGGATCCTGTACCCCTTCAAGCATGTAGTTAAGCATCTGCTCATAGGTGTGAGCCAGGTGCTCCTGCTGAATAAAGAAATCGCTGAAACCTGATTCGCCAACCAGGTCATGGAGCACATCCAGTGCATCCTTAACCTTTCGGGCAGCTACCAGGCTGCATAATCGCCTGTAACGGGTATTTATCTGGTGGACATTGATCATTCAATGATGGTTTCGTAAACCCGTCCAATAATCAAGCCATTTGATTGAAACGGACAGAATGGCAGAAATATCAATAGGTCAGCACATGGTATCCGCTCTTCAGGTAGGACTGTAAGTGGTACACCCATCCCCTTCACATCAATTCCCAGGGCCTTCAGTTCCTCAGTAACACCCAGGCCATTGGAACAGGCAATACATGCCTCAAGAATCACCCCATCGGCTATCATGGCCTTCACCTTCTCCTGAAGGGCCTCATCTTCGGCCAGCAAGTTTGGAAGAGGAACCCCATACAATCAGAACCACCTCATCGAACCAGCCATTTTTTTTGGCCGCATGGGTATACATCAGGCAAGACTTCTCGGCCACATCCCTGTCTCCTGAAACCCATAGCACCGCAAGTTTTTCTGTTTTGTCTTCCATGATTTGTGCATTAACGACAGCCTCTGGACTGAAATCAACAAACAAGATAGAACAATCCATCTCAAGATCTTCATGATCTGCAGCATTTAATATAAGCACAAATGTAGGCTAAACGATCATTTTTTCCTCACCAGCGGGAATACCACAAAGGTATATACCCAGCAACCAGCACAGAAATTCAGTCCGCACTCCAGGAAGGAGAACAAAACCAGGGTGGCCCCTGTTACCAGTTGCCAGAAGTGGCAGGTTAAGCAAGGCTGCCGCCAGTGGTGAGGGAAGTAAGCAAAAAGCCAACCCTGTGCAGCAAACATTTTTGGAGCCTTATCGATCCAGACCGGTTCTGTTCTAATGGCCTTCACAAAAAGATGGGCAAGATAGCTTAAAGGACTGTATTTTAAGCTTGGTAAATGCCCTGATGTAAAAATCAACGCAGCATGATACCCGGGAAAATCGGATTATGTGTCATAAAAAACAAGCCCCATGAGTGTCAACATTCCAAAGGCTGTGGTCCGGACCCGGTTCTCATCCACCCTTTCGGTAGATACCGGGCAAACTAATTGATTAAATTTTGCCATAACTTCTTCTCCTAATTCTTCTATTTCTTTTCCTTTAGACGCTTAAGGTCAGGTGACCTTACAAGCTCTAATAAGCGGCAAAGGTATTCACGACCCCCGTGGAATCACGATCCTGGATCCTTTTTTAGGATATTTTTAACAGTTTCTATTCCGAATTATTTAGCTTTGCTTCAGCTAAATCCCATGAAACACCTTTGAGTTACACAGCAGCTGAATATTGAAAAAACAGTCCTGGACTTTGACCAGGCTGATCTCCTGAGGCATCTTTCCGGCAATGGGGAAGCCATTGATCAGTACACCCTTGATCTGATCACAGAAACTGATCGCAGAGTGCAGGGAGATCATGGTGCCCCAGGGAGGCTTTGTGACCAGGGATGCCCTTCCGGGTAGGAAGCCCGAGCGAGATCTGCATTCCCGGAATGCAGTTTCCTTACAGGCAAAACCATCGTGAAAATGCTTAAGGGGGCTAGACGCTTTATCTTCTTTATGGCCACAGTTGGTCCAGGACCAGAGAAGCTTAGCCAAGAACGCTGATGGAAGAGGGACAATTCCTGGAGGGCTATATTGCCGACCTGATTGCCTCAACCCTGGCTGAGGCAGCGGCCCAGTATGTACACGATCATCTTAAAGAGATCGCTGAGCCCTGGAGGGGTATGAAAATCACCAACCGTTACAGTCCGGGATATTGCGGATGGAAAGTGGATGAACAGCAAAAGTTATTCAGCCTTTTTCCCGAAGGTAGCTGTGGAATCACCCTTTCAGCATCCTCACTCATGTCCCCCATTAAATCGCTTAGCGGCCTCCTGGGTGCAGGACCAGATGTAAGTTTCAGGGATTACACCTGCGAGCTATGCTCCATGAAAGATTGTACCTTCCGAAAAACCAGGCCTTATGCACACGGAATGATTAATTCGTCAGGCCTTACTGGTGCTTTCATGCCAAAATTAAATTGTCTCAGATGGAATCCTGGCCTCCCGACATGGCGCTTTCAAATTTCTCCACAAGTTCGGGATGCACTGCGGCCACATTGTGCTCCTCCTTCGGATCGCTTTCCAGGTTGTAAAGTTCCAGAGGTCCCTGATGGATCTTTTCCCACCTGCAAGCCTTACGGCCTTCCAGTTTTCCATCAACATGGCCTGCTTTCCGCCCTGCTCGTGGAATTCCCAATAGAGAAAATCATGTTTGGCCTGCTCCTCCCCCGGTGAGTTCGGGAAGAAAAGAAATCCCATCAACCGGGGGTGGCTTCAATTCCGGCCAGTTCTGCCAGGGTCGGAAGCACATCCCAGAATGCAGAAATGTGATCGGAGATCCTTCCTCCCTCAATGTTGCCCGGCCAGCTTACGATCATGGGCACCCTCAATCCTCCTTCGTACAAATCCCTTTTCACTCCTCTTAATCCCCCGCTGCTATTGAAAAAATGCGGATCAGCTCCCCCTTCCTCGTGGGGACCATTGTCACTGCTGAAGATAACCACCGTCCTTTCGGCAATCCCCAGTTCTTCCAGGGTGGTCATGATCTCTCCCACATAAGCGTCAATCCGGTGAACCATTGATGCAAAGGTGGCGCGGGGATATTCCTGGCTGCAGTACATGGGAATCACCAGCCCGGGACCGTAATCTGATCCAGGGCGCGCCGGATAGGGCTCTTCGGGGTACCGGCCAAGGTAAGATTCTGAAAACCTCATCATCCGGAACGATCAGCTCTGCATGGGGAATCACAATGGGAACATAGGCAAAAAAAGTGCTGTCTTTATGTTGCCTGATAAACTGCAGGGTCTTCTCCTGGATAAGATCGGGGGCATAGGTGGTGGATTTGGTCCAGTCATTCCCCTCCAGGAAAACCTTCTCTGTCATTTTCCCAAAGATATTCGGGATAATACCGATGGGCATAGCGTTGACAGTTGTAGCCAAAAAAGGTGTCAAATCCCTGCTTCAGGGGATCGCCCTCCGACCCGGGAAATCCAAGACCCCATTTCCCAAAGGCTCCGGTAACATAACCCGCTCGATTGAAGCATCTCGGCCAGGGTAAAGGCTGAATGCGGGAAGCGGGCTACTGTCCTTCGGGTTTAACCTCCTGGTTTCCACGAATGGGGGTATGACCGGTATGCAGTCCGGTCATTAAGACCGAGCGTGAGGGGGCACAGACCGTGCATCCCGGCATAGTGCCTTGTGAAGCGGACCCCCTCTGTTGCAAGTCTGATCCAGGTTGGGTGTTGAGAATTTTTCCTGTCCGTAACAAGCCAGATCTCCATAACCAAGGTCATCGGCCAGAATATAAATAATATTAGGGGGGGCATTTACACGAGACCTGGAGGCTTGTCCGGATCCGCATCGCTGTCAGCACAAGACTGTAAAAAGAAGCAACAATGATCTCATTTCTTAACATCATAGTGTATAGTTTTGGAAAAGACTAAGATAATACATAGCACAAAATCTCTTTCTGTTTGTTATGACTATTTAGTTCAAAATAAATGATGATGAATGTAGAAGTTGAAAAGTCGGTTTTTGTGGTTGACCGGGTCAGGCATCTGACCGAATCCACATATGTGTTGAGATTTTCGAGAAACGAAATGAATTTTTATCCCAGGACAACACCTGGTCCTGGGGCTTCCGGGAGCCAAGGAGTTCCGGGAATACTCCATCTACAGCGGGATCCACGAGGATTACCTGGAGGTACTCATTAAGGAGGTGGACGAGGGATACGTGAGCAGGCAGCTGAAAAATATAAAGCAGGGCAGACGAAATTCAGGTCAGGGGCCCGCGTGGCTTTTTTCTTACCAAGCTGCGCTGCAGAAACCGGGACAGGACAACTGCTCTTTATTTCCAGCGGAACGGGCCTGGCCCCCTTTCACAGTTTTGTGAAATCCTATCCGGACAGCAATTACTCCATTGTACATGGCGTAAGAAATATTGACGAAGCTTACGAACTTGAGAGATTACAAAAGAGATCAATTCACCATTTGCACCTCCCGGGGTGAGAGCGGGGATTTTCCCGGAAGACTGACCGATTACCTCCTGCAAAAGGACCTGGATCCCCAATCAAGGGTATTTCTCTGTGGAAACAGCAACATGATCTATGATGCCATGGACATACTGAGAGCAAAAGGTCTTCCTCAAAAGCAGATCTTCACCGAAGTCTATTTCTAGATTCACTAGCTTTGCAAGCATGAAGACAGTCTCATTTAAAACACTGGGTTGCCGCCTGAACCAGTATGAAACCGATGCCCTGGTTACCCAGTTTCACCAGGCCGGCTACCAGGTGGTCGATTATTCCAAGGCGGCCGATATCACCGTGATCAATACCTGCACTGTAACGAACCAGAGTGACCAGAAATCAAGGAATACCATCAGTCATGCAGCCAGGAAAAATCAGGGTGGACTGGTGGTTGTAACCGGTTGCATGGCCAATAACCACAAAGAGCAACTTGAATCCAACAAGCAGGTAACCTACGTGGTTGATAATGAAAGAAAAAGTCAGATTGTCCCCCTCATTGATGCCCATTTCAAAGGGGAGGTGGTTCATCCGGATTCCTATTCCCGGGACGTATTTGGATTTGAAACCGTGGATCAGAGCCTGCATACCCGAACAGCCATCAAGGTACAGGACGGATGTGATAATTTCTGCACTTACTGCATTGTTCCCTCGGTGAGGGGAAGGGCCGTGAGTCGTCCCATGGACCAGATCCTGGAAAATGTGAGTCGGGTGGTAGATAACGGATTTAAAGAAATCGTCATCACCGGGGTAAACATTGGACGTTATGAGCACGAAGGACTCAGGCTCGAAGGGGCCATGGAGAAAATTCTTGAACTTCCGGGCGACTTCCGGGTCAGAATCTCCTCCCTGGAGCCCGATGGTTTTGGTCCCGAATTCCATCGCCTGTTCCAGCATCCAAAAATGACACCCCACATGCACCTTTGTATCCAAAGCGGATCAGATCCCATCCTCCTGAAAATGCGACGCATGTATACTGTAAAATCATTCATGGACATCATTGAAAAATTCCGTGCCGAAATACCCGATTTTAACTTTACCACCGACGTGATTGTTGGCTTTCCTGGGTGAAAGTGACGAGGATTTTCAACTTACCCTTGACCTGGTGAAAGAGGCACAATTCAGCCATGTTCACACCTTCCGTTACTCCAGGCGGAAGGGAACAAGAGCCGACCGGATGGAAAATCAGCTGGAAGAAGCGTATTAAAAATGAGAGAAGCGAGATGGTGAGAGAACTCACCGAAGAGAACCGCCTCTCCTACATGGAATCCATGCTTGGAAAACAAGCAGCGTGTGCTTGTGGAAAGGGTCGATGACAAGGGTGTGGCCCGTGGCTATGGGGAGCACTACCTGCCTGTACAGTTTGCTGCCAGATAAGCAATCCCGGAACTGGTTCGCTGATGTGAAGCTCGAGGGGATAAACAGGACCGACCCACCCACCATGAAGGGTTTAATTCTTTAAGTCAAGATGGAACAGAAAGATACCGTGTACAAGCTTCCCCGATGGATGAAAGTCCCTCTGCCAAAAGGAGAGAACTACAGCCGGGTAAGGAAGCTGATTCATGAACAAAAACTGAACACCATATGCTCCAGTGGAAATTGTCCCAACAAAGGGGAATGCTGGAACGCCGGCACCGCCAGTTTTATGATCATGGGTGAAAAGTGTACCAGGAACTGCAGATTTTGTTTTGTTGAGAACCTGGTCCCCGATCCGCTCGACTGGGAAGAACCCGGACGCCTGGCCGAAACCATTAAAAAACTTTCACTGAAGCACTGCGTCATTACCTCGGTGGCCCGCGACGACCTGAAGGATGGGGGTGCAAAGTTCTGGGCTTACACCGTCAGAATGATCCGCGCAGCATAATCCCTGACCTCCATTGAAGTACTGATTCCCGATTTTGATGGCGATGCCGGAATCACCTGCAACTGGTGATTGATGCCCGGCCAGAAGTAATTTCTCACAACCTGGAAACTGTAAGACGTCTCACACCCCATATCCGAAGCAATGCATATTATGACCGCAGCCTGGAGGTGATCCGAATGATTGCTGCGTCCGGGCTGGTTGCCAAATCGGGCATTATGCTGGGACTGGGTGAGTCCCGAAAAGAGGTGTTGGAAACCCTTCAGGACCTTCGTGAAAATGGATGTAAAGTGGTCACCATCGGACAATACCTTCAACCTGCATCACACCTGCAAAAGGTAGTTGAATTTGTGGATCCTGAAGAATTTGAATTTTACCGGAAAACGGGAGAGAAGATGGGTTTTTCTTTTGTGGAAAGCCATCCGCTTGTACGATCATCCTATCACGCAGAACGACATATAAATGCTTAATTATATTCTGCTTGAGCGACTTTAACTAAATCGTTACGTGAAGTGATCAAAGTTTTCGTCCTTTGGTGCATACCAGTCTGAACCATCTCCACATTTATCCTGAGGATAAAGCATATTTCCCGACCAGAGCTCATGGATCCACCCCTTCAGGGGCTGTATAGTAAATGCTTAACCCTGGCCCATCTGCCCCTGATTTCCACATCGCTGATGCTTAAGATTAATCCCCTTCCCGTGGCTATCTTCCGGGCCTCCTGCAAAACATGCAGTTCTCCCTTTTTGCATCCAGCCATTTTTCAAGATCCTCTTCCGTAGGCCTTTCGATAGACCCTGCTCAGATGCGTTCTTGATCACCGACCTTTTTTCTCAAACTTGTACGCGCTGCTTCCCCGGAGAGGAAACAGTACCCAGGTCCTGCCCGTCACCAGATTCAACAACAACACGATCATCTTTTGAAAGCTCCAGTCCAGGCCACATTTCTAAAGAAGGCCTTCCGGTTATTCTTAAACCTCACTTCCACCAGCTCCACCTCAACAGAAAAATGTATTCAGTGCCCTTTGACCAATCGAAGGGGAAGCATTGCACTCCACCTTCGGGAACTTGTACCAGGTGGACTGTTCTCCTTCCTCCACAGTCGGCTCTTTCTTTCCACAGCTGCAACTTCCTCCACAACAACTCATGCTTATTTTTATTTAGACTAATTCCATTAAAGTGCAAAATAAGCTAAAAAAAGGGAATTTTCAAAGCTTAAGGCCATAGTAAAGGTGATCGGCATGTTTCCTCTCCGATGATGGCAATCCCGGGCATGGAACCCCATTGGGAAAATCCGAATTTTTCCAGGAGGGCAATGCTGGCAGGATTTTTATCAAGCAAAATGGCCACAAGAATCGGCAAGACCACATGCAGGGGCAACGATTCATTGCATGCTGCAGCAGGTGGCTGCCAATACCCTTCCCCCTGCTCTCCCGGTCCACGTAATAACTTACTTCACCCACGTGCGCAAGCGCTTGCTCTGTCTGCACGATAAGGTCCCAGCGACATCCATCCCGTCAGCCTTCCTCCTCCAGGGAAACATAGACAGGGTAGCGTTCCGGAGGATGAGCAGAAAACCAGGCCAAGCCTGTAATCCATATCCACCGGCGTGAGGTGGGCAGTACAAAACCGCTGCTTTACTGCCTGGTTATAGATGGCATTGATGGCAGGCAAATCCTCGTCTGGTGGCAAGACGTATGATCATACACAAAGATACACATCATTTTTGATGGTTAAACCTTTCGGATTTTCATTGGTCTAATTATCTATCTTTGCGCATTATTTTGCTTTTAACTTCAGAAAATGAGAAAAATAGACAGGAGAATTGTCATCGTAGTCAGTGTCATCTTCATCCTGGGACTGGCCTATGGATTAATGAAGTTTTTTGAAGCTCAGAAAGAAGCCCCTCCGGTTCGCAGAGCCATTGAAGCCCGCCGGTTTGTAAAAGTTGAACCTGTGAAATACACCAACATTCCATTCGGAAGTTTCAGAGACAGGCCGGCTTGCTTCCGTGGCAGAAGTGGATATTGTTGCCGAAGCTTCGGGAAACATTGAAGCCGGGAAAGGTTGCCCTGAAAAAAGGGGCCTCTTTTTCAAAGGGAGATGTACTTTTTGTGGTCTACCCCGATGAGGCCATTCTTTCCCTGAAAGCCCGCAAAAGTCAGTATCAAAATACCCTGGCAAGCATTCTTCCCGATCTGGTTATTGATTTTCCCGAAACGGAAGATGCCTTCAGGGACTTTTTCTCTTCCATATCGGTGGACAAACCACTTCCCCCCCTGCCGGAAATCAACAAATGACCAGCTGAAGATATTCCTGGCCAGCAGAAATGTAATCAGTGAATATTACAACATTCAACGGGATGAACTGCAGTTGCAGCGACGTACTGTCAGGGCCCCTTTCAACGGGACCTATAAAGAGGTCTACATGGAGACGGGTGCATATACCAATACAGGAGGAAGAGTGGCCCGGGCCATCCGTACCGATGAACTGGAACTGGAAGTTCCGCTGAAACGTGTGGATGCTATCCTGGGTCAAGATGGGTGATCCGGTTACTGGTTCATTCCGAGAAAAGAGACCTGAACTGGAAAGGAAAAGTGATCCGAAAAAGCCAGTATGTGGATGAAAATACACAGTCACAGGAAATTTTTGTTCAACATTCCCTTCGACCGGAAAAAGCCCTTGCTTGCCGGAGAATACCTGGTGGCCACTTTCCCGGTCAGACCCATCGAGGGGTCATGGAAATCCCCAGAAATTCAGTATTTAACTCCAATGAGGTATTTGTCGTTAAAAATGGCCGGCTTGCAAAACAGCAGATCAATGTGGTCAAAGAGAATGAAAGCACCCTCATTTTCAACGGATTACTGAAGGAGATTCCGTGGTGGTTCAACAATTAATCAATGTGTCTGAAGGAACCCTGGTCCAGGTTGACAGAGAAAATCCCGATGCATAGTGCCCCGGGGAAAACCAGGAGCGGGGCAAGCAGGAGGACCAGGACAAAAAGGAGGCGGGTGACAAAAAGAAATCCAGGAGCTGATCATGAGGAAGATTAATGAACGTTTTGTTGAGTTCCCGGTATATGCCAACCTGATCATTGCCGTGGTGATTCTGGCCGGCGGGCTCAGTCATGCTCTCTCTGAAAAAATCATTCTTTCCTGAAACCGAAAGCCGTTTTCTCTCGGTTTCTGTATTTTATCCCGGTGCCTCTCCGGTGGAGATGGAAGAGGGTGTCACCTCCCGTATTGAAGAGGCCGTCAGGGGACTGATCGGGATCAAGGAGATCACCTCCACCTCCGTGGAAAATATGCTGCAGCGTCTCCATTGAAACCACCGGAGAATATCCCATTAACGAAATATTGCAGGAAGTAAAAAATGCCGTGGATGGAATCTCCTCCCTTCCCATCGGCTGCCGAACGGCCCATTGTATCCAAAACGCGCTCCCGGGCAGGAGCCATGAGGCTTGAACTGGTTCCGGTGGATGAACATGATATGGACCTGATGACCCTGAAGGAGCATGCCCAGCGCATTGAAGAAGATTTTTTCAACTCGGGTGTCATGAGCCAGATCTGACATCTCCGGTTATCCCCAACCGGAAATCTCGGTGGAAATCAAGGAGGAGGAGCTGCTTCGGTACAACATCACCTTTGACGAGATCGTCAGGGCCATCCAGAACAACAACCAGGATGTTTCGGGAGGTGAGATCAAATCGGAAGAGGAGGAGTACCTGATCCGGCTGCGTTCCCGAAGTGCCGATCCCAATAAAATCGGCAACATTATCCTCAGGGGTGAAACCAATGGTGGCTTTATCCACATCAGGGATGTGGCCGATGTGAAAATAAAATTTGCAGATTCTCCCAACAAACAGTGGACCAATGGAAAACCCTCCGTATCCATCAATGTGGAAAAACTTCCCGAGGAGGACCTGGACGAGATTACTGAATATGCCATCGACTATATTGAGGAGTTCAACAACAGGAACCTGGGGGTTGAAATCATTGTCTCCAGGGCCTACCTGGATATCCTCCAGAGCCGGCTTGATCTGCTTACCAGAAATGGTATGCTTGGACTTGTTCCTGGTGATTATTGCCCTGTCCATGTTCCTGAGTTTCAGGCTCTCCCTCTGGGTCTCCTTTGGTATTCCCTTCAGTTTCCTGGCCATGTTTATCGCAGCCCATTTTTTGGGGGTAACCATCAACCTTCAATCGCTTTTCGGAATGATCCTGGTCATCGGGATCCTGGTGGATGATGGAATTGTGATTGCCGAAAATATTTACCTCCATTTTGAAAGGGGTAAAACTCCCATGCATGCCGCCGTGGATGGCACCATGGAGGTGGCTCCGGCGGTAATGACTTCTGTGGCCACCACCATTGTAGCTTTTGCTCCCCTTGCTCTTTCTTGCGGGAACCCGGATGGAGATGATGTTTGATGTGGCCATTGTGGTCATTGCAGCACTTGCTTTCTCCCTGTTTGAAGCCTTCCTGGTGCTGCCTGCCCACCTGGGCAGTGACAGGGTCCTGAACCGGAAAAGTCTGGAAGCAAAAAATAAGGGACTTAAGAAAGTACTTTGAAGGATTCATCATCTGGCTCGGGACAGGATCTACCACCATTTCCTCAACTGGCTGGTGAAATGGAGGTATATTGCCCTCAGCTATCCCCATTGCGCTGGTGCTGATCACCATGGGCCTCTTTATGGGTGGACATATCAGGAACTACCTTTTTCCCCATGGTTGATTTTGACAGTTTTACCCTGAATGTGGCTTTTACCCCCGGTGACGGTGAAAAACAAACCCTGGAATTTCCTGGATCGATTTGAAAAGGCCATCTGGGAGGTCAATGATGAAATTGTTGAAGAGCTGGGACTGGATCATGATATCATTGAACGAACCAGCAAAAGACTGGGCAGTGCCTTCGACGGACAGGAAAGAGGTGCCCATGCCGGAAGCATCAATGTATACCCGGTGGACCTGGAAGGTTATCCACTTTCGGGCCGGGATATCTCCACCCGGGTAAGCCAGAAAATCGGGAGGGTTCCGGAAGCCAGAAAATTCACCGTGGGCGGACGCAACCGCTGGGGATCACCCGTATCCATCGGACTGATGTCCAAAAACCTTCAGGAGCTGGAAGAGGCCAAAGAGTATATGCTTGCCCGGCTGAACGAGATGCCCCAGCTGAAAGATGTGAATGAAAACATTGCCCTGGGCAAACAGGAGATCAGGCTGGATCTGAAACCCAGGGCCTATTTCCTGGGACTTGACGAAAGCACCATTGCCCGCCAGGTCAGACAGGGATTTTATGGTGCCCAGGCACAACGCCTGCAGGTGGGACGGGATGAACTCCGGGTCTGGGTACGTTATCCCAAATCGGACCGGACTGACCCTGGGACAGACTGGAAAACATGAAAATCAAAACCAGCTCAGGGAGAGTATCCCCTTTCGGAGCTGGCCGATTACCATATGGAAAGGGGTCCGGTGGCCATCAACCGTTTCAACGGATCGCAGGGAGATCAGGGTGGAGGCAGAAACCGTCGATCCGCTGGCATCGGTTCCCGAAATCCTGGAACAGATCGAACACGAGATCATGCCCGAACTGAAGGCCCAGTTTGCCGGAATACGCTACATTTACCAGGGACAGCAAAAATACAGCCAGGAAGCCATGGGACAGGCCGGAAAGTACTACCTGTTTGCCTTTGCTGATTATCTTTTATGTTACTGGTGCTGCACTTTAAAAGTGTCCCCAAAGCCTTCATCATTATCCTGATGATTCCCATTTCCCTGCTGGGTGTGGCCTGGGGACACGGCCTGCACGGACAACCCCTTTCCATGATGAGCCTGTGGGGTGCGGTGGCCCTGACCGGGGTCATCATCAACGATGCCATTGTATACTTCTGCCAAGTTTGATGGATTGCTGATCGAGGGATGAACAGTTGCCGATGCAGTCAAAGAAGCAGGAAAGGTCAGGCTCAGACCCATTATCCTGACCTCCCTCACCACCTCCGTCGGACTTTTCCCCATGTTGTTTGAAAAGAGTGTTCAGGCCCAGTTCCTGATCCCCATGGCCATCAGCCTGGCCTATGGAGTGGCCCTGGGAACCATATTTATCCTGATCTTTTTCCCGGTGCTGATTATGCTGCTCAACGATGTCAGGGTTTATACCCGCTATCTCTGGACGGGTGTAAAACCGCACCGGAAGAGGTGGAAACCGCCATCATTCAGAAACAAAGGAAAGCTCAGGTTTGAAAGCAACAGGGGCAGATGGACTGATATTGATGCAATTGAAATCACAAAAGCATGAAGATGAGCCAGAATAAATAGAATCCTTATATATACTCCTGGGAATCCTGATCTTTCACAGGCTCGTGAGCGGACAGGAAGAGCTCACCCTTTCCGGTGCCCTGGAACAGGCCCTGGAAAACAACTACGGGCTGATCATTTCCAGGGCCGCAACTGAGATGGCCGAGATCAACAACAACTGGGGAACTGCAGGTCGCTATCCAACCATTGGTTTTGATGCCTCCGATAACAACAGCTATGAATCTGAACAGCAGCACCTATACCAGCCGGTTTTCGGCAGGAGTGGGACTGAACTGGGTGCTTTTTGACGGATTCAGGGTAAATATCACCAAAGCAAAACTGGAGAACCTGGAAGTCACTTTCAGAAGGAAGGCTGGGAGTGATGATCGAAAGCACCATTGAGGATGTGATCCTGGGATACTACAATGTACTCTTGCAAAAGGAGCAGCTTAAAGTACTGCAAACCGTTATGGAGCTTTCCGATGACCGTTACCAGTATGAGCTGAAACGAAAATCACTGGGTGGATCGGTCACCTACAATGTGCTGCAGGCAAAGAATGTCTACCTCACCGACAAGGCCAATTACATGAACCAGGAAGTGGTGGTGCGGAATACTGTGCGCAACCTCAACTTTATCATGGGAGAAGAACCCACCAAAACCTGGGAATTCAGTGAATCCTTTGAAGCCGATACCTCCGAATATATTCTGGCCGACCTGCTTTCCAAAATGAAAGCCAGCAACCAGACCCTGAAAAATCAGTACACCAACCTGCTTGCTTATGGAAAATGAAACCTCCCTGAAAAGAGGCTTACTATTCCCCATCCCTCTCCCTTGGTGCCGGGATGGATTATGGAGAATCCTGGTCTTACTCCGGCGGAGTCAGATCCAACAACGGAAGCCTCACCCCCTATGGAAACCTGCGACTTTCCTACGACATCTACAGTGCCGGGGTCCGAAAAAGAGCCGTGGAAATAGCCCGGATCAACGAGGAGGTAGCCACAGGTGGAAATCGCAGAAATGGAACATGCCCTGACCAATGAACTATTCAACCTGGTTGACTATTACGGAGTAAGGATGGAACTGCTGAATGTGGCCAATGAAAACCTGGAAGCAGCCGAACTGAATCTTTCCATCTCCGAAGAAAAGTATCGCTCCGGAGTAATCAACTCATTCAATTACAGGGATATTCAGTTGATCTACCTGAATGCAGCCCTGAGGCGCCTCCAGTCCATCTATAACCTGATCGATTCCAAAACCCGGCTCACCAGGATCACCGGAGGATTCCTGGGAACTCAGCAGCAGTAAGGGGCAGAATAGCGTACGATTATCGAACATCCTGTGTCCGAATCAGTGCATTTCAGCATGCGAATATCAGTTGCTATATTTCTTGATTATACTGTTATTTTACAAAGATTGGTAAGGCTTTTGAGTTAGCTGTTATGGTAAATAACAGCCATTATCCCATGCTCCGACATTTTCTTACCATTGCCATCAGGAATATCCTGAAGCATTTCAATTATTCCCTGCTAAATATCGTGGGTCTGGCCATTGGGATTGCCAGTTTTCTTTTCATCCTGATCTATGTCAGCGATGAACTGAAATATGACCGCTTCCATGAAGGATATGAACAGATCTACCGCATGAACCGCCTCTACAATTCCAATGACATCAACGAAGATGCAGCCACCTGTTCCTTTCCCTTTGGTCCGGCCCTGGCGGAAGACTATCCCGACATGGTGAAATCCATGGTCCGTTTTTTTGATTTCCAGGTATCCGAATTGCTTTTTGAAAACCGGGAGGACAGCCTGAACGTGATAAAATTTAACGAAGAATGGTTCTATCCTGGCCGACTCCAATGTATTTGAAGATATTTACCTTCCCCTTGATTGAAGGGGATCCGCAAACGGCCCTGGACAGACCCAATACGATCGTGCTTTCAGAATCCACAGCAAGAAAATATTTTGGGGATGAACCGGCCATGGGTAAAATGCTGCACGTGGAAGAAGGGCCAGTTGTATGGAGGTTACCGGAGTCATGAAGGATCTGCCTGCTCAATCCCATTTCAAAATTGATATCCTGGGATCCCTTTCCACCTTTCAGTGCAAATGGACGGGGGACATATGCCCCAAACCTGGATCTGGAATCCATGCTGGACCTACGTCACACTGCATGATCATATTACACCCGAACAACTGGAGGCACGGATGCCTGATTTTTACCTGGCACACTATCCCGACTTTCAGGACCAGGACATCACCCTCTACCTTCAGCCCATTGCCGATATTCACCTGAATTCCCATCATGAATATGAGATGCATCCCAACGGAAAACTCTCCTATATCAAGATTCTTGGCGGCATCGGTCTGTTTGTCCTGATCCTGGCCTGCATCAATTTTATGAACCTGGCCACCGCCAGTTCGGCAGGAAGGGGAAGGGAGATTGGAATGAAAAAGGTCATTGGTGCCAGAAAAGGATCAGCTGGTCATGCAGTTCCTTGGTGAAGCCATCCTGCTTACCTTGATTGCCCTGCTGCTGGCTGCCATCTTGGTGGAACTCCTGCTTCCCCTGTTTAATAATTTCACTGGGAAAGTAGATCGATCCCGGCATCGTGATCAAGCCCGTGAAGCCTGCTTCTGGGCTTGGCCTCTTGCTCTTTGTAGGCCTGCTCTCCGGATCCTACCCGGCCTTCTTTCTGTCCTCCCAGAACACCAGTCACCTGAAAGATACCCTTCCAGCCGGCGGTGGGAGGGGCATTGCCAGGAAGGTCCTGGTGGTGGTGCAATTCCTGATCTCCATTGCACTGATCATTGGAACCATCAGTGCCTATGCCCAGTTGAACTACCTGAGAAAGGCCGACCTGGGATTTAACCGGGATCAGGTGATTCTACTGCCCACCAAATTTAACCTGGCCATTCATTTTGACGCATTTGCCGAGGAGCTTAAAAAACATCCGGATATTATCAATGTTACCGGAATGGAAGATGTTCTGGGTGCCAATCACAATACCCGCAGTTTTGCCATTGAAGGGATGTTTGATGACCAGCCCTTCTGGTACCCGGCCTTTCTGGTCCGCTATGAATTCATCGAAACATTTGATATTGAGGTGGTTGAAGGCACGTGCATTTTCCAGGGATTTTCCTTCAGATACTTCCGAGGCGATCATGATCAACGAGAGCATGGTAAAACACCTGGGGTGGACCAACCAGGAGGCCATCGGCAAGGCGATACGTTCTGATGGAAATGAACGTGTGATCGGAGTGTTCAGCTGATTTTAATGCCCTCTCCCTGCATAAGCCTGTTGATAATTTCGTGCTCGATATGCTGCAGAATCCCCAGGGTGCTGCAGCCCTCACCCGGTATATGGCCATCAGGGTAAATACGGATAACTACAGCTCGGTCTTGAAATATATCCAGGAGTCTGGGAAGAGTTTGCCCCCACCCGGCCCTTCGAATACTCCTTCCTGGATGAAGAATTGAATGCACTCTATAAAGATGAAAGCAAATTCAGCAAACTTTCCATCATCCTCACCATCCTGGCCATTGTGATTGCCTGCCTGGGTCTGATTGGACTTACTTCCTTTATGGTGGAGCGAAAAACCAAGGAGATCAGTGTAAGAAGGGTACATGGTGCAACAGTTAAGGATGTAAACACACTGCTTTCCAGGGAGTTCCTCTGGCTGATCCTGATTGCCAACCTGATCAGCTGGCCCCTTGCCTGGTTTGGAATCAACACTGGTTGAAGAGCTTCAGCAAACACATTGATATACAGTGGTTTGTATTTGTAATTTCAGCCCTTGTAACCCTGCTGATCACCCTGCTGGTTACCTCGATCCATGCATACCGGGCCTCACTGATGAATCCGGCCGAAACCCTGAAATACGAATAGGCATCGCCAAAGAATCGGTTTGCAAAATTTTTTTCGGGTGTTGCATCACAATTATTTCATAACTTCGTTCTTGTTATGTATAACCATAAATCTATCGTTATGAAAAAGCCCGGTCGCACATCCATAATCAATCTGATGATTCTTTTGCTGCTCATCAGTGTCACAACATCGCCTGAAAGCTCAATCCACCACCATTCTTGCCGTTCTCGACTCTGCTTCGCTTGAAGCTCAGCTTGAATATCTGCAGCAGAAAACCAGGGTCTATGATGAATTCAGGGCCATCCGGGAAGATGTGTTCCTGAAAGCGAAAAAAAATGCCCTCGACTCTCTCAATGCAAAAAAACTTGAAGTGGCCCGTTTAAACAGCGAACTAAGCGAAAAAGAGTTCGAAATTGAAACGCTTAATACCAATCTCTCCAGGACCAAAAACGAAAGGGACCAGGCCATTCGTAACAAAGGACAGTTTTATGTTCCTGGGGATGGAAGTCCAGAAAGGTGTTTACAATACCATCATGTGGATTATTGTGATTGGGACTTCTTACCGGCAGTGTTTTCCTTTTCCTCCTCTTTAAACGCAGTTATGCTGTGACCACCCAAACAAATAAACAATTGAAGGCCCTCCAGGAGGAGTTTGAAGAGTACCGGAAAAGCTCCCGGGAGAAATATGAAAAACTTGTTATCTCCCATCACAACGACATCATGAAGCTGAAAAAATCATGAACCCTCCGAAAAAATCCATTGGTTTTGTTGGTCTGGGAGTGATGGGCTTACCGATGGCAGCCAATCTGATCAAGGCAGGATACTAATCTGACAGTTTATGATATCCGCAGTGAAGCCGTGGAAACAGCTCGTAAAAATGGGTGCCTCACGCGGGCGAAAACCCTAAAAATGTAGCCTCCGGTCAGCGAAGTAATTATTACCATGCTTCCCGACTCTCCGCAGGTGGAAGAAGTAATCCTGGGAAAAAATGGTGTGCTGGAAGGAGCCAAACCCGGAACACTGATCATTGATATGAGTTCCATTGCACCAAAAACAGCCATAAAAATAGCCGGCGAAGCAGCCCTCAAAGGAGTCGGGATGCTTGATGCCCCTGTAAGTGGAGGTGAACCTAAAGCCATTGACGGAACACTCTCCATCATGGTGGGCGGAAAAGAGGCAGCTTTTTGAGCAGGCGAAAGAGATTCTTTTGACGCATGGGAGCCTCAGCCCTGTTAATGGGAGAGATCGGAGCGGGAATATTACCAAGCTGGCCAATCAGATCATGGTTGCCCTTCACCTGGCTGCCATGTCGGAAGCCATGGTATTTGCTGAAAAAGCCGGGGTGGACAGCGAAAAGGTATTCCATGCCATCCGCGGAGGACTGGCAGGAAGTACGGTTCTGGATGCCAAGATGCCCCTGATCCTGGACAGAAATTTCAAACCCGGAGGCCCCATCCGCATGCACACCAAAGACCTGGTCAATGTTCGGGATACTGCCTTCGAAATAGATGCTCCCATTCCGCTCACCGCCCAGGTCATGGAATTCATGAAGGCCCTGAAAGCTGATGGTAAAGGTGAAGACGATCACGGCGGACTGATCCAGTATCACGAAAAACTGGCCGGTGTTACAGTGAAAAGAAAATCCTAGATGTCGGCAGTGATCCGCTGTAGAGCGCTACTTCATTTTTTTTCTGATTGGCACTTAGGATATAATCACTGTTCCCAAAAGAGAAAACCTGGGTTTGGGTTGGCCCAACATCTTCTTCTATAACAATCTTATTTACAATGCCTTTATCAAGATCATCTACAGTAAACATTTCAAGATTTCAACTGAATCTCTCCTGTTGCCCACAATCACAATGGGAGCACCGTTGAAAAAGCCACTGCTTAGGCCGTGTCCAAAAGAAAGTGGAGCGGTAAATTTCAATTTCCAATCTCCCTTGATCCGTTTGTACATATTCAGGACATTTCCATGAAAGGGTTCAATGGTAATCAGTTCAGATTGGCCATCTCCATCCAGGTCGATGAAGGTCAGTTCACTTACCTCCTTTTGGAAAATGGGACTTAAGTTCCAATGTTCCATCCGGGGAAAGCCCAATGGAGAATACCCCTTCCACTCCCGAAACACACAGGTGTTCCACTCCGTCGATCCAGTACCTTCCCATGCCATGATTCCTGACAATGGATGAGTCGATAAGTTCGTGATTCCCACGTACCTGGAAGGATCCCCATCCATATTGAATCGCATGCAGCTCCCCGGGTCTGGACCAGTCGGCCGGATTCTCCTTAAATTTACTTACCGAAGCTGCAATCAATATATTCCTTTCCGAAGTAGGAAGAAACTCACAACGATGCGCAAAGGGCAGATCCATGGCCCTGGAGGTCTTCCAGTCCTCGTCCTTCTTCTGATGTAAAAAGAGCCCCGCATCCTGCCCAATAAAAGGAGGAAAGAGACCCATGACCGATACCAGGCTTTGCGGGCATGCCGCGGCACAGGAACCAGGCTCATCATTCCCCCCGGACAGCCGTTCAGCTTATCAATGCTCTCCCGATGCCAGGTCATAGAGCTGAACAACGGTTCGGTTTCTGATCCTGCACCCACAAGGGTTCTGGAACCGGAAGCAAATGCATTGGCTGTGTAAACATTCTTAATTTCAAGGATCATCTGCTTTCGTGATCATGGCCGAAGTTTTTTATAAATATGGTGATTATTCCACAATCTATAAACAATGCTGGGCATTGATCTGGCGGTTCTTTATCTTTAGGGAAAACCACTTCAGATGAAAAACATACCCGTACTTTGTGTCTCCGGTGAATCCCTGGCAGAAACCTATGAAGCTGCCCTTGTAAGACTCTACCATGAAGGAACCCGATTCAAAACCCAGTATGACAAACCCGGTGATCCCCTGAGTCTGGATTGTACCCTGAATGCCACGGTCCTGAATCCCGAAAGTGATCCCATGATCCACCAGGCTTTCCCGGGGGGAATTGATGAGCTGAAGGAGTATGTGATGGAGCTAAAGGGCTTTAAGGACCACTGGGTGAAAAACATGAACGATCCGGAGTGATACCCGCTGGGAATATACCTACCATGGAAGGCTGCAACGATATGGATCCTGGAAAGAGAGCGTTATTGAGAATGGAGAAAATGGTCGGAAAGATGTGGGATTCCAGGTGGACCAGATCGAACATGTAATCCAAAAACTGGTGGACCAGCCCTATACCAGGCAGGCACAGATGATCACCTGGATGCCCAACCATGACCTGCAGGTATATGATCCCCCCTGCCTTCAATCACTCTGGTACAGGATCAGGAAGATGAGGAGGGTGTTCAGTGGCTGAACTGCAACATCCGCTTCCGAAGCAATGATGCCTGGGGAGCCAGTTTTATGAATATGTTTGGTTTTATCCAGTTTAACCGGGAGGTGATTGCAGATGAAATTGCCCAGCGGAGCGGTAAAGACGGTGAAGCTTGGGAAGAATGAACTGGCAGGCCGATTCATACCATATCTACGGAAGGGATATTGCCCAGGCAAAAGCAATGCTGTTTGACCGGCTCGATTCAATGACCCTGGAGGAGAGAACCTTTAATTTCGGTGATGATTTTATCCGGGAAATGTATGACCAGGCCGAACAGGCTGCGCTCATGAAGATCAGGAAGTACGACGAGGAGCATGTGCAGTGATAAAATCCCTCGATTCTTCCGGTAATTCATCCAGGCTTCTCATATGTTAGCGGGCTTACGCCTTCACTGCCTGCAATCATGGCCGAAAGGGTAAAATCCGCATCCGGACTGAAACAGGCACAGGACTGGTTTTCCCATTTCAATGGCCCTTCCGATCTCATAACCCACCCCAAGGCTGGGAATGGTAACCTCGGCAACAACCAGATCCGATTCCCGGATCCATCCATATCCCGATCATGAATCTGCATCCGCTAAGCATCCTGTCCTTGGTCTCAATCTCCTGATCATCTCCCAGGTGTTCGGTCAGCACCTGCCCATGAAGCTTAAGCATTTCAATAATCTTTTGATAATCAGAAGCCAGTTGTCTTCCTCCCCGGATGGATCCACAAAAGTAAAATTTTAAGTCCGTTTGCCAGGCATGTTTCAAATTTACTAAATTAGTAATTAGAAGTCTCACCTGTAATCCAATAAAAACTAACCATGAAAAAAGATTTTCAAAGTAATGCCCCGACCAGTGCCGTTTACGGTATTGGACTGATTGGTGCCGCCATCTACTTTATTCCAAACGCTGCCGGATTCTGGATGGGTGTGCTTGGTCTTCTTAAAGCACTGGTATGGCCTGCCATTCTTGTTTTTGAAGCCCTGAAGTCGCTGGGTGCCTGAGCTAATTCACTAATCCCTAAAGCTCCATATCACTCAGGTGCAGGTCCAGGGCCTTCACTGAAATCTGGATTTCCCGCACCGAAATGGCCAGTGAAATAATCAGCATAAACCAGGGCAATCCCAAAAATAATTTCTGCGGCCAGCTGTAATTCAATATAAACCAGGAACATACAGAGCACACACAGCAGGAGGCTCCCGATGCCCAGCAACTGCATGGTTCGGGTTAGTACCAAGCCTTTTCCTCAGGTTCTGAATCTGACCAACGATCAGACCGATCAGGATTTTCCTTATACCGGGCATGCAGGTTCTCTTACCACATTGGCATAGGCCAGAAAACGATTGGTATAGGCCAGTAGCAAAAGGGAAATGGCCGAAAACAGCAGAGCCGGGGTGGTTAAGGTGAGTTGTTCCATAAAAAGCTAAAGTTCGCTGAATAATTTTTTTACACCCGCAGCTATATTCTTCTTCGACGCTTTATCTTTTTTTACAATCGCACTCTGGGCAATGCCCTCCCAAATCAATATCTTGCTATCAGAATCCACAAAATGTACAACGACTGTTCCCTCTTGATAGGAACCAAGCTCCATGGTCTGGCTCTCCCATCCATATTTAGGGCTTCCCGCATACATGGGTGTTCCCTTTCCTAAACCCGTTTCGGTCGTCTGTATCATTTCGGCGACTGTCACTCCTATATTGATAAGCAAATCGGGCTCCTGTTCAACACGCTTCAGGCCTTTTCCTTCCAGTTGAGAGGCTACCTCATCCTCGATCCATTTTACCCGTTCGGGAAAACCGGTGGTGTCTCCGCTTACCTCAATATCATAAAAATCGAAAGTTTGGAAAGAGGCAAGGGAAAAATCGGGGACAGTCTGGATGGTAAGTACACTTGCAGGCTGGCACCCGGAAAGAGCCAGCAGAAAAATAGTCCCGGCAAGGAGGAAATTCAAAATGTTTTTACTTCTTTTCATCGTATTAATGATTGTTATCCCCTGACACTGGCCTCGGGGAGTCTCTTCTCCACGTCCTTTAATTGCTCCATACTTTCAATACCCAGGGTGAAGGCATCAATAAAATCGGATCCGGTATGAAACTGCAGGCATTCATCCTTCTTATCAACCAGCATACCCGCCCCATAAACCTTCATCTGAATGATGGCCTTGCCGTTTTGCTTCATTCGGGTCAGCACTTTTTGCACCGTGGCCACATCGGCATCCATTCTCGCTCCGCCTGGATTATACCTGGCCAGGTCCACATCAACCCAGGGCTCATCGGCAGCGGTCTCCAGGGCTTCCAGGGAATGACAGGAAATGCCGTGAGCCCTGATCAATCCCTCCTCCTTGGCCTCTGCCATTGCCTCCATGGCTCCTTTCATATTCGTATTCCAGTTACCATCGGTTACCGCATGCAGCAAGTACCACATCCAGGTAATCGGTCCCCAGTTCAAGCCGGAATCGATCCAGATCCTTTTTCACATCCTCATAGGTGGAGGAATTGGTTTTGGTTAAAATCACCACCTCCTCTCGCTTTGTCTTTTTTCAAAGCCTCCTTGACATGGGGATGTGATCCATACTGATCGGCAGTCTCCCAGAAATTAATACCTGAATCAAATGCCGCCCTGAGCATGTCTGAAACGCCCTTGATCCCAAGCTGCCTGGTCTGGTTTGAACTTCCACCAAAGCCACGGGTACCTGTTCCCATGGCCATCCTGGACATTTCAATACCGGTATTTCCCAGCTTTACCCTGTCGTAGGGATAGAGTTTCTTGTCACCGGCCAGCAATTCATAAGGAAAGGCGGAAAGCAGGGCTGATCCGGCCAGCAGACGCCTTTAAAAAATGTCTTCTTTTCATGAGTCAGTTAATTTAAAAATAAGAAGTCAATCACATGTATTTAACATAATGTAATTTAATATTGTTTATGGAGCCTTGCAAAAATCACAGGATAACTATCTTGTGGTAATATTCTTACGCCATGATCGAACAGGGAAAAATATGTAAATTAAAAATCATTAAACGCTCCTCTTTCGGGCTCTACCTGGGAGATGAATCGGGCGAAGAAGTACTGTTGCCAAACAAGTACTGCAGCGATGAAATGAAGCCCGAGGGCGAAGTGGAGGTCTTTATCTACCGGGACTCTGAAGGAAGAAAGGTCGCAACCACCATACATCCGAAAATTTCCCTTTATGAGTTTGCCCTCCTGAAAGTTAAAGCAGTCTCTGCGGTGGGCGCATTTATGGACTGGGGCCTCGAAAAGGATCTGATGGTTCCTTTCCGGGAGCAGAAACAAAATCTGGAGGCAGGGCCGCTGGTATATTGTATACATGGACCTGGACGAGAAAACAGACCGCCTCTATGCCAGCAACAGGATTGAAAGATTTCTTCAGAACGATCTGATCAGCGTTAAGGAGGGAGAAGAGGTTTCCTTGCTGATCTGGCAAAAAACAGACCTGGGTTACACCGTAATCATCAACCATATACACAAGGGCCTGATCTTTGATAATGAGATTTTTACAAGCCTGAGAATCGGGGACAAGGTCCCCGGCTATCATCAAGAAAATCAGAGAAGACGGAAAAATTGATGTAAGCCATTCAGGCAGCCGGATACAGGCAGACAAACGATGCCAACTGTGACGTGATTCTGGCAAAATTAAGACTGAATGCGGGGGCTTTCTTTCTCTTACTGATAAGAGCGCTCCGGAAGATATCTATTCCCGCTTCGGCATCAGTAAAAAAGCCTTCAAAAAATCCATCGGAGCGCTTTACAAACAAAAAGTCATTACCCTGGAAAGCGACGGAATCAAACTAATAAGCAATCCTGCTACTGAATAAAAAGTATCAGCATTGAATAGATTGAGAAAATTCATAAGAATTTCAGCGGTTTTCCTGATCTCAACCATCGGGCTGATTTTCCTTGCCTTTTTTTTAATCAACCTGCCATTTACAGAGCATGTTGTCTCCAGGCAGGTGAACAACCTGTTCACCAGGCTGGAACTACCCCTCCATATTCAAAACTTGCGCACCGTTCTCCCCAATAAGGTCAAACTTGAAGGAGTCACAATTTCCGGCCCCGAGGGCGATACCATCATCTGTGTCATGGATCTTGATGCCCGGGTTAATCTGCCGGCCCTTTTAAAAAATAAAGTAAAACTGAAGCAGCTTTACCTGGGGGGTGTTCTCATTCAGCTGAACAATGACTCGATCAACACAGGCTTAAACATAGCCAGGGCATTTTCCGTAAAAAACAAAGCGGTGCCGGAAAAGCCCAAAGAAAAAGAGACTTCCTGGGAGATCGACATCCGACAGGGCGAATTGCAAAATATCATTTTTCTCATGTCGGACCCTGTCCATGGGAATCCACTTGGACGAAGAGATTGAGAGTCTCAGACTTTCCGGCCTTATTTTATCATTACTTGACAAATCTATTGTTTTTAAAGGCATTGACCTTAATGCCGGGCATGGTGGTCTAAAACTTTCTCCACGCTTAATTCCCCCTGAAACAAAAAAGAGTACTCCATGGACATTCGGGTTTAATAAAGTGCAAATGCAAGATGTGGATTTCACATTTAACCAGGTCGCTGATAGCTTATTACTAAAGCTCGTCCTCCAGGAAGGGCTGATCCGAACCCGGGTGACCGATTTCAGCAACAATGAAATTGATGCTCGATATAATAAAGCTTTCAGGGGCAGAGGCCACCATACTCACGGGCATGTCTGAACAATCGACTGGAAGTTCAGATAAGCAGCCTTCTCAAGCCTTCCCCTGGGATATTATCATTGATGAGACAAATTTGCAAAAGGTGACAGTTTCAAGGGTCCTCTACTTCTCGCCCGATCTCGCTGATAGATCCACACCTCCCTGATATTACCCTGCAAGATATGCACCTGGTTGACACCAGGCTGAACGAAAAAAGTGCAGAGCTTCTTGTGAAAAAACTGGGGTTCAACCTGGCCAATGGATTTTCCCTGAAGCAAATGAAGGGAACCTTTGCTTCGAATCAGGAATCAAGCCATCTCGATTTTGATTTTGAAACAGAAAACAGCCAATCTGAAGTGGAGGGTGATGCACAGGGAAGCATTTTTGAAATGCTGGAAAACAAGGATGTAATAAGCATCGCCAGTGTCTCCTTAAAAACACCCGGCTATCCCTGATTGATCTCTTTTACTTCAGGGATGATCTGAAAGACCTTCCGGCCTTAAACACCCTTTCTAAAGCCCCGCTTGCCAGTTGAAGGGGATTTCGGACTGGACCATTCCATGATCGCACTTTCAGATGTCAGCATATTCCAGGAAAATAATTTCAGCATATTGCTGGACGGAAATGTAAGGGATCCGCTTCATTTTAAAAAAGCCAGATGGAAACCTGACTATAGAAATTTCAGCACAGGACTCAACCTGGCTTAAGGGATTGATGAAAGATCTTGACCTGAAGCTGATTCCTCGGCTCTTACATTCTTTCTCACTGAATGGCGACTTTATCAGATACCCTGGGTAATTCGGGAATCGATTTAACCTTGAAAGCAACCTGGGTGAGTCTGGATATATCCGGGATCATCGATCTGGAAAATGAAGATTTTGATGTGAATACCACCTTCCAGAACATAATGCCCGGTTCCTTACTGAACGTGGAATCACTGGGAGCCTTGAGTGGATCAGGGGCTTTTTCCGGCAGAGGATTTAATCCGGATTCACTGTCCGCCAAGGTCTCAATATTGCTTGATTCCCTCGTGTTTAATGACTACCAGTATCGCCATATTAACATTACTGCAGGTTTCCTTGCCGGTTTATATGACATAAATCTCAAGGTAGATGACCCGGGCGCTAAAACAGAGCTTTTCACCACAGTAAGCCGGAGTGATTCAACCTTGATATTAAATGCAAGTGCAACTATTTTTGCACAGCTTGACAAACTTCATCTCTCAGAAGACACGGTTTCTGTGGAGAGCAACTTCAGGGCTGACTATCGTAAAACACCACAGGGGCTTGAAGCTGAAATGAGCCTTCAGAATATTGAAATACTAAGTCCTGATTCACAGGCCCACATCCGGGAATTAACTGCTGTGATTACTTCCGATTCAATTGAAAGTCACCTTAAGGCGGAAGCCGACTTCTTCACAGCTGAAATCAGTATCGGCGAAGCCCTGGAGCAAGCGGGCACCTTTATGGAGCAATTCCAAAGCTATCTGATGACTTTCGTGGATTCATCTGATGTAGAATCCGATACACGTATTTCGAAACTGCCCACAACAAATATCTCCGCCAGTATTACATACCATGAAGCCCTTGGGCATGGTACTGCAGGATACCGGAATAGCTTTCAGCAATATCGACTTTTCTCTTACGAACAGCGCTTCGGACCAGAGTTTGAATTACACTGTAAGGGGAAATGATCTAAAGTTCAAGGGCATAGAAATAGGTGATGCTGGAGGCAAGTGCCATAGATTCTGCAGGAATCATGAATTTTCAATTGCTGGCCGACAAGAACGCCTTTTTCAACAATCCAGCTCACAAAATATTACTGAATGGTCATTATGACAACTGGCAAAGCGACGCTGAGTTCTCGGTAATTGATGATAGGGGTAAGATCATCTACAATATTGAGCTGGCATCGGATCTGGATAGCAACATGTTTGTTTTAAATATTCCAAAACAACAAATCATCCTGAATAGTCAACTATGGGAGGTGGAGAATCCCAGGTTGCTTTCTTTCAATAACTTATGATAAAAAAGTTTATCCGAGCTTGAGATGCAAACGGACAGTGCTTACATCCACCTCTATTCCAATGAAGTGGAGGGTCAGCATCAATATGTCTGTCAGTTTGACAATGTTTTTTTAGAATCGCTGATCCGGGGATCCTTACTACCAGGACATCCAAGCGGCAATATCAGCGGTCAGCTTAACTTATGGCATGAATGAGGAGGCTGAAAGAAATATAAATACCGATCTGCAATTCAACAATATAGAATGGAATGATGTCGGTTTTGGCATGATTTGCCCTGAAGGGCTTTCTCAATTCAGACACTGCAGGCAGCTATGAAATGGACATGGTGACCCGGATTGACTCCTCCAGAATTGAGGTAGAATTCATGCAAACTCCCGGTGAATCCAGAAGCCTTTCCACCGAGTTCAGCTCCCTTCCACTTGCTAGTTTTCCAGCCCTTTGTCACAAAACAACTTTCAGATATGAGTGGAAATGTTTCGGGTAATTTCGATATATCCAGTGAAGGTGATGGAGAAATAGACGGTACCCTCAATTTCAATGGTGCTTCCATGAGAATAAACGCGCTGAATTCCAAATACAGCTTGCCCGATGAGCGTATACAGTTTTCCGGAAACAGGTTGGTTTTTAATGAATTTCCACGTCCTGGACTCTCTTAATAACACCCTTGACATCAATGGTTACATTGAAATAGATAAGGAGTGGAAGGTATATACAAATCTGGATATAGGATCATCGGGCATCCAGGTAATGAACACATCAGGAGATGACCAGGAATCATTCTATGGAGATATTTTCCTGGATTCACGTCTTTCAATTAAAGGTCCGGTTAAAAATCCGGTTATAAAAGGAAAATTAACTGCTTGCCAGGGGATCTGAGATATATTACCGTTATACGGAGGATCTTTCACTTTCGGAAAGCGCAAAATATGTGAGTTTTGTGAGTTCCTCGCAGGATGAATTCCAGAGCACTCATTTTACGGCAAAACAAACCAAAATTTTCGAATCATCCATTGAGACCATTCTTGAAATTGATCCGGCTACCCGGATTAATTTCACCTTTCAAAATGGGCCTTTGATATCGATTTAGGCATCAGCGGAGGAGGAGCTTTAAACTTTCAGATGCTTAACAACAACCAGTATTCCCTTTCCGGAAGATATCTGATCAACGAAGGTGAGGCTAATTTAAAGCTGATCGGATGGCCAAATAAGTCCTTTCGGATAGCAAAGGGTGGCTATATAAGATGGGACGGGAGGATTGATGATCCGGATCTGAAGTTTGAGGCATCCAACAGGGTGGCCAGTTCCTATACAAACCCGGTGGATGGTAAGGTGCGGAATCTGGACATTGATGTGATTCCTGAAGCTTTCCAACCACCTTTCAGACCTTGACATTGAGTTTACCATATTTACCACCGACCAGTATCTGATGAGCATCATCAATACCCTGAGTCCGGAAGAACAAATGCGACAGGCCATCACCATCCTGCTTTTCGAAACCATTGATTTGCCCGGAATTTCCACTTCCACCAGCTATATGACCCAACAGGTAAATCAGCTGGTGGCCGCCCAGTTAAACTCACTGACCAAAACCACCATACAGCGGAATTGATATTTCTTTCGGGGTCAATACCTATGTTCAGGCCACCGAAGGCGGGGGAGAAGAAACAAAAACGAGCCTTTCCTACGATGTCAAAAAAACATTTGCGGACGACAGGGCACAAATGAGGGTTTCCGGCCGCATGAATGATCTATACAATCAGCCGGGGGCTTCAAATTTTTCGCTGAATAATATTTCCCTGGAATACCAGCTTGATTCTGCTGCCTCCAGGTATCTGAAAGTATACAATGAGCGTTCATATGAAGATGTTTTTGAGGGTGAGGTTGTAAAAACCGGTATGGGAATCACCTTCAGGAAAAGGTACTGGAATATCAAAGAAATCTGGAGACGAAAGAAACAAAAGAAATGAAAGCACTTGCAGATTCATATGGCCAATGATATCGATCCTGCTGTTGACAGCTTGTTCAAACACCCGCTTCCTTGGCGATGATGAACTCCTTTATACCGGCAGGGAAAAGATTGAAATTATTGAGCAAGAAACAGTAGAAGGAACTAAAAAAGTGAAAGGGAGTGTTAAGACCATAACCGATTATAAAGTGAACAACGGGATCCTTGGCCGGCGTGTTCTTCCTCCCGTCGGGCTCTGGGTTCACAACTACTGGAACGTTAAGGACAGCAGCAAGATCGGAAACTGGCTCTTCAAAACCCTCTCCTCACTCCCGTCCTGGTCTCCGAGGTCAATCCCGAACTCAGGGCCCAAAAGATTGAAAGTGAACTATTTGATAATGGGTTATTTCAACAACCGTGCATGGTCGGTGGTTGAGAAGAACGGTAAAAATCCAAAAAAAGCCCGTGTATCCTATTTCGTTGAAGTTGCTCCACCCTATGTTTACAATCAGATCCTCTTCAATCCGCCCCGGGAAAAAATTGACACCCTTATTACCCGAGTATGAATTTAATAGCAACATTCAGCCGGGAAAGCAATACAAGCTGGAATCCCTGAAAAAAGCCAGAGAAGAACTGTTTCACAGGAATTCAAAATGAAGGCTATTTCTATTTCTCACCTGACCATATCACATTCATGGCTGATACAACTGTAGCGGCAAATAAACTGGACCTTGTTGTGGGCAGAAAGACAGGACCTTCCCGCCGGCTGTTCTTTCTATCTACAAAATTGACCAGATCCTTGTTCATATCTCCAAACCGGACGGATCTGAAGATTCAACACTTCATATCAACCTACTTACAGGGATATACAGATTGTTTCATCGGGCATGTATCTCAAACCAGAAGCGCTTTCAAGGGCAATCTATTTTAAAAAGGGAGATAAATATTCCTACTCCGCTTACCAGAACACCATTTCACGTCTCAATAACCTGGGGGTCTTCAGCTATGTAAGGGTATCCGTAAAGCAATCAGCCCTGGATAGCCTGCTCAGGCAGGTTGATGTTACCATCGATTTAACCATGGCCAAAAACATTAACCTGGATATTGCAGGCCGATCTGGTTACCAAGTCAACCGGATATGCAGGACCACATTTGCTTGTGGGGGTATCCAACAACAACACCTTTAAGGGTGCTGAAAAGGTTAGCCTTGGTTTAACCGGGGGTATGGAATGGCAATGGGGTGATAAATCAGGCAATGAATTGGGTACCTTTTCATATGATCTTGGATTATCAACCGGGATTACTGTGCCCCAGAGACTTATCCCCAATAGCTGGAAGAGTAAAAAGCCCTACATGGTGCAACAAACATCTTTGAATCTGGATTTTAACCTTTTGAACCGCATAGCCTACTACAGGATGTTCTCCTCGAGGATGCATGTAAATTACACCTGGGGCCAGACAAGGAAGATCCAATACTCCGTTTCCCCGCTGTATCTGAATTCAGTAACCCTCCTGGAAACAACACCTGAATTTGATTCGGTGGTAATTGACAATATCTACATCAGGAAAAGTTTCGAGGAGCAGTTTATTTTTGGAACAAGGTATGCCTTCACCTATGATGACACCCATCAAATGAAAGCGCGTAATGTTTTCTTTCAAACAGGTTTAAACCTCTCGGGTAATCTTTTCGACCTCTTTGCCGGAATAGGAAAGACCGAGGCAGACAGGCCTTATACTGTTTTTAACACCGTTTACTCCCAGTTTGCGAAAGTCACCTCAGAGTTTAAATACTACTTCCATGGCCTAAACAGAACCCTAGTCACCAGGTTCTTTGCCGGGGTGGGTCTTCCCTATGGTAATTCAAGCGTAATACCATATGTGGAACAGTATTTTAGCGGGGGAGCATACAGTATCAGAGGCTTTACTGCCCGCTACGTGGGTCCGGGCTCCTACCGCGAGGATTCCAGCGGATACATTGACCAGTCTGGCGACATGAAGCTGGAAGCCAACCTGGAATACAGATTTGGCCTGTCAAAAATTTTGAAAGGAGCCCTCTTCATTGAAACAGGAAATATCTGGCTGATTAAATGAAGATGAGAACAGGCCCGGTTCACAATTCTCATTTAACACCTTTTATGATGAGCTGGCAGTGGGTGCAGGCTTTGGTCTGCGATTTGACTTCTCCTTCTTTGTTTTAAGGACCGACCTGGGCTTCCCCATAAGAAATCCCTATTCCACGGAGGGAAAAAACTGGCAGCTCGGAACAGGTCAGGCACTCAAAGGCACCCAGTTCTACCTGGCCATTGGTTATCCATTCTAAAAATCCTCTCTGCTTATTGGTTGCCGGCAGTCTTTGGACCCATATCCTTATCCGGAGATATACCGTAAATTTCAAAGGGAACAAGGTCCATGACTACCTTTTTATCCTCGATGGGCAAGGAATTGAAATTTGATCCATACATCCTCCATGCATGGATGTTACGTAGTTTATACAAGGCCGTAGCGATGTGATCAAGGAGCTTTTGATATTCCCCCATATCCGTCTGTCTATCCTTGTGAACATTGATTCTGACATCCGAACTGATTGCTAACAGTTTATTGTATTCGGAAATAATCATTTCCTCCACATCCTCAAGAAGAATATATTTTTCACTGGCGACCATTATTTGCGAATTCCGGTTCATAAGAACAACAATTGCTTCGCTATTCTTAATTTCGGGAAGCTTGTCATATCTTACTTCAATAATCTTCATCTGCACAGAATCAACAGGGCTCTCAATCACTGGAATTTCGCTTGTTGGAACTTCGGACTGAATCTCCCTGACATTATTCTGAACACAGGCCATGGAGAATACAGCCAGGGAAAGAAAAATCATCGGAACCAGGAGATAGAACCTCCATTTACCCTTATGCAAATAGTCGCCATTGATCATCAGAAGCCTGGCTTTAAGATTACCTGAAGACATTCCATTGGCCAGTGAAAATTTATGCAAGCCCACGCTATACTTAAGAAGCGACAATTTATAGAAACGGGGATCTGTACCGGAC
Source organism: uncultured Bacteroidota bacterium (assembly GCA_963716765.1). Taxonomy (GTDB): domain Bacteria; phylum Bacteroidota; class Bacteroidia; order Bacteroidales. Next base: position 134,728 of record CAVQUO010000005.1, on the reverse strand, counting down.
GAAAGCATCTTCCCATCAACCTGGTACTCATGATTAAGTTTAAGTGCAGCTTTTAATAAGTGATAAAAAGGGTTGATCCAGAATAGAATATGAAATAAATAAAAGAGGTAATTATCAAAACGGTGTCCAAGCTTGTAGTGCAGGGCCTCATGATCCAAAACAGCAGAGATCTCATGATGAGAGATGAAGGAAGGGAGTACAATTTTATTGTTGTAAATAAAGGGCACAGTCACATCATCTGACATCATCACTCTGAGACCATTCTCCAGGATGGATTGTTCCTTTGATCTTTTTATGATGGACATGATCCTGAAGTGATTACCCAAATACAAAAGCGTGGTAATAAAACTTCCGGAAAGGATGAATCCCCCCAATATCTTTTGCCCGTTAAGCCCAGGGGCGCTAGCCTGAGAAAGAACTTCTTCATATTGATAAATAAAACCAAGTGCAGGTATGTTTTGGGCAGAAGCACCAATGATCATACTACTGGAACTCAGAAATGAGGAAATCCCGTTTTGGAGAAAGGGAAGTATCAGTGCCAGAAGCATTGCAACATTCAGAAAAATCCTGATGGCCTGGAAATAAATCAAATTTTTCAAACAAAGCCTGTAAAAAAGCCAGATTACCAGGATGTAGGCATTTGCAAACAGATAATATTGAATAAGTGTCATGCCGGCTTATTTTTTTGCCAATTCAAGCAGTTTTTTTATCTCTTCAATGCTCAGGTCCTTGGATTCAACAAGTGATGAAACCAAAGATTGGTAAGAGTTTCCAAAATATTTTTTCACATCCCGCTTCAGATTCATCTTCACAAAATCCTCCTTGGAAATAAGGGCAAAATACCGGTATGTGGTTCCAAAGTCCTCGTGGCCGATCATTTTCTTCTGCTCGAGATTTCTAACAAGGGTGGAGACCGTATTATAATGTGGTTCGGGAACCCCAAAGGAGGTCTTTATATCCTTCACAAAAGATGGGCCATTCTCCCATAGATAATCCATAATCTGTTCTTCTCTGTTTGTCAGTTTCATGCTTTTCAGGATCTTTTCAGTAAAACTAAACTATTTTTTTTAGTTGTACAACTATTTTTCATAGTTTATATCAAAGCCACGCATATATAAAGAGGCCCCGGACTTAACGTCCGGGGCCTCTTTAAATATGATCTTTAAGAATGGGCTTACAGCTTATAGCCTACCCTGTATTCCCTGTGATAATATCTTTCAGCTTCGGGATCATTCACAAAATACTGAGTTATGGGATCCCACTTCACGGGTCTTTTCAAATCTGCGGCAATATTACCCAGGATGCAAGTGGTACAGGTTCTTTGTCCGGTTTCCACATTGGCAATGGGTTCTTTTCGTGCCCTCACCGATTCAACAAAGTTATCCAGGTGTGAGGTTCCCGATTCATATTTCAGGCCCTTGTTTTTATCATTGTATCCTGCAGGAAGCAGTGAATCGTCCGATGCTGCATACCTTCCACGAGAAACTTCAATCCAGCCATCACTTCCCCAGAATTTTATCCCACGGGTTTTTCCTTCATCCCATGGCTTGTTGGCCATGGTGACCCCATTTTCATAAACATAGGTCAGGTATTCGGTCTCTATAAAACCTGCGGGGATGATCTCCACCGGACCACTACGGTCCATGCCCAGTCCCCACTGCCCGATGTCAAAATTATGTGCTCCCCAGTCACAGGTAAACCCGCCTCCCGTTTCCTTAAAGTAACGCCATTGCGCCCAGTATTTTTCATTCACTGGCGGATCAATCGATACCGGCGGATTCAATTTTGAATTGTAATGCACATACGGGGCAGGACCTGTCCACTGGTTCCAATCCAGATCGGCAGGAATCGGCTCTTCAGGCAGATTATAAGGCGCCGGGGCAGGACCCACATATGCATCGATAGTCTTCAGATCACCCAGGGCATTTTTTTGCACCATGTTCACAGCATGCTGGAAATTGTGGTCGGACCTCTGCTGGCTTCCCACAGCGAGAATTACATTATTCTCACGAACGGCTTTCACCACAGCCAGGCCCTCTTTGATAGTAAATGTAATGGGTTTTTCCAGGTAGATGTCCTTTCCTGCCTTGCAGGCATCAATGGCAATAATGGCATGCCAGTGGTCGGGAGTGGCAATCACAACAGCATCAATATCTTTTCTTTCAAGTATTTCCTGGTAATTCTTGTAGGTTTTAACCTCAACCGAAACACCCTTCTCCTTGTAAAAATCCTTCATCCGATGCTGAAAACGATCGCGCTTTACACCATATACATCGGCTCCGGCAACAATCTCAATCCCGGGAATCCTTGCAAAACCCATCATCAGGTTCATGGCCTGCTGTCCGAGCCCGATAATTCCGAATCTTATGGTATCATTGGCTCCAAACTTAAAGCTTTGAAAAAGAGGTATTGAAGCTATACCCGCTGCCCCAATAACAGTTTGCTTAATAAATTTACGTCGGGATTGGTTTTCCATGGTGTTAAGATTATTTTGGTTTGGTTTGAGAATTCGTAAGTGCAATTTAAAAATTATTCCTTAATAAACTTTAAGGAATCAACAAAAGTGATGACCCCCCAGGGACCTGTACCTGATATGGACAGGTGGTTAATGGGTTATCCCTCACAGGACCCTTTACCTGAAATCAACAAAAATGAGATCGGCCCGGACAAATGGGTTTTGTTGAACAATGATCTTACTGCGGCGGTTGGACCATGGGGTGTTTCCTTTGCTGCAAATTTAACACCTCACCAGACAGGCCTTGGGAACTGGACTTTTGAACAGTTTAAAAAAGCCATGACCGAAGGTAAATATAAAGGAGTGGAAAATACCAGAATGTTGTTGCCCCCGATGCCCTGGCAATCCTATGCCGGCATGAAAGATGAGGATTTGAAAGCCATTTATGAATATCTCAAATCCATAAAGCCTATTGAAAACCTGGTGCCGGAATCACATCTCACCCGCATCCAATTAATCCTGTTCCAGCAGGCGTTTAATATAAAGAATATTAATCATTTAGATGCTGGCGGCCCTTTTCCTCTCTTCTGATAATGTAAAGAGGAGATTAAACAATTAAGGATCCATATATGTTTTATACTCAACCAGTATGATAGCCGCTTCCAGTTCTTTCAGCATCCCGGTCACCCGGGCAAAGGGATCAAAAGGTTCGCCCTTGACCAGCAGTGTTTCCACCTGCACATACCCGGTATAGCCACCCTCCTTTATGATTCTGATTAGCTTTGCATAATCGGTTTTCTCTTCTCCGCCAATGCTCAGGATAAGGGATTGATTTTCCCCGTTTTTAGTTTCGGAAGGGGCGCACGAATGAAGCATAAGAAGCGTATGGCCAATTTACCCTATATTTGAGAATCATGAAAGCATCTTTTATTACCCTGGCGGCCATCATTTTACTGGTTTCTCTTGCTGCCCCGGCACAGATCATCCTGCCGCAACTTATTGGCGACGGAATGATCCTGCAAAGGGAACAGCACAATCGGATATGGGGTTGGGCATCTGCCAAAGAGGAGATCAGCCTGAAATTTAAGGGCAAAAAATACCGAACCACAGCCGACAATGGCGGAAACTGGGAGATTAAACTTCCCCCGCAGCGCTGCCGGTGGTCCCTATGATTTGACCCTCAGGGGGAAAAATGAAATCACCATCAGGGACATCCTCTTTGGGAGATGTGTGGTTATGCTCGGGCCAATCGAATATGGTACTTCCCATGGAGCGGGTTAAAGAAAGATACCCTGAGGAAATTGCAAATGCCAACTTCCCTGAAATCCGCAACTTTTTTATAAGCTACAGTGACCGATCTCCAGGAGCCCCGGAGCGATTTGCCTTCCGGGAAGTGGGTATCAGCCAATCCGGAGGATGTCCTGGGATTTGGTGCGCTTACTTACTTTTTTGCCCGTGAAATTCATGAAAAACACAAGGTTCCCATCGGCATTATCAATGCCAGTGTGGGAGGCACTCCCATTGAAGCCTGGATCAGTGAAGAGGGATTGAAAGAATTCCCGGAGCTGGAGAATATTGTTCAGCAAAACAAAGACAGCTGCCTATGTCAATGAAATTGTTCGGAAAGCTCTGGCAGCTCAGGTAACAAGAGATAGAAGCCGACAGGGGCCTGCTGGAAGAATGTAAAATGGTTTGATCCGGCCTACATACCCAAAGGCTGGAAGAATATTTACATTCCGGGTTACTGGGAAGACCAGGGCCTGAGAGACCTGAATGGGGTGGTCTGGTACAGAAGAGAAATCGATGTGCCGGCATCTATGACGGGCATTCCGGCCAAACTTTTCATGGGCAGAATCGTCGATGCTGATCAGGTATATGTGAATGGAACAGAGGTTGGAAACATCACCTACCAGTACCCTCCCAGAAGATATAATCTGGCACCGGGATGTGCTGAAAGCAGGGAAAAACACCATCGTCATACGGGTAACAAATACACAATGGCAAAGGGGGTTTTGTGCCTGATAAACCCTATTTCCTGACGGCTGGTGGAGAGGAGATTGATCTGAAGGGAGAATGGACCTACAAAGTGGGCGACGTTTTCAAACCGGTGGTTCAATCAGGTTCCGGGTATTTCCTTCCAAAACCAACCTACGGCACTTTACAATGCCATGGTTGCCCCCTTAGAAAAGCATGGCTATAAAAGGATTTCTATGGTACCAGGGTGAATCAAATGCAGGCAACCCGGGTCCTTACTATGAGCTTTTACCTGCCCTGATTGGGGACTGGCGAAATCAATGGAATGATCAAAATCTGCCCTTTTTATATGTGCAACTGGCCAATTTTATGGACCGGGATTTCCTCCCGGTTGAAAGCTCACTGGGCGGAACTCCGGAATGCTCAGCTAAAGGCCCTTTCAGTTGACAAACACCGCCATGGCTGTGGCCATAGACCTGGGGGAATGGAACGACATTCATCCCCTGAATAAAAAAGATGTGGGACAGCGCCTGGCACTGGGAGCAAGGCATCTGGCCTATGGTGAAAAAGAACTTGTTTACTCAGGCCCCATTTATAAATCTCATACAATTCAGGACAATAAGATCATCGTCCATTTTGATCATACAGGCTCCGGCCTTATATCCATTGATGAGGAGCCCCTCAATCTCTTCGCCATTGCCGGAGCAGATAAGAATTTTGAGTGGGCTGAGGCTGAAATCGTAAACGAAACTGTGGTGGTTTATTCTGAGAACATTCCTCATCCTGTTTACCTTCGCTATGCCTGGTCTGACAATCCGGACGGAGCCAATCTCTATAATAAAGAGGGCCTGCCCGCTTCTCCCTTTCAAATAATTCCGGAATAAAACATGAAAAAATCATTTGGATCTCTGTTAATTTTCCTGCTTTATATCACTAACGGTAAACGCCCAATTTTCAAGAACTTACTGGGATAGTATTCGTGCCATTTCACAGGCAGATCATAAGCTGATGCTGGACCAGCTGGGTATTGAGCCCTCCGAACTGCGCCCCGGTCCGTCGGGAAATCCCGCAGATGCCAATGCAGCCAATACCGACGAATCGAAGGCAAAAACCTATGATAAACTTCCCGATCCTCTGGTATTCAATAATGGAGATACAGTTCGAACATCAGCCGAATGGGAAAATGGTACGCCGGGCTGAAATCGTGGAGCTTTTTGACCGGGAAATCTATGGCCGGGTTCCTGATAATGTACCGGGAGTTACCTGGGAAACAGTGAGCATCAAGGATACCATGGACGGAGATTATCCGGTTCGGATCAAGTATTTAACAGGCCATGTGGACAATTCCTCCTTCCCTGAAATCAATGTGGATATTGAATTAGTCCTTGGCATCACCAGGAGAAACAAATAAAGCCGTACCAGTCATCATGGAGTTTGGTTTTAACTGGACTCCTGCTCAACTGGCAAGATTCAGAAGAGGACCACAAACAGGTCCTGACTGGAAGCAGCAACTCCTTGCCAAAGGCTGGGGTTATGCCATCCTGGTACCGGGCAGTATCCAGGCCGACAACGGTGCCGGTTTGACTCAGGGAATCATCGGTCTTGTGAACAAGGGAGAAAGCCAGAACACCTGAACAATGGGGTTCATTGAGGGCATGGGCCTGGGGAGCCAGTCGCGCCGTGGACTATTTCGAAACGGATCCCGATGTGGATGCTGGCCATCTAGGCATTGAAGGGCTATCAAGATATGGCAAAGCGGCCGTGGTTGCCATGGCCTATGAGCCCCGCTTTGCCATTGCCTTTATCGCATCTTCCGGCGCTGGGGCACCAAACTGCTTCGAAGAAACCTGGGCGAGCAGGTTGAAAACCTGGCTTCATCCGGCAGAATATCATTGGTTTGCTGGTAATTTTATTAAATATGCCGGGCCCCTCACCAAAAATGATCTGCCGGTGGATGCCCATGAACTGGTAGCCTTATGCGCTCCAAGACCTGTATTTATAAGTTCGGGATCAGCCAGTGTGGAAGGTCAATGGGTAGATGCCAAAGGCATGTTCCTGGGAGGGATGCATGCAGGACCTGTATACAGGCTTTTTGGGTAAAAACGACATGGGTGCCAAAGAATTTCCGGCACAGGAAACAACTTTGACAGATGGGGACGTAGCCTTTCGACAGCACGAAGGCGGACACTCCGCCGGGCCAAACTGGCCCTACTTCATACGTTATGCCAGCCGGTATTTTGAATAAAAGAACCTTGACAAGCACAATATCATGAGATCCCTTCCCCAAATAGCCCTGGTTTTAGCCAGTGTGGCCCTATTCAGCTGCAATGTGGATCGCAGAAAAACCATGCCAGGAACATTCACAGATCCTAGTCCTCGAAAAGTGCATCATGGAAGCTGATCACTCCTACTATGTGTGCCTGCCGGACCAACTTCCTTCGGGGCAAAAAATAGCGTTGCTTATTGTCATTGATCCCCACGGTGACGGCCTCACTGCCATGCAAAAGTTTAAAGAAGCCCTGAAAGATTTACCGGTGGTGATAGCCGGGTCACAAAAGCTGAGGAATAATTATTCCGGCTTCGAGGTCTCCCTGGAAAATTTAAAAAATGATCTGCTTACAAAATACCCTGCTGACCCTCAGCAAATAATTGTGGCCGGTTTCTCCGGCGGAGCCAGGATGGCTTATTATTATGGTATGAAACATCCCGTGCACGGCATTGTCATGTTTGGCGCAGGTCCGGGACAAGCCGGGGTCCGGGGCCAGCAAAAAAAAATCTATGCGGTTTCCGGCACCAGGGACTTTAATTTTAGTGAACAATACCGACCCCTTTTTAATGATATGCAAAACAGAACCAACTATGTGAATGATTATTTCAGGGGAATTCACACCTGGCCTCCGGAATCCTACATTCGGGAATCTGTGGTTTTCTGCCTAAAAGAGGATTCTCCAACCTTCAGGGTCTCTTCCCGAAAAATATTCAAAGGCCTTCCTCTCAGAAGCCGAAAGCCTGGAGGGGGAAAACGATCTGTTTTTTGCCGGCAAAGCCCTTGAGAAAGCCTGGTATTTCGCCATGGGAAATCAACAAAAATCACTGCCCGGAAAAATCGAAGCATTTAAAAGCAATCCCCAATGGACCGCTTATCAAAATAAATTTGAGGCCTTATTGAAGTCTGAGGAGCAAAAAAAATCCTTTTATGTCCAAAAGCTTGCTGATCCCGATACAAGCTGGTGGTCAAATGAATTAAGCATCCTGCTCAAGCAAATTGAGCTTCAGCAGCGATCCCGCTGAAACAGACTATTATTACCGACTAAAAGGTTTCCTGGGAATATACCTCTATTCACAAATAAACGGATTGCTGCAGAATCAGCCTTCCAGCGAAATCATTCACAGGCTTCTCTGGATATATGAGAAAGTTGAGCCCGATTCAGAAGATCTCAAAAAATTTAAGGAGAAAATTTGATTCCTTTTTTGCAACTTTGTGCCGAAAATAATCTTCGAGTCTCCATTCCTGGATGATGGAATGCGGGCCTATGGGATCAGCCGGAAACAGCTTGTCCTCCCGATTCCCGGAAACAGATACGGGATGAATTGGAAAGGAGAATGATGACAGATATTCTATTTTTAGGGGGTATTTTTTTTATTGCCATTTTGTATTCTTCTGTGGGTCATGGAGGAGCAAGTGGCTACCTTGCTTTTATGGCATTACTTGGTTTTGCGCCCGAAGTGATGAGACCGGCAGCCCTTATTTTAAATATTTTTGTCTCTTCCATTGCCTTTATCACTTTTACCAGGAACGGGCACTTCAGATTCAAACTTCTCTGGCCCTTCATCGTCACCTCTATCCCTTTCGCCTTTTGGGGCGGCACCTTTAGTATTGACTCAAGGATCTATAAAATTATCCTTGGTCTCTTCCTGCTCTTTGCAATTGCTCGCATGCTCCTGAAAGTCAAAAGCGATAAGGTAGATTTAAAAGAGACAAATATGCTCTATGCACTCATCGTAGGTGCTTTTCTGGGTTTTTTCAGCGGCCTCATTGGGATTGGGGGAGGGATCATACTCAGCCCGATCATCATCCTGCTTGGATGGGCCACCGTAAAACAAACGGCAGCGGTGTCGGCAGCCTTTATCCTGGTAAATTCCATCGCTGGATTAAGTGGTTTTGTGCTGAAAAGTGAAATGCCCGATATCCAGATTATTTATATGGTTATTGCGGGCTTACTGGGCGGCCTGTTGGGTTCCTGGCTCGGAAGTTTCCGAATAAAGGAAAATTACCTTCGTTATACCCTGGCCCTGGTTTTGTTGATGGCCAGTGTAAAATTATTTCTCTTTTGAACCCCGGAAGCATGCATTGGAATCTTCCCAAATTGATTCTCATCACCGGCAACGGACGAAATGTGGGCAAAACAAGTTTTGCCACGGAGATCATCCGTCATTTGTCTGAAAGTATTGATATAATTGGCATTAAAGTATCACCTCATATTCATGATCTTAATGAAGACCTTGAAATAATTTGCAAGACGCAAAATTTTATAGTTGCAGAAGAGAAAGGCCGGAGCAAAAAGGACAGTTCACTCCTCCTACAGGCTGGAGCAAAGAGGGTATTTTTTATCATGGCAGAAGCAGGAAAATCTTGAGCAGGCTTTTTCTGTGATTGCAGAAAAACTTAGGACCATATTGTGGTTGCAGAATCGGGAGGCTTGAGCGAGTTGATTACACCCGGCCTCTTTTTCTTTGTGTGGAAGCCCGACGATCCAATCACCAAGTTGCACTACCTGAAATACAAACCCATCATGGTGATCAATGGTGATCGGGGCTTTGATTTTAAACCGGAAACGCTCTCGTCTGATCAACAGGAGGCAAATCTCGGTAAGTCCGGGAAAATAGTAATTTCTTAACTTGCATAAAACTGAGCAGGGAATGGAAATATCTGTAATCATCGCGTACTATGATAACCAGCCGAACCTGGAGATCCTCTTTTGACGCCTTCAACAAGCAAACCTTTACAGATTTTGAACTGATTATCGCTGAGGACAACAACGATCCTGAAACAGAGCCTTTCCTGCAAATTCAAAAAGAAACAATCCTTCTTTCCCATACTTCACGTAAACCAGGAAGAAAAAATTGGCTTTCGCAAGACCACCATGCTTAACAAAGCGGTCAGGGTGGCCAGCGGGCGATACACTGGTTTTTACTGATGCCGATTGTTTCCCCCACCGGGATTTCCTGAAGGAGTATAAAAAGAATGCAAAAAAAGGCGAATTTCTGTTTGGAAGAAGGGTGCTTTTGGGGGAAAAAATCACCGGGTCCATGTACAAAGAAAAATCAGGCTCGCCTTTACCTTTCTTTTCCTTGCTGTTTTCCGATTCCAGCCTGGTCAAAGAGGGTATTTACTGGCCCTACTCCGAGCTACATTTTAAGGAGAGAAGACTCTCGGGTTGTAACTGGGGGATAAAAAAGGAGGATTTGCTAAGCGTCAATGGCTTTGATGAAGATTATACCCGGCCAGGAGTGGGTGAGGACCATGATATTGAATGGAGATTGAAAGCAAAAGGCCTTCATAAAAAATCCGTTAAAAACAAAGCCATTGTATATCACCTATATCACCCCAAGAATTCAACCAAAGACGATGCCCTCTTTAATGATGCCCTGATGCAGCAAAAGAAAGTGGCCCGACATGCAGAATGTGTAAACGGTCTCGAAAAGCTTTAATCATTCAATACGAAAATAATGGGAAAACTAAATCGACGGGAGTTTGCAAAAACAAGCATGGTCCTGGGATCGGCAGTGGGGCTTTTCCCGCGTTTAGCTTATAGTGCCCAGGGCACAGGTCCTGATCAATCGACCTGGTTTGATAAACCCATGAGATGGGCACAGCTTACCCTGGTAGAGAATGATCCCGGGCAGTATGATCCTGATTTCTGGCTGGATTATTTTAAGCGAACCCATTCAGATGCAGTATGTCTGAGCGCCGGTGGTATCGTTGCCTATTACCCCACTCAAATAGAATTTCATCATCGAAGCCTGTGGATGGGAGAAAGCGATCCCTTTGGCTACCTGCTAAAGGGATGCCGGGATATGGATATGGACGTGATTGCCCGGACCGATCCTCATGCCATGTGGCCTGATGCATTTAGCTGCCCATCCTGAATGGGCAGCAGTTGACCGGGAAGGAAATAAAAGAAAACACTGGTCCAACCCGGATCTTATATGTGACCTGTGCACTGGGTCCTTATAATTTTGAATTCATGACCGAGGTTCATAAGGAAATGATGAGCCTCTATGCGACTGGATGGAATTTTCTCCAATCGCTGGGCCGGTCATGGAGTATGTTATTGTGAGAGTTGTCAGAGGAATTTTCATGCATTTTCCGGAGATGAAAATTGCCGCAATCAAGCCAGCGCCTGGATCCTGTCTATCAGAAATGGAATCTGAATGGCAAAGGAGACAGGCTGTATGAATTATGGCAGCTATGGGATTCTGAAATCCGAAGTATCAATCCACAGGCACAGGTTTATTCCCAATGGATTTCCGGATAAAAAAATTGCCGGTGAGCAATCGGATATACTGTTCACTGATCATCAGGCCCGGAGAGGGCATGATTCCCCCCTGGTCAAATGGGAAACGGGCCAAAGAATACCGGGCCATCATGGGTAAAAAGCCCATTGGAGGCATCTTCAGCATGGGTTTGGAAGAACCTTACCGGTGGAAGGATTCGGTTCAGAGTGAAGCTGAAGTACGCATCTGGGTAGCTGATGGAACAGCCAACGGTATGAGGCCCTGGTTTACAAAATTCTCAGGTACCCTGTACGATGACCGATGGCTCGCCTTTGTGGAGGATATATACAGCTGGCATCATAAGGCCGAAGACTATTTGAGAAATGAGAAGCCTCTGGCATCGGTGGGAATGCTATATTCGGAACAGACAGAGCGTTATTACGGTGGGGAGAAATCACCAGAACAGTCCTGGGCGATTTTGGATTCGGGCATGTATCATGCACTTGATTGAAGCCCGGGTTCCCTTTGAGATGGTTCATGATCTCTGTCTGGACGCCGGTCACATCGATCAATTCAAATTGCTGATCCTTCCAAATATTGCAGCTCTTTCCGACAAGCAATGCCAGCAGATCATCGATTACGTGGATCGGGGGGGAAGTATTCTGGCCACCTATGAGACTTCTTTATACAATGAAAAGGGTGAGAAGCGAAATGATTTTGGCCTGAGTGATCTCCTGGGGGTCTCTTTCAAGGGAGAAGTGGAAGGCCCCATGAAAAATTCATATTTACGACTGGCCAGTGAAAAAGGAAAATTTCACCCAATCTTAAATGGATTGGAAAATACAACACGAATCATCAATGGTGTTTATCGCCTGGAGATAAAAGCCAACATAGAATTTCCATCTCCACTTACACTGATCCCGTCCTATCCGGATTTACCCATGGAACATGTCTATCCAAGAGAACCCATAACGGACATCCGGGAGCTTTACCTTCGCGAGAAAGGAGAAAGTCGAATTGTCTATTTTCCATGGGATATTGACCGGACCTTCTGGGAGATTTTAAGTCCAGATCATGGGAAACTTATCAGAAATGCAGTACACTGGGCTCTTAAAGAGAAGCTACCCGTGACCGTTCTTGGACAGGGAATTCTTGATATTACTGTCTGGCAACAAAGGCAGTCCATGACGGTACACCTGGTGAATCTGACCAACCCCATGATGATGAAAGGCCCTATCAGAGAGCTCATACCCCTGCACGACCAGGAAGTTAAAATTCAGATACCACCGGGTAAAAAAGTTGTTAAAGTCCAGCTTCTGGTAGCCGGTCTGGTCCCGGATTATACATCGTTTCCAATGGGAGTGTCGAACTTCTGGTTCAGAAAATACTGGATCACGAAGTCATTGCCCTGGACCTTGCAGATTAGGAATCCTTACAAAAAGAAGTTAAAACCCTTGAATATCTCCGTCGTTCGCCCCAAATGACTTAACTTTCGCTGTAGGAAAAATTTTTGCTGCTAACAAAAAACCTCGTCCGATGAAAAGAATTCAAACACTATTGCTGTTTGTCGTAGTACTAAGTGTTATGGCAAGCGCTCAGACGCAACTCGAAAACGCCGGCTTTGAGCTATGGGAAGACATTTTGGTAAGTGATGTTGACACCATCCGTGAACCTGTGGAATGGAGCTCGCTAAAAACCTCGGATGATCCCACTTTAAGTAATCTGGCTCCGGTAGTCTGCACAAGAAGCCATGATGCTCATACCGGAGATTTTTCCATTAAACTCACTAATGTTAAGTCTTTCATTATTGCAAACGGAGTCGCTACAAATGGCCGAATGCATCCGGTTCTTAATACGGCTCTTGCCTACATGTTTACCGATACCGTAGATGACCAGTGGAACACCCCTTTTACCGGGAGACCTGACAGTATTGCGGGATGGATGAAATATACTACCCCGGCAGTTGATATCATGCAGGTAAAGGTGACCCTTCATCAGGGTTTCGGGAGACAGCCCGATCCTGACTCAACAGAGAACTGGATCGGGGTGGCTGACTACAGGTCAAGTCTTCATACTGAAGGTGAATGGGTTCGCTTTTCAAGCCCTTTCAACTATTCCAGTGAAGCCATTCCCGAATATGTTCTTTTGGTCTTAAACTCAGGCAATGGCTATCAGCCTGTTGCAGGAAGTGTATTACTTCTCGATGACCTGGAGATGATCTACAACACCCCTCAGTCTTCTGCAAACAGGCTACAGCAAACAGAAGGATATATCTTTGCTGTAGACAAAAGACAGCTGATTTTAAAGGGAATGGATCCCTCTCTTTTTCAGAATATTAAAATTTTCGATATTTCCGGCAAACTGCTCTGGTCATCAAGGCTTACAGGCGATCAGCTTGATATAGAACCTGCACATTTGGGAAACGGACTTTACCTGCTCAGGCTTTCGGGGAAGGATGCGATTTTTACTCAGAAAATTGTGCTGCGCTAATTATTCAAGCTGCAAATGAAATATCTCTACCTGCTTATGACGGGTTATTGCCTTCTTTTTTTGCCGTCCACCCTTCTGGAAGCTCAGCATAAAGCCGTTTTCAGAGGAGTCATTACTGATGCCACAAACGGAAGCCCTCTTGTGGCAGCCAGTATTAAAGTGGAAAAGGATTTTTCAACCGGAACCATATCCGACCCCGACGGGCGCTTTTCCATCCTGATCGATCCGGGCACCCATACTTTTGTCATCTCTTTTGTGGGTATGGAGACAGAAATATTCACCCTAACCCTGAATCCCGGAGAAACCCTTGAAAAGGATTTTCAACTGCTTCCCCTTTGGCAGGAGCTGGAAGGGGTGGAGGTAAAGGTGAGTAAATTTGAAAAACCCATTGAGGAGATCACCATTTCAATGCAGGTCATAAAACCCATCCTGATTGAGAATAAAGGGACCCGGAATATTACAAGTGTACTGGATCTGACCCCGGGCCTGAATGTCATGGACAATGAACCGCAGATCAGGGGCGGGAGTGGATTTACCTTTGGAGTCGGCAGTAAAGTGGCTGTGCTGGTCGATGATATGCCCATGCTCTCCGGGGAAGGAGGAAGGCCCTACTGGGATCTGATTCCGGTGGAGAATATTGAGCACATCGAAGTGATCAAAGGAGCCTCCAGTGTTTTATCGGGGACCTCGGCCCTGAGCGGAGCCATTCACATCATGACTGCTTCCCCAAATATCAAACCCTATACAAGAATAACAGCCTATACAGGGATTTATTCCAGCCCTAAAGATCCATCCATGAAATGGTGGAGTGATTATCCCTATATCACCGGGTTCAGCTTTTTGCATTCTAAAAAATATGGCCTGCTGGACCTGGTCATTGGTGGAAATGTCGATTGGGACCATGGTTATCTTGGTGCCCCCAGGCCCGATCCCCTTGTGGTTGACACCATCTCTGATTTTACAGACCGGCAAATGAGGGCTCAGAAATACAGGTTCAATTTCAGCCTGAAAAAACACTCCAAAAAGCATACAGGGATGAACTACGGAGTGAATGGCAACTTCATGCTGCAATCGGCACCCATGACCCTTGCATGGCTCAATGATTCCAGTGGTTTTTACAGGGCCTATCCCGGAGGGGTCTACCTGCAGGATCAGTTTATCTTTTACCTGGATCCCTTTCTGAACATCTATTCAGGTAATGGTACCAAACACAGCATAAAAGCCCGAATTCTTCACAACAATTCCAACATGACCAACAACCAGTCGACCAACAGCACCCTGATCTATGCCGACTACCTGGTAAAACGTTCCTATGAGTTTATCAAGGGATTCGAACTGGTGGGAGGGGTGTCCATGACAAAAAATATGGTGACAGCCGACATGTATAAAAGCTCGGGCTCGGCTTTCAACGAACAGTTGAACGTCTCCGCTTATCTTCAGGCCGAAAATGAAATTAAAGACATCATATTTACCTCGATTGGGGTGAGGGGAGAGTATTATCAACTGAATGATTCCATTACTGCCCTGAAACCCATTTTCAGGGCTGGCATTAACTTCAAACTCTATCCCAGTACTTTTCTCAGGTTGTCTTATGGGCAGGGCTACCGTTTTCCCAGCATCACAGAGCGATATATAAAAACTTCGGCTGGCAGCTTTGCCGTATTTGATAATCCGTCCCTTGAATCGGAGAGCAGCTGGAATGTGGAGGTCGGCTTAAAACAAATGTTTAAGTTCAGAAACTATTATGGTTATCTCGATGTTGCGGCTTTTCTCCAGGAATACTCCAACACCATTGAATATCTTTTTGGTTTCTGGGATCCAGCTTTCGCACTTGCAGGATTCAAGTTTATGAACACAGGCCAATCACGGGTGTCGGGGATTGACATATCCACTACCGGTTCAGGTAAAATTGGTCAAAAGTCAGGCGTCAGGACCATGGCTGGTTACAATTACATCTTACCTGTAACCCTTGAGCCGGACCTGGTTTATGGCACCGATGCCCTTAACAGAGAATATTCCTACGAAACAACCAGCATTGATCCCTCTGAAAATATCCTGAAATACAGATTCCTGCATACCTTCAAAGCTGACCTGGAATTTTATAAGGAGCATTTTTCAACGGGAATTTCGATTAAGTATTTCAGCCGGATGGTGAACCTCGACAAGGCCATTGAAGATTTTGAAGACGCCACCTCCAGCTCCGGAGGTACGGTGCAGCCTATTCGTTATATGGATTATTTCAATAACCACAACAATGGTCAGACGATCATCGACTTAAGAATAAGTTATGAGTTCAAGGAACAGCATAAAATTTCACTCATTTGCAATAATCTGTTCAATCGCTGGTATTCCCTGAGACCCCTGAAAGCTGAACAAATGCGGTCCATCATGCTGCAATATGTGCTGAAGCTGGGTGAGAACTAACGATTCATCCATCACACAAAAGACCCCCTGTTTGAGACTGTAAAGAAGAACTTAAAAAATGGTGTTGCCCTATGGGGGAGAGTGGCTATTTGAGCCACAAGCCTTTGACCAGAATGCGGGTCCGAATGCCGGAAGGAAAATATAAATCAGATTGTTCCCTTTTTAGCTTTGGGATAGATATATTTGTTTGCTTGAGTGGCACCTAATGGGCGATTTCTTAAATCATATCATTGATAATCTGGTTTCCGTTACCTGGCGTTTAATGGAACTTCCCCTTTATATTCTTATT
Source organism: uncultured Bacteroidota bacterium (assembly GCA_963716765.1). Lineage (GTDB taxonomy): Bacteria > Bacteroidota > Bacteroidia > Bacteroidales. Next base: position 118,598 of record CAVQUO010000005.1, on the reverse strand, counting down.
GGGTTCATTTCCCTGTGCTTACTGGCTGCCAATCTGGCGATTAGAAAAAGTAAACTTAAGGTTTCCGGCAAGGCCTTGCTATTGATAAACGGGTTTATAATGCTACTGGCAGTTGGTTTTACTATCGATAAAAAATTTAGTAATATAAGGGCCGAAATAACATTATTAAATGAAAAAGTAACAAATAGCCAGATTGGTGCCAAAGGAACTGTATACTTGGAAAGCAGCTATGATCTTTCTGATTTTACTGAGCATTTTCCAGAAAGCAAGGCATATCATAGCACTGTGAATGAGGCGATTTCCTTGTTCCTGATTCGAAAGAAAAATCCAAACGTTGTTGCTTTCATCAGTGTAATAGATTTAGACCATCCGCGAATTAAAATCCAGATTACCCCCGAAAAAACGCACAAGTACTTAACCTCTGTTTTCGCTGAAGAGCACCACTGCATTGTGGCAATAAATGGGGAGGCCGGGGAGTCCATGGCAATGGATTGTAAGCTGGGTGAGTGGACCGGAAACTGGGTGGTTAATGGAAATCCTGTAATGATGGAGGATAGTGATAAACGACCCTTTATTATGTTTTCCAAAAACAATGAAGCAGCTTACTCAAAGGCCAGTGTGGTGGATGTGTCTTATTCGGAAGAAAAATACAATACCATCTGGGGGCGACACGATATCTTAGTCGCGGATAGCATTGTCGAAACAAACGAATCAAGACCTTATGCGCGCACCATTATGGGGGTCAATAAGGAAGGTAATAAGTTATTCCTGATGGTGGTGGATGGCAAACGACCAGACTATAGCATTGGGCTTAGCTACGCAGAATGTGCGGAAGTATTAAAATGGTTCGGAACTTATTCTGCGATGGCCTGCGACCAGGGTGGATCGTCCTGCATGTATATTTCTACCATGGGTGGTATCATTAACCGGCCAGCAGATAGCGATGGGTCCGAAAGACCCATCTATACACATTTTGGGGTTTCTTTTTAGTAGGGTTCGCATGATTCAACAAAAGGCATCAACCATAAAACTCATCTTCATTATCATCATATTAGCCTTCATAAGCGCTTGTTATGATAGTGCCCACAGTGATTGTGATCAAGTGGCTCTTTTAAAAATAGAAAAAAAAGGCCCCGTAGGATGGAAGGAAAAAGAGCCATGTGAGATTGTATTTATTACAAAAAACGACAGCATTAGAATGACTGCCGGAATAAAATGCAGAGGTGGAGTATCTTCAAGGTATAGTAAACATTCATATACATTAGAATTGACCCGGAAGTATAACTTTTGTAATCTTCCTTTTGATGATGATTGGATTTTAAATGCAAATTATATTGATAAAACCTTTATGCGCCATAAGCTAAGTTATGATTTGTACAGGAGCATGAATTCTAACAATGTGGCACCTCAAAGTGCATATTTGAATCTTGAGTTAAATGATAAACCCAGGGGCCTGTATCTTATCATGGAAGAAGTTAATGCTTCCATGGCTGGCTTAGATAAACGGGATACTTTGTCCATGATTTTTAAGGATCCTCCGGTCTTTTATGAGCAAAGGCGCCAATATTTTCAGGACTCATTAAACTATTATCAGCAGAAATATCCAAAAATCGATCAAAAAGATCAGTCTTATTATCTTGAGAGATTTAAAACCTTTCTATTTCACAGCACAGATCCGGAGTTTGCCGCGGGTGTTGGCGAATGGGTTGATATTGAAAATATACTCGACTGGCAAATCTTGTTGCTTCTCTCCAACAATGGTGATGGTGTAATGAAAAATTTTCTTTTGTATAAGATAGACTCCAACACGCCTTTCAGAATCGCTCTGTGGGACTACGATCATTCATTTGGAAGAGATGGAGATAATGAGTTGAATTTTTTGGAAAACGTAGTTCAATGTGAAAGGTCTGTTTTATTGGAGAGATTAATGAATATTCCGGACTCCACCTATCCTGATAAGTTGAAAAAGAGATGGTTTGAATTAAGAGCAAATAATATAATTTCCTTCAAAGGCTTACAGAAGATGATTGAAGCAAACAGACGAATTATCGAAGATGAAATTGTCAACAATAGTCAAATATGGCCTTTAGATAGCGAATGGTATTTTGACAGCAACAGTTTTGAGCAAGAGGTACAGCTGATGCTTGATTTCATCGATTTTAGAATTAAACAATTAGATGAATATTTCAATACTATCTGAGTTATTCTTATCGCAGCTGATTGCTAAAACCATTAGCCCCGTTCTTCAGCAGGCAGTCCCCATAAGTTGCGGAATTCCGAGTGGAATCTTCATGAAAGGTATTGAGTGCTATCTTATTTTAATGTAAATTAGGACATAAGTGGAACTTTGTTAAACAACGATGGAGGAGCGCTTAACCTTTAAACGGAATATCGGGCTGTTCATGGCCTCGATGATCGGGATTGGTGCCATGATGGGGCCTGGAATCTTTGCACTGCCCGGCGAGCTTGCCAAAGATGATTGGCCCCCTGGGAATTGTTGTCTACCTCGTGATGGGATTGGTTACTGTATTTACAGCACTTAACTACAGTGAATTAGGCGCAGCACTCCCGATCGCAGGTGGCGGATATTCTTTTACCAGCCTGACCTTAAGCAGACCTGTTTCATTTTTTACCGGTTGGTTTTTCTGGATTGGAAATACCATTGGTTGCGCCTTGTATGCCATCATTTTTGCCCTGACCATCCGCGGCTATTTCTGGCCTGGAGCCAGCATTCCTGCCATCATTGCGGTGAACCACCATCGTGTTTACACTGATAAATTTCAGGGGGATGTCCGAAGCCCTGAAATTAATCACTGTCATGAACCTCATTGAGCTTGCCATCTTGATTGGAGTCGCCATCCTGGGGCTTTCAAAGGTAAAAGCTCCAAACCTGGAGCCCCTGGCACCCATGGGTTTGGAACCCTTCATCCCCTCCATGGCCCTTATCTATATTTCTTATGTGGGATTTGAACTGATTACAGTTGCTTCAGAAGAAATCATCAATCCGGGCAAGACCATTCCAAGAGCGATTCTAATCACTTTGGGTGTTGGAATCATTATCTACGTTTTTGTGGTTTTCGTGATGATGGGAGCCGTCAATTATAAGGAGCTTGCTGAAAATGATGTGCCCTTTATTTTCACGGCTGAAAGGATCCTGGGACCCTGGGGACGATGGGTTGCTGTATTAGCCACCATTATGGCCAGTTTATCCGCTTTTAGTGTAACCCTTGGGTGCAAGTGCGCGGGTTTTATTTGCCCTGGGCAGGGATGAACATTTTCCAAGGGCATTTGCCAAACTGCACCCCAAGTTCCGAACTCCCTATATCTCCCTTTTTGTATGTGCGGCCATTGTAATCATTTTCGGTTCTACGGGAGTGGTGAAGTTCGCAGCTTCATTGAGCGATTTTGGTTACTTAATGGGATTGGGGATTGTTAACTATGCAGTGATAGCCCTGCATAAAAAGATGCCCAACCTGAGGCGTCCGTTTAAGGTGATCCTTTATCCTTATATTCCAATTCTTGGTATCCTCTCATGCTGGCTATTTGTCCCTGCACTGGAGAAAAGAAGTTTTCTGCTTGGTGGCTTACTCACATTTATTGGAGGGGCCATATACCTGTCCAAATCAGCAAACCGAGCCGAACTCTTTAATCTTAACAAGACCTATTCAAAGCTGAATACCTGGATTCAACTTCTAAAGAAAAAACGTATGAAAGTATTAATTATCGATGGAGGGAGGATAGGCCGAAACATAGCCGATCGCCTCCTGGCCAAAGACGAGCTTCGACTTATGTTCAGATCGGTGGAGCATCAAATCATTTTTATTGAAGAAGATGAGAAGCTTTGTGAACAGTTGGAAGCAAGGTACCACATGCCGATCATTCAAGGGGATGGCAGTAAAGCCGAAATTATTGAACAGGCCGGTGTAAAAAATATTGATGTTGCCATAGCCACATCCAATGATGATGGTCGAAATGTAATCATTGCCATGCAGGCAAAACGGATAGGCATACCGCAGGTTATTGCCATTGTGCAGGACCCCGATTATATACCCCTGCTCGAAGAGAAGGGAATCGTTGCCATAAGCACTCCCTGGTCCACAGCAGCCATGGTTGAAAATCACCTGGACAGACCGGGTGTCGCACAATTGTTTGAAATTGGTCGGGGAGTGGCCAGTCTTGTCGGAGTTACCATTGCAGAGAAATTTGCGGTGGTTGGAAAATTAATTCGGGAAATTGACATCCCAAAAGAATGCGTTGTTGCTGCAATCATTCGGGAAAATGCTTTTGTGGTTCCCCGTGGGGAGACCCGAATTGAAACCCTGGACAGGGTCATCTTTATTGGCCCGACTGCAGCCATTAAACAAGCCCAGGCTACCTTCTCCATTAAGAAATAATCGGATCGTTTCACCCATCTGCGCGATTTTCCTAAAAAATTGACCAATGATTGTCGATATCTATACATATTTTAAGCAACATCCCAGATACAATAAACTGGTAGGAGATGATTACCTTTTTGTGGAGTATAAATGTCCAATAAATGTTGAGGAATTTGAATTATGGACAGAGTCTCACCTGATCACTTACGTGATCAATGGGAGGAAAGACTGGATTACAGATTCAGCGACTTATAAATTACATGCTGGTGACTCTCTCTTTATTAGAAAAGGAGTGTATGTAACCAAAGCAGTATCTTGAAGAAGAATACTGTGTAATCCTGTTTTTTCTGAATGACGATTTTATTAAGAAGATTTATTTCTGAAAACAGTGAGTTTCTCGTAATAAAACAGATCCGCACAAGAATCTGGGGCAGGTCTTTCCAATTCACACCACCGAAACCTTTCATTCATTGATAGAAAGTATTTTCCACTATTTAAAGCAAAAAGAATCCATTCCCCGCAGCCTGGTTGAACTAAAGTTTAAGGAGTTGCTTTTTAATATCATTCTGAATCCTGATAATAGGGAATAATTGGATTTCTTTAACGCTGTAAGTAATTCTAGCCAAAACAAATATGGAGGAAATGATGATGAAGAATTTTCGATCCGATTTAAATATGACTGAGTTTGCCAGACTATGTGGTCGAAGCTTGTCCTCCTTCAAGAGAGATTTTAATATCCAATTCAATACAACACCTTCAAGATGGTTAAAGTCAAAAAGACTTGATTATGCCAAAACCCTTTTAATGGGAACCAACCTGAATATTAATGAGATTTGCTATGAAAGCGGTTTCAAAAATAACTCTCATTTTATTAGTCATTTAAAACCAAATTCAACTTGCCACCCAGTCAGTTCAAGGATAAATATCTGGCTACATAAAATCATCCTTTATTCAATTTCCAGCATTTGGGCCTGAGAACACATTGTTTGGACCTTAAAGCAAATGCTTTCAGGATATATATGTTTGACCTTTGTATCATTAATCAAAATTACAATGATATGAAAAATCAATCCGAAGTAAAGCAACGCCAAAATGGCTCTTAATGATTTATACTTGAGTGATCCATCCTTGGCCTCAATCACACATTCTTCAGAAGTGAATGGTGTAAACCTTCATGATCCATTCAGAACATCCGTTACAGTAAGTGACGATCTGCTGGTTCCATTCAAGGTTGGAATTCACAGAGCAGTTGGAGGTGATCATGATTTTCCGAATCCGAGCGATATGCTTTGCGCAGCTCTGGCCAGCTGTTTTGAAAGTACCATCCGGCTGATATCAGAATCGTCTAGATATTCAATTAACAGAAACCAGAGTAACTGTTTCCGCCCAGGTTGATGTAAGAGGAACCTTAATGATTGATAAATCCGTACCTGTTGGATATCAGTCCATGCATCTTGACGTGGTATTGGTTTCTCAGGCTCCGAACCAAAAAATAATGAATATCTTATTAAGAGCTGCCGAGCAAAGTTGCATTATCTATCAAACCATTAAACGTAGTGTGCCTATTACGATCACATCAAAACTGGAGGTGCTGAGCTAATCATTTATTCATAAGTCACACTCAGTTTAAGGAGACTCAGTTATAGTCAGCATTAAACGGCGTTTGCCGATACTCCATTCCCGGTGGCATAGAAACCCACATATACGCCAGTAAAAAAACCCACTGTTTCAGTTGCAAGAAATTTAGAATCAACTGTTTCAATATCTGTGAAAGAGTCATTTCCCTGCGCGTATGAAAAGGTAAAGCTTGATTTTTCACCTCTGATCCTCAGGTTCACCGGTCCGGGACCGAGCAAAATTTCTTCGGATCTATAATTCGTTTGACCGAATTGTAGTTTTACGACCAGGTATCTTTCCCCATCCTTGTTTTGGATCATGATATCAAAATGAGAACCATTGTTGAGTAAGGTCATTCCGGCTTCTTCATTTTCCTTTTTCGGATCAAAGTCAAGCTCGGTGCTTGCCGTAAAATAGAAATCCCTCAGGCGTCTTCCAACAAAAGTGGCAGTGTTTCCTGTTCCCAGCCTTTCGGCTGAACCTTTCAGTCTTAGGTATCCCTTCCTCTCAGTCAGAGAATATTTGTTCTCTTCAGGAAATTGGACATAGTTCCAGTTAAGATCAAGTTCTTTTGAATCAAACTCAATTTGTGTTGGTTTTTCCGCAAAGGGTTTCAGAGGAAGGGTGGGGCAAGTCATGTTAACTGTAGCCGTTCCATTGCCGTTCACCACAGGCCAGGCATTTTTTGGCCAGGAAACAGGAGCCAGACAGGTTTCTCGTCCCAGGATATGATGCAATTTATCGGATACGGTCCGGTAGCCATGGAATACCATCCACCAGGAATGGTCATGGGCCTGGATGATGTCGGCATGACCAACACCTTGAATGGGATTTCCCTGACCCGCAGCATTGGCATGAGCAAGGATCGGATTGGCCGGATTATCCGTATACGGCCCCCACACACTGTGACTCCGGGCTATGGTTTCAGAATGCGCGTCTTCCGTTCCTCCCTCGGCTCCCATCAAATAGTAATACCCGTCTTTTTTATAAATGTGTGGTCCCTCTGCATACCTTCCTCCGGTGCCATTCCATACTTTCCGACCTTCTGTCAGAAGTTTACCACTTTCAAGATCCAGCTCATACAAAATAAAGGATGAAGAAATCACATAGGTTTTACCATCATTATCAAAAAAAAGGTCAGGATCGATTCCGGGGACATCTATAAAAACGGGATCCGACCAGGGACCAGCGGGATCTGTTGCGGTAACAAAAAAGTTTCCTGCTTTTCCCCGAAGGTTGGTGGTGATCATATAAAAGATACCCTCGTGGTGGCGGAGCGTTGCTGCAAATATGTTCACACCTGAGGGTAATTGCTCTTTCCTGTGGATACAGTATCCGATTTGCTCCCAGTTGACAAGGTCCTTGCTGTGAAAAACGGGGACTCCGGGAAAATACTCGAATGTGCTTGTGATTAAGTAATAATCGTCGTCCACCCTGCAAACACTGGGGTCAGAATAAAATCCCGGGATAATAGGATTATGGTAAGTAATCTTTGCATCCGGTTCAGGCGGGGCAGCAAATGGATTCCCGCTGCTAAGATCACCCGATTGGGCCGAAGCTTCCTGTAAATTCGAAGGTGCAATGAAGATAAATAATAGCAAGAGGTAGAAGTTTCTCATGATGAATCTTTTTTCCGGCCGTAAGCTTTATTCAAAATTAACAAATCCTCAACACCTCCATCATCATATATTGGAAAGCCCTCAAAGTAGCAAGGTCTAGGGTGGGCTTTCGCAGTTTGCCGGTGGTGTTTCTAATAAAATAGAACTTTTGAGAATGAAAATGATTTTAAACAACGACTATGGCAGAATTTTATGACGGTTTTCAACCAAATACGTCAAGCCAATGGTCACTAAGAATATTCCACCAAACCAATATCCAAATTCCGAAAGGCTTTTAGTTTGATAAATGCTGGTTGCAATATTTCCGATAATAAGCCACTGAATGATATAAAAAACCGTTATGTTCTTTCCCAGCCAGCTAAGGAAAACTACAAGCGGAAACCTGGGAAATTTCATTGCCACAAACTGAAGCAATAAAGTCCATAGCATTACAATTGCCATTGTCCAAAGAAAAAACAAAAAAGTATGGTGGTAGTATTTCGGTAAATCAATGGTTGTTGAGACTCCCATTTTTCCAAAAAGCACAATCATCAGAAAAATTACAATTCCTGCCACTATGGAAATAAGCTTATTATTTTTAAGGAGTTCCATAAGCCTGTTTTCGATCTTGCTAAATAAAAACCCAAGCAGGGGATAAGTAAGCCACGGGAATAGAGGAAAATATGACCAGGAATATTCACCACCTATGAAAGGTAGAATGTAGTTTTGATTAGTTGTATACAGCAGATCGTTGACAAATGCGGTTGACCCGCTGACCAGAAAAATAAGGAAAACAACAATTACTTGCTGCCCTTTTTTTATAAACCTTAATGCAGAAAGATATGATAATACTTAAGCCCGCCAGGTAAAAAATATCGACTCCAAAAATGTATTCCAGGGGATCAATTTGCCAACCTTCAAATTTGATTTTCAAGAGCAAAGAAAAGTTGAGTCCGATATTGAGTAAAAATCCAAGAATGAAAATTTTAATGCCTCTGTAAATATTCCAGGATAGAACTTTTTTTGCTCCGGGCCACCATAATTCTGGCTTTTTTAAGCTTTGCAAGGATGTGTAGTGTTGCACATCCGGTCCAAGCATAATTTCCTGCTCGGAGCTTTGTTTTGTTTCTGCTACTGTTAGTCTAATCCTTGCTTTACCATCCTTGCTGCGTCCTTGTATGTAGGTATTTACAGTCAGATCTGCGCTCTTCAGATCATCCGAGAGATCGGCTTGTACAGCGCCTGATCAATCCGCGCCTCAGTGGCCCACTCAAGATTTACATCTCCTGTTATTCCAACATTCACCATTAAGGGATTCCAATCCCATCCATACTGGTATTGCGGTTTTCTCAGCCAGCTTCGTTTGGTGGATCGTTCGATTCTGTTGCTATGAATGTAATTTCCTCCAGTTTTTGTCTGCAGCAAGATAATGTCCGCTTTCAATTCCAACAGTTAAGGCATTTTTACCGTCAAGCAAGAATGCACTCACATCAATCCTCCAGGGTGTATATGCATTTTGGTGAGATCCAATCTTTTTACCGTTCAGATAGATAGTGGCGGCATAATCCAAACGGTCGAATACTAACCAGCTCCGCTTGTCGAGTATTTTTGGATCCACATCAAAGGTTTTGTAATAAACCCAATACTGTTGTCCGATCCATCGGGCCTGCAATGAATACGTACTGATATTAGGATCATCAATGACTCCTTTTGCTTCCATTGCCTTGTTCAGGTCCATGGGAACAGGTACATCCATATATCTTTCCAGCTCCTTTTCTGCTGAAAACTCAAGCATATTAGGAATCTCCCGTCCATGAACACCATCCGTCCATGTAACTTTCCATGTACCATTGAGGTCAAGGTGACCGTTTTCCTGTGATATTGCCAAGGGCTGCATTAATATGAGGATTAATCCTGCTAATACGTTCCTTAAAAATAGATTTATCATGGCAATTAAACGATTGATTCGGTTAACTATTAGTAATATAATAATAGACTTTATAATTCAGCATCTCAAATTAATGTGATACTGTCAATATTTATTGAACCAAAATGAAAAGGGAATCCGATGTGTGATGTAGAGATTTAAAGATCCTCTGACTGGCAGTCATTAAAACCTTCCATAAGCTCCCTGAGTGAGGGAATAAGGTTTTTTAACTCCTCCGGTTCATTCATGTATTCAAAGGTTACTCGTTTAACTTCGTTTTCGAATCCGAGTTCCAACCATTCAGCTCCACCGTCGGCACAGTCCGGACAGCCAATAGTTTCGTTCATTTCCAGGAAAGCATCAAGGTTAATATCATCGAGATATCCCGGTAGGGGGCTCATTATAAACACAAGGCTGCAGGAGGAGTCCGGAAGGCTCCCTTCAATACCCCATCCGCTTTTGGTAAAAGTAACACCCCCGCTCACAACAATTTCCCGGACACAATAACCCAGACATTCTCCAAAAGAGGTACCATAGGAAAGGTATTCAACGTGTTTGGTATTTTCCAACTTCTCTTCCTCGCACTGAAAATTAGAGAACAGGACAATTGAAAAAAGGGTCAGTAAGCAAATTCTGATAATTTTCATGTGAATCAAGTTATATAACTATGATGAGTTGAACGGTATTATAGTTGCGTTATCAAAAAATATGTTCCATAATTCTGCTCAACAGATTCGTCAACATAAATTGGAAAGCCCCCGAGAATCCGAGGATCAACGGGGGCTTTCGCGGTTTGGCGGTGGTGCCACCAGGAATCGAACCAGGGACACCAGGATTTTCAGTCCTGTGCTCTACCAACTGAGCTATGGCACCGATGCTGTAAAAGCGAGGCAAATTTATGATATTTTTGCAAAATTTAATAATTAAAATTTTGGTTTTTATACTTTTGTGCCGAAATGACAGCTAACATACAGACACACCAGTTTAAGAACGGCATCAGTTGATTCACAGGCCCAACCAGTCGGAAGTGGCCCATTTTGGCCTCATTGTTCATACAGGCACCCGTGATGAACATCCGGAAGAGCATGGCATGGCCCATTTCATGGAGCATATGTTCTTCAAGGGAACCCGCAAAAGATCTGCCTACCAGATCATCTCCAGGCTGGAAGATGTGGGAGGTGAGATAAATGCCTACACCACCAAAGAGGAAACAGCCCTTCATGCTTCCTTTCTGAAGCAGGATTATCTGAGGGCCATGGAGTTGATTCAGGATATCTTTCTTCATTCCACTTTTCCTGAGAAAGAAAGAGAAAAGGAGGCAGAAGTGATCCTGAATGAGATCCAGAGCTATGATGATTCTCCATCGGAACTCATCTTTGACAGGGCCGAAGAGCTCTTGTTTCCAAATCACTCCATCGGAAGAAATATCCTGGGTTCCGAAGAGTCGCTGGCCCGCTTTGAATCGGGATGCTCTCCAGAAATTCCTGAATGATAACTATGCAACGGAAGAGATGGTCATCTCGTTTATGGGCAATGTTCCCTTTGAAAGCATCAAAAAAGCCGCGGAAAAATATTTCGGCGAGATTCCACAGAAAAGCAGAAGCCGGAAGCGAATCAGGCCGGAGGCGGTTTCGGGTTTTCGGATTACTGAAAAAAGGAATACTTTCCAGAAACACGTAATGCTGCTGGGGGAAGCTTATTCGCTTACCGATAAGAGACGACTGCAGCTCTACCTCTTAAATAATATCCTGGGTGGCCCGGGCATGAATTCAAGGCTGAATATGGCCCTTCGGGAACGTCGGGGATACTCCTACAGTGCTGAATCCCATTATTCCCCCTATACCGACACGGGAGCGTTGATGATCTATTTCAGTTGTGACCCGGAAAAATATCAGAAATCGATGCAGGTCACAAGGGATGAGATCAATAAGCTCCGTACCCGCCTGATTCAGGATAAAAGACTGATCAATGCCCGGAAACAGTTGATGGGCCAGCTGGCCATTTCACGCGAAAACAATGAGCACATGATGCTTACCGCCGGAAAAAGTTTGCTGCTGTTTAACAAGGTCGACAGCCTGGAAACCATCCGAAAGAAGCTTGAGGATATTACTGCCGAACAACTCCGTGACAGTGCCAATGAAATTCTAAATTCAAAAAACCTGAACCTCCTGATTTTCGAATAATGGAACTTTTCTCACAACCCGAAATCCTGGAGCGCTATCTTGAAAAACACTCCTCTGCAGAAGATCCTGTTCTTGCGGAGCTTAACAGGCACACCCACCTGAAAGAGGTTCATCCAAGGATGTTGTCAGGAAGAGTGCTGGGATCTTTCCTGACCCTCTTCAGTCAGCTTTCATCTCCATCCCGGATTCTGGAGGTGGGAACCTATACCGGGTATTCTGCCATCTGCCTGGCAAAAGGCCTTAAATCGGGCGGAAAACTCATCACACTGGAGCTAAATGATGAGCTTCGACAAACTGCACTCAGATTTTTTGAAAAAGCCGGCGTGAGTAAATGCATCGAACTGCTAAACGGAGATGCCTTAAAAATCATCCCTGAACTCCCTGGTCCCTTCGACCTTGTTTTTATCGATGCCAATAAAGAGAGCTATTCGGCCTACTACGAAGAGATTTTACCCAAGGTTACAAAGGGCGGATATATCCTGGCAGACAATGTCCTGTGGGGAGGAAAGGTGCTGGGGGAAAATGAAAAGGATTCTTCAACAGAGGCCATCCAAAAGTTCAATGAGCTTGTCACCCGGGATCCTCGGGTGGAAAACCTGCTTCTACCCATCAGAGATGGTCTGATGGTCATTAAAAAACTGTAATTGTTTAGTTATTTAATACTTTTTCTAAACAAAATACCCTGCGCCATTGTTTACAAGCAGGAACTATAAAGAAGAACAAGCAGAAGATGGCGGTATATTCGATTCGGGAATTGGAGAAACTCTCCGGCATAAAGGCTCATACGATCAGGATATGGGAAAAAAGATATAAACTGATCGAACCCCACCGAACCAACACCAACATCAGGTACTACAGCGACGCAAACCTGAAAAAAATTCTCAATGTTGCCGTCTTAAACAGGCAGGGGATGAAAATTTCTCACATTGCCATGTTAACCGACCTTGAACTCAAGGAGGCCATCCTTAGAGAAATGGGTAGCACCAGTTCACAAGAAACCCTTGTGGATTCTCTTGTAGTGGCCATGATCGATCTGGACCAGTATATTCTTGATTCCATCATTAACAAATCCATTTCTAAAATCGGATTGAAAGATACCGTCACCGGAGTTCTATATCCCTTTCTTAATAAGGTAGGCATCCTGTGGCTATCCGAAAAGGTTAATCCAGCTCAGGAACATATGGTTTCAAGTCTCATCCGACAGAAAATCATTGCTGCCACCGACAAACTACCCAATACTTTTTCCCCAGCGGCAAAAAAGTTTGTTCTGATGCTTCCTGAAGGAGAATGGCATGAAATTGTCCCTGCTTTTCGCCCAGTACCTCATAAAGGAGGCCAACCATGAAGTAATCTACCTGGGACAATCGGTTCCCTACTCAGATGTGCTGGCCACCGGGGCATCCATACCCTTCGATTATATTTTGATCTCATTCACTACCAACCGCTCGGGTTTCGACGTTAGGGTTTGTCTGAATGACCTGGGAGGAGCTTTTCCCGATAAAAAAATTCTCTATTTTTCCGGCTCAATTGAGATTCCTTCAGACGATTTAACTGAAAATCACATCCAACTGCAATACAGTCCAGGATCTCTCCGACTTCCTGAACGACTTATAGTTTAACGTTTTGTTAAGCCTGCTCCTATTTATGTTTAATAATAGCCGGGGTTGGATCAACAAAATTATCATTTTTTTCGTAATTTAGAATAGACCATAATAAAACACCTTTTACTCTTTTATTTATAAGGGTTTCAGCCTTTACTCTTATTTGGATTATCCCATATATCGGGCCTTTAATCAGATTTACCCCTTGACTTGTGTTTAATTATAACATATATTTGTTAAACAATTAAACGCACATAAATTCATAAAGCCCATATATTATGACAACAATGGATTTCAACAACAAACTGATAAGCATGGAAGGCAGACTGGAAAGATTTGCCATGAGTCTTACCTCTAACCGTGAATCGGCAAAGGATTTATTACAGGAGACCTATTTAAAGGCTCTCTCTTCAAAAGACAAGTTCATTGAATTTACAAATTTTGAAGCCTGGGCATATACAATCATGAAGAACACCTTCATTAATAATTACAGGAAAGCTGTAAGACAAAACACCATCGTCGATACCACTCAGGATCTCTATTATCTGAACAATTCAAAGGAGTCAAATCATATTAAGCCCGATTCCACCATGCAACAGAAAGAGATCAATAAACATATCAATAAGCTACAGGACGAACTTAAAGGTTCCCTTCCTGATGCATACACAGGGTTATAAGTATAAGGAGATTGCCGAGCAGCTTGACCTTAAAATCGGGACGGTTAAAAGCCGGATCTTCTTCACCCGCAAAAAATTGATGGAATCCCTGGTGGATTATTCATAGTAAGACTCGATATGATAGTTAGGTTATAATTAGCACAAAGGGGTGGCGTTTTCATCACCCTTTTTTTTATCGCATTTTTTAAGCCCTGAACTGGGCATCCACCACTGCAAAGGCAGCCATATCCACAATTTCTCTCACATCACTCTCCATCTGAAGGATGTGTATGGGTTTTCCAATACCCAGAAGGATGGGTCCGGTTACCTGGCTACCCCCAATTTCCTGCATCATTTTATAAGCAATATTTCCGGAACTGAGATTGGGAAACACAATGGTATTAACCTGTCTCTGTCTCCCAGTTTGCTAAAAGGAAACTTCTGCATTCTCAATTCTGTATTCAAGGCATAATTCATTTGCATTTCTCCATCCACAATCAGATTCGGGATGTTCCTTGTGAAGGATCTCAACGGCCTCCCTTGCGCGATCGGGACTGGCTACCTTGATGGCTCCAAAATTTGAAAAGGAAACAAGTGCAATTACAGGTTTAATATTAAAGTGCTCAACCTGTTCAGCGACCAGCAGAGCTAGTATCCGCCAGGGTACGGGCATTGGGCTGTATATTTACCGTAGTATCTGCAAAAAATAAGGGCCTTTTTTGGTATGCACGATATACATCCCGGCAATATGCTTATGTGGTTGTGGTCCCGGCAATCTGGATCGCCGGTCTGATCACATCCGCATATTTACTGGAAAAACCCGAAAGAAAGGCATCTGCATCTCCGGCTTCACACCATCATCATTCCAAACTGATTGGGCAGCTGCATCTGCTGTAAGGGCATCCTCATAGGTCATTCCTTTCCGCTGCCGAGCTTCATAAAGTCTTTTGCGCATACTTTTTCCTGATGGAATTCACTTTTGGTGTCGGTCTGATCAATAATCTCCACCGACTCCAGATCAAGGTGGTGCTCCTTGATCATCTCTCAGAATCTCTTTTTTATTGCCAAGCAGAACCGGCAGTGCAATCTTTTCATGAACAATGGTCTGGATGGCTTTAAGCATCTTGAAATTTGCCGCTTCGCTGAAGACAAGCCTTTTGGGGTTTTGCTGGGCCTTCATCCTCACATCATTGATCAACTGATTCTCCATGCCCATTCGCTCCTTCAGATACTCCTTATAGGCATCCCAATCTGCAATGGGGATTCTGGCTACTCCTGTCTCCATAGCCGCTTTGGCTACAGCAGGTGCCACACGATAGATTAACCTGGGATCCAGAGGTTTTGGGATAATATAGTCCCTCCCAAAATGAAGATTTTCAACCTTATAGGCCTTATTAACCACTTCTGGAACATCTTCCTTGGTAAGTTCTGCCAGCGCATTTACCGCAGCAATTTTCATTTCTTCATTGATTCTGCTGGCCCTGACATCCAGTGCTCCCCTGAAAATAAAGGGAAATCCCAGAACATTGTTGATCTGGTTGGGATAATCGGATCTTCCGGTGGCAAAGATGATATCCTCCCTTGCGGCCATGGCCTTTTCATATGTAATTTCAGGATTCGGATTGGCCATGGCGAAAACAATGGGATCGCGATTCATGGATTTGAGCATATTCTGCCGTCAAAACATCAGCAACAGAGAGGCCCAAAAAGACATCAGCACCTTTCATTGCATCTTCCAGTGTTTCAGCATCCGTTTCCCTGACAAATTGCTGTTTGTACTTATTCAATCCTGTACGGCGGGTATTGAGGACTCCCCTGGAATCGCACATCAGCACATTTTCCTTTTTCACACCCAGTGAAATATAAAGCTTTGCACAGGAGATGGCCGAAGCCCCGGCTCCATTTACAACCACCTTCAGATCCCCGGCTTTCTTATTCACCAATTCCAGGGCATTGACTAATCCTGCAGCAGATATGATGGCTGTACCATGCTGATCGTCATGAAATACAGGGATATCAAGCTCCTTCTTCAGCCTCTCTTCTATTTCAAAACATTCGGGAGCTTTGATATCTTCCAGGTTAATTCCTCCAAAAGTGGGAGAAATTGCCTTTGCAACCTCGATAAACTGATCCACATCCTTGCGGTCAATCTCAATATCGAAAACATCCACATCTGCAAAAATCTTAAAAAGTAAGCCCTTTCCTTCCATCACGGGTTTACCTGCCAGGGCCCCAATATCACCCAGTCCCAGGACTGCAGTTCCGTTGGACATCACAGCCACCAGATTTCCTTTGGCGGTATATTTATAGGCATCTTCAGGATTCTCCTGGATGGCCAGACAGGGATCAGCCACTCCCGGAGAGTAGGCCAGGGAGAGGTCCCGCTGTGTGGAATGAGGTTTGGTGGGAATGACTTCAATTTTCCCCGGTCGGCCACTGCTGTGATAATTCAGTGCGTCCTCTTTTGTAATTTTCGGCATGGTCTTGGATTTTATTGGTAATGATTCTCAAAATTACAAAGAGTGTTGATGCGTATAACCTGGAGCTGACTAATAACATGATGTTGTTGAACAGCTTCTAAACGCTCGGAGATTTACAGGAAAAATCAGCGAAAAATAAATCCGTCTTTCAGGGGGTCCTCGGGATCGAACCAGAACTGATTTTTCCCAGTGAATGAGGCTGTTCCTGTAACTTTTGGAATAATCGCTTTATGCGGACCAAAAGTGCTTATACCAGATACTTCAACTTCCATGACCGTACCCAGGATACTCTCAATGACGACCCTCTCTCCCATTCTCATCTCTCCCCGGGCATGGTGGAGAGCCGCCCTGGCACTCACACCGGAACCTGTGGCGGACCGGTCCAATTCCCCATCAGCAAAGATGCACACATTGCGACTGTGCCTGTTGGGATGATGTGCTTTCCCGGTAAAGATGGTCCCATAAAGAAAACTCAGGTCTTCTTCAAAAGGGTGAACAATCTTTTGGTTATTCATCACACTTTGTTTAATCTTCCGCCCCAGATCAACCAGGGTTGCATATTCAAAGGCTTCCAGCGACAGGCCCAGTTTCGCAGCATCCACAATGGCATAAAATGCTCCCCCGTAAGCCACATCATATTTCACCCTCCCAATACCGGGAACATGGACCTGCTGGTCCCTGTAAAGCACAAAGGATGGAACATTGGTAAAAGTTACGTATTTGATGACTCCATCTTCTCTCTTCGCCCTGGCCACAATTCGTCCTGGAGGAGCATCAATCTGAAGGGTCACCCAATCGCCTCGTCTCTTGATAAGCCTGGAATCGAGCACAAACTTTGTGAGCGCAATAATGGCATGGCCACACATGGTACTATAGCCCTCATTATGAAGGAAGAAGACCCCAAAATCTGCACCTTCTGTACACGGCTCCGTGATTACGGCCCCATACATATCAGCATGACCCCTTGGCTCCCACATGCATCCCATCCGGATATAATCCAGCTTATCTCGAAAATATTTACGCTTTTCAAGGATTGTTTTTCCCTTAATTTCCGGGTATCCGCTTACCAGTATCCTTAAAGGTTCTCCTCCGGTATGCATGTCAATGGTGGATACTTTCATCCACTCTGACGAAGGCCCCCACTTTAGATTTTTAAGCTTTCGATACATATTTCTCACGATTCTCTTTGTGTCAGATTTTCATAAACCCTCTGCACTTTTACACTTAAGACTTTTAAATCCCAGGGTATTTGGACCCCTGTCCAAATAATTCCTGGGAGGCACCTCCACCAGACCATTGGCAGAATCACGCAGGGCATCCTCCATGGCTGAGATCCAATCCCGTACGTGGGCTGTATTTGCTATTCTATTGCTCTCGATGTTAATCATTGATGATATGAAGTTAATATCATTTTGGCACAATGCCAGCGGAGATAAAAAAAACAGAGCCCCCTTTTCTGAGAGATTTGAATTTCTATATTGTATCCTGAAATATTAATAGCATTCAACACGAAACAAAATTATGCCTATGCTAATCAAGAAAAGGAAAAAAACGCAAGCAAGGATCCTTTAAAAAAATGGAAATGCTACCTCTTTCAAAAACTTTCGAAATCGTTGGCCAACCATATTCAGCATCTTCATTTCATGCAAATTCGTTAACTCTCTTTGTTAAGAGATGTTTTTCATTATTTGTCAATCCTGTAATGTGATACTGACGTAGATCATTCTGTTACAATAAGCCTTCCCGTCTTTAGCCCTTTCTGTTCCCAGAAAAAATCCAGTTTGAAGATGAATCAGCTCTCATTTTTGATGGTGCTAACAGGGGGGCCATTAGCGTATAAGCGTTCTGACTGAGTTCAGATTACAATAAGTTATGAAATAAAAAACTGAGCCAAAATTTTTTCCGATCCTTTTATGAAGAATTTGGATTTGATTTGGAGGGTGGATTTTGAACATATTCTTTTTATCCATGATTGAACATATGGATACCATGCTTTGTTTATCCTTGAAATATAGATCATTACTAAGAGGAATGTAATTTGTAAATCTAATTTCTCACCTTCGATTTAAGAATTTAAACTTTATATCATATGAAATATAAACTGGTATTAATTGCAGGTATTCTTGGAGCAGTTAATTTATTAAGCGCACAAATTCCTCAAACGGCTTCAGACATATCTCCCTTACTTATTGGAGAATTGATGCCAGATGCTACATTAAAATCGACTGATGCCAGTGAGCATTCAGTATTAGAAATATTAAGCAAAAAGCAAACTGTTGTATTGTTCTATCGGGGTGGATGGTGTCCATACTGCAATGCGCATCTTGCAGAAATCCAGGATGCTGAAAGTGAAATCCTGGCCTTGGATTATCAAATAATTGCAATCAGTCCGGATTCTCCTGAGAAACTTCTTATATCTAATGATGAGAAACAGCTCAACTACGAGCTTTATTCTGATAGTGATGGAACATTTAGCAAAGCTGTTGGTATCGCATTTCAGTCTTCTGAAAGACAAACATCAAGATTGTTAGAATATTCGGGTGGCTTAAATAAAGGGTATTTACCTGTCCCTTCAGTTTTTATATGTGATGTTGATGGAACTATACTGTTCGAATTTATTAGTCCGAACTACAAGGAGCGAATGAGTGCAAAACTACTGATATCAGTTTTGAAAAACCTCAAATAGTATTCAGGCTACGCCTTCATGAGCTCATCGTCTTCGTCTCTTGGGTTCCGCCATCGTATAACAGAATAAAAAACAAAGCCCCCCATTTCTGAGAGGCTCTGTACTCCCAGCCGGACTTTTTTACGAACCTTTTCTGAGGGATTTAGAATTGATCTGGCGGGTGGATTCCTATGCTCAAGTATCATAAATTCGAAGGTAACCCCGTGTTTAAATTCAAAACCTATTGGACAGATCGCATCAGATTGTGGGTTCTCGAACCGCTACTAATTTACCAGAATCTTTAGCCAAACCATGAAAGTATCACCTGGTGTATACCAAAAGAGCCGAGGCCTGTTACGAATATTTTCTATCCTGTGACCGAAGGTCTTTTGGTCCTGAAAATTGGACGGTTCAACGGACTGCGTCCGGAGGATCGGGTTTGCTGGTCGGCCCTGGCTTAACACTTCCTTCCGGTTTGGATTTCGCCTTCGGGTTCCTGGGGGACGCGCGATGTTCGGGGACGAACTTCTTCAGGGATGCCTGAATAGAGGCATGTTCCTCCTTTCCTGCCAGGTTGTACCACTCCATCGGATCCTTATCATGGTCGTAAAGCTCCTCCGATCCGTCGTTGTAAACCAGGTATCGCCAACGATCAGACCGGATCGAAAATCCATGTTCATTGGCCGTGACGCTCGGATCACGGGCAAGCGCGGGATCCCTGAGCTGGGGAAGGAAACTCTGGCCGGCCAACCCCTCCTTCATCGGAAGGGCGCACATCCCCAGCAGGGTCGGGTAGATGTCGATCAGGTTGACCGGCTGTTTGCATCGCGACCCGGGCTTCACTCCGGGCGCAGAACAGATCAACACACAGTGAGCGGATTCCTCCCAAAGCGTGAACTTGCTCCAGTGGAGCTTTTCGCCGAGGTGCCAGCCGTGATCCGACCAGAGGATCACGATGGTATTGTCGCGGTATGGCGAAGCATCGAGGGCGTCGAGCAGTATCCCGACACACTCGTCCGCGAAATTGATATTGGCCAGGTAGGCCTGCACCCCTTTGCGCCAGGTGCTCTCGTCCTCAACAATTTCGGAAACCACCGGCTTAGGCTGCCGCTGGGAGGGCCCAAGATCATCCAGGTCGTTCTTCCTGATCACAGGCAGGGTCAGCTCATCGAGCGGGAACTTTTCATAATATTCTGGCGGGACATTCCATGGCTCATGGGGGCGAAAGATCCCGCAGGCGAGGAAGAAGGGCTTCTCGTGCCTGCGTTTGAGCTGCTCAGCTGCCCACTGGGCCATCTTCCAGTCGGTCATATCCTCCATCTTCACATCGACGGGTCTCCACCAGGCAAGATATTGCTCCAGGGTACGGGGTTGCTTCGTGCAGTCCACACCCTCAGGCTCCGGATTGCGCCAGTAGGTGATCGGATTGTGCTCGTCATAGTCCAGGTCACTGGAATTGTGAAGGATCTTCCCCACACCCATCGTGTGATAACCGTGCTTTCCGAAGTACTGAGTCAGAGTCACGCTTTCCTTCAGATCCTCATATTTTCGGAAATGTCCGTTCAGGTTGCAATAGATCCCGGAATTGGCGGGCATGACCCCGGTCATCAAGGCGCCGCGGGAAGGCACACAGGATGGCGCCGGACATTGGGCATTGGTGAAGACCATGCCCCGCTCCGCCAGCCGATCGATGTTGGGCGTTTTGGTGTCCGGATTGCCGCCAAGGCATCCGACCCAGTCATTCAGATCATCGACGGCAATAAACAGTACGTTAGGCCGGACATCGTCCGCACGGAGGAATATTCCCGGTGTGAAACAAAAGAGGAAAAAACTGATCTTGAGAATTCGCATCTTAATTAGAAGATTAATAAACATTTGAGGACTCGATAGATTGACATAAATATAATTAAGGGGTTTCTAAAAACCACATTTTACCCCCCAATTATTAATTAAAGTTTCGCACTTGTTATCAATGCACATGATCCAATCAACTATGATTTGAGATCGTCAATGACCTAAGAAAGACGAATAGTAAAGACAGACTCAAAGAAATCTGATCACTTCAGACGGAATTATTGAAGGAAGAGGAGAGGCTGGAGCATGCATTCAATGTGATCCGAAATATGCCCGATATTTTGTCTTCTGGACGGGTTGAACATAAGATTCAGTTACTTGGTTCGATGTTCCCGGAAAAAATCGAGTTTGACGGTGAAAAATATCGAACCAATTCCTACAGCAAGGTCCTTGAATGGATATTTCAGAATACCAATGAGTTAGAAAAAGAAAAAACGGAAGATAAAGATCAAAAATCTCTTTCTTCCGTTTCTGTACCCGGAGCCGGGATCGAACCGGCACGGCCATTACTGGCCACTGGATTTTAAGTCCAGCGCGTCTACCAATTCCGCCATCCGGGCCTCAGTAGACGGTATTGCTATTATTAATGTCTTCGCAGCATCAGGTAGACAGAGATGCCCTAAAGCGATGCAAATTTAAACAAAAAAGCCAAACTGTTCCACGGGTGACTTCATTGCATCAATTTAAGTAGATACAATAGAAAGAGGGCATCCGTAAATGGATCCCCTCTTTCTCTTTTGAGCGGGAAACGGGACTCGGACCCGCGACCCCGACCTTGGCAAGGTCGTGCTCTACCAACTGAGCTATTCCCGCAAATGGATTGCAAATATAATACTGAAAATCAATCCTGCAAACCATCTGCAATTTTTCGATAATTCAAAACTATTACAATCCGGATAGCTTTTTAATCTCATTCAGTTTATTGAGTGCCTCAACCGGGGTAAGGTTATTGATATCCAGATCGGCAATCTGGTCACGGATCTGCTTCAGAACAGGATCATCCAGCTGGAAAAAGCTCATTTGCAGCCCTTCCCGCTGACCGGCCAATCTCTCCCACCGGTTTGCTCAGGTTCTTTTCTCCTCCGGTTTTTTCAAGTTCCTCCAGAATTTCATTGGCCCTTTTTACCACACTTCTGGGCATTCCGGCCATTTGGGCCACATGGATTCCAAAACTATGTTCACTGCCTCCGGGAACCAGTTTTCTGAGGAAAATAACCCGGTCATCCAGCTCTTTGATGGAGACATTGTAATTTCGGATCCTGGGAAAGTGAGGCCTCCATTTCATTCAATTCATGATAATGGGTGGCAAAAAGGGTTTTTGCCTTTCCCTCCGGCTGTTCATGAATATATTCCACCATGGCCCAGGCAATGGAAATCCCATCATAGGTGCTGGTCCCCCGCCCGATTTCATCCAGGATCACCAGGCTGCGCTCCGAAAGGTTATTCAAAATGCTGGCAGCTTCCAGCATCTCCACCATAAAAGTGGATTCTCCCAGGGAAATATTGTCGGAAGCTCCCACCCTGGTAAAGATCTTATCCACCCATCCAATTCGGGCCGACTGAGGCAGGAACAAAACTTCCCACCTGGGCCATCAGGGTAATCAGTGCAGTCTGCCTCAGAAAAGCAGATTTTCCTGACATATTGGGCCCGGTAAGAATAATGATCTGCTGATCCTTGTCATCCAGCTTTACATTGTTGGCTCACATAGGCCTCATCAACAGGCAGTTGTCTTTCAATCACCGGATGCCTTCCCTCTGATAATTTCAATGGTGGTGGATTCATTTACCTCGGGTCGGCAATAGTGATAATCCAGGGCGATTCTGGCAAATGAGAGCAGACAATCGAGCCGTGCCACCAGGGAGGCGTTCATCTGGATGGCTTCCACCGAGCCGGCAAATACTCTGAACCAGTTCCTGGAAAAGTTTTGCTTCCAGGGCAAGGCATCTTCTCCTCTGCCCCAAGGATCTTCTCTTCATAGGATTTTAGCTCCTCGGTGATATAGCGTTCGGCACTGACCAGGGTCTGTTTCCTGATCCACTCCTCCGGAACCTTATCCTTGTGGGTATTCCGAACCTCAATGTAGTAGCCAAATACATTGTTAAATGCGAATCTTCAGGCTGGTAATTCCTGTGCGTTCCATCTCCCTTTGCTGCATTTTCAACAGATAATCCTTTCCCGAATGCATGATCTCCCTCAGCTCGTCCAGTTCCTCGGAAACACCTGGCGCAATCACACCTCCCTTATTGAGCATGGCCGGAGGTTCAGCCTCAATCTCTTTTTCAATCCGTTCCCTCACCTCAATACAGGGATCCAGCTGTGCGGCCAGCTTCTGCAGGGACACCTCCCCCGATTGGTCACAGCGCTCTTTCAGGGGTGCCAGTGGCTGCAAGTGCATTTTTCAACTGAACCAGCTCCCTGGGATGAATCCTGCCCACGGCCACTTTGGAAATGATTCTCTCCAGGTCGCCAATTTGTTTGATCTGTCTCCGCCAGAAATTCCCTGAATGACTCATCCTCGATAGATTTGCTCCACCATGTTGTGCCTTTCCCTGATCAGGAGCACATCTTTCAGGGGAAGCGAAAGCCATCGTTTCAGCAAGCGTGCACCCATGGGGGTAACCGTCTGGTCCATTACATCCAGAAGGGTGCGTGCTCCCTCATAAAGGGACTGAAAAATCTCCAGATTCCGGATGGTAAACCGGTCGAGCCACACATAATGGTTCCTGCTCAATCCTTGAAAGCCGGGAAATATGGCCCGTGTTGGAATGCTGGGTCAGATCCAGGTACTGAAGAATGGCTCCGCTGGCAATAATCCCGTGAGTCATATCCTGTACTCCGAAACCCTTTCAGGTTTTGGGTGCCAAACTGGCTGATGCAGTTTATCCCTGGCATTATCTTCGGTATAGACCCAGTCATCGAGCAAAAAGGTGTAGTAGCCATCGCCAAAGGAGTCTGGAAACTCTTCCCGGTGACTTCTCTGAACCAGTACCTCCCTGGGATTGAAGCTGCTTAACAATTTATCAATAAAGGCCCGGTCGCCCTGGGAAGTCAGAAACTCCCCGGTGGATATATCCAGGAAAGCAATTCCATTCAATCTGACGGTCCAGGTAAACGCTGGCCAGAAAATTATTTTCCCGGTTCTCCAGTACATGATCGTTGTAGGTAACGCCCGGGGTCACCAGTTCGGTAATTCCCCGCTTTACAATCTTTTTTGTGAGTTTGGGATCCTCCAGCTGTTCACAGATGGCCACCCGCTGACCGGCCCGTACCAGTTTGGGCAGGTAAGTATCCAGGGCATGGTGGGGAAAGCCGGCCAGTTCCACAAAAGAAGCTGCTCCATTGGCCCTTCGGGTCAGGGTAATCCCCAGGATCTCTGCGGTCTGGATGGCATCCTCTCCAAAAGTTTCATAGAAATCACCCACCCTGAAAAGCAGAACTGCATCAGGGTGTTGTGGCCTTGACAGTGTAGTACTGCTTCATTAAAGGCGTCTCGACAATATTTTTTGGTGCTGCCAAAATTTGAATTGGTCTTCAAAAATAGTGTAATTGATTCATTAATGCCGGGCTCAGGCATAAAAAAACCGCCTTACCCCTGTGGGCAAGACGGTTTTGAAGCGTTTGAAAAATTTAGCTAGAAGCTGAAGTCTATCGCCAATGGCAAACATATCTGTTGTCTTGCCATAAGTTGTGTGATTAAGCCGGGGGGCCTTGAAATGTTTCAGTGTAATCATCATACATTACATGAATATATCCCGCATTAAGTGTGACTTTCTCACCCAGCTCAACAAATACACCACCGGCAATAGAATTACTTTTATTGGCATAGCTAATGTCTGACTGGTAAACGTCATTCACACCAAGGTTTCCGAGGTTATATCCGACACTCACACCAAACATGCCCAGGAATTTATATTCTGCGCTGACGGCAAGAGTCCAGGCGTTTTCATCGATGGTTGTCTCATTGTTGATCTGTTCACCCGTTAAATCATCAGAGTTTCCATAATAAGCACCCTTATCCAGGAAGTAGTTGAAACTCACTACCGAATTTAAGTTTCTCCAGGGGGCTTAACATCGGCACCCAAAGCAAACATTCCGGGAAGGTCTCCCCTGACCTTTTCTCCGTCAGGGAACATGCCCACATCGTCAACCTCTGTTTCGTTAGTGAGTTCAATTTTGGTGTGATGCTCATATCTGGCAGCAAGATTGATCCTGTCTGAGAGGTGAACATTCAGGCCAATAATGGGAGTGAATCCGGAACCTGACTGGGTGGCATTCAGGTATTTATCAGCAGTCTGTGCATCAAGCTGTACAGCAGCTGCATCAAGCCCGGCTCCGGCGGCAGGACTTACAGGAGTAACAATACTGCTCAGAACCCTTGCATAATCGCCGGCAGGCTGGTTCCTCCATAGGCTGCAGGAGCGTCAATGGTGATGTTGGTCAGGGCGCCTTCATAGCTGTTGTTGGCCATTACATACCGTCCTCCGATAGCCACTGAGATCATATCCGTAATGGCATAGGTGGCCCCAACCTGGATTCCATAATAGACTGAAGACCCGGTAAAGGAAGCATCCATATTGTATCCGGTAATATTGGCAAAACCCGGATTTACTTGTGTGGCTCCTTCAATGAGCGCGTCAAGCGGCGCCAGGGTTTGTTGCATATAAGGCACCAGTCCTGAAACAGGCATTTCAAAAGAGGGTAAACCCTGTTGAAAATCGGCAGTTCCGCCACCACCAATTACGTTGAACCCGGCAGAGAAACTCCATTTGTCCATTTTATAGGCTGCATAGATGCTCGGGAAAATGGGGGCCGTCAGCTCTGCTTCATAACTTTTGGGGCTTGGACTTAGAAAGGGGTAATCACTGGTAATGGTCCTGGTTTGAAAAATAGTCTGGTTTGAAAGGGAAAGATGAAGACCATTATTGAGTTGAGCCAAACCGGCAGGATTGTAATAAACTGCATCTACTCCGAGGGAAGCATCGCGGGTTAAGGTACGCACCCAGGCAGCACTCTGATTGGTGTTGGTGACAAGTCCGCCTGCAAAGACAGAAGAGGCGGATAGCAATAAAGACTAGAGCAATAAGATTCAATCTTTTCATATTGATTGGGATTTAGTTAGCGGCGCTAAGAAAAGAAAAATAAATGAAATTTAACATTTTTAACTCCAATTCGTTATTACTATACCATGAAGAAGAGAGTAACAGGACTCGGAGGGGTCTTTTATAAAACGCGCGATCCGGAGGATACCGGGTCGAGGACCTGGAAGCTGGATCATGATCCTGAGGGAATAAGATTGAACTTGGGAACCTGCAGATGAGGGGGCCCTCTAAAAGAAGTTAGAATATGAAGAATATGTGGAACGAACGGTATAACACTGAAGAATATGTGTACGGCAGGGATCCCAATGTGTTTTTTGCCAGAAGCCTGGGGCCGCTTTCCCCCGGAAAACTGCTTCTTCCCGGAGAAGGGGAAGGCCGAAATGCAGCATATGCTGCCAGCCTTGGATGGGAGGTGGAAGCCTTTGACCAGAGCAGCGTGGGAGCCGAAAAAGCCGAAAGACTGGCAAGGGAAATGGGGGTGCACATTTCTTATACTGTATCCGGTTTAGAGGAATTTCCCTTTGAGGCAGGAGTTTATGATGCCATCGCACTGATCTATTTTCATGCACCGGCCCCTGTCAGACAAGTCCTGCACCGGCAGGTCGTGGATGCCTTAAAACCCGGAGGCACTGTTGATTCTTGAGGCATTTCATACCTCTCAACTGGGAAGGGACAGCGGCGGACCCCAAAACCTGGACCTGCTTTTTAGTAAGGAGATGCTTCTGGAAGATTTCGGAGAACTGGAAGTCGAGCTCATGGAGGAGACTGAGGTGGATCTCGATGAGGGTCTATTTCATGGCGGTTTGGCAAAAATTGTTCGGTTCAGGGGAAAAAAGAAATAAAAAATAAGCAACTATGGATCTGGGATTAAAAGATAAGGTAGTGATGGTGGCCGCATCCAGCAAGGGCCTTGGTTTCGGGATCGCCCGGGAAGCAGCACGCGAAGGGGCTATTCTTTCCATGGGTAGTCGCAACCAGAAGAGTCTGACTTACGGCGGTCGAGCAGATTCAGAAGGAAATACCAGGGGCAAGAATCGTCTACTTCTCCACTGGATGTTTCCGATTCAAATTCCATTGAAAAGTGGATAAAATACACCCTGAAGGAGTTGGGAACCATCGATTGCCTGGTGGTAAACGGCGGAGGTCCGCCTCCCGGAACCTTTGATGAAACAGACGATTCCTCCTGGGAAACGGGCTTTGAAAACACCCTGATGAGCGCTGTCAGGCTGATCCGGGGTGTACTCCCTGAAATGAGAAGAAAAAAATCAGGGTCAATTTTAACTATTACTTCAAGTTCTGTTAAGGAACCCATTGACAACCTGATTCTTTCAAATGTTTACAGGGCTGGGGTTACCAGCCTGGTTAAGAGCCTTTCCTTCCAGGTGGCTTCCGATCAAATCCGAATTAATAACCTGGTTCCCGGATTTTTTGAAACCGATCGGCTTAAGGAACTGGATCAACGGAATTCAAGAGAATGGCGCATCAGCCTGGAAAATGTAAGGAAGATTAATTTTGACAAGATCCCCATGGGCAGGTATGGCGATCCGGAGGAATTCGGAAAGGCAGCCGTTTTCCTGCTCTCCGGGGCAGCCTCCTATGTTACCGGTGAAACCTTCATCATCGATGGCGGAAAAATGAGAACCGTATGGTAGCAAAACACAGTCACAAGCTCGCTCCGGTAATATTGTCCTTTACCGAGGAACTTTCTTCCGGTATTTACCTCATGGGCTTTGAAAGAACTTTTGATTTTGAAGCCGGACAGGTGATCGGCATTGCCCTGGCCGAGGATGGTGCACGGCGGCTTTACAGCATCTGCAGCGGAGAAAAGGAAAAGGAGATCTGGATCCTTTACAATGTGATCGATGAAGGTTATCTCACGCCCAGACTGGCTGACCTGGAAGCAGGTGACACCATCTGGATCACCGAACCCCGAGGTGAATTCACCGTCAAACGATGATCCGGCTGTATGGATCGCCACCGGAACAGGAATCGCACCCTTTTACTCCATGCTAAAATCGGGAAGAGCCAGCAACAAAATCCTGATTCACGGGAACCGTTACCTGGAACAATTTCATTTTTACGATTATTTTCGCGAAATTCTGGGGGATCAATATACCAGGTGCTGCACTGCGGAGGAGGATGAAGACGTATACCATGGCAGGGTTACTTCCTTCCTGCAGGAGTACCCGCTCCCCGACCCCGGTTTAAAGTACTATCTTTGTGGCAGTGCCGAGATGGTCGTCGACACCAGGGACATCCTCATCGAAAAGGGAATTCCCTTCGACAATATCATCTCTGAAATATATTTCTGAACCATGCCGCGAAGCTCTCTTTGGTAAGACCCTCGACGAACTGAAGGCCATCTCCAAAGAGCTGGGCCTTCCGTCCTTTACCGGCAAACAAATTGCCGAATGGCTTTACCAGAAAGAGATTAAGGGAATTGAGGACATGACCAATCTTTCGAAAAAAGCCAGGGAAGCATCTCTCCAGGGTACACCCTTGGCTTACATGATCCGGTAGATGTCCAGGAGTCAATCGACGGAACCAAAAAATATCTCTTCCCGGGCGCTTCGGGCAAATTTATTGAAACAGCTTACATTCCGGACAGGGAGCAGAGCCACCGTTTGTGTTTCATCTCAGGTGGGTTGCAAAATGGGATGTCTGTTCTGCATGACCGGGAAGCAGGGTTTCCAGGGAAATCTTACCGCCGGCGAGATCCTCAATCAGTACCGTAGTATCCCCGAATGGAGAAAGCTTACCAACATCGTATACATGGGTATGGGCGAACCCCTCGACAACCTGGATGAGGTTTTAAAAAGCCTGAAGATCCTCACCGCCCCCTGGGGCTTTGCCATGAGTCCAAGGAGAATCACAGTCTCCACCATTGGGATTACACCGGCCATGCTTCAGTTCCTTGAAAACAGCCAGGCCCACCTGGCCATCAGTCTGCATACTCCTTTCGACGAAGAGCGCAGAAAACTGATGCCCGTCCAGCAGGTCTATCCCTTACAGGAAGTGCTAAGTGAAATCCGTTCGTGGGATTTCGGACGACAGCGCAGGGTCTCCTTTGAATACATTCTTTTTAAGGACCTCAACGATACTGCGGCACACGTAAACGAACTTTCCAGGATCCTTTCCGGAATCAAATGCCGCATCAACCTGATCCGCTTTCACCCCATTCCCAACACCCCCCTTGAATCTCCCGGTGAAAAGAGCATCCTGGCATTTCGAAGAGCGCCTGAATGCCAAAGGGATTACCACCACCATCCGGGCAAGCCGGGGACAGGACATCTGGGCTGCCTGTGGTCTGCTCTCCACGAAAAAACTGATGAAAAAAGATTGATCATTTACGATCCCGCGGGCCTTTGTCACATTAATCCCAAAAACAAAGGCCATGTGGTGGACCGATCTGATGCTCTACTTCTTCCCTGTCTTATGCCTTGTCTGTGGTAAAAGACTCTCCAAACCAGGGGATGTTCTGTGCCTTGAGTGTGAATACAACCTGCCGAAAACCTGCTTCCAGGATCTCAGGACCAATCCGGTGAATCAGGCCTTCTGGGGAAGAATTCCCACTGAGATGGGGACCTCCCTTTTCCGTTTTGAAAAGGGTTCTCCCTACCAGTCTCTTCTGCACGAGCTGAAGTACCATGGAAACCAGTATGCCGGACTCTACCTGGGCCGAATGCTTGGCCAGGAGTTGCTCATCCACCTCATATGCCGGGTGTGACATTCTGGTTCCCGTTCCCCTCCACAAAAAGCGCTTGAAAAAGCGAGGATATAACCAGAGTGAAATCATTGCCAGGGGGGCCTCAGAAATAACCCGGATCCCTGTGGTTAACAGTTTATTGATGCGATCCACCCACAGTCCATCACAAACCACCCTGGGCAGATATGAGCGTTACCAGAATATAAAGGAAAATTTCATCATCTCTCCCCGGGCCCCCGATGTTACGGGGAAAAAGATCCTGCTCA
This sequence comes from uncultured Bacteroidota bacterium, assembly GCA_963716765.1. Taxonomy (GTDB): domain Bacteria; phylum Bacteroidota; class Bacteroidia; order Bacteroidales. The sequence continues at coordinate 88,569 of CAVQUO010000005.1, read as the reverse complement.
TCGATGATGTGATGACAACTGGGTCGACCCTTGAAGCCTGCGGCCAGGAGCTGCTGAGGACTTTCAACTGCCAGCTTTATATTGCCACCGTAGCGTATGCCTGATTATTGATGTAGAAACTTGTAGGAAGCTGTAAGGCTAAGCACATTATGAAAATAGCCGCTATCCAGGTAACGAACAGCCGCTCCCTCCCTGAGGCTGTAAGGTAAAACTGAATAAGTAAATCTTAATCCAATACTGACGGTGGGATGAAGCCAATAATGAAATCCGGCAAAGCCATCGAGCCCGAAACGACGGTTCCCGCCCAAAGGTTCGGTCTGGGGCAACTGATTTCGCTGATAGTCGTAGGCCTGAAAACCTACCAGCACATTCGGGGAAAATCCGATCTCCATCTGCGCCTTTTCTTTAATCAGATAATGCACTGAAAGCGGTAATGCAATATATTGAAAACTGGTCTTATTAAATTCCCCAACCACCTCATTATTCGAATAATAAGCACCCCTGGCCCCATATTTCAATTCCAGCTGCCAGTAGAAATCCGTATGGAATTCCCGGTTCACATATACCCCCCCGGTAAAGCCTAACTTGTGATATCCCCCGTAGCCATCGCGGTCAACCTGAGAAGCGTTCATCCCTCCAAAAACACCTGCATTAAACTCCTGTGCAAAAAGTTCTCCAGCGGGAAGCAAAGTCAGAAGGACCAGCAGCCTGGCAGCCAGCCTGTATGTTTTTAATTTACTCATCTGTCAGTCATTTTTCTTAATTCATCCACTCCTTCAGCTGCCCCTTTTCGGATCACATGTGATTCCCGGATAGACCGGCAAGGTTACCTCATTGGGATCGATCAGGTAAACGGGAGTACCCGGGCGGATATAGTTGATTAAACCTGCGGCAGGGTATACATTCATCGATGTGCCGATGATCACGAGCAAATCGGCCTCAGAGACCACCTGAGCAGCCTCTTCGATGGCCGGCACCGCTTCACCAAACCACACAATGTGGGGCCTCAACTGAGAACCCTTTTCGCACAAATCTCCCTGATTCAGTTCCCAGCCCTCAATATCATATACCAGGTTCGGGATCGATGGTGCTTCGGGATTTTTTCAATTCTCCGTGCAGGTGAATGATCTTCGATGATCCGGCCCTTTCGTGAAGATCATCCACATTCTGGGTCACAATAGTACACATCAAAATCTTTCTCCATTTCAGCCAGGGCAAAATGACCCCGGTTGGGAAGGGCCTCCAGTAATTGCTTTCTTCGCTCGTTATAAAACTTCAGAACCAAGGCTCCATGTCCTTCTCCCAGCCCTGCGGACTGGCCACTTCATATACATCATACTCCTCCCACAGTCCCCCCATTTCCCGAAAGGTCCTCAGGCCGCTTTCAGCACTCATGCCCGCACCGGAAAGAACAACCAGCTTTTTCATCCTATTCATGAAGACTCTCTTTTTTAGCGTAAATATAAGATTTTGGCTGCACAATTACTTTCGCTACTTTTAAGTCAGCCGAAAGGAGATATTTTTCAGGGCTTCGACTAAGATATAAATGATTGATCAACAGACTATAAATCAAATTTTTGAAACCGCCGACATTGTCGACGTGATCTCCGATTTTGTAACCCTGAAAAAGAGCGGAACCAACTACAAGGGTCTCAGCCCTTTCAGCAATGAAAAAACCCCATCCTTTATGGTTTCCCCGGCCAAGGGAATTTACAAGGATTTCAGTTCCGGTAAGGGGGGAAATGTGGTGGGCTTCCTCATGGAACACGAAAAACTGTCCTACCCTGAAGCACTCAGGTACCTGGCACAAAAATATAACATTCCTTTTGAGGAGAAGGAGCTAAGTGCCGAGGAGATTCAGCAGAAGAATGAACGGGAAAGTCTTTTGGCTGTCACTGAATTTGCTGCAAAATACTTTGCGCAACAATTGCTTGGCGAGGAGGGAAAAGCAATTGGCTTCAGTTATTTTCGCAAGCGTGGCTTCCGGGATGACACCATCCAGAAGTTTCAACTGGGTTACAGTCCGGAAGAGCGAACCGCCTTTTCAAGGGAAGCCGGTAAAAACGGCTATAAAAAACAATACCTGGTAACCACCGGTCTCTCCATCGAACGGGAGAACTACCTGGTAGATCGCTTTGCAGGTAGGGTTATTTTTCCCATTCACGCCCTATCGGGAAGTGTCATCGGTTTCGGGGGGCGCACCCTGAAGAGCGATAAAAAAATTGCCAAGTACCTCAATTCGCCCGAATCAGATATCTATCATAAGAGCCGGGTGCTTTATGGTCTTTTCCAGGCAAAAAAGGCCATTGTTTCAAAAGATCAGTGTTTCCTTGTGGAAGGCTATACCGATGTGATTGCCATGCACCAGGCCGGAATTGAGAATGTTGTGGCATCATCGGGAACAGCATTGACCACCGAACAGATCAGGCTGGTGAAGCGCTTTACCGAAAACATTACCATTCTCTATGACGGTGATGAAGCCGGCATCAAAGCTTCATTCAGGGGAATTGATATGATCCTCGAGGAGGGGATGAACGTGAAAGTGGTGATGCTTCCTGCAGGGGAGGATCCTGACTCCTTATGCCAGGGCACACAGTTCATCCGAATTCCTTGAATTTATCAGCTCAAAAGAAAAGGATTTCATCTCTTTCAAGACAGAAATTTTGCTCTCCGATGCTCAGCATGATCCCTTTAAAAGGGGCCAGCTCATTTCGCGATATTGTTAAATCGGTGGCTGTAATTCCCGATGGAATTATGCGCAGTGTTTACCTGAAAGATTGTGGCCTGCTGCTGGGAGTGGAAGAGCAGGTCCTCTACACCGAGGTTAATAAAATCAGGCAACAGAAACAGGAACAGCAATTGGCGCAGGGAGCAGAATTCATCGGCACAGCCAGGGATGAGCCGGGGCAATTTCGTCCTGCCCTCCAAAACAACCCCTTGTTCCTGCCTTCGTGGAGAATATTTTTTCCGAGGTGGAAGAGCGGGAAATTATTTATTTCCTGTTGAAATTCGGAAACCAAATTCTTCATCTGGGCGGAGAAGAGAATACCCGGATCTCTGTGGCTGAGTATATCATCAGGGAAATACAGAATGACGAACTGGAATTCAACAACCTGATATACAAACAGGTGTTTGAAGATGTAAAAGAGCTCATTGAAAACGGCAAGGAGTTAACCGAACGATATTTTGTTTACCACGACAATGCCGGGGTAAGGGAGCTGGCCGTGGATATTTTCACATCCCGCTACGAACTTGAGCAATGTCTGGAAAAGGAAGGAATCCTATGTGGAATTGCCCGGCGAAAACCTTGGTTATGAGGTGCCCAAAATCCTTGCTCTCCTATAAAATGATGGTGGTTGAAAAGGCCCTGGGCCAACTTCGTGCAGATCTGGAAACTGCCGAGAAAAACAATGAGCTTGAACAGCTTAATCAGCTGATTATGAGAATTCAAAGTCTTGGTAAAGTGAAAATTGCCCTGTCCAAAGGTTTGGGAGGACGAACCATTATCAGGTAATGCCTTCGGAAAGTTTCTTCTTCAGCCTTTCGCAAGGCCTCACTGCAGTTTTTTTTCAATGGTTGCATGATGACTTGCAATCTCCCTCCCCTTATATTGAATCACCATTTGCGTCGATTCCGGCATTCATGAGAAATTTCAGAAAATTCCGGTTTTTGTAATCGATAAGCTTCCCGGATTCTTCGCTTCAGCAGGTTTCGGTCCACCGCCCTTTTAAAAAGTCTTTTGGGCACAGATACGGCCATTTTTACAGGAAATTCTTCGTCCTTCACCCGGTTCTAAATATAATTCTCAAGGGATAACAATCGATTCGCCTTCCCGTATTCAAACAGGGTGGAAATGGATTTTCGGCTGGTAAGCCTTTCTTCCCTTCTGAAGGTATATTCGCTTAGGGCTTCCCGTTGCTTTTGTTGTGTTCCTTTATGAATTCTTCCAAGGCCATGGTCATAGAAGGAGCCTGTGGTTGTGGCGCTGTAATATCAAGCCTCAATCCGGCTTCCTCGGCAGCCTTGGCTGTCTTGGCACCAAAGGAGGCAATTTTGGTTTCGTTCTGCTTAAAATCGGGGAAATTCTGGAAAAGAGACTTTAATACCCGAAGGGCTGAAAAACACGAGAATATCATAATTTACATCGGCCAGATCGGAAAGATCGCTGCACTCGGTCCTGTAAAGAACCGCCTTGGTATAATTAAAATTATTCTTTTGCAATAAAACAGGAATCTCCTCCTTATGGGCTGCTGAGATGGGCAGAAGGAATTTTTCATCCTTGTGCTTATTCATGATCTCAATCAGGTCCTGAATAATTCCATTGCCATAAAAGATTTTCCTCTTTCGGTATACAATATACTTCTGCAGATAGTAGGCAGTGGCCTCCGAAATACAAAAATATTTCATGGTATCAGGAATGCTGGTCCTTGTCTCTTCGGCCATCCTGAAATAATGGTCAATGGAGGTTTTACTGGTAAAAATAACCGCCGTATGAGAACCCATATCTATCTTATCCTGCCTGAATTCACGGGCAGGATACTCCTTCCACATGAATAAACGGCCTGAAATCAATTTTCAGGTTGTGTTTGCTGGCTAAATCAAAATAGGGTGATTTGTTGTTCTCCGGCTCTGGCTGAGAAACAAGAATTTTCCTTATCCTTCCCATATAATCTTCTTTCTATAGTTCTCAACTTAAAGGATGCCCTCTAACCATCTGTATAATAGAATGAGAGGAGCCATTTCAAGGGCACAAAGGTACAAAAACATATAGAATATCGAAACATCTCTTCGAAAAGAAAAAACAATTCCCCTGATTAAGCGCATAATTAGCAGTACAGTTACCGCCAGCAGGGCAATCCACTGAAATACAAAAATGAGGATTCCATCCGTATAAATCACAAATAAAAGGAGGGGAAGAATAACCACTCCTATTAACTTATTGAATATAAATATATTGTAAAGATATTCCCTGTAGATAGCTGTTTTGTTAAAAAGAAAGCCTGTGGCCATAACGATAAGCACCCTGCCCAGAAATACCATCATCAAAAGCCCCAGGTTAAACAGGTAAAGATGGCCCCCGGTGAGTCCGTAAGGCTCAAGTCCCAAGCGGGTTTCAACCACATAAAGGAGTAGTGCTGCGCTAAAGAAATAAAAAACATAAAGAATATTGTCCACCTGTTTCTGCAAAATGCTATTATCATCAAAAATCCTTGCTGCCACCTGGAAGCTGACCGACGATTCAAGGGTTTGCATTAATATGGAACCATAGTAAATCCGCATCCCGGCAAATAGTCCCAATAAAAGCAACAGGGTAATGAATAACCAGGCTGGTTGGTGAATCTGAACCCTTTCTGTCCACACAAGACTTTCAGTCGCTATGAGCATGGTAAACATTTTCTGGCCTGACTTTTGAATAAATTAGAGGACAAAGATACATATCGTCCATTCTTAAAAAAAGTTAATATGTGGTGATATTTGAATTCTTTGTAGTTCCTTTATACCAGTCTTTTATGTAAAAAGAAACCATCAATCATGAAAAAGTCAAAACGAAATATCATTATAGCCGGGTCTTTCATCCTCTTATTCGCCGTGGGATTTACCACCATCGGGAACAAGGATATGGAGCTGGTCAAAAACCTGGATATATATTACACCCTGTTCCGGGAACTGAATATGTTTTACGTGGATGAAACCGATCCCGAGGAATTGATTACCACCAGTATCAATTCCATGCTCTCTTCCCTTGACCCCTACACCACTTACATCCCTGAATCGGACATGGACGATTTTCAGTTTCCAGACCACCGGGGAATATGGAGGCATTGGTTCGCTTATTCGCCGGTCGGGGGATTATACCATCATTGCTGAGCCTTACAAAGGATTTCCCGCCGACAAGGCAGGGCTGAGGGCCGGGGATAAAATCCTTGAAGTGGATGGACTAAGTGTCAAGGATGAAGATATTACATTCGGTGAGCGACAAATTAAAGGGTCAGCCAGGAACCGAAATGGTACTGACCATTGAACGCTATGGAGAAGAAAAAAACGTCAACTTCACCCTGGTTAGGGAGAAGATTTCCATCTCCAATGTACCTTATTACGGAATGCTCGACGAGCAGACCGGATACATCACGCCTTGCAAACTTTACAACCGGCGCCGGACAGGAAGTGGAAAACGCATTGAAGGAGCTTAAAAAGGAGCATGATATGAAATCACTGGTCCTGGACCTGAGATCCAATCCTGGAGGATTACTCATTGAAGCTGTAAGGGTTTGTAATCTTTTCGTCGACAAGGGTGAACTTATTGTAAGCACCATGGGCAAGGTAAAACAGTGGGATTCGGAATACATCACCCAGAAAGATGCCCTTGATAAAGACATTCCGCTGGTGGTACTGGCAAACCGGGGTTCAGCTTCCGCATCAGAAATTGTTGCAGGTGCACTTCAGGACCTGGACAGAGCTGTAGTGGTCGGACAGAGAACTTTTGGAAAGGGACTGGTGCAGACCTCCCGACCCCTGAAATACAATGCCCAGCTCAAAGTAACCACGGCCAAATACTATATTCCCAGCGGCCGCTGTATCCAGGCGCTCGACTACACCAACCGCAATGAAGACGGAAGCGTGGGCAGCATTCCCGATTCGCTCATCAGTGAATACGAAACCCGTAACGGAAGACTCGTTTTTGATGGGGGCGGTATTCAGCCCGATTTTGAAGTCATTCCCGAAATGCTCTCTGAAATTACCCTGCAGCTGTATACACAGAATATGTTTTTTGATTTTGCAACTATTTACAGGGCCGAACATTCGGAGTATTTCGGATCCCGTTAGCTTCAAATTATCAGATGAGTGAGTATGAGTCATTTGAAGCTTTTGTTGAAAGCAAGGATTTCGAATTCAAGACCTCCAGTGAAAAGGCATTTGAGGAGCTGGTAGAAACTGCAAAAAGAGAGAAATACTATGAGCTTGCCAGCGAAGAATTTACCACCCTGGAAGAGAAACTGTCTCACAACAACCTGAAGGACCTTGAACATTTTCAGAAGAGATCCGCCAGATTCTTGGAGAGGAAATTGTAAGCAGGTACTATTATCAGGAGGGACGAATTGAGGCTCAAATCCAGGATGATCCGCAGCTGCAGAAAGCGGTTGCAGGTTATAGATGAACCCGGGCTGGTAAAAGAGGTTCTTGCCGGAGAGAAGGGGGCCATTGTAAGCGCTCACAGAACAGTCAATTAATGCGCCTCCAGCCAGTTGCCTCCTACGCCCATATCTATGGTAAGGGGAACCCTTAGTTGCGCCGCATTTTCCATCTGATCCTTTACAATAGAACTAAGCAGATCTTTTTCATCGGGAAATACATCAAAATTCAATTCGTCATGCACCTGAAGGATCATGGAGCTTTTCATCTTCTCTTTCTCCATGGCATTTTGTTTATTCGAACCATGGCGATCTTGATAATATCGGCAGCGGATCCCTGGATGGGTGAATTGATGGCGTTGCGTTCAGCGTTGCCTCTGACCACTGAATTCCTGGAGAGAATATCAGGCAAAAATCTCCTTCTGCCATACATGGTTTCCACGAAACCATTCTCCCGGGCCATCGAAATACATCGGTCCATAAACTCCTTCACCCCGGGATAGGTTTCAAAATATCCCTCTATGAGCATTTTGGCCTCTGCCCTGGGTATTCTCATCCTTTGTGCCAATCCGAAGGCCGAAATCCCGTATATGATCCCAAAATTGGCCGTTTTAGCCCGGCCTCGCATGTCCCTGGTAACATCCTCAGGCTCAATTTTAAAAATTTTAGCCGCTGTTGCCGTGTGAATATCAGCATCATTGACAAAAGCTTCTATCATCACAGGATCCTGGCTAAGATGTGCCATCAACCTCAGCTCAATCTGGGAATAGTCGGCCGATAAAAACAGGTTTTCCTTATTCTCCGGAATGAAAGCCCGCCTTATCTCCCTTCCACGCTCCTCCCTGATTGGAATATTCTGCAAATTCGGATTATTTGAAGAGAGTCGCCCGGTGGTTACAACGGTCTGATTGAAGGAGGTATGAATTTTATGGGTTTTGGGTTTAACCAGTTGTGGGAGAGCATCAACGTAAGTGGATAAAAGTTTTCTTAAAGATCTGTAATCCAGTATTTTATCTATAATAGGATGCTTATCGCTTAATAAAACCAGGACCTCCTCACCCGTGGCATACTGTTTGGATTTCGTTTTTGCGGCCTTTTCCACAATTTTCATTCGATCGAAAAGAACTTCTCCCAGCTGTTTGGGAGAACCGATATTAAAATCAACTCCAGCCAATGCATGGATTTCTCCCTCCACTTTAATGATTTCAGTGCGAAGCTCCTCAGCAAATGCCCGCAATGCATCCACATCCAGCTTAACCCCCTGGTGCTCCATCTTCATTAAAACACGCACAAGAGGCATTTCAATATCCGCTGAAAGTGACTCTATCCCCTCTTCCTTCAAGAGTTTCTTAAAAAGCAAAGCCAGTTGCCATGTGATATCGGAATCCTCGCAGGCATACTCCTTTGCCTTCTCCACTTCAACACTCCGGAAGGATTGTTGTCTTCCCCCCTTCTTGCCGATCAGTTCCTCGATATCCACCATGGAATAATCGAGATATTGTTCAGCCATCACAGTAAGATTATGCTTTTGCTCCGGCTTGAGCAGAAAATGCGCAACCATTGTATCAAATAACGGGCCTTTAAGCTCTATATCATAATTCTTTAAGATATGAAGATCGTATTTTAAATTCTGGCCGATCTTTTCGGTTTTTTCGTTGGATAGGGGTTTTTCCAGGAGGGCCAGCCATTTTTTTACCTCTTTCCTGTCCTCACCCATGGCCACATAATACCCCTGCTGAGCCTCCCAGCTAAAGGAAATCCCAACCAGTTGGGCCTCGATGGGATCCAGGCCGGTAGTCTCCGTATCAAAACAGAAACTTTTTAGTCCCGAGAGGGTTTTTGCAAGATCCTGCACCCCTTCATAATCACTTACCAAATGGTAGGAATGATCTACGGAATCGATGTTCTTCAGGCTTTTTCCAGAGCCTTGCTCCTTCTGCATTCCGCCGGGGGGCCAAACAAGGTTCCCGGCATAGCGGCCGGAGCGGTGGCAACTGCTTTTGACCCTGTTTCCTGAGGTGTGTCGCTTTGCCCGGCTAAAATTCTTGAGGCCACATTCTTAAATTCCAGCTCATTAAATAATTCTGTTAATGCCTGGGGATTTAAAGGCCTTCTAAGCATTTCCTCTATACTGAGCTCCACAGGTACATCCAGGGCAATGGTTGCAAGCGCCTTGGAAAGCATAACCTGATCCACAAAAGTTTCAAGATTTTCCTTTTGCTTTCCCTTTAGCTGGTCTATATTTTCATAAACCCCCTCCACCGAAGCAAACCTGCTTATCAGTATCTTGGAGGTTTTTTCACCAATGCCCGGAGCTCCGGGAATGTTATCTGAGGCATCACCCCAAAGTGCCAGGATATCGATTACCTGTATGGGATGTTCCACGAGAAACTTTTCCTTCACCTCCTCCACCCCCAGGACCTCTGCCGGTCCCCCACTTCTGCCAGGCTTATACATGAAAATATTTTCGCTCACAAGCTGGGCAAAATCCTTATCGGGAGTCATCATAAATACTGTATAACCCTCCTTCTCGGCCCTCTTGGATAAGGTTCCAATGACATCATCCGCTTCATAATCCGGCCACTTCCAAAATGGGAATATTAAAACCCTCCAGCAAACGCTTGATATAAGGAATCGCACTTTTTATATCTTCAGGAGTGGCATCGCGATTGAGCCTTATACTCGGGATACATCTCGTTCCGGAAGGTGGGCCCGGGCGGATCAAAAGCCACTGCAATATGAGAAGGATTCTCCTTCCTCAGAAGCTCATCCAAGCGCCAGGGTGAAACCAAAAACCGTGGAGGTGGGAATACCCCGGGAATTGGTCATTGGATTTGAAATAAAAGCGTAATATGCCCTGAAAATCAAGGCATAAGCATCCAATAGAAATAGTTTTTTCTCCATTCTGGCCTGAATTATTAAAGATTATCGTCAGCAAACCACTCACCATAGGAGGTGGCAGTTTCATATAATTTAACAGAATGGAGCTCCAGGGATGGGGGCAATTTACCCTGGATGGTGTCCACAATGAAAAGTACAAGATTTTCGCAAGTTGGCTGAAAATCAAACAGATGCACCTTTTCGTACATGCTTCTTACCTGGGAAAGGACTTCTCCGTCCGCTTCCCGGTATAATACCAGGGAGTGATCCAGGAAATCCACAATGGGTCCCTTCACCAGTTTTTTCAAATCTTTAAAATCCAAAACCATTCCGAATTTCGGATCCTTGGTATCAGAAATAGGTGTTCCAATAAGGGTAACAAACAGCCTGTAAGAGTGACCATGTATATTTTTGCATGCTCCGTCATAATTCCACAATGCATGAGCCATTTCAAAATCAAATTCTTTTGTAACCCTTATCTTCCCCATCTTTCAAACACTAGTTTTAATCGGTACAAGCACACTGGCTGATGCAGCTAACCAGTTGGCTCAGGTTTTTTCGCTTCAGGTAATAATGCGTATTCTTTCCCTGTCTTTCTGAGGCCAGGATTCCTTTATCTTTGAGAATGCCAAGGTGATGAGACGCCGTAGATTGTTCAATTCCAAGCAACTCATGAATTTCGGTTACATTCAATCTGATTACCATCGCTCAGATAGCCTAATATGGCAAGGCGCATGGGATGTGAAATGGCCTTCAGCATGTTAGCCGCTCTTTCAATTTCTTCGGGTTTTAAATCGGTAAATTCCATGGGATGAGAATCTAGGAAAACTTCAATAATTAAAGACAACAATACAAATATAATCATATTTAAGGTTTTTAATATGTTCTGTCTCCCGCTTTGAATTCGCTTATTTTTCTACCTTTGACATTCCTTCCTTTGACTGATGATCAAACTTGATGACATTCGCGAGCCTGTCAGGCTGGAAATGAAAGAATTCAATAAGCGATTCAAGAACTCTATTTCCAGCAACATCCCCCTAGTCAACCTTGTTACAGCCTACATTCTGAAAAGAAAGGGTAAACAAATGCGACCCCTGTTTGTCTTTTTAACTTCCAAAATGACTGGAGACATTACCCCTTCGACTTACACCGCAGCTTCCCTGATCGAACTGATGCACACAGCAACCCTGGTGCATGACGATGTGGTAGATGATTCCAACGAAAGAAGGGGTGCCTTTTCCGTCAAAGCCATCTGGAAATCAAAAATTGCCGTCTTACTCGGCGATTTCCTCCTTGCCAAGGGACTCATACTTGCAGTGCAGGAAAAGGAATATGACCTGCTTGAAATTGTCTCCAATGCATCCCGGGAAATGAGTGAAGGTGAACTCTTACAACTTCAAAAATCCAGAAGTCTGAACATCGATATTGAGACCTATTACGAGGTAATTCGCAAAAAAACAGCCACCCTTATCGCCTCATGCACCTCAAGTGGAGCAAGAGCATCCGGAGCAAGCCAGGAAGTTAGTTGATAAAGCTTATGAAATGGGAATTAACATTGGAATGGCCTTTCAAATTAAAGACGATCTGTTTGATTATCAGGATAATGGACTGATTGGTAAGCCTGCCGGGAACGATATTAAAGAGAAAAAATTCACTCTTCCCCTGATTTATGCCCTGAATCAGTCAGATAGGAGACACAGCCGAGCCATTATCCGAAAAATTAATAAGGGCAACAAAAGTCAGCAAGTCGTTAATGAGGTAATTCAATTCGTAAAGGAGACATGGTGGTGTCGAATATGCCATTGAAAAAATGCATGAGTTTAAACAAAAGCGCCATCCATAACCCTGGATTCATTTCCCGACTCACCAGCCAGAAAATCGCTTATAGATCTGGTTGAATATACTGTTTCCAGGAAAAAGTAGTCAGTCTAATCCATTTTTCTGAAATATTCCCTGATCAGCCTGGCTCTGGCTATGCCAATTTCGCTTGCCAAATCCTCCTCCGATGCATTTCTGATACCTTCCATGGATTTAAATTTCGAATACAATCGTTCAATGGATCTTTATTCCCACTCCCGGAATCTCTCCCATTGCCGATTTAAGCATGGCTCCGGATCGTAACTGGCTGTGAAAATTAATTCCAAAGCGGTGGGCTTCATTCCTCAGATTTTGAATGATCTTTAAAGATTCAGAATTTTTATCAATGTACAAGGGAACCGGGTCATCGGGAAAAAAGATTTCTTCCAGCTTTTTTGCAATACCAATGATAGCCACTTTCCCCTTAGTTCGAGCCGTTCAAGACTTTTCAAGTGCTGCGCTTAACTGGCCCTTTCCTCCATCAACTAATGATAAGCTGGGGAAGAGACGATTTCTCATCCATCAGTCGCTTATACCTCCGATAGACCACCTCCTCCATGGAAGCAAAATCATTCGCTCCCTCTAACTCCTTTGATGTGATAATGCCGATACTCCTTTTTTGCCGGCTTGGCATTTTTAAAAACCACACAGGCTGCTACCGGATCGGAACCCTGAAAATTGCTATTATCAAAACACTCTATGTGCATGGCAGTTCCGATAATCTCAAATCCTCCTGTAGGGTACTAAGAATGCGTTGCGATGAAGCTCTGCCCCTTCAAGGCTGTTTGATGCCTCTTTTTCTCCAGTCTGAAACTTTTTGCATTTCGCTCCGACAAATCCAGAAGTTTTTTCTTATCTCCCCTCTTGGGTACAGTGATCCTGTTTTCCGGGAAACAGATTGCCCAAGATCAAAGGGAACAATAATCTCCCTGGCCCTGCTCTCAATGCGACTTCTTAAATCCGCGATCACAAAAGACAATAGATCCATCATCCTCTTCATCCAGTCTCTTTTTCACCTGCACAGTATGGGCCTGAATAACGGCCCCTTTCACCACCTTCAGAAAATTCACGAAGGCTTCATTTTCATCACTAACAATACTGAAAACATCCACATTGTGTATTGCAGGATTTACAATGGTAGATTTTGCCTGGTAGCGGGAAAGAATTTCAATTTTTTCCTTAAACCAATTGGCCTCTTCATAACGGTAGGCTTGAGCATGCTTTTTCATCTCCCCTTGCAGATAAGCAATTACTTCATTGAGGTTGCCTCCGATAATTGCCTTGATCTGTTCGATATTCTCATCGTAGGATTCCCTGTTCCTGTTTCCCAACACATGGAGCCTGGCAATTGCCAATATGATATTCAAGGCAAACCTTATATTTACCTTGAGCAATATTTTCATCACGTAAGTGCAAGTTTACAGTTTCTTAATTGGTAGATCTGGCGAATCAGATCCAATAAAACCTTTACCGCATAAGCCAGAAGTATAGGGGCCAAAATACTTTGATCCATCATTCAAAACGGTCCTGGTTGCAAAAACCCTGGGGAAGGGTTCATTCTTGATACAGATCCAGGGAAAAGTTTTATCATCCTTCAAGAGAATATTATACCTGGGCTGATGTTTTTTATAAGATTATTCTCCAGGAGCAGTGCATCCGATTCACTTCCAACCACAATCCACTTCAAATCAGCAATACGTTCAACCAGCACTTTCAACTTTGAAAGAATCATATCTGGTTTTACCAAAATAGGAAGAAACCCTCTTCTTTAAATTTTTTGCTTTCCCAATATAGATGATGACACCCTTGTTATCAAAAAACTGATAAACGCCAGGATCCTCCGGAAGGGACTTCAAATGACTGATCTAAAGGGTGTTTTTGCATTTTTATACTCGATCTGTATGCAATATTTACCGCCTCATAGGGCGTGAACTTAAGCAAATATGAGATTCTAAGGGGCTTAAAATGGCTAAATAATCTGCCTTTTTCCTTGCTAAGGAACTCTATATTCATAGACTTCAGGAAATAAAACAAGCCTGAAAAAACAAGCCGCAAATGCATCAAAGGAGAAAAATTATGCCCCTTCAAAGGAAAAAACAGACTCCACATCATAATTTAGCCAATCTTTTTCTTCCTCCCAGATCGGGCAACTCCACCAGGAATAAAATCTTCCTCACAACTCCTCCCAGAGACTCCACCAATTTACAAGCAGCTTCGGCAGTTCCCCCGGTTGCCAAGAGATCATCAATGACCACAACCTGCTCTCCTGAATCAATGGCATCCTCATGAATTTCCAAGGACATCCTCCCCATATTCCAAATGGATAAGAAACACTTCTTCTCTTTGAAGGAAGCTTGCCGGGTTTCCTGACCAACACAATGCCCCCTCCTATTCTTCCGGAAATTGCCCCGCCAAGAATAAATCCTCTTGCTTCAATGGCCACCAATTTATTCACAAGTCCACTTTGAACATCATCCCTTACGGATTCAGAAAGAATCTCACTCACTAATCCCATTGCCTTTTTATCCTGAAACACCGTAGTAAGATCACGAAAAATAATTCCCTTCTTTGGGATAATCCTCGATGGACCTCGTGATCCCCTTAAGGTAATTGATGTAATCTTTCTTAACCATTCTTTGAAAATACATAAAAGCGTTCCACGTGGAACTATCTACCCATATAAATTAATAGCACACTAATATCGCTTGGCGAAACACCTGAAATCCTGGAAGCCTGCCCTATACTTCCGCGGCTGAATCCTGGATAATTTTTGTCGCGCCTCGGTGGATAAGCTTTTCAATTTTCCATAATCAAAAGCCTCGTCCAGTCTAATTTTCTCCAAGCGTTTAATCTTATCAGCCATTAGCTTCTCCCGGTTAATATAGCCTTCATACTTGATCGCGATTTCCGCCGACTCAAGTACCTCTTCCAGCATGTTATCACAGTCTGAAACAATCTCCTTCAAAATCGGAACCATTGGAATTAGATCCTTCAAAGTAACCTGAGGCCGTTTAGCCACATCATACAACTTCATTTTCTGCTTCAGGGCTGACGTTCCGGCACCCTCCAGGAAATCATTGATCTCTCCAGGGCTAATACTTTCATTCTTTAGTGCTTTAACAATTCTTTTAATCAAAATCCTTTTTTCATTTAAAAGGCTGACCCTTTCCTCTCCAGCCAGGCCTATCCCCGCACTTAATTCTGTAAGTCGTTCGTCGGCATTATCCTGCCTAAGTAGTATTCTATACTCTGCCCTGGAGGTAAACATCCTGTAGGGCTCATCCACTCCTTTACTAACAAGGTCATCAATTAACACGCCGATGTAAGCCTGATCACGACCAAGCACAAATTCCAGGTCTCCCTGAATCTTCAAACTGGCATTAATTCCCGCCATCAATCCCTGGGCAGCTGCTTCTTCATAACCAGTGGTTCCATTAATTTGCCCAGCGAAATACAGATTAGCCAAATTTTTTGTCTCAAGGGTATGATACAATTGAGTAGGAGGGTAATAATCGTACTCGATGGCATACCCGGGTCTGAAAATTTTAACATTCTCCAAACCTTCAATCTCCTTTAAGGCCTTATACTGCACATCCCAAGGAAGAGAAGAAGAAAATCCATTAATATAATATTCCACGGTGCTTAGTCCTTCGGGTTCAAGAAAAAGCTGGTGTTGTTGCTTGTCAGAAAATGTAACAATCTTATCCTCGATACTGGGACAATATCTGGGCCCAATACTCTCAATGGTTCCATTAAACATGGGGCTCTCACTAAATCCTTTCTCAAGTTCAGAATGAACCATCAGGTTAGTATAAGCAATATAACAAGACCTGTGCCGGGAATAATCCACTTCGTAAGGCAGGAAACTGAACTTTCTGCCCTCTGATTCTCCCGTCTGTTCAGC
Source organism: uncultured Bacteroidota bacterium (assembly GCA_963716765.1). Taxonomy (GTDB): domain Bacteria; phylum Bacteroidota; class Bacteroidia; order Bacteroidales. The sequence continues at coordinate 72,798 of CAVQUO010000005.1, read as the reverse complement.
CAACTTTGTGAAATCGATACTGCGACCATCAATCCTGGCAGGGGTACCGGTTTTCATTCTTCCCACCTCAAAACCATGTTTGCTAAGCTGCTCGCTCAAATCCATATGCAGGAGGTTCACCCATTCTGCCCCCTTGCATTTTCACACCTCCCACATGCATTAAACCATTGATAAATGTCCCGGCAGTCAGAATAAGCTTTCTTCGATCTGAATTCTATTCCCATCAGTGTCACCACCCCTCTGACTTCATTTTCTTCTATAATCAAACTCGTAACCTTATCCTGCCAGAATTCCAATGATGGAATGCTCTCCAGTACATTCCTCCACTCGAGTGTAAACACCGCACGATCACACTGCGCTCTTGGACTCCACATGGCCGGACCCTTGCTTCTGTTCAGTAGTCTGTATTGAATCATTGAGCGATCCGTTACAATACCCGAATAGCCCCCGATTGCGTCTATCTCTCTAATAATCTGACCTTTAGCCACGCCCCCCATGGCTGGATTACATGACATTGCAGCAAACTTTGTCATGTCCATGGTTATCAACAGGGTTCTTCTTCCCATATTGCCTGCGGCAGCAGCTGCTTCGCATCCTGCATGTCCACCGCCAACAACAATCACATCATATTCCTGAATCATTTGAGTCCCCTTTCAACCACAAATGTAATGCTTCATTTTCCAATTTCCGCATCCCGGCCTTTTCCTCATCTGTAGCATCATCAAATCCAATAAGATGAAGAACGCCATGGATCATAACCCGTTTAAGTTCCTCCTCAAAAGCTTCATTGAAAATCCCGGCATTGATCTTAACCTGATCAACACTGATAAAAATATCACCGGAAATAACACTTTCTTCCGAATAGTCGAAGGTGATTACATCTGTAAAATAGTCGTGGTTCAAATACTCCCGGTTCATCTTCCCAAGGAAGGCATTTGAGGTAAAAATATAAGTGATTTCACCGGGGATCCTGTCAGAAATTTGCAATGCAAGTCCTGATCCAGGATTTATGGAGATTTTTACGTATTAAGATCAAATTTGATTTCCTGGCTATGAAATCGTATGGCCACTACAATTTGAACTTAAGCTCAACAATTCTGCCGTCTTCAATATATAGGATTTCATCCGAAAGACGCTCCATCAGGAAAATTCCCCTTCCATTTATCTTTTCCAGATTTTCAGGAGCAGTGGGGTCAGGAATATTCATGTGGTCAAAGCCCTCTCCCTGGTCCTCAATATGGACCATCAGCTCCTTATCTCACAATCTCTATTTTGATTGTTACCTCCTTTTCCGGGTTGGAGCGGTTTCCATGAATGATAGCATTGTTGGTTGCTTCCATGGTGGCTACAAGCACATTTCCGTACACTTCATCACTCAGATCCAGCTCCAGAGAGAGCTCATCAATGGCCTTTTCAACAAGTCGAAGATTACCAATATCTGAAGGAAAATTTAAGTCTTTTATCATAACTAATTCCAATGGATTCTTCTTATACGGCGATCCCCTGGAAAGGTTCCAAAAAACAACTATTTGCTTAACCAGTCCTCTGGATTCAGGCAAGTTTTCTCCTGCCAAACTTCGAAATGTACCATTGAAACCTGGTGTACCTGATCGGTGAAAGCATCCCCAAGAATCTCCTTGGTAAGCACCTTATCTCCACCTTTCACCCTCACATTTACAAGGTTCAGATATACTGATAAAAACTCGACCATGCCTGACCAGCACAGTGTAATTTGCACCTTTGATGGCTAAAACCTTCGTTACCTCACCATCAAAAACAGCCCTTACTTTTGTCCCCGGAGCGCTGTTAATATCAATCCCATTATTCTACCACACTGGAACCAACCAGCCCGGGAAACTCATTACTACCGAATCCCGTGGTAATAATTCCCTTTTCCACAGGCCAGGGTAGTTTGCCCTTATTCTTCCTGAAAATCATTCCCCATAAGCTCCTGTTCAGGGGTCAGGGCGGCATATATATTATCTGCGCTTGCCTTACTTGCTTCTTCCTCTATAATCCTGCGTATCGCAGCCTCAAGCTCCCTGGCTATTCGTCTCCTTCTCCTCAATCTGCTTTTTTAGCCTTGCCTCCTGTTGTTTCAGGTCTGCTACAATTTGTGCTTTCTGGCTTCTCTGACCGATCAGCTTTTCCTGCTCCTGATCCTTATGCTCCATCACATCCAGCTTCTCACTTCTTAAGAGCTCCAGATTCACCCGCTTACTTTCAAGTTCCTCCTTAAGTTGCTCGATCTGATCCGCCTTCTTAACCCTGTAATCACTGATATACTTCATGTATTTATAGCGCTGATAGGATTGTGAAATGGTGGAACTGGCCAGGATATACATCAACTTTTCATAAGAGGTATGATTCCTGTAAGCAAAATAAATCAGTCGGGCATACTCCTGCTTATTTAACTCATTTTCAGCATCAAGTTTCTTGATTTCCGCTCTGGTTGCTAACAATCTGCTCCTCCAGAATATTCACTTCCCTTTCAAGGGCAGAGATCAATTGAGCCCTTGAATTAATTCCCTTCTGCAATAAACTGAGCTGTTGCACGGATCCAACCCTTTCCTTGCTGGTCTTCTCCATCAAGCTCCCGGGCCAAGTTTAATCTCGTCAAAAGCCTTTTGCTTCTGTGCCTGAAGCTCCTCCTTCGACTGACCTTGTAAGGATACAGGGCAGACAGTAAAAGTATAATCGCTATGGAAAGCCTGTTTTCTCATTAAAAATTAACAAAGGTGTATTTCCTCCTGTTCATATCCATCTTAACCTCTATGGACTCGTTATAGCTAAGTGTCCCTCCCTTGGCGAGTACTTCAAACTCATTTACCATGAAATTCGAATAGATTTTAAAACCTCCATCGCTTCTTTCGCCCATAAAATAGCGTCTTTGTTTCACTATGCACAAACTCAAAACGATCCATTAACAATGATTCCCGGTTTAATATAATGCTCTTTTTTATATGGGCTTCGTTGAAATTGAAATCCCATTTGAGAAAAATCAATTTCCCTGGCTTCTTCTATCTTGTCACAAAGATAATACCTTGAGATCAGGTTCTGAATATCCTCAAAATTCACCGGATTCTGAAAACCCAATCTTCTTACTACCAGGAGAGGTGTAAACCACCTTATTTAAGCGGTCAATTACAATGATGCTATCCTTATCAATAGCGCCCTGATGATCTCAAAACCACTGTTCACTGCCGACATATAAATCAGTGAATCCCGAATTGCATAAATGCTTACCAATGCTTCATAACGCTCATCATTGCTATTAAAAAGCGCCTCTGCCTTACTGATCAGAATCGTATTTATGGTATCCTGGTCCTGACACAAACTCTCTGAATCCCTCAATTCCGACACTTGAAGGGGCAGTTTCTTGCCAGCTCCGGTGAGTTCAGTGGTGCGTAACTTTGCGTTTTACACCACACTGTGTCAGAAGCAAGGCAGCCATTAAAAAGAGAACTATATGTTTTAAATCTATTCACCTAGCGCCTTTATCCAGCTCATTAATTTTACTTTCCAGTTTCTCCCTGTCTCCTCCAACCATAATAGCCTTCTGGTAATAAGCCCTGGCCATTTCGAGGCTATTTAGTGCAAGCTGAATATCACCTGCATGCTCATTCACTTCAGGATCGTTTTTTGCTCCCTTTTCCATGGCCAGGAGAATATACTTTTCAGCCTCCTCATACTCTCCGCATGCGATAAAGCACCCAGGCATAAGTGTCCAAAAAAGTTGCATTATCCGGATTATTATCGATGGCCTTTTTACTCCACTTTTTTGCCTCTGCCAGCTTCTCGCCCCGTTCGGCCAGGTAATAACTATAATTATTCAAAACCATGTAATTGTTCGGCTCCCTCTCTATCAAAGGCTCAAAAATAGAATCTGATTTTGTCATAATCATCCAACCTGTAATAGGCCTCAGCCAATAGCATTGTGGACTGGGAGGCTGTACTCCGCCGAGGAAAACCCATCCAGGGAAATTCCATCAAAATTTTCAATCAATGCCTGGTATTCACCCTCTTCGTATAAGCCAATACCCCTGAAAAACCTGATATCAAGGCTGTCGGGATAGATAGTCCATCGCCTCCCCGCAAATATTAACCAGCTCCTGGTTCAGATCCTCCGGCATTTGCAAGCAGGATGGCCTGCATATAAAGCGGATAACTGCTTCCTCCTTTCCCTAAATATGCCTCTCAAATTCCAGTAAGCCTTGTCATATTCCCTGTCTCTGAATATAAAAATCAGAAGCCAATAACCTTGCATCATACACTTCCGGATGAACCTCTATTAAAACCTCCAGCAGATTTGCCAGCTCATCAGGATAATCATTAATAAACTTTTCTTCTGACAAATAAAAGGATAGAATTGCCATTTTCCTTCTTCGCATCAATCATTGGGCTGGCAGAAGGATTTGCAGAAAGATACTTGAAACTATTCTTGTAATCCTCCTTTTTCCTGTAATAATCCGTCAGATTGGTCAGGGCAAAAATATTGGTGCTGTCCACATCCAGCATTTCAAGGTAAAACTTGGCTGCTTCATCCTCCTTCCCGCTCTTCATGCATAATTCGGCGGCAACAATTCTGAACTGAATCGCCTCGGGAAAAAGAACCATTACCTTCTCCAGCTCAACAAGAGCCAGGTCATATTCCTCATCGCTCTCATAAATGGAAGCTTTCAACAGGGTCACCTTTTCACTGAAGCCCTTCTCCTTTTCTATCTTTTCAAGTGTTTTAATGGCCTTTTTATGCTTATCCTGGTTAAAATAGACTGCGGCCAGCTGATACTCCCACTCCACCTCCCCGGGGTCTGAATCAACCTTCTCCTTCAGGATGGACTTCCATCTCATCATAAAGCTTACCAGCATCCAGAGCACTTAAGATAGGCCAGAATGAACCACTGGTTCTCCGGATCCAATTCATAAGCCGATTTAAGATTGGAGATGGCCAAATCTACCTGGTTTGACATCAAATAGATCCCTGCCTAACTCATAATAAGCCACCTCACAGTCCGGCCTCTCCCTGATTACCAGCCTGTAAAGCTTTGCGGCCTCCGAGAGATTTCCCAGGTTCTTTTGCTTAACAGCCTCAATCAAGGCATATTGATAATCATTACTGTCATCTCTCCTGCTGAGCCAGGCAGTCCTGCCCAAAATAACAACAGGATGATCCCCAAAATAAATACAATTCCCCTCATGTAAAAACCACTCCTTCCTTAATGATAACGAAACATTACTTGTTTCCTGTATGCCCGAAGCCTCCTGCTCCGCGTTCAGACTCTTCCAGGTTATCCACCTCACTCCAGGCAATCATTTCAACCCTGTTTATAACCATCTGGCAAATCCTTTCTCCATGATTCACAAGAAAATCCTCGGTCGATAAGTTGATCAGAATAATTCCGATTTCTCCCCTGTAATCAGCATCAATCGTGCCGGGTGTATTCACAACTGAAATACCCTTTTTTAGGGCCAGTCCGCTTCTTGGCCTGATCTGTGCTTCAAATCCGGCCGGTAACTCAATAAACAAACCGGTGGGTATCAACCTTCTTTCCATGGGTTTAAGCAAAACCGCTTCATCCAGATTTGCCCTCAAATCCATTCCTGCAGATAAAGGAGTGCTGTATTCGGGCAGCGAATTACCTGACCGGTTCACAATCTTCACTTCCATACTATAGTCTCGTTTTTATACTTTAATAAATACCGGACGTTCCATATACCACAAGAAAGAATCCAAAACCAGCCAGCAATATAAAGCTGGTGAGATCCCTGATTGGCCCAATATTCTGCAAAAATAGTTCATTGAAATAATAAATCATCAGAGCCAAGACCATATAGACCAATATTTTACCGGTTTTATAAGGAATTGGGTAGTGTTTTCGTCGACCAGAGATACGACAAGAGCACCATCAGGCTATAACATAATCAGGTGCGCCCAGGCCGAAGCTACATATCCGTACCTGGGAATGAACAGTACGTTTACCATAACCGTTACCCGGGCTCCAATAATTACAAGTACCGCACCATACATGGTCTTATTGGTCAACTTGTACCAAATGGAGAGGTTGAAAAAGATTCCCATCACAAGATTGGCCAGGAGAACGACCGGAACAATTTCAGCTCCCTCCCTGAATCCCTGTCCAATAAAAAGAATGAAATATTCCATGTAGAGGGTTACACCAGAGGAAAATGATCAACCCGGCCCCACGAAAAAATTCATCACATCGGCATAAAGCTCTTTAGCATTCTTATCGGTCGACCGTGAGAAGAAAGAAGGGTTCTGCGGCATACTTGAACATCTGCACAAACAGAGTCATCAAAACCGCCATTTTAAAATTGGCCCCATAAATACCAAGTTGCTCCATGGGCAGCTGCTCGGCCGGAATCATATGTTTGAGCAGAATCCGGTCAAGGGCCTCATTCACTGTACCGGCCAGTCCGGCCACCAAAAGCGGATAGGAGTATTTTAATACCTTTCTAAGTATAATCCCATTAAATGAAGATCTGAATGCTGCCACAAATTCTCCGGAAAGCAAGAGCAATTTTAAGAGAGAGGCCACCATGTTGGAGATCAATACATAACCCACCCCAATCTCTTCATTGTAAAGCATCGAAACCAGGTTCGAATCCGGCATGTTTTGGACAGTACCAGAGGAAAAACAGATTCAGGCCAGATATTGACCAGATACCTCAACGATCCTGATAAGTGCATATTTCCCGGGCCTGTTGTTCAGCCGAATCCTGGCAAACGGAATGGCAGTAAAGGCATCCACACCCACGATTACAGCAAGCCACCGGATGTACTCCGGATGATCACCATAACCCATCCATGGAACTTATTGAGCCACCAGTGATCATCGCCAGCAGAATAAAAACAGATGAGCTTACAAACAGAGAGCTGCAGTACCGTGGTGTAAATCCTTCCGTTCTCCTTTGAGCTGCTTGCAAATCGAAAATAGCCGGTCTCCATTCCATAGGTGAGAATCACCAGCAGAAAAACCACATAGGCATAAAGCTCTGTAATAATTCCATAAGTCGCCCTATCAAAGACCCGTGTATAAAAGGGTGTAAGCAGCACATAATTTAAAAGCCTGGGCAATACGATACCCAGACCATACACGGCCGTCTGGCCAAACAACTGTTGTAATAGGATTCTTCAAGATGAGCGTAAAAGTACTATTTTTTAATCCTCATCCGATTTCCGGTTAAACAGCAAATAACCAAAACTGAGCTGTACAATCCAGGGTTGATCCAGGGCCGAAATATATCCCACGATGCAAGCCAAGCGGACCCACTACCGAAAGATAAGTTCACAGAGACATTAAAAATCAGTTTTCATGAGTGGAGAAATAATTTCCCAGGTAGGCATTATTTTCTGCATCCCTGAAGTATTTCCTGTAACAGGAAAATAGCCATATACTTCCATTTTGCATGCATGTTTTTTCCGAAAGCATAGACCGGCATCAAACCCACTCCAATGTATTGATTTGCCCTGTAATTCTCCATAAAAAGCGATTTCGTAATCAGGTTGGGCTGAAAAGCAGGAGCTTCGATAATGCTTGAAAAATAGTTGGAAAGCAGGGGTTTGAACTCGGCATGCATGACATAATGATAGCCAAGGCTGAAACCCTCGTTCAATGGCATATAACCGTGTTTTCGAAGCGTGCCGAAAACCAGAAGTAGTTTATCTTCTCGTTCAGAATCTGATCGAGTTGAACCGGGTGAATAGGACTCAGATCCATAACCCGCCCGAAGAGAAAACTTCAAAAAAGACCCCTTGGTGGAAAACTGCCTGTCGTTTAAGGTGTTTCTTTCATAGGCACCATATAGAGAAAACAGATTCACCAATGAAACTTCGGAGGTATCGGTGGAGGAAAAATCCTTGGTCATATAATAAACCTCCTGGTTTCGTCCCAATTCCCAAACCAGCCATCAGGATACTATTTTCGAAAAAGGGAATGCCCACATCAAACCTTCCATTCACCTCATTTTCTATAATATAGGAGGCTTTCTGATCCTCGTAAAAGAAAGTGAGGATTTGTGGTATTATAATCGAAACGGTTGTAATTAAAATTACCCTGAAAAAAAACCGGGGTCCTGGAAGGATAGTCAAAGCGAAAACCCAGGTTCACGCCCATCATACAACCTCCCAAACTGCAGGCTCCCCTTCAGGTGGGTACTCACTTCCTGGATCTCCCTGAAGCTCAGGCCGAGGTAGGTCTGGGCCTGTCCGGTCGTCGAAATGAACAGGCCGAACCTGGCCTCCAGGGGAGCTTCCGGAATCACCCTCAGATTAAAGGTAAAGAGACTGTCTTCTTTCTGAGTATCGCGCACTGGGATAGATGATAAGTAAGGCTTTTATCACTCACAAGTTTAAGATATTCCCGCCTAATTAATTCCAGACCTAACACAGAATCTGAATTCAAAAAACTACGCTCTCACATAGGTCGCCTGTTTCTCATTCAAGCCCCTCAAGCTCCACATCCCTGAACCTGAATTCGGGCCAGCTTTCCATAAAGGCCTTCCTTTGTCTGTTCAGTGAACTCGAGTCTGGCCCTTCCCTCCTATCATCATATGAATGCTATCCATTTTCAAAAGGGTAGTTTCATAACCAATCTCTACAAACTCATCCATCTTGTCGAAGGCAAGAAGATCTTGTGTTCCAAAATCCATGTCGATCAATATGCCCTTTTCCCCGGGAATGATGTAATCCGAAGGGGTCATTACAATGTTTTCAATCTGCTTCATCACATCATATTCATCGGGAGGTTCATTTCCTCTGGCAGCCTTGCTTCCAATGATTATATCGGGATTAAAATGTTCCTTTACCCTGTTTGCAGGAAAATTATTGTAGATGCCCCCATCATACATCAGTCTTCCATCCATAACAATGGGACGGAATACCAGGGGAACGGTCATGGAGGCCCTGACCGCCTGGGCCAGATCACCACTTCCTGAAAACCACCTCCTTACTGTTGCTGATATCTGCACCAATACATAAAAAGGGAACAAAAAGGCTGTCAAAATTATAGGAAGCTGCAGCACTGGCCCTGGAAAAAATCTCCATAAAAGCAAAATCCATCAAATGACTGGGTATAAAGCTCAGGGGCAGCCTGGTTTTGGGAATGGTGTCTTTTATATCGATGCCTATATTTACCAGTTCAGGGTCCGGGTTCTCCTCCTTGAAAAAGTATCTGATCCTCCTCCTTTAATTCTCCCGTCATCCAGTACATAAAATCATCCGATGAAACAATGGCAATCATCTCGTCGCAGGTATAACCCATGGCATAAAGACTGCCAATAATAGCCCCCATGGAGGTACCCTCCGATATAATCAATGGGAATACGGTTCTCTTCCAGGGCCTTAATTACCCCTATATGTGCCAGATCCTTTCGAGCCCCCTCCACTTAGCACCAGACCCACCGACTGAGCAGAGAGTGCCGCAGGATAATCATAAGTGCGATGCATAGGAAGAAAATTTCTAAACATTCATTCTATCTTTGTATTAAAGTTACACCAAATATGATGAAGAAAATGAGGATTTCCAGGCTACTTTATGTAACGATTCATTCTTTTGCTTACAGTTTCTGCCATAAAAGGACAAGCTGCCCAGACAGAACAGCTTATTAAAATTTCCACGCTTCAGGGTGATATGATTCTCAGGCTATACAATGAGACCCCTGGTCACCGCGATAACATGATCAAACTTATTAATGAAGGATTTTACGATGGACAACTTTTTCACCGGGTGATTAAGGATTTTATGATCCAGGGCGGAGATCCGCACTCGGTAGATGCTGACAGGGGACAACAACTGGGACAGGGCGGACCGGGATATACCATTCCTGCCGAGTTCAACGACCAGCTCTTTCATAAAAAAGGAGCCCTGGCTGCAGCACGGATGGGCGACCGGGTTAATCCTGAAAAAGCTTCCTCCGGCTCCCAGTTTTACATTGTACAGGGCCGTGTATTCACACCCGACATGCTTAAGATGATGGAGAAGGACCGGCCCAGCGGCCTTTACCCCTGAAGCCATTGAAGCATACACCACCATTGGAGGAACACCCCACCTCGATGGAAGCTATACGGTATTTGGAGAGGTGCTTGAAGGCATGGAGGTCATCGACAGAATTGCAGCCATGCCATGCGATGCAAATGACCGTCCCATTGATGATGTAGTATATCACATCACCCTCATAAAATAATCCCCGCTTTTGCTACTTTTGTAGCTCAAATTCAAAAGGATATGGACCACAATATTGATAAAATTCTCCAGGAAGCTCGAGAATTCACAGCTGAAACACGCGAGGAGATCGAAAATTTCAGAATTAAATACCTTGGAAAAAAAGGTATTCTGACCGACCTGTTCAGTATTTTAAACTGGTTCCACCCGAACAAAAAAAGGAGCTTGGTCAGAAAATTAACCAGCTTAAAAAGTTTGTTTCAGAAAGGATAGACAATCTTAGCCAGGCATTGGACGATGAAGGTAATGCTGAAAAAGCCAGTGATTTAAGTCTTCCGGGCGAACCCATACAGCTTGGAGCCAGGCATCCCATCAGTATCGTGCGAAACCAGATTATAGAAGTTTTTGGCAGGCTGGGCTTTACCATTTCAGAAGGACCTGAGATTGAAGATGACTGGCATGTTTTTTCAGCGCTTAACTTTCCCCCCGAACATCCGGCCCGGGACATGCAGGATACTTTTTTCATTGAAAAAAATCCCGATATACTGCTTCGCACCCATACCTCTTCGGTACAGGTTCGGGTCATGGAAAAATCTCAACCTCCCATTCGCACCATCTCTCCGGGCCGTGTCTTTCGAAATGAGGCCATCTCAGCCAGGGCACACTGCATCTTTCATCAGGTGGAAGGACTCTACATTGATGAAAATGTATCCTTTGCCGATTTGAAGCAAACCCTGCTTTTCTTTGCCCGTGAGATGTTTGGCCAGGAGGTTGAAATCAGGCTCCGCCCCTCATTCTTTCCCTTCACCGAACCTTCAGCAGAAATGGATATCTCCTGTCAGATCTGCGGAGGCAAAGGTTGTAATGTTTGCAAATACACCGGTTGGCTTGAAATTCTGGGTTGTGGAATGGTAGACCCCAACGTTTTGGATTTCAATAATATAGATTCTAACAAATACACTGGTTTTGCCTTTGGAATGGGCGTTGAACGCATCGCCATGCTTAAGTATCAGGTGAAAGACCTGCGGCTCTATTTCGAAAATGACCTTCGTTTCCTGGAACAGTTCCGGGCAGCGTATTAAGCCCTTATTCTAAAGCAATATGATCTCCCTTTTTCATTGGGTATTGTTGAGGGAACTGGCATTTTTTGCGCAGCAAAATAAGCACTTCCCGAGATAATACCCCAATGAAAACTCCTATGGGAGAGCTATTCCTCCATAATAATTTCGTAATCAATGGGAAAAGCTTTGGTATAGTTGGCTGATACACCACAATATCTTTCTTTTGAAAGGTTCACAGCTTTTTCCACACTTGCAAATGGAACATCCTTTCCTTTCACCCTGAATATCACCTTCATAGCACTGAAACGTTTGGGATGTTCTTCTGTTACATCTCCTTCCACTTCAACGATCAGTGACTCCACCTCCACCCTCATCTTCCTCAGAATGGCAGCAACATCCATTCCGGTGCAACCGGCAAGGGCTACCATCATCAGAGGTTTGGGCCTTGGACCCATATTCTTACCACCATGCTCAGCGGAGCTATCCAGGTAAATTTTGTGTCCGTCAACCTCTGCTTCAAAGGATAGATCATTGAGCCAGGTTGCTTTAATTGATTCTTTCATCAGATTTAAAGATTTTCATCTATTTATAATTACATTTGAATTTCAAAGTTTTTCCATGATCAAAGACCAGGGTAATATTCCTTGTGATTCCTGCTTGCAAAAGTTCTCATCATCTGTTTCGTCATCTCAGTGAAGAGGAATTACAGGAGATCTCCCTGAACAAGATAACAGAATCCTATAAAAGAGGTTCAATTATCTACCAGGAAGGAAACCGGATGAAGGGTTTCTTTTGTGTTCAAAAAGGAATTGTAAAGATATACAAAACCGGAATCGATGGAAAGGAACAAATCATCCGCTTTGCACAAGCCGGGAGATATCATTGGTTACCGTTCGGTTGTAAGCAATGAACCGGCCTGCACCACAACCGAAGTGCTGGAGGAAACCCTTTTATGCCATATTCCTGCCGATAATTCTGACTAAACTTGTAAAAACAAACGGCGAGTTTGCGGTTGAATTGATGAAACTGATCTGTAAGGAACTGGGTGAGGCCAACTCTTATATTATAGATATAGCTCAGAAAACGGTGAAGGGAAGGCTGGCTGAGATTCTCATCCATCTTGACGAGGAATTTGGTGTTGACCACGAAAAGAATCTAAACATATCACTGACACGGGAGGAGCTTTCCAACATTGTTGGTACGGCTACTGAATCAATTATCAGGTTACTATCCGAGTTTAAGACCAAAGGCCTGATCGAACTCAGCGGAAGGAAAATAAAAATCCTGGACAAACCAGGATTAAAATTCATCGCGGGTTTGTAGCAAAAAAATCAGTCAACAAGCTTGTTGATCACGATATGTGACAGCAGTCCACCAATAATCAAGCCAAGGCTTAATCCCAGCAGAGCATTGGTCTGAGTCCCGGTAAATACCACCACACCAAGAACAATTACCCCGATCAGGATGATCAGCAGTCCCGCATTTTTTATTAACTCTTTTACCATATCAGGTCGCAATTAATTCAGTTCGACACAAATATAATAAATTATCAGAATAATGAGTTTTGACGATCCCGATATTTACCCAGGTGATCGTATGCATTTTCAGTAACCTCCCGACCCCTGGGCGTACGTTTGATAAATCCCTGTTTAATAAGAAAGGGTTCATAAACCTCCTCGATGGTTCCGGCCTCTTCGCCAACTGCTGTGGCAATGGTATTTAATCCCACAGGGCCACCTTTAAACTTATCGATAATTGTAAACAGTATCTTGTTATCCATTTCATCCAGACCCGATTGGTCAATATTCAGTGCTTCAAGCCCATACCTGGTAATTTCCATATCTATCATCCCATTTCCCTTTACCTGGGCAAAATCCCTGATCCGCCTGAGCAGGGCATTGGCAATCCTGGGTGTTCCCCTGCTTCTGGAAGCAATTTCTGCTGCTGCATTTTCATCAATTTTTACCTTTAAAATTCCTGAAGATCGTTTTACAATACCGGTAAGCACTTCTGTATCATAATATTCAAGCAAGGATTTTATTCCAAAACGAGCCCTGAGCGGACCAGTGAGAAGACCGGAACGGGTGGTTGCCCCGATCAGGGTAAAGGGCTGCAGGGTCAATTGGACAGATCGTGCCGACGGACCTTTGTCGATCATGATATCGATACAATAATCCTCCATTGCCGAGTAAAGATACTCCTCCACAATGGGGGAGAGCCTGTGGATCTCATCAATAAACAGAACATCACCCTCCTCCAGTCCGGTGAGCAAGCCGGCCAGATCGCCAGGTTTATCCAGAACCGGTCCAGAGGTAATTTTAATACCAACCTCCATCTCATTGGCAATAATATGGGCCAGGGTTGTTTTACCCAATCCCGGGGGACCGTGCAGCAAAACATGATCCAGGGCTTCATCCCTTAATCTTGCCGCCTCCACAAAAACCTTCAGGTTATCCACAACCTTCATCTGACCATCAAAATCGTGAAACTGATGAGGCCTTAATCTGGCTTCAATCTCCAGCTCACCATCCGATAAATCTTTTCCCCTGAATTCAAATTCTTCTGCCATAGACGGGTCAGCGTATTAATGTAACATCACTCTCCGGAAGTCCGATACGTGTACCATTGATTCTGTATTCAATATTGTTTCGGTAAGTAATGGTCATCACCAGGTTCCCCTCCTCATCATATTTTTTCCAGTTCTTTTCCCGGATTCCCATTTCGTAATATTGCTCCTCCTTCAACACTCCCGATGGGATAATAGTACTTATGTCGCTTGTCCGGATTACCCTGTGAATAGATCCCTTCATACTTCAGCTGTCCATCCTTGAAATAATATTTCCACTCTCCTTCCCTGAGTCCGATCACATACGAGCCTTTTTCCTGGTGATCGCCCACATGGTAGATCCACTCCCCGTCTCTTTCGCCGCTAATATAGTCACCCTCGGCGAGTATATTACCTTCATGATCATATTCTGTAAACAAACCATCTTCTCTTCCATTAAAGTAACTCTCTTCTCTCCAGATTTTTCCATTGGGATAGTACCAAAGCCAAAGACCCTGAAAACGTCCCTTATCAAATCTTCCCTTCTGCTCTATACCGCCGTTCACAAAATAATAGGTCCATGGTCCTGTTTTTAAATTGTCAAGATAATTGACCACTGGCTCTTTGCTCACCCGAAGGATAAAAATCCGTCCAATTACCAATTCTCCTACCCTGCTCATCAATCACTCCTTCACCAATTTTTTGTCCCAATTGATTATACAGGTATGCATTTTCAACCACCCCTGTTGTATCATAAAACCTATGTATTCCAATGGGAATTTCCTCCTTGTATCCTCCTGTGAAAACAAGCCTTCCTTCTTCATCGTAGGTACTTTTCATATCAAGCAACTCCCTCATATCCTCGTCTATCTCCTCCTTGATCTCGCCCCGTTCATAGCGTATGGCTGTAACAATTTCCCCTCGACCGTCAAATTCACGGTAGTATCCATGGAGCTGGTCATCCAGAAAATGCTCTTCTTTTTTTACGCTTCCATTCTCATAATACTCCCTGTAGGTACCCTGTTTTCGTCCCGATTTATCGGTTCTGTTTATCCTTTCCCTGTTGACCAAATAGTTATCCTTGTACTCCAAAACAGAAATAACAATACTATCCTTATTAAACTCCCTGGCCAATCCCTGTTTCTGGTTATTTTTGAAGTAGATCATTTCCTTTAATTCTCCGGTTGGATAATAATAAAATGAATTACCCTCCCTCTTGCCATTCACGTATAGTTCCTTGGAAATAACGGTGGGCTGACCGGGATTAAGAGGATTGTTATAAATGTAAGTGATTGAAAATCCGTTTTTTTCTCCAAGACTATAACTAATGCTTTGTACCAGTTCACCAGCCTGATTATAAAAATTCCAGGTGCTGTCAAGGAGAAAGTTGGTTCTTTTTCCCTCCGACTTAATGATGCCTGTCACATAGTAAGTTTTCCAGTAGCCATCCGGTTTCCCGTTTTTCATACTTCCTTCGCTGGAAACCTGACCGTTGGGATAAGAAAACTGGACAAAACCATTCTCAGAATTAGCATCCTGGGCAACAAGCGACTGTCCCACAAAAATGTAGAATAGTAAAAATAAGCAACGACTGCCCTTACATAAGATTCTCATAAAGCTCTTACAAATTCAATTTCCTTGAAATGTCCAGCATTCTAACGATGGATCCTCTTGCTTTGTCCATCAATTCCTGTTCCAAAGTTATCTCCGGAAGCTCATACTTCAAAGTATTATAAATCTTTTTCAAGGAAATCAGCTTCATATAGGCGCAATCGTTACATGCACAGGTAGAATCCTTGGGTGGCGCAGCCAAAAAAAGCTTATCAGGACTCTTTAATCTCATCTGATGAAGAATACCCGATTCTGTAGCCACAATGTATTTACTTCCCTTATCCTTAATCGTATAATTCAATAGCGAAGTGGTTGATCCGATATGATCGGACACAATTAGAATGGGTTTTTCACATTCCGGGTGAGCGATAATTTGTGCATCGGGATGCTGACTTTTTAATTCCAGGATTCGTTCCAGGCTAAACTCCTCGTGAACATGACAGGCTCCGTCCCAGATCACCATATCCCTTCCGGTTTCACTTTTAATATAAGATCCAAGGTTTCTGTCAGGAGCAAAAATTATTTTTTCATTTGCAGGAAGGCTCTTAACAATCTCAAGAGCGTTTGTGGAAGTACAGATTATATCTGTCATAGCCTTGATTTCTGCCGTAGTATTGACATATGAAATAACAGTGTGCCCGGGATACTTCTTTTTAAAGGCTGCAAAAGCTTCTGGCGGACATGAATCGGCTAGAGAACAGCCCGCTTGCAGGTCAGGGATCAGACACTTTTTTATCGGGCGCAAGTATTTTAGCTGTTTCGGCCATAAAATGAACCCCGGCAAAAAGGATAATATCCGCATCAGTTTCAGCTGCCTGCTGGGACAATCCAAGGCTATCTCCCACATAATCAGCAATATCCTGTATTTCTCCCGTCCTGGTAAAAATGAGCAAGAATAACTGCATTTTTATCCTTTCTCATTTGCTTAATCTCAGCAACGATATCAATGGACTTATCTACTTCCATGTCAATAAATCCTTTTTTATCTATTTTTAGATTATTAACAATAGTCATTTTATATTAATATTATTTAAAGTTTAAATCTAATCTTAAATGATGATGTTATTCGGTTTATTCTGTTTTAAAAAAACAGATTATATCTTTGCAATTCTTAGTAATGAAAAACTAATGACATTGTATTAACAAAGAATGACTCTCTTAAGTTCTGAATTTCCGATTCTTAGAGAATCATTCAACAATTGTTCATAGCTTGTTCTCTTTAAAAATTCATAGCTTGTTCAAATATAGTGACTGTTGACAATCGGTTGATCAAATTTGGTATTTATTGATGATTAGGGCTTGTATAAGCGGAAGCGTTAAAAAAACAGAGTTTATTAAAATGAATGAACAACAAATTAACCGCCCTGTTGTTAAAAAGGGTGAATAAGATGGATACAAAAATAGCAATAGCTTCCGATCACGCAGGTTTTAAAATGAAACAAAATATCATACTTTTTCTTGAAAAAGAAGGGTATGCGGTCTGTGATTATGGAACCAGCTCAGAAGATAGCGTGGATTACCCGGATTATGGTCACCCTCTGGCCGAGGCGGTTGAAACAGGTAAGTGTGACGTGGGTATCTCGCTTTGCGGAAGTGGTAACGGCATCAACATGGTAACCAATAAGCACCAGGGTATCAGGGGCGCGCTATGCTGGAACCAGGAGATTACCATCCTGGCCAGAAAACACAATGATGCCAATATTTGCTCCATCCCTGCCCGTTTCCTGGACCAGGAGATGGCTCAGGAGATTGTGGATTTGTTTCTTAAAACCCCCTATGAAGGAGGACGGCACCAGCAGCGAATAGAGAAAATAGCACTCTAGCTTTATGTTATCCAATACCAGTAAATATGCAATCCGGGCTGTGATTTACCTGGCCCTTTATGCTACACCTGAGAAAAAGAAGGGACTGAAAGAAATTTCGGAAGAACTGGGCATTCCTTCTCCTTTTCTGGGTAAAATTCTCCAGGTACTAAGCCGTCATCAGATCCTGGATTCAAACAAAGGACCCCACGGCGGATTTGCCCTTAAGAAGCCGGCCGTTGATATTTTTCTCATGGAGATTATAGAGATTATGGATGGGGTAGAGTCCTTTAAACAATGTTTGATCAGGACCGAAGCCTGTAGTAAGGAGGCGCCTTGCAGTTTACATCATACCGTGGAGGCTTATCGCAAAGGATTAAGGTCTGTACTACTCACCGAATCCATTGCCGATTTGGCATCCGAATTCAGGAAGGGGAATGAAAAGATCAGGATATAAAACGCCGAAAAAATGAATAAGCCAGCCAGGCACCACCCAGCCCTATAAAATTTGCCGCCAGATCAAACCACTCGGCGCCACGGGAAGCTACCACCGTCGCCTGAAGTAACTCCATCAGGGTGCTGAGGGTAAAAACCAAGAAAAGGAGAAGCAGCTCCTTTGGGAAGCACCTCTGTAGACAGCGCCTTTCTAAAAGGGTCACCAGTCCCAAAGATCCGTACATGCAAATATGTACAAGCTTATCCACATAGGGGATGGTATAGAGTCGTGACTGGGGCAAACTGGAGCTGGGGACCAGACTCAGAAATACAATAAAAGCTGCCAGAAGAATGGAAAATTTGTATTGGATCAAGTACTTTAGCATGATAAGCCCCTCAATGAAGTCACAAAGATGAAAAATTTTAATTAATGGAAAAAACCATGGGGGGCATCTACATCCATATTCCCTTTTGTCGCCAGGCCTGCAGGTATTGTGATTTCTATTTCACTGTGAGTACTCACTATCAGGATCAGTTTACCGAGAGTCTTTTGACAGAACTAGTTTTAAAGGCTTCAGACCAGCAGGGAAACAAAATGGATACCCTCTACCTTGGAGGCGGAACACCCTCATTACTTTCGCTTGATAATCTTGAAAAAATGATAAGGCAGGTAAGGGACAACTTTGACCTGTCGGAAAATGCGGAGATAACGATCGAATGCAATCCCGATGATCTGAAGGCCTCTCAACTCAGGATGCTGCGCGAACTTGGATTTAACCGGATTAGCATGGGAATCCAGTCTTTTCGTGAAGAGGATCTGAAGCTAATGCGCCGGTCGCACAGTGCAAGGCAAGCTGTTTGTGCCGTTGAAGATGCTTTTTCTGCCGGATTTGATAACATTAGCGTGGATCTTATATATGGTATTCCAACACAAACCCCCGCCCGGTGGAGGGAGAATATTCTCAGGGCTCTGGAGCTTCCGGTGAATCACATTTCGGCCTATCACCTCACCTTTGAAGAGGGTACGGTTTTTGATCATTGGAGCAAAAAAGGGAGAATAGCTCCTGTGGCAGAAGAAAAAAGTGTAGAGATGTACCTTTTGCTCAGGGAGGAGCTTAGCAGGGCCGGATTTGAGCACTATGAAATTTCAAATTTTGCGAAAAAGGGATGGAGGTCGCGACACAACGAGCTCTATTGGTCGGGTGCACCCTACCTGGGTTTTGGTCCCTCGGCCCACTCCTTCGATGGAAGCAGCCGCTTCTGGAATGTTGCTTCGCTGAAAAAATATATGTCTTCCCTAAACAAAGGGGAAGTGCTCCGGGAAGTTGAAGAATTAAGCCCAAAGGAGCAGTATCACGACTATCTGATTACCTCCCTAAGAACTTGTGAAGGAGCTGATCCCCAGGTCCTGGAGGATCGTTTCGGGACAGGGGTAAAACTGCATTTTTTGGAAAGTGCCGGCCGCTTTGTCAAAGAGGGTCTGATGTTTGAGCAAAACAATAATATCACCATTTTTCCTGAGAGCTGGCTTCTGGCCGATCACATCATGCGGGAGCTATTTCTGCCTTAAGTCTGAAGCCCCGGGCCCAGGCTTATAATGTAGGCATGACTGATGGCCAGTTCCCGGGGGCTGTAACTTGAAAATTCCGGATGAACCTTCACTTTTCCCAGTTCTTGCTGGCTCCCTTCCCTGATCTCTTCCCGGTTCACAGGCAGGCCACAGAGATGATACATTTCAATATAATCACGAAAACGAAGACGGTTTTGTGGTTGGATGGAATTGTCCAGCAGGGCCCAAATTTTTTTACTGAATTTCAGAAAATTATAGATCGTTATCCTGGAGTCAAAATGGGCAAAGTGATCCGACATGTCGATAAAATGACTCATCATTCCTTTGGGATGCAAGGATCCTTTTGAATTCCATCAGGATGGAAGAGAGAATCTCCTGGGGAATGTGCTCAAAGGTGTTATTGGAACAGATAAAATCGACCGAATCATTTTCGATGGAGAGATTTCGGGCATCTGTCACAAGAGGAGTAAGGCCAATCAATCGATTGATATCCTCTTTATTGTACTTTTCGGGCTTGCTGAGCACATCCATGAGTTGTTCCCAACGCTCAGGGACAATGGCCTCCTCCAGGTAAGCCAGCAGGCCGGCTTCTTTCCATTCCCTGAATTTAAGGATGGTATCCTCCTGGGTTTTCCGTGTCATCCATTGCTGGATATCCACCGATGTCACCTTTCCCATGGAGTGTCAGGTAAAAGAGGATGGGAATGACCGGGTACCACCCGGTCCCAAGTTCAAGAATGTTCCTTTCCTTGCCTTTGCCCTGGATCTCCACAAGGAAGCGCAAGGTGGTCGCGGGCATGTCCTATCTTCAGGCCAAAATGTTCATCATTCAGGTGTACCCCGCCGCGTTACATTTTTTTGAAAAAAATAGTTTATTTTCCCGGAAGCCGGAAGATAGGATATTCCCTTCTGGACAACAGCCTTTAAAATCCATTTGGACATCATCCAATGATTAATAAAACATTCATATGGGAGAGGCTTCTATTTGAGAACGAATGCTGCGTTTCCGATCAAAGCCCCTTCTGAATAAAGCTCCACCAGGTGCTCTCCAGGGACAATCTCTCCGTCATTGGTCCAAAAAATGGAAACGGGCAGGTCTGTATTTTCATAGGTGATGATCCTGGACGCGGATGCGGGAATCTGCTCTTCACCCAGATCGATCATTTCCAGTTCCGGAGAGCCCAGTACCACCTGGTCGGGTCGAACGATTCTCATAGGTAAATGGTCTTTTCGCCGGCCGGAGCGACTTTGTTGGCCCTTACCGTAAAATCGACCCTCACCTTGGTGGTGGTGCGGACCCGTGTAGTCTCCTTATCCCTTTTGGTAAGGAGAACCAGATTAATCTCCGACACCTGGAGAGAAGTGGCCAGATTTTTAATCTCCTCAAGCTGGGTTTTATCCTTCTCAAGCTGCTCTTTTTCAGTACTCAGACGCCTGGATGTGTTTTTAAGTTGTTTATTTTCGGCCAAAAGCTCCTGGTTCTGCATGTTCAGAGAATCGATCTGTACAATGTAGCTTCGTAATACCGAACGAATGGTTTCCATCTCTTTACGGTACATCCTGATTTTGTAGGCATCATCTTTCTGAATGGCAATCAGTTTTTCGATCTTCTCCTGCTGCAGTATCATATCTGCCTGTAATTCAACATTGTTGGTCTCAAGAGTATCATATCTGAAGTAGATATTTCTAAGTTCACCCTCCAGAGAATCCTTTTCCATTCTGAAAAATTCGGTCTTTTCAGCCAGATCGGCCGAAACCACATTCAGGTTTTTCCGGGTATCAAGTAACATGTAAACAGCCACAGCCAGGATCACTACCAGTAATCCAAGAATGCCATACAATACTCCTGTATTTGTTTTATTCTCAGTCATCTCTTATCCAATTGAAGATTAGATGTAAACAAAAATATTTCACAAATATACACAATCCTAAACAGGTTTTGAACTAAGCTCTTCGATGGTGATGATGTTATTTACAATGGCGTAAACGGTCAGGGCCGAAACGGATTTTATTCCCAGTTTATGGACGATGTTCTTACGGTGGGTAATTACCGTATGAGCGGACAGGAAAAGTTCCTCGGCAATCTCTTTATTTGTGTATCCCAGAGAAACCAGTCTCAGGATTGTGTTTTCTCTGGGAGAAAGAGAGAATGTGTTAGCTTCATCGGGCTTGTGGGGTTGGGCTTCCATCAGCTCCCTGGATCCTATTCAGGATCATATCCTTAGGGTCGTCCATGTCCATAACCAGGACACCTTTCCCCGGCTCTCCGCTGTGGTTGCGGGTTAGTATGATGGTTCTCTCCTGTAAATCTCCCTCATTGAATAGAAGGTTGAGCCGCATGGTCAAACAGTGATTGACTGATGACCAAAAGATCCCGGTTCCCGCTTTGAATCATTTTTTCCAATGGAGCTAAGGACTCGAATTCCCTGATCACCGAAACGCCGGGTATACGGTTTAGTATTGCTACCATTCCTTTGCGGAGCATATATGATTCCAGGGCCACGATGATCCCGATGCGGTTCATTTTCCTCTCCCCCGGCCTAATACCTGCTGCTCCAGTTCTACAACCCGTGGTATCAACACCTTATCTTCCATATCTGCATGGTCCACCAGGTCCCTTACCAGGTCTGTCAGTTCACGCAATACTTTCTGCAAAGTTCCTGATTTTCAAGGGGTGGGAGGTACTTGATGATTAAACGAGAGAGGTTTTCCAGGCTGTATTCAAGCCGGTCTATGTTCCTGGGCAAATTTCCTGATGGAGTACTCTTTTCAGCCTGTTCGTAAAGTCGGCATCGGGAAGCTCGGGAAGCGACTGTCTTTCAAGTTCAAGGATGTAGGGCAAGACCTCATTCTCCTCCTGAAAGAGATGTTGCATAAAATCTTTCTTGTAGTCCTCGAAAAATCCCGACAGCAGGTTCACTTCCTTTTTCGAAAGTTCGGGCTGACTAAGAAGCTGCGCCGATCAGATCTTCGACCCGGGGAAGGGCCACCTCAAGGTAGTATGAGTGTGTGGCCCGAAGATACTTCACCATTGATTCCAAAGGAAAAAGCGCCATGTCTTCGTGGGGATTATCATCCCCTTCCAGATAGGCATTGGCTATTTCCATGAAAAAATCAGGATCCACCTCGTGTATACGACAAACCTCTTCCACGCTCTTCTCTCCAAAACCAAGGCGATTTTGAAACGGGCAAAAAGGGGCAGAAGCCTGTTGTTTTCAAGAACAGCCCTGCACATGGCCATCTCCCTGCTAATCATTATCAGTTTGTTTCATCGTTGATATCCGTTTCTGTAATCCCAAATTTCTCATCTTTCTCCTCATTTCCCAGGGGTTCCACATGAACCATAACATCGTAAACATTGCGGAGGTTCGATTTGATGCTCTTTTCCACCCTTCTGGCTATATCGTGGGCCTCTTTTACTGAGAGGAAGCCATTTACTTCGATATCCAGGTTGATCATGTAGTGATATCCAATTTTCCTGGCCCGAACACGGTGGGGATTGTGAGCCCCCTCAACCTGTTTTACCGCCTCGAAAAGGTCCTTGTAGAGCCCGGGATCATCGATACCATCCATCAGGTCAATGTTGCTTTTCATAAATATTTTAAAAGCGCTAACCATAATAAAACCACTGATTATAAGAGCTATAATTCGGTCAATCAGGGGTTGTTTCAACCAAAGGGTAAGCACAAGACTGATCAGGACACTCAACGAGATGAGAATGTCGTTTCGCATATTGCGGGCATTGGCCATGAGCATGGGACTCTCCACCTTTTTTCCTGTCCGGTGAAGCAGGGAGGTAAGGATCAATTTACCGGCAATGGAGATTAAGGTCACCCATATGGCCAGATTTGAAGGTGTTTCCGCCGCCCGCCTCCCCGAAAAGTACCTGAAAAGATGACCAGGCAAGCTGTGCACCGGCAAAAAAGATCACAAAGGAGAGGATCTTTGCCGCTACCGTATCGGCCTTCTGGTAACCATAGGCAAATCTGATATTGGGTGGTTTATTGATGATCCTTGCAGCCAGCAGGACCACCAGGGAGGAGGCAATATCGGTGGCTGAATCGATGCCGTCGGCGATTACGGCATAAGAGCCCGAGATAAAACCCACCGTTAATTTCATAGCGGCCAGTGCCGCATTTATGATTACGGCCCACCAGGATGCCCGGATAATTTTCTTTTCCCTGTTCATGATTCCTCTTCCTGTGATAAAGTATTGGCCGAATGACCCGGATTAAACTCAAACTGGAGGGTGATGTGCTGAATATTGAACTCACCTTGCAGAAAGGCATCAAGTTCCTGACGAATTTTATCCACCTGGCTCAATTTCAAATCCTTGTCAAGTTCTACGTGGGCCTCCAGGTGTATCTGCTGGTCGGTAAGCATCCAGGTGTGGATATGGTGCATGTTGTTGACTTCCGGGATTGCTTCCACACGTTTCCGGATCTTTCGGATATCCAGGTGATCGGGGGCTGATTGCATCAGTATATTTAGCGCTTCTTTAAGGATGACAAAGGCTTCACGGACGATATAGAGTGAAATCAGAATGGTGAGCAGGGGGTCGATCCAGGAGATTTCCAGGAAGCGGATCAACACCCCTCCCGACAACCACCAGCAGGGAGGTAAGCGCATCTCCCAACAAGATGCACATAGGCGGCCTTTACGTTGATACTTTTGTGGGCATCCTTTTTCAAAATGGCAGCTGCAAAAATATTGGCCAGTAGTCCGATCATGGCCACCAGAATCATGATCATGGAATTGATCTCCCGTGGTTCGTATAATCTTTTATATGCTTCCAGGACCAGGAAGACACTCATTACAATCAGGATCACGGCATTAAGCAGTGCAGAAAGGATCTCAATTCTTTTATATCCGAAGGTCTTTTTTGGGTTGGCATCCCGTTTACCGATACGGTTAGCCATATATGCGATGAAGGTGGCAAAGGTATCGCTCAGGTTATGGAGGGCATCGGAGAGCAGGGCAATGCTTCCCGAGAGGAGGCTCCCGGCAACCTGAACAAGGGTAATTACCAGGTTCAGGAGGGTTGCTACCAACAGGTTTTTTTCATTCACCGGATGGTGGTGATGATGGCTTCGTTTTTTATGTGCTCTGGTGTTCAGCGACCATGTCAGAGAAACATTAAAAGACTTAAGGCCATAAGGGCCATCCCGGCCAGGAAACCATAAACTGCATGGTGGGGGAGGCCGTATTCACGGGCCGTGGGTAATAATTCATCGATGGAGATGAATACCATGATTCCCGCTACTCCGGCAAAGATGAAACCAAAAAGTTTATCACTCAGAAAGGGCATGAGAATAAAATAGGCAAGGAGTGCCCCCACCGGTTCGGCAAGTCCCGAAAGAAAAGAGAGATAGAAACCCTTTCTTTTGCTGCCGGTTCCGTAAGAGATGGGAATGGAAACTGCGATGCCTTCGGGAATGTTATGAATGGCTATGGCTACCGCAATGGGCACGGCGATGGTCGGGTCGGTCATTCCGGCCATAAAAGTGGCAATCCCCTCGGGAAAGTTATGGATGCCAATGGCCAGGGCGGTGAACATGCCCATCCTGACCAGCTTGGGATCTCTTTTTGTTCCTCCCGTATCCATATCCTCCACCCGCCTGATCTCGTGAGGGTTTTCCATGGAGGGAATCAGTTTGTCGATGATCGCAATAATCAGGATTCCGGCAAAAAAACCAATAACCGCATACCAGGAAGCAAGTTTATCTCCAAACTCAGGAACCAGGGATAACCTTGCTTTTTGAAGAATCTCCACAAAGGATACGTAAATCATTACCCCTGCCGAAAAACCAAGACTTACAGAGAGAAAACGGGTATTGGTGCTTTTGGTAAAAAAAGCGAGAGCACTACCGATGCCCGTTGAGAGGCCTGCAAACAAGGTGAGTCCGAATGCAAACCAGAAATTTCCCGGATCCATAATTATCTCTTTTTATCAGCCTGTTTCGCCTGTTTGGCTCTGTTTGGGAATGGGGGTCTGGTTGAAGTAATGGGGTTGTTTTTTGTCCAAACGATCATGGCAATACCCGCCAGGATAAAAGGCAGGCTGAGCAACTGACCCATATTGAGTGTCATATCCGGATTCAAATCCCACCTGGTCGTTTTTCACAAATTCAATCAGAAAGCGGGCTGAAAAGAGCATGATCATAAAAACCCCAAAAATAAATCCATCACGGACTTTCGTATAATTTTTCCTGTAGAAGATCAGCAGAACGCCGAAAATCAGAAAGTAAGAAAGCGCTTCATAGAGCTGGGTAGGATGACTTGCCACCGTGGGAAGCAGCGCCCCGGTATTGGGATCATACACCTTGTCGCGGACAAATTCAAAACCCCAGGGAAGAGATGGTGGGTCCACCATAGATTTCTGAATTGAAGAGGTTACCCAGGCGTATAAAGGCGCCGCCCAGGGCCACCACAATCACAATTCTGTCGATCAGCCACAAAAATGAAAGTTTATTTTTCCGAACGTAAAGCCAGAGAGACAGGAGAATTCCGACGGCCGCTCCATGACTGGCCAGGCCTCCCCTCCATATCTTCAGAATCTCCACCGGATTTTTAAGGAAGTACTCTGGTTCATAAAAGAAACAATGCCCGAGTCGGGCACCAAGCACGGTTCCAACCGCAATGTAGATAAGTAACTGATCAACCATCTCGGAATTAAGGCGATCAGTGGCCAGGTAACGGGTAAAGACCAGATATCCAGAAAGGAAGGCTGTAGCAAAGAGCAGTCCATACCATCGAATGCTCAGTTCTCCTAGGCTGAAAATTTCCGGATCCACATTCCAGGTAATTACATTAAATATCATGCTTATGGAAGCTTTATCAGATTTAGCTACAAATATAATAACATTCCGGCGGTTTCCCCTGAAGCATATATCTTTGTATGTTTGCATAAAATTTTGAAAAGAGTGTTATTCAGAGCCGCAATTCTTTTTCGTCATTATTGCACTATGCTGGAGTTGTGCCCAGCAGGGATCTCCTTCCGGCGGACCCAGGGATGAAGATCCGCCTGTGGTTCTGGAGAGTGTCTCCACCCAATTATTCCACCCGTTTTGAGGCAAAAAAGGTTCAAATCACCTTTGATGAATACATCGTACTGGATAATGTGAACCAGGAACTGGTAGTATCTCCTCCCATGAAGGAGAAACCAGAAGTAAGGCTAAAGGGAAAGAGCCTGGTCATTACTTTCAAGAGGAGCTGAAGGATAGTACCACCTATACCCTCAATTTTGGAAGTGCCATTAAAGATCTTCACGAAGGAAATAAATTGCTCAATTTCGAATATGTTTTCTCCACCGGGACAGTAGCTTGATTCCCTTTCCATCCGAGGTACACTGAAATATGCAGCGGATCTTAGCGTCCCTGAAGACCCCATTACCATCATGTTGTACGACGACCTGAGGGATTCGGTTCCCCTGACCGAGATTCCCCTTTATGTGGGTCGTTCCAACGACAGCGGAGTCTTCAGTATCAACAACCTGAAAGCCGATACATTTAAAATATTTGCCCTGAAGGATGGGAATTACAATTTGCTGTTCGATCTGCCCACCGAAGAGATTGCCTTTCTTGATTCCAGCCTGATTATGAATACAGATTTTATCAGGAGCATCATGTTGGGTGAGCCCGGGGATTATTCAGCACCTGAAGCCGATACCCTTTCCATGCCGTCCGATTCAAGCCTTATGGTGTCCGACAGCCTGAGAAGGGAGCCCGAGTATACCGCCATTTACGTGGAAATGTCACTTTTCGTTGAGGAGGTTGAAGCACAATATATTACAGAAGAAAACCGGGAAGATCCCCGGAAGATTCTTTTGGCATTTGCCCGTCCCCTCACCGACAGTTTTAGCTACCGTTTTTTGTCCGGGGAGCCAGCTTATTCTATGGATTTTCTTGAAGACTTTTCAGCCGGGAGAGATTCACTTACCCTGTGGTTTAAAGATTCGGTCGACTACAAAAAGGACACACTGACCCTGGAGTTGAAGTATACTGTGAAGGATTCCTCCGAACTTTATGTAAGCCGGACCGACACTCTTTTAATGACCTACAGAAAGAGGGTAAGCAACAAAAAAACAAGCAACAGAGCCCCCGAAAGAAAAGCTCAGCATCATGCACCCTCAGGGACAAAGGAGATCTGGATCTTGAATAGCCATCTGAAACTGGATTTCTCTGTTCCCCTGTCGGGCATCAGGGATTCCCTGATTTTTCTCTGGCAACTACCCGATTCGGTGGAGATTCCCGTCCCTTTCCAGGTAAGGATGGATAGCATGGTTCCCTCCAGGGCGTGGATCGAAGCCAAATGGGAAGAAGTTTCCAAGTATCATTTACGCCTGTTACCCGGAGCTTTTCCTTCCTTCTATGAACTGGAGCATGATACCCTCGAGCTCAACTTTCGAACCAGGGACAGTGAATATTACGGTCAGATTCTGCTGACCCTTGATAGTGTTTCCACCCCGGTGATCGTTCAACTTACCAACCAGGAAAAGGTGGTAAGACAACAAAGGATTTACGAAAGCGGTCTGTATACATTCAGTTATCTGACCCCCAAGGACTACGGAATTAAATTCATTCATGATGTGAATGATAACGGTAAGTGGGATACGGGTAAGTACCTGAAAAAGCTCCAGCCCGAACCGGTGGAGATCCTCCCCGGAACCATTACGGTCAGGTCCAACTGGGATCACGATGTGAGCATGTATCCTGAAAAAATAGAACCTTATCTCATCAGTCTTTCCAGCTGCTTCCAGCTCAGGGCAGCTGCTCCCAGCACAGCAATGTTTTTATTGAGAAGAGCCGACGGAAGGATACTGAATCTTGTTCCTGTAAATGGGAAGCAGATGTTCTTCCATGCTTTTATTCGTTGGATCAATAATCCATTTACCCGCTTTTGCCAGTCCGCCGAAGAGAAAAATTTTAGCCGGACTAATGTGAGCCACCGTATCGGCCAGACTTCTTCCCAGTAAGTACCCGGTTCTTTCAAAGGCTTTGATGGCGATGGGATCTCCATCTTCGGCAAGGGAGGTAATCAGTTTGGGTTTGAGTTTAGAGAAGGGAATTTTACGGAAAGCGCTGTCCACATTCTCATCTGCAAGCAGTTCAAAGACCGTTCTCTTTAATCCCGGTGGCAGATACATAGGTCTCCAGGCAGCCACGCTTACCACAACCACACTGACGACCATTGTCCACGGCCCTCACGTGGCCGAGTTCACCAGCAAATCCGTCATTACCATAGATCAGGCCGCCGTTGACCACCAGGCCACTTCCCAGGCCGGTTCCCAGGGTGATCATTACAAAGTTCTCAAGCCCGATTGCATTTCCGAAAAGCATCTCTCCAAGTGCGGCGGCATTGGCATCATTGGTGACCACTGTTGGGATGCCGAATTGCTTCTCCATCAATTTAACGAAAGGAATGATCCCTTTCCAGGTGAGGTTTGGAGCATGCTCGATGGTCCCGGAGTAGAAATTTCCATTGGGAGCACCCACGCCGATTCCCATCAACTCCACCTTTCCCCCCATTTTTTGAATGCTTAATTCAATATGCCTGTGGATATCTGCAATAAATGCTTCAATGGTTTCATGTTCAGTGGACCGCACCTCATCTTCCATAAGAATAGCACCTGATTTATCAACCAGTCCCAGTTTTGTAAATGTCCCCCCGATATCGATTCCCAATACAACTTCTTTTCTCATGTATCTGCTTTAGATTGATTAAATCTATCAAAAATAATAAATAACAACAGATTTGGTTAAATTAGCGTATACATTAAAAACCCGTAACATGACTAATTTTATCGTTCCCGTTGATTTTTCAGTGGATTCACTGAAGGGGCTGGAATGGGCGATTCTATTTTCCCAGAAACAGCCTGTAAATATTCAGCTGGTTTATGTGCTTTCCAACGGCTCCAATTTCCAATCCAAGGTAGTGGATCAGGAGCATAAGTATGCCCAGACTGAGTTTGAAAAGCTTGTTAAAGAATATGAGCCAAAATTGGGGACTGGGTCCAAGATCCGGTTCATTATTAAGAAGGGGAAAGTTTACCGTGAAGTAGTTAACCAGGTGCAGTCTTACAAAAACGGCGTAATCTCGGCCTCCACTCACGGGGCCTCCGGATTTGAAGAAGTTTTTATCGGCAGCAACGCCCTGAAGATTATTGCTGCCACAGCGCAGCCGGTTTTTACCATCCGTAAACCCGTTCCGGAGCAGATCAAGAAAATTGTGGTTCCCATTAAGCTGGAGCAAAACACCCGTCAAAAAGCCCCGCTTGCCGCTGAAATTGCGAAGGTTTTTGGATGCTGAACTTCATGTGATAGCCATCACCACCAGCAAAAATAAGCGTGATATGGTGAGGCTTGAATCTTACGCCAAACAAGTGGAAGGTTACTTTAGCGCCAAGGGTCTGAAGTGTGTTAGTAAGAGCCTTGTGGGAGAGAACCTGGCGATTCTAACCTGTAATTATGCCGAGGCAGTAAATGCGGATCTGATCACCATCATGTCAGATTCGGTGGATAAGTGGAATGTTTTACTGGGTAGCTATGCCCAGCAAATGGTTAGCAAATCGACAGTTCCCCTGCTGAACATTACACCCAAGGAGACAAATATATCATCTGGATTCAGCACCTTTGGAGAATAATTCTAACAGCGGATCTCAGCTACGGGCCATCTTGGAGGCCCTTCCCTATGTATCCTGGTTTAAGGATGCAGAAGGAAATTTCAGCATGGTGAATGCCATGTTGTTAACCAACTATCAAAAGGGATTATTTGAGGTCATTGGCCGGAGGAACCATGAGGTATTTGAACCTGATGAAGCCCGCCTGAATGAAGAAATTGACCGAGAGATCCTGGAGACGGGCAAGATTACCCAATCGACTTACTCCCGGAATCAGAGGGTCTTTAAGACGGTCCATTTTCCGGTGATCGACGATGAGGGGCGAATCACCGGGACAGGTGGATTTCAGGAAGACATTACCAATTTATCAAGATCACTTCAGGAACTTCATATGGAGAGAGAGTACCTGGAGGCCCTTCTTGAAAACATGCCCTACTACATTTTTTTTACAGATCGCCATCACCGCTACATTCGCATCAACAATAAGATGGCCAAGCTACTAAGGGTGTCTGATCCGGAAATGGCGAGTGGTAAAGGGAACGATGCGTTTTTTTCACGAAGGGTGGCGAGAAAGATGCTGGATGAGGACAGGAACATCATTGAAACCGGGGAACCCATGTTGAACAGGATCATCTTTTTCGAAGATGAAGGTGTGGATGGGTTCTGGATGGAGAAGAACAAGATTCCCATCAGGGATGAAAGGGGGATCGTCACCATGATCATTGGCATTTTTAAGGATGTGTCAGGCATGATGAAGATCGAAACCGAGCTCAAAGAGGCCAGAGACCGGGCCGAGGAATCGGATCGTTTAAAAACATCCTTCCTGGCCAACATGTCCCACGAGATCAGGACCCCCATGAATGGAATTCTCGGATTTGCCAACCTTCTGAAAGATCCCGATCTGGGTGGAGAAAAACGTGATCTCTACTTGAAACACATTGAGCAGTCCTCAAAACAATTATTGAATATCATTGATGACATCATCGATATTTCAAAAATTGAATCCGGACAATTAAAAATTTCCAACCGTCCTGTTAGGATCAATGGGATTATGGATGAGGTATATTCTTCCTTTTTTCATCGCATCCGGGGAGACGCACCGGGTCAGAAAAGGGTCACTTTTAACCTGGAAAAAGGAGAGCCATCGCCCGATTTTACATTGGTCACGGATGATTACAGGCTTCGGCAGGTGTTCAATAACCTCATCGGGAACGCTGTAAAATTCACCGAAGATGGTAAAATCACCTTCGGTTATGTGATAAAAAATAACAGGCACATTGAGTTTTTTGTAAAAGATACCGGCCCGGGAATTCCTGAAAATATGATGCAGGTAATTTTTGATCGTTTTGGTCAGGTGAGCCAGGAGAGTTATTCGCAACCTTCAGGAACTGGATTGGGCTTGCCCATCTCAAAGAACCTTGTGAAACTGATGGGTGGAGAGATGTGGGTGGAATCGAAGGTGAATAAAGGATCCGTATTCCGCTTTACCCTGCCTCTGGTGCTTGAGAATGCAAGCGATGAACCCAGAATTCTGATCTCGAACAAAAGCTATAACTGGACCGGAAAGAAAATCCTGGTGGCCGAGGATGAAATGCTTAACTGGATGTTTATCAAAGAAATGCTTAGAAAATCAGGCGCTGAGATATCACGGGCTGAAGATGGAAATCAGGCTGTTAAAATTGCCCGGAAATTTAAACCGGATGCCATATTGATGGACATTAAAATGCCTGGGTTAAACGGCATAGAGGCTACCCGAAAGATACGCACCTTTAATAAAAAGGTGCCCATTATTGCACAAACGGCTTTTGTCATGGCTGAAGAGAGGGCTGAAAGCAAACTGGTGGGGTGCAATCACTTTGTGACCAAACCACTGGACAGAACCGTGATTATGGAGCTCATCGACAGCTATTTCAATCATAAATAATGAATGCACTGGTATTAGTGGCCGGTGGTTCAGGCCGGCGTATGGGTAGCCTGATTCCGAAGCAGTATCTGGAACTTCAGGGGAAAGCTGTAATTATTCATACCCTGGAAAGGTTTTACCGATATGATCCCCAAATTAAAATTGTGGTGGTATTGGCAGAAAATCACCAAAAATTCTGGGAAAAGGCCTCCTCCTCCTCGGAGGCAGCCATGGCCTCCGAGGTGGTTTTAGGAGGGGAGAACAGGTACGATTCAGTGAAGCATGGATTAGCTTTGATTCCTGATGGATGTATTGTTGGAATTCATGATGCAGTAAGGCCGCTTGTGAGCCAGGAGACCATCGGCCGCTGCTACCGTGCAGCATTGGAGTCGGGAAGCGGGATTCCCGTGGTGGAAATGGATGAATCGCTTCGCATGATCACCCCAAAGGGATCTGTGAACCTTGAGCGGACAAATTTGAGAAGGGTTCAGACGCCTCAGGTATTCAGATCCGAGCTGATAAGGGAGGCTTATAAACAAAGCTTTCCACCTTCTGTAACAGACGATGCATCGGTATATGAGTTCGTCCACGGAGCGCTTACCCTGGTAGAGGGTAATCCTGAAAATATCAAGATTACCAAAGCCAGCGACCTGGACCTGGCTTCCCTGATCATTTGATAATTTTATTACCTTGTGAACCTGAGAATATGCGTATGATCCGGGTTCTTACAATCCCAGCTTTAGCTATCTTACTGTTCCTTGCGCCTGAAGTATATGCACAGGAAGAGCTGGCTTTTTTCAAGGATCGTTTAGTGGTGGAGGGCTTTGAGGTTTCAGGTAACAAGGTCACCAAGGAGCGTATTATCACCAGGGAGATGGTTTTTGGCCTGGGAGATACCATCCTGAAGATGGAGCTAATCCCGGCTTTGCAGCGCAGCAAAGATAATATCCTGAATACCTCTCTTTTTAATTTTGTGATCCTGGATGTAAAACATCTGCCCGGAAACCGTATTATCATTGAGATAGAGGTGACCGAACGCTGGTATATCTGGCCCGTTCCCATCCTGGATTATGCGGAAAGGAACTTCAGTGAATTTGTCAAGCATGCAGAATGGGACAGGCTGGTCTATGGTGCCTGGCTGAAATGGAGCAATTTCAGAGGGATTAACGACCTGCTTACCGCAAAGGTAAAGCTGGGTTACCTCAACGAGTATGCCCTGAGCTATGATTTACCCAATCTGGGTAAAAAACAGCAGCACGGGATCTCCACGGGTGTATATCTGAACCACCAGAATGAAGTGAATGTAAATACGGTGAATAACCGCCCGGTTGTACATGAACCCACCTCAGGATCCGGCCCAGATACGTAGCAATGCTTATCTCAGGTATATTTTCCGGAGAAAGTTCTATGGAATCCATAACTTCAGGATGGATTACAATCACTATACAGTTACAGATCTGGTGGCCAGGGTAAATCCAAACTACCTGGGAGGGGGCAATACCAGTACGAACTATTTCACCCTACTTTACGAGTTCTCCTACGATCTCAGGGATTCCAAGATCTATCCACTGGAGGGTTTTTTGATAAAACTGACCGCCAAACAGACCGGCCTGAATTTTGTTCCCTCTTTTCCCTACTCATTCATGAGTTTAACACGCAGTGTTAATGTATCATCAAAAATTGGCCAACCGGCTTTATTTCTATAATACAATCAAGGGGAGAGTCACCACCGAAAAGAGGCTTCCCCATATTTTTAACCAGGCAATGGGTTACAACGAGTGGCTGAGTGCCTATGAGCCCTATGTGATAGATGGGTCTGATTTTTTCATCACAAAATTTGACCTGAAAGTGCAACTGGTGAAGCCCCGAACCTACGACCATTCCTTATCTCAAAATGAAACAGTTCAATAAGATTCATTATGCAGTCTATCTGAATGGCTTTGCTGATATGGGCTATGTGAACAACGAATTTCCGGGTCCCACCAATACCATGGTGAACAGGCTGCAGTTTTCGGGAGGAATAGGACTCGATTTAGTGACCTATTATGACCAGGTGTTGAGAATCGATTTTGCCATTAACCGATATGGGGAATACGGTTTTTTCTTCCATCTTAATACTCCTTTCTACAAATGGTAATTCAGCAGCATGGGACGGTGCTTTGCCTGGTATCAGCCCTGGTGCTTGGGGCGGGAATTTTTCTGATCATGCGTTTCTTTTCCCACACTTATAACAGGCCTTCGGGTAAAACCCGGCATTTTTCCAATCATGGGGAAAGGCACACTGAACTGAGCCGGGATGAAACAGGCTGGGCCGATAAACAGGCCGAGGAGATGAAGAAATTGAGGGAAATGGAACGTTACCGGAAAGATTTCCTTGGAAATGTCTCCCACGAGTTGAAGACACCCATATTTAATATTCAGGGATACCTGCTTACCCTTCTGGATGGAGGACTGGAGGATGAAAGTGTAAATCGTCTCTACCTGAAGCGTGCCGAAAAGAGTCTTAACAGGCTGAACAGCATTGTGGAAGATCTGGAGTCCATTGCCAGGCTTGAATCGGGAGAGTTTAAAATGAGCGTTGAGACCTTTAACCTGGTGAAGGTGGTGGAGGAGGTAATTGATTATTATGAAATGCCGGCGCGGCAACGAAACATAAGGATAGGTATTGAAGGTGGTCACAGCGGACCAATCAGGGTGAAGGCAGACAGAAAGTTGATTGTTGAGGTGATTGAAAATCTGGTGAACAACTCCATCAAGTATGGTAAAGAGGGTGGGAAAACCATCATCAGCATCAGCGATAAGGGGAAAAAGATAGAGGTGAACGTCGTTGATAATGGAATCGGTATTGCGGAAAAAGATCAGCCAAGAATTTTTGAACGTTTTTTCAGGGTGGATAAAAGCCGCTCCAGGGAATCGGGGGGGACCGGCCTTGGCTTATCCATTGTAAAGCATACCCTTCAGGCACATCAGCAGCTTATTAGCGTACGAAGTAAGGAAGAAAGTGGCACCACTTTCACCTTTACACTGGACAAGGGCTAAGATTATAAGCTTTGCTTGGGGGGATCCTGCCAATCTCCCTCCTGCTTCATAGATCTCGATCAGTGCCGCCAGCGCCTCTTTTTCAGGAAGATTCCTGACCAGCGGAACCTTTCCCTTGTAGAGGGAGACCCGGCCCCGGCCGGCACCCACATAGCCATAGTCGGCATCGGCCATTTCTCCCGGTCCGTTCACAATGCAGCCCATTACTCCAATCTTGACAGGTTTTAAATGTGATGTTGCCTCCCGAATTTCTCTCAGACGAGAGACAATATCAAAATGGGTACGTCCGCAGGAGGGGCATGCGATATACTCGGTTTTTGTGATCCTGGCTCCGGCCGCCTGGAATATGCTTAGTAGCGTTTCGTTGATCCAGGTTTCGGTGTGATAGGGATTCTCTACCCAGATCCCATCCACAGCACCGTCAAGCAGCATGGCTCCAATCTCGCCAGCCAATTGTATGGCAAAAAGATCAGGGTCTTTTTCTGACGATACGGCCTTGTAGAGAATTGGGGCCTTTTGATTTTTAAGGCAAAATTCATTCATCGCTGAGATTAGCTGGTCCATGGGCCGGTCTCCTTTCTCCAGCAGAAGGAAACGGTCCTTTTTTTCCAGGACCTCTTCGTTCTCTTTCCAGGCATTGAGTGACACTCCGCACCCGGCAAGTTGTTGGGGCAGCAAATCCTCCTGTGGCAGAGGGGGGTCAGAGCCGACAATCTTCACCCTCGATCCCTGTCCCATAGTAAAAAAAGGCCTGGAAAAACGTCGCTTATAAGAGAAGGGATCCCATGCTGATTTTGTAGGAATGTCGCTTTTTAAGTGAATTGGTTTTGGGAAAAGCTCCACAATTCTCCGGGCGATGGGAAGCTCCTCTTCAGGAGGAGCGGTGAGCGATACCCTTATGGTGTCCCCAAGTCCCTCCAGGAGAAGGGGAGCGATGCCCACTACCGATTTAATTACCCCTTCCATGCCATCGCCAGCTTCGGTAACACCAAGGTGAATGGGATAGTCCATCTGCTCATCGATCATGGTTTTTGCCAGCAGGCGTACCGAGTAGATCATGACCCTTGGATTGCTCGATTTCATGGAGACCACTACCTGATCCATCTGCTCCTTTTTGCAGACTCGCAGAAAGCGCATGGCCGATTCGACCATTCCCAGCAGGAGTATCACCGAACTCACTCAGAATAGACTCATCCAGGGAGCCATGGTTGACCCCGATGCGGATGGCTGTCTGATTTTCCTTACAGATCTGCAAGCAGTTGAGGCAGAAGGGATTCCACCTGTGATCCCTTCAAATAATTACCAGGATTGATGCGGATCTTTTCAACCACCCGGGCAGCTTCCAGGGCAAGAGAGGGTCTGAAATGGATGTCAGCCGCCAGGGGGACATGGTAGCCGCGCCGGTGAAGGGCTTCCCGGATTTTTGCCAGACTCTTCACCTCCCTGGATCCCTGGGTGGTGAGTCGGATCAGCTGGGCCCCGGCCTCGATCATACGAATGCACTGTTCCAGCGACTCCTCCACCTGCAGTTGGTGTCGGTATTTGTCATGGACTGGATCCAAACAGGAGCAAGCCCTCCCAGTTTTAGGGACCCGATATTGATGGTCCGTGAGCGATAGGGCAGAGGCATCTTAATTGATCTCCCAGTCAGTTCCCTCTTTATGATCTTTGAGTGTAGAGTCCCAGTTTGGTGAGGTCTTCCCTGATCTGATCGGCAGTGGCATAGTCCTTGTTGGCCTTTGCCTCTTCTTCTCAGTTGCAGGATCATTTCCACCAGGTCGCCGGTTAGATTGCTTTCCACCGAGGAGGTTTTCTGAGGAAGAAGCCCCAGCACCTCATAAACCATGGTTTGATAAAGTGCTTTCAAGGTCTCAAGGTCGCTGGCCGAGATACTTTCTTTGGAGTCGGCCAGCGCCGCGGATCATCTTGACTCCATCGAAAAGATGGGCAATGAGAACGGGGGTATTCATATCATCACTAAGGGCCTCTTCGCAGGCGCTGGACCAGGGATTCCACAGATATGGATGAGCTGGAGCCCGGCTTGATATTGTCCAGTAATTCGATCGCTTTCAGGAGTTTCTCCAGTCCTTTCTGCGATGCACGAAGCGCTTCGTTTGAAAAATCGAGGGTGCTGCGATAGTGGGCCTGCAGGATGAAGAAACGAATGGTCATGGGCGAGATAGGCCCCATCCAACAGTTTCGTGCTCGCCCGAAAAGAGCTGCTCAAGGGTGATGAAGTTCCCCAGCGAACGCCCCATCTTCTTGCCGTTGATGGTAATCATATTGTTATGCATCCAGTATTTTACAGATGGTTTGCCGTAGCCGGCCACATTTTGTGCGATTTCACATTCATGGTGGGGAAAGAGCAGGTCCAGACCACCGCCGTGTATGTCAAATTGCATGCCCAGGTACTTGGTACTCATGGCTGAGCACTCCAGGTGCCATCCAGGGTAGCCTTCGCCCCATTGGGATGACCATCGCATAAGGTGCGCAGGGATCTGCTTTTTTCCACAGAGAAAAATCCATTGGATTCCTTTTTTCTGACTGTCCGTCCAGGGCCCTGGTATTTGAGATCAGATCCTCAATTTTTCTTCCGGACAGGATTCCATAGTCGTGATCCTGGTTATAGCGGGCCACATCAAAATAGACCGAACCATTTACCTCGTAAGCATATCCGGCTTCAAGGATCCTTGCAATCAGTTCCTGTTGTTCGATCATATGACCGCTTGCCCGGGGTTCGATGCTCGGAGGAAGCACATTCAGCTGCAGCCATATTTTCATGGTAACGGTTCATGTAGTATTGAACCACCTCCATGGGTTCCAGTGATTCCAGGCGTGCTTTTTTCAGGATTTTATCCTCTCCTTCGTCGGCATCATCCACCAGGTGTCCCACATCGGTGATGTTGCGCACATACCTGACTTTATAACCCAGATGCATCAGGGTCCGGTAGAGCACATCAAAGGTGATGGCCTGGCGTGCATGGCCCAGGTGAGCATCTCCGTAAACGGTGGGACCGCAGGCGTAGAGACCAACAAAGGGTGGATTAAGGGCTTCGAAGATCTCCTTTTTCCTGGAAAGGGTGTTGTAAATGTAGAATTCGCTGGTCATAACGCAAAATTAGTTAAATTTAGCTATTACCTGAAATCGAATATTATGGCTAAAAAGAAGCACAAAAGAGGAGATACATTTACCAGGGAACAGGCAACAGCACTGATCATAGGGCTCTTCGGCCGCAATCCGAAAAAAATCATGAATTATAAGCAGGTTTCATCCCAGCTTTTCATCAAAGATAAGTACAAAAGAGGTGTGATCAATCATGCCATGGATGAGCTGGTGAGAACCAAGCAGCTGGAGCTGGTGGAGCCTGGACGCTTCCGCCTTCTCAGCAGGGCCATGTATAAAACCGGCACCCTGGACATGACCCAGCATGGCTATGCCTTCCTGGTCATCGAGGATGAAAAGGATGATGTTTTTATTGCCCGGAACAACCTTAAAACCGGACTGGATGGCGACCTGGTAAAAGTATTTGTTTATCCCAAAGCGCAAGCAGAGCACACGGATTGAGGGAGAGGTGGTTGAAATACTGGAACGGGCACGCGACACCTTTGTGGGCACCGTTGAGATTTCAAGGGACTATGCCTTTCTCTTGCCCGACAGCAGGAAAATGCCCTTTGATATCTTCATTCCCAAGGGAAAGCTGGGTGGTGTGGAGCATGGCCAGAAGGCCATTGCAAAAATTATTGACTGGCCCGAAAAGGTGAAGAATCCCTTTGGAGAAATTGTGGATATTCTGGGTTACCCCGGGGAGAATGATACAGAAATGCACTCCATCCTGGCTGAATTTGATCTGCCCATCAGGTTCTCTGCAGAGGTGGAAGCCGCTGCGGAGAAGATCCCCGATCTGATTTCTGAGGAGGAAATTAAAAAACGCCGCGATTTCAGGAAAACACCCACCTTCACCATTGATCCGGCCGATGCCAAGGACTTTGATGATGCCCTTTCCCTGAAGCCGCTTGAGAATGGACTCTGGGAAGTGGGGGTTCACATTGCCGATGTCTCCCATTATGTGCGGCCCAAAACCATCCTGGATAATGAGGCCTACGACCGGGCCACTTCTGTTTACCTGGTCGATCGTGTGGTTCCCATGTTGCCCGAAAAGCTTTCCAATGGGGTCTGCTCCCTGAAACCCAAGGAGGATAAACTTACCTTTTCAGCGGTTTTTGTGATGAATGAGGCAGGTGAGGTTCTGGATGAATGGTTCGGACGAACCGTCATATATTCCGACCGCAGGTTCAGCTATGAAGAGGCTCAGCTGATCATTGAAAGCGGCGAAGGAGAGATGAAGGAGGAGGTCCTGAAGCTTTATGAGATATCGAAAATATTGAAAGAAAAACGCTTCAAAACCGGATCCATCAATTTTGAGCGGGATGAAGTGAAATTTTACCTGGACGACGACGGCACACCCACAGGAGTCTATTTAAAGGTTCAGAAGGAGGCCAACTGGCTCATCGAAGAGTTTATGCTACTGGCAAATAAACATGTGGCGGCCTATGCAAGCCGGGGAGGAAAATATGCCAAAGAGGTGAACCCTTCTGAGCTTAAGGGGAAAAAACTGGAAGGAAAAACTTTTGTCTACCGCATTCATGACCGGCCCGATCCTGAAAAGCTGGAATCTTTTACCCGCTTCATCACCAAGTTTGGTCATGCGCTGAATACCCAGCAATCGGTGGAAAAGCTCTCGTCCTCGCTCAACTCCCTGCTCGGCCAGGTAAAGGGTACAAAAGAGCAACAGGTGGTGGAAATGATGGCCCTCAGGTCGATGGCCAAGGCCCGATACTCTGTTCATAATATTGGTCACTACGGACTGGCCTTTAAGGATTATTCACATTTTACTTCTCCCATCAGAAGGTATCCCGATTTAATGGTTCATCGCCTATTGGCACACTACCTTGCACAGGGCGAATCAAAAAATGCCGAAAAGACTGAAGCCAGGTGCATTCATTCCTCCGAGATGGAACGAAGGGCGGTGGAAGCAGAGCGCGCATCCATCAAGTACAAGCAGGTGGAGTTTATGAGCGATAAGGTGGGGAAGGAGTTCGATGGACTGGTTTCGGGTCTCACCGAGTGGGGAATCTATGTGGAGCTGGTGGAAAACAAGTGTGAAGGCATGATTTCCATTAAAAGCCTGGTGGACGATTTCTATGAATTTGATGAGGAAGAATATGCCATTATCGGCCGGCAATCGGGTCGTAAATTTGAAATTGGTGATATACTGAAAATCGAGGTCCTTAACGCCAACCTGTCGAGACGACAACTGGATTATAAGCTGGCGGATTTCGACCAGGAATAATTTATTTCGAATAAAAGTTGTCTAAGGTTGCAAGACTCACTAATTTAGGTGACGCAGAAAATTCGAATTAGTATGGTTGTTGTCAAATCCGAGGTAAGATCCCAGATCGTGGATGTGGCTCGTAAAATCTTCACAAGGTATGGTTTCCGAAAAACCACCATGGAGGAGATTGCTGCGGCCAGCCGCAAAGGCAAGAGCTCCATTTACTACTATTTTCCGGGGAAAGAAGATATTTTCAAGGCTGTGGTAGAGAAAGAAGTGGGAGAGTTGCGGTTGAGGCTGGACAGAGCCATCAGGGAGGATGACAAACCCCTGGAAAAACTCAAGGCTTATATCTTTTTCAGATTGCACCATGTTCGGACGGTGGAGAATTTCTATGCAGCCCTGAACGAGGACTCACTGTCACACCTGGATTTTATCCTGGAGATCAGGAAAAATTTTGACCGTGAAGAGCAGAGCCTGGTGCAGAAAATTCTCAAGGAAGGGATGGAAGACGGATCTTTCCAGATCTCCAGTTCAGAAATTGGCGCCATTGCCATCTCCACCATGATGAAGGGACTGGAACTTCCGCTGCTGCTCAGCAGTGATCATAAAACCGACCAGGGCCGAACTGCTGGAGGACCTGGTGCGCGTCCTGTTCTACGGTATTATTAAAAGGTGGTATCTCTTATTCCAGCCGCAAGGCGCCATTTTGTGGAAGAGTTCGGTGTTTTCATAAATTCCCATGAAACTCTTTGGCACCCGGGCCAAAAGCAAATACAGGAATCAGGGTCGCTGAATGGCTGCCCGTGGCAAAGTCGGGACCAATTTCTTTGTAGTCCCGCCCACCCGTTTCCGGATTCAATTTGGCAGAAAGAGAAAGTCCCCCGGTTTCATGATCGGCGGTGACCACCACAAGCGTGTTGCCATCTTTTTCAGCAAAATCAAGTGCCGCAGCGATGGCTTGTTCAAAATCAAGCACTTCAGCTATGGTTCCATCAGCATTGTTACCATGTTCCTCCCAGTCGATCTGGGAACCTTCAACCATCAGGAAGAAGCCCTTTTCATTTTGTCGAAAGCTGCTCAATGGCCAGTTTGGTGGCATCGGCCAGGAAATCACCCCTTTTATTTTGCATTGAAGGCATCCCTCCGTCCGGCCAGAAGAAAGCCGTATTTTTTACCAGCCTTCATGGAACCGGGTGCTGACAGGGCCACGGTATCCATCAGAAATCCTTTTTCATCGGCCAGGGAAAAGAGATCGGCAGAGTCGGCTCGGTTATTGAAATAATTTATACCTCCACCGGCGAAAAAGTCGATTTCTGAATGCAGCAGCTGGAAGGCAATATCATCCTCCATGCTTCGCCGCTCTACGTGCGCGTAAAAGGATGCAGGTGTGGCATGGGTGATGGCTGATGTTGCAACTACACCAGTACTCCAGTCGAGATTGCTTGTTAACTCTGCAATACTTTGAACAGCTGTTTTAGTGGTGTCGACTCCAATGGCTCCGTTATAGGTTTTATGTCCCGTTGCCATGGCTGTTCCGCTGGCTCCGGAATCGGTCACCTTGTGGGTGGCCGAGGAAGTCTTTATCAGGCCTATATGTTTGAAACGGTTAAATTGGGAGGGATTTTCCTGAAAATAGAAGCCGGTGGAGACTGCTGAAAGTCCCATTCCATCTCCTATGAGGAAGATGATGTTGGTGGGGGTATCGGGGCTATTTTTTTCTGGATGGAAGAACAGGCAAAGGTTGCCAGCAATATAAGCGCTGCTAAGGTGAAATATTTGATCATGGATTCTGTTTTTTAGAATCCGTAAAGTAAGTGATTTTTTAGCTTTTGAACGAGCAAAAGGGTCTGTTAAAAACGAAGAGAGAGGCAGCTTAGTCCGCCGTCCAGCTTCCTGAATTCGGAGACATCCACTTCCAGGGTGGGATATCCCGCCTGCTTAATTTTTTCCAGTGTTCCGGGAAAACCCCTGGGAACCAGGACCGTTCCGTTGATCCACAGTGAGTTGGCGGCGTAGCTTTCGGCTTCCTCCACCAAGATCTTTTCGAAGCGGGCAAAGGCTTCGTGTCGGCAAAATTCCCCAAAAACCAGCATATAATTGTTTTCCAGGTAGGAGACTCCGGTTTTTAGATGGAGCATTTTTTTCAAAGGAAGCTTCTCTCCTGTCTTTCCGTGTTTTTCAAGGATGCTTATCAATTGTGTGGCACCTTCGTCATTGGTTCTCCCGGAGATACCAATATAGAAGTGATCCCCCACCATCATCACATCCCCTGCATCAAGGGTTCCCGGTGCTTCGATCCTTTCAAGCATGGAAAAAACAGAGCTCAGCACAGGGGCCATTTCCATTTTCTCACCATTTCGGGAGGGCGCTCCTGGATTGGTTAATACCGCAAAGTGGGATGTGCAAAGGGCCACATCCTCCACAAAGGTTGAATCGGGATAGCGTGAGTCGGGCTCCAGGATGCTCACCTTCAGTCCGCAGAAGCGAAGCGCCTCCACGTAAGCAGCGTGCTGTTTAAGTGCAAGTTCGTAATCGGGTTTTCCCAGCGAGGCTGAGCTGATCCCGTGAATCATTTCCTCACAGGGGGTTCGAACAATGGCGGTTTTGAACATCAGGAAGGGAGGTGCTTGGCTTTCATTCTCTTTGAAGAATCGTTTTTGACACTTTAATTGAAAACATATTAAAGCCCTCCTTGTTCAATATATGACACTTACTTGAAAGATTAATGGAAATTCCCGTACTTACTTAAAAAACACACTCGCATGAAAATCCGATTTATACTTGCTTCCTTTATGGTTGTCCTTATTTTTGGCTCACTTATTATTCTCTCATTCAGACAGACCAGCGCCGAAGACCTTTATCAACAGTATTGTGCCAGCTGCCATGGAATCGACCTGGGAGGAGGCAATGCCCAGAGCCTTGTGGATGGTGTCTGGCAGTTTGGAGACGGGGAGGGTTATGTAAGAAGGAATATTCAGTTTGGAATTCCTCACCTGGGTATGCCCTCCTATGAAAACGCTCTCTCCAATAATGAGATTAAATTGCTGGTGGACTACCTGTACGAAAAGCAGTCCATGGCGGGAGTTGTTAAACCCGACCCTCCTGCCACACTGGAGAGTATTCATTATAACATTAAAACAGATATTTGGGTCGACCATTTGGATGTTCCCTGGGCCATCACCTTTCTGAACAAGGATACAGCTCTGGTAACCGAGAGGCCAGGAAGTTTGAGAGTTGTTGTTAATGGAAAATTGTTGGATAAGGCAGTGGAAAACACCCCGCAAGTTTTGAATGAGGGCCAGGGAGGATTGATGGATGTAAACACCGATCCCGGCTACAAGGCGAATGGTTGGATTTATCTTTCCTACAGTCACGCTATCGAAGCTCCTGAGGGTGAGACCATGGCTCCTGCCATGACTCGCATTGTAAGGGGGAGGATCAGGAACATGCAATGGATGGATGAAGAGCTGATCTATGAGGCTCCCCGGGAGAGCTATCGTACAACAAGGTATCATTACGGAAACCGCATTGTGTTTGACAAAAAGGGTTATCTCTACTTCAGTATTGGCGACCGCGGTGCCCAGGACATGGCCCAGGACCCCACGAGGCCCAACGGAAAAATTCACCGGATCTATCCAGATGGAAGTATTCCCGAAGACAATCCTTTCATGGAGTCGGGTTTGCCCACTCTTTATACACTGGGAAACCGCAATCCCCAGGGACTATCTGTCCACCCGCAAACGGATCAGGTATGGGCAGCAGAGCATGGTCCCCTGGGCGGTGATGAGTTGAACCTGATCAAAAAGGGCATAAACTATGGATGGCCAGTGATCACCTATGGCAGTAATTACAATGGAACACCCATAACAGAATTCGCCCGAAAAGAGGGTTATGCTCAACCCAGTATTTATTGGAAGCCCTCCATTGCAGTGTGCGGTATTGAGTTTTACCAGGGGGAAGCCTTTCCTCAATGGAATAACAAGTTGCTGGTGGGTGCCCTTAAATTCGAAGAAGTGAGTCTATTGGATATAGAGGGTGACAGGGTAATGCACCAGGAGGTGATCATGAAGAATTATGGCCGGGTTCGCGACTTCGGACTCGATCCCGAGGGCAACGTTTATGTGGTGGTAAATGATCCCGACCGCATTATCAGGCTCTCCTTTGGCGGGGACAGGTTGGGACAGTAGAGCTTCTTTATCGGGCTAAAGAGGAAGACCTGAAATTGAAAGTTGCACCCACATGAAACTGCCTGGGGTTTCCCGGATAGTAGTAACGAGGTTCGCTACCCCCGAATGAAGGAGCGTTTACCAGGATCATGGATGCGTAGCGGGTGTTGC
The DNA here is from genome assembly GCA_963716765.1 of uncultured Bacteroidota bacterium. GTDB lineage: Bacteria > Bacteroidota > Bacteroidia > Bacteroidales. Next base: position 28,360 of record CAVQUO010000005.1, on the reverse strand, counting down.
ATATATTTCGGATCCCTCCGTAAATGCTGATGCTGAAAAGTTCACCTGGAATCCGAAATTTCCACCCGGCCTGGAGATTTAAGAGCTGGTGTCCATTATACTTCTGCGTGTTCAGGTCATCCATCCACTGGCTTCCAAAATATTGGTATTGAAGTTTCACATTCACCCCTCTCCACTTGGCTGAGGGTATAATATTCAATATTTGGAGGGGGATTCCAGGAAGAGCATTGCCGGTGTAAGAGATATCGTCATCTATAAAGTCAGTGAATATGTTTTGTGAAAGCGTATATGAAAGTGTCGTATTCACCTCGAAGGAGTCAGGCTGTTTGGATTTCAGAATGATAAAATCACCCCAAAGCTCCAGGCCGGTATTCCGGGCTTTTCCGGCATTGGCTCCTGTGAAGATATCCTCTGCTAAACGTTCGGTAAGCAGGAGGTCATCCAGGAGGACCATGTAGAGGGTGAGATCATAAATAATCCTTCCCTTAAGAAGCGTCCCCGGTTTCCCACTTCAAAATTCCAGCCTGTCTCAGGCCTTAATTCGGTGTTGACCGCTCCTTCAGGCAGGAGGGTTTCCTCCAGAGAGGGAGCCGAGAACCCGTGTCCGACTGAAGCATATAGGTGGTGTTGATCGTGGTGCAGGTAGCTAAGTCCGATCCTGGGAGAGAGGACGGGTTGATAGCTGTATGAGCCCGATTGGTCGGTGGAGTCGCTGCGGTAAAGGGTCTGCAGGCTATAGGAGAGCAGGTTCAGATTGATACCCCCGTCCACCAATAGCTTTTCTGTGGGCCTCCATTGAACCATGGCAAATGTATTCATGTGTTGTCGAGTCTCACCCTGATGAGTCAGCAGTGCTCCCTGAGTTCCTACATTGGTTTCATAGACCTTCCAGTCGACCCACTCATGAAAGTACTCGATCCCGGCACTAAATTTCCATGCTTCCATGTCATGTTGGATAAGCTCCCTGAATCCCACGCTGGTGGAGCGGTCGTCGACGATGTTGAAGGGCCTGGATTCGTAAGGATCCTGGTAACTTGAGAAGAGAACCAGTTTATTGGAGGTTTTTTTACCCAGTTTTGATTCCAGGCTAAGTCCGCCCAGGATCCGGGTGTACTCCTCAAATCCCTTCATATTCCCCCAGCTTCCGCCCGCCTTCCATGGTTCGTTCATGTAATCGCTTTCATTCAGTGAGCTGGGAATTCGTGCAAAAAGATTCACGATGGAGAGGGTGAAGGAGAGGGTGTTGCGAAGCCCAAACAATTTCACATTCGCAAAGGCATTGGTTCTTCCATAGTCACTGTTTTCCCTGTAACCCTCAGAGACTGTATTGGTAATCCCGCCTGAAACGGCCAGTTTTTTGTTTTTATAACTTGTTGTAAGGCCATATAATGCTGTTCCAAATGAGCCCACTTCCCCAGACAGACTTACCGAAAACCCATCTGCCTTGGGATAGGGGGATATCAGCCTGACAATCCCCCCTAATCCGGAACCGTAAAGGGATGATGCTGGCCCCTTGAGGATCTCTATCCTTCCGATCCCCTTGCTTTCCTGATCCTCCAGAGTGCTCACCCCATCGCCCGAGGTAAGGGGAATGTCATCCAGGTAAGCTTTAATACGGTTGGTGTTATAGGGCGTGCGTGAACCCACCCCTCGAATCACCAGCCTGTTGGTATTGTAGGTCCCGGCCGCCATATATACTCCCGGGACCAGGTTGAACAGCTCGGAGTTATTCATCAAAAGCTGAAAACCAATGGTTTCGGGTTTGAGAAGGAAAACTCCTCCGGCCGACTCCTGCAAAGTTTGATTGAAAGGGAGGACGGATACTGTAAGCTCATCCAGACGGATGGTATCATTGGCAGCCACGGTGAAAGACACTGCCAAAGCGAAGAAGAAAGCTGGTATAAAACGCCTGCACATGAGTATTTGACCTATAAACTTATAAACCTCCCGGAATGATCAGCTCATCCTGATTCGGCTTCATATTTTTCATGCTTATATGTTTTTGGTAATTCTGTTCATGGTAAAATTTGCTCTTTCAGCCATTTGGGCCTGTCGGTGGTCACTGCGCTAACCCCCAACCATTTCATTGCAACGGCTGTTCCGGGGTCATTCACAGTCCAGCACCAGAGGTCCAGACCCGCTTCACGGCAGGCCATGGATATTTCCTGGGTAATGATGGAAAAACGCAGGTTTAAACCATCTAAATTGTTTTCCACTGCCTTAACAATGTGCTTTTTCGCATCGGATTTAGAACTGGAGAGATAATAACAGGGGACTGCCGGGTAGATGGCCTTTGCCTGCCTGACGGCGTCAAAATCAAAGGAAATAAAAGCGATTTTACCGGTGGTCCAGTGGCGATCCACCACTCCTTTCAAAAAGGGAAGGATTTCTGTGCCGGTTTTAATCTCGATCACCAGCATCCGGTCTTGGGGGATGCTTTCCAGAAGATCCTTCAGCAAGGGAATTTTCTCCCCATCATAATCGGGCAGGTTGGTTTTGGATGGTTTGACGACAAGATTTTGTAAATCTTTCCAGGGCGTTTTGGCAATCACAAAACTTTTACCGGTCAGCTTCTGGGTATTCTTATCATGGAAGACCACCACCTGATTGTCGGAGCTGAGCATCACATCACATTCGGCGGCGTCGGCCCCAAGCTCCCAGGCCAGCCGGATAGAGGCGAGGGTATTTTGCGGGGCAAGGTAGGAGGCTCCGCGATGGGCCACAAAAAGGAAAGGATTATTCCCTCCCGCATCCTGACCCATTATGAAGGAGTTGGTGATTAGCATCAGGAGCAATATAAGAATCATTGAGGGTTTTACAGGATGAGGTAGAGATATTCGCCGATTCGGAGTAATTTTGTAAAAGAACATCATGACAGAAACGTTTATATAAAGATACAACCATGGAAATCAAATTCTTCCGAAGATTCAGAAATTTTCTAAGAACCACCCTCATCGGTGGTATTGTTGCACTGGCCCCGCTAACCCTGATCATCCTCCTCTTTCGTTGGGTGATCAACATCATTGGCCGTAACCTGACTCCCCTGGTGGATACCCTCCTTCAGGATCCGGATCCCAATCCCTACTTCAAATTTGCCCTTTATGTCATTACCTTTACAGCCATCCTGGTCTTTTTCTTCATCATAGGATTGATTGTGAGAACCAGGCTATATCGTTTTATGAGCAAGGCAGAGGACCTCTATTTGTTGAAGATTCCCGGATACAAGCTTGCCAAAGAGACGGTACAGCAATTTTTTGGAAAAAACCGCTCCTTTTTCAGTGAGGTGGTTCTGGTGGATATTTATAATTCCGGGGCATTGATGACTGGTTTTATAACCGACGACCAGGGCGAGATTGTCACCGTGTTTGTACCCACAGGACCCAATCCCTACCTCCGGAAATATCTACCATCTGAGCAAGGATCGTGTACATGAAAACAGGGGCTTCTGTGGATAGTGGGATGAAATCAATTATCAGCTGTGGAGCGGGTTCCGGAGAGCTTTTCGAATCATTGAAAAAGCAATAGGATTAAGATTCCGGGGTTGTATCGTTTTCCGAAGGAGCCTCGTTATGTTGGGCCACATGCCTGAAAAAGCGCTTCTGGTTAAAGAGGATAATCGCCACTGCCACCGAAATACTGGAATCGGCAATGTTAAATACGGGCCGGAAGAAAATAAAATCTGGCGCCTCCCTTGAACCAGTCCAGGATAGTTCCCCTTGAATATTGGAAAATAAAACATATCCACAACTTTTCCCTGGAACAGGGGGGCATATCCTCCCTCCTTTGGGAAATAGGCTTGCTACCTGGAAAGGAGTGCTTTCGCTGAAAATCAATCCGTAAAAGACGGAATCAATGATGTTTCCCAGGGCTCCGGCCATCACCATGGCCAGGGTAAGAATCAGGCCGGTATGGGCCTTGATGACGGATGAGCTGGCGCATATAGAAAATGATGCCCCCCACAGCCAGTATGCGGAAAAGGGTGAGCAAAATCTTACCCCAGCTCCCTGGCAGGCTCATGCCAAAGGCCATACCGTTGTTCTCAATGAAATGAAGAATCCCCCAGTTACCCAGAATGGGAATTTGCTGGTAAAGGGGCATGTTGGTTTTGACCAGAATTTTTAAAGTCTGGTCAGCCAGCAATATAAGCAGGATCAGAAGAATGGACTTCCTGGTAATGGACATTTGAAAATGTAAGGTGGGCTTACTGCCGTGATTTTGCCTCAATACAAAGGGTGGCATGAGGAACTGCACGCAGACGCTCCTTGGAAATCAGAACCCCGGTTTCCCTGCAAATTCCATAGGTTTTGTTTTCAATTCTGATCTGTGCAGCCTGGAGGTGCTGGATGAATTTCAGCTGCCTGGTGGCCAGTCTTCCTGCCTCCTCCTTTGAAAGGGTGGCAGCACCCTCCTCAAGTACTTTAAAGGTGGGTGAAGTATCCTGGGTATCATTGCTTTCGCTCTGAGTAATAGCCGATTTTAACAATTCATAATCCTCTTTCGCCTTCTCAAGCTTAAACTGAATGAGCTCCCTGAACTCCTGCCAGCTCTGCATCCGAATATCTGTTCTTTTCAGCCATATTCAATCGTCTTTAGTTTTCTAAATATACAATAATTTTCATGATTACCTCAGTCAAAATATTACACCCTGGTAACCTGGATATTGATGTAAACATCCTCATCGATATCGATTCTTTTACTATGTTTGTTTTCAAGGTTCTCAGTCAGGATCACGCTTTCCGCAAGTGTCTGATTACCAATATATTTACCATGAGTTTCAACGGCATCATTAATCAGTTCATGCTGTTCGATTACCACCTTGATTTTGTCGGTTACATCAAATCCACTTTCCTTCCGGATGTTCTGAATCCGGTTAATCAGTTCACGGGCCATTCCCTCCTGCTTTAATTCCTCCGAAATGTTAATATCAAGGGCCACGGTGATGGGACCTTCATTTGCCACCAGCCAGCCCGGGAATATCTTCCGACAAAATTTCAACATCCTCCAGGGTCAGATCGATTTGCTGACCTCCGGCCGAGATTCTGAAGGCCTGCTCCTTTTCAAAAGCTGCAATCTCTTTCTGCTCCATCCCATCGATGGCCGCGCCAATCTCCTTCATTAGCTTACCGTACCTGGGTCCAAGTGTTTTAAAATTGGGCTTGATCCGTTTTACAAGTATGCCGGCCGTATCGGTGATGTATTCAATCTCCTTCACATTCACCTCATTCAACACCAGGGATTTAACCTGTCTCTACCTGTTCCTTGAAAGAAGGTTCAATGACGGGAATCATCATTTTGTTCAGGGGCTGGCGAACCTTAATATTCACTTTCCTTCTCAAACCCAGGATCATGGAGGTGAGCTTCTGGGCCACATCCATCCGCTTCTCCAGTTCAGGATCAATCAGTGAGGCATCAAAGGAGGGGAAGGCTGCCAGGTGGACCGATTCTTCTTTATAGCGGCCGGTAACACCATTCAGGTCGTTAAACAGCTTATCCATGTAAAATGGAGCGATGGGAGCTGCCAGCAGAGCCACGGTTTCCAGACAGGTATACAGGGTCTGGTAAGCAGCCATTTTATCGCTGCTAAATTCACCCCCCCAGTAACGTTTCCGGTTCAGTCGAACATACCAGTTGCTCAGGTTTTCGATGACAAAATCCTGGATCAGCCTGGCAGCACGGGTGGGTTCATAATTTTCATACTGTTCTGTCACATCCCTGACCAGTGAGTTCAGCAGAGAGATCACCCATCGGTCGATCTCTGGCCTGTCTTTCACCGGTACCTCATTAGCTTCATAGCGAAACCCGTCCACATTGGCGTAGAGGGAGAAGAAGGAGTAGGTGTTATAAAGTGTTCCGAAAAATTTGCGTTTCACCTCATCGATGCCGGTGGCATCAAATTTCAGATTATCCCAGGGTTGGGAATTGGAGATCATATACCACCGCACGGGATCGGATCCATGCTCCTCAATGGTGGTAAAGGGATCCACAGCATTTCCCAGACGTTTGGACATTTTATTACCACTTTTGTCCAGCACCAGTCCGTTGGAAATAATATTTTTAAAGGATACCGAATCAAACAGCATGGTGGCAATGGCATGAAGGGTGAAAAACCACCCCCGGGTCTGGTCCACTCCCTCGGCAATAAAATCGGCAGGGAAGAGCTGGTCAAAATCGTCCTTGTGCTCGAAGGGATAGTGATACTGAGCATAGGGCATGGCTCCCGAATCGAACCACACATCGATGAGCACCGGTTCACGGAACATCTTTTGTCCTGTGGGACTCACCAGGATAAGCTCATCAACGAAGGGCCGGTGCAGGTCAAAAAGGTCATAATTCTCCTTCGACCAGTCGCCTTCAACAAAAGCTTCCAGGGCATTGATTTGCCATGAAAGCCGGCTGCCACGGATTTCTCTATTTCGGTTTTCAGTTCAGCAACCGACCCGATGCAGATCATGCTCCTTTTTGTCTTCCGTCATCCAGATGGGAAGCGGGGTTCCCCAGAAACGTGTCCGCGAGAGGTTCCAGTCCTGCAGGTTCTCAAGCCACTTTCCAAACCTTCCGGTTCCCGTGGAGGCAGGTTTCCAGTTGATGGTATCGTTGAGTTCCATCATGCGCTCCTTCATGGCTGTGGTGCGAACAAACCATGAGTCGAGCGGGTAATAAAGCACCGGTTTATCGGTTCGCCAGCAATGTGGATAGTTGTGCACGTGCTTCTCAATGCGGAAGGCCTTGTTATCCAGTTTCAGGAATACAGCAATATCCACATCAACGGTGGGATCCTTATCGGCCTTTGGTGTCGTCGTATTCATTCTTCACATATTTTCCCTGGAAGTCTGTCATAACTTTCTGTATTGATCCTCTCCTTCACAAAGTCGGGATCCAGGTCCTGAAGTCTGAAAAATCTTCCTTTTTTGTCCACCAGGGGCTGGAGGTTTCCATCCTTATCAAGGACCGTCAGCGAGGCAATGTTATTGGCCAGGGCCACCCGGTAGTCGTCTGCTCCAAAGGTGGGAGCAGTATGAACAATTCCGGTACCTTCTTCGGTGGTGACAAAGTCGCCGGTCAGCACTTTAAAGGCCAGTGCCTTCGGGTTTCACCCAATCCAGCAATTGTTCGTAGGAAAGACCTTTCAGGGATGAGCCTTTCATGGTATGGACCACCTTAAAGGGCACCTTTTTGTTCCCTGGCTTCATATTCCTCCAGGGGAAGATCCTTATCCTGCTCCGGAAAATAGTTCCCCATCAGCTCGCTGGCTACTACCACCGAAATGGGTATGCCGGTGTAAGGGTTGAAGGTGCGAACCAGGGAGTAATTCGATTTTAGCCCCCACGGTAAGCGCCGTATTTGATGGCAGGGTCCAGGGAGTGGTGGTCCAGGCCAGGATATATACATCTGTATCGGTGGCTTCAAACAGAGGAGCAGACTGGTTGTCTCGTTTCACCTTAAACTGGGCCACGCAGGTGGTATCCTTCACATCACGGTAACAACCGGGCTGATTCAGTTCATGGGTGCTGAGCCCGGAACCTGCTGCCGGGGAATAGGGTTGGATGGAGTAACCTTTATAGAGCAGATCTTTGTTGAATAACTCCTTCAGAAGATACCAGACACTCTCGATGTATTTATTGTCGTAAGTGATGTAGGGATCATCCATGTTGATCCAGTAGCCCATCTTTTCGGTCAGATCCTCCCAGATATCGGTATATTTCATCACATCCTTACGGCATGCGGCATTAAATTCGGCAATGGAAATTTTACTTCCCACATCCTCCTTGGTGATCTTCATGGAGCTTTCAACGGCCAGCTCCACGGGTAGGCCATGGGTATCCCATCCGGCCTTGCGCTTTACCTGGAATCCCTGCTGGGTTTTATAACGGCAAAAAAGGTCCTTGATGGTACGCGCCATCACGTGGTGAATTCCCGGCACACCATTGGCCGATGGGGGGCCTTCGTTAAATACAAAAGTGGGCTTTCCTTCCCGGGTGCTTACCGATTTCTCAAAGATCTCCTTATCCTTCCAGAAGGCCTTAATATCCTTGTTGATCTGCGACAGGTCAAACTTCTTATATTCAGGGAATTTCTTACTCATCCAACACTCCTTTTGCAGCGATTATTAAAATTGCACAAAGATAGATGAGTGGGAGCTAATATGCAAGGGATAGCTTTACGATTTTGGCATATTCAGGGACCCTGCCTGTTCCCTGTCGTGTGATGATAAATACACCCTCTGGCAGGCCGTTCAAATCGATTGTGTTTTCGAAGGGATCCATCAGTGTGGAGAGCATCTCAAGACCGGAAAGGTTCACCACCGAAATGTGCGATTCAACTTCCCAGGCATCCACAAATGCCAGGTTGTTCAGGGGATTGGGGTAGATGTTAAAGCTTTGGCCGTGAAAGCTTATTCCGTGGAGGTGAAGCCGTAATTTTGGAAGGAACAAAACTCTTTGTGGTATAAATCCTGAATTCTCCGGCCTCCAGAGCTATCGGTTCATGCAGGTCGCTCACAGAGATGCTGTCGCCGCTGAAATAATCATACCACCACCCGGTGTGGCTGAAGTTGGCCTCAAGGGCCATCTGGGTCACATCAAAATTACCAATGATCCTCACATCCATATCTGGATGGTTGATCTCAATGCGCTTTCCCGGGTCCGGCCACAGATAATCTGAAATCGTCCGAGCGAAAAGCTTCTTCACTCTTACGCAGTTCGATCAGTGAAGCCCAGACCTGGTAGATTTCTTTTCGAAGGCCCTCGTATGTAATCCCAGCGTATGGGCTTGTTGCATACCCGGCAAGGGTCATCAATGCTGTAGTCGTATCCCAGTTCGCCAAACTGCCAGATCATTTTGGGTCCGGGAACAGTGAAAAAGAAAGCTCCGGCAAGCTCCATCCTCTCAAGGGCAGTATTCAGCTCTTTAATATTATAGGCTCCGGAAGCATTTCCATGCTCAAGGTTTTTATACATGAGTCGCTCCTCATCGTGACTCTCCATATAGCCCACCAGGTGAGGATCGTTCCAGCCCCTGACTTTGTATGAAATCTGACTGAAATTTGATTTATTGTTTTCATGGTAGCCCATGGTGGCCTCATTGTAGGAGTAGTTGAGGTTTCCCCACAACATCATACCGAAATCGGACAGAACTTTTTCCTCCGAATTATCGCTCAGGTGCTCCAGAATCACATAAGCATCGCTGTCTGCATTCCAGATGCTGGTAGCCATGCGTTTCAGGATGTTTATCCGGGAGGCATCATAGGCCCACCCGTCGCCCGGTTTATTGGTAAAACCCTTGGTAAAATCGAAGCGGTAACCATCCACATGATACTCATTGATCCAGTGGGCGTTCACCCGGTCCACAAATGTCTTTGGTCCGGGGACTCTCATGGTCGAAGTCATAGCCCCAGAAGTATACCTGGTTGGGAGAATCCACATTGTACCAGGGGTTCTCTTCTGTTACTTTTCCATTTTCGAAATACAATTGAACCAGGGGCGACTGACCATAGGAGTGGTTGAGAACCATGTCGAGAATTACGGCGATCCCGCGTCCGTGACAGGAGTCGATGAAAAGCTTTCAGGTCTCGCGGCCGGTCCATAGTATTTGTCGGGAGCAAAGTAAAAGGAGGGATTGTAGCCCCAGCTTTCGTTGTCTTCAAATTCATTGATGGGCATCAGCTCAATGGCATTGACACCCAGTTCGGAGAAGTAGTTCAGGGTGTCGGTCAGGGTATTCCAATCGTGTGCAGCAATAAAATCACGAACCAGAAGCTCATAGATGATCAGCTCCTCCTTGGGTGGAGCATCGAAGGAAGCATTCTTCCACTCATATGGTTCCTGAGCTGTCTGCAGGACCGAGGTAATCCCGGTGGTGTAAGCCCTTTTGGGTAGGGTTTCAGACCGGGATAGGTGGCCTCATCGATCCCCCTGTCCCTGGGATCGAGGGTTTTTTCCGTGTAGGGATCCGCAATGCAGCAATTCCCCGTCCACCTGGTACTGGTAAGCATACTCCTCCCCGGGACGCAGGTTGTTGAGGGTGAGCCAGAAGCGATCCCCGTCTTTTGCCATTCTGCCATCGGATCGTGAGGTCCAGTTATTAAAGTCACCCATGACAAATACCCTTTCCTTTAGAGGTGCATAGAGAACCAGCTGAACCGTTTGCTCGTTTATGTAGTTGATACCATCGGCCAAACCCTCAGGAACTGGTTCGTTCACCTGTTCCTCCAAGACGTGGATAAATACAGAATCGGCATCACTTTCTTCTCCTAAAAGGGCTGTCACTTTCAGCCAGAAATCTCCCGATGATGGAAATGAAATGGAGTGCGACATGCTTTCGCCGCTTAGTGAAATTACTTCGATCCCATTCTGGTAAAGCGTCAGATCCGAACTATCGGAGGCTAGCTGCCTCAATAGTCACAGCGCTATCAGGATCTACCACCAGGTTATGATCCGGATTGATGAATGCATACCTCTACCACCCCTGGAAAGACCTCCACAAACATGTCGGAACTACCGTCATCTTTGCCCTGCAAACTTCCATCCGAGTTTCTGAAAACAAAGGCCATGTGTGTGATTTCTTCCCCTTTGGGAACCCCGTAATATTCACGGATGGATGGAGATATTTCAAGTGAGTAAAGATTCGCCGAGACCCTGGTCATTTTGGTCTCCGGCGTGTTTTCACACCAATTGGTTTTTACATACTTCCAATCGCTGCCATCCGGAACTTTCAGCAGTCAGCACCCCTGTATGAGCATATACATCCCCAGTAAAATCTTTCAGTTCCGCCGTGCCCAGGCTTGCATCATAATAGATCGTAACTGCCTGGTCCAGCCAGTGGTAAAAGCGGATCGGCAGTAATGATCTGTGCCATCCCGGGAAAGGGAGTAAGAGCAGGTAGATAAATGAAAAAATTATTGGGGATCTCATGGGGTGAAGATTAAAAAGAGTGGATGTCTAAAGTTCCTTTTACTATTTTAATACATATGTGTAGAACCTGTTCCGTAAATAAATCCTAAATTATGAAAAAGCCAAAATTAAGTTTCTGGCAAATCTGGAACATGAGCTTCGGCTTTCTGGGGATTCAGGTTGGTTTTGCCCTTCAGAACGGAAATGTGAGCCGCATCTTTCAAACCCTGGGTGCTGAAATTGACCAGATTCCAATCCTCTGGATCGCAGCACCGGTAACAGGATTGATCATTCAGCCCATCATAGGATACATGAGCGACAAGACCTGGGGCCGCCTGGGACGGCGAAGACCCTATTTTCTGGCTGGGGCCATCATGGCCTCCATCGCGCTTGTTCCTGATGCCCAATTCTCCGGGCCTCTGGATGGCCGTAGGGATGCTCTGGATCATGGATGCATCCATCAATATTTCCATGGAACCCTTTCGGGCCTTCGTGGGGGATATGCTTGCCCGAGGAGCAACGAACCCAGGGATTTACCATGCAGAGTTTTTTCATTGGAATCGGAGCCTTTGCTGCTTCATGGTTGCCATACGCACTTTCAGAGTGGTTCAATATTTCCAATACAGCTCCTGAAGGTGAGATTCCCCAAACGGTTCGTCTTTCTTTTTATATTGGAGGAGCAGTACTTTTCCTGGCTGTATTTATGGACCGTGCTGAGAACAAAGGAGTATTCGCCTGAAGAACTTGAAAGTTTCAGTGAAGCAGAAGGATAAAGAGAAACAAGGACGGAGACTGAAATCGGTGGAGCCGCTTTCCAAATATTTACGAAGGGGAGTGATCTGGACCGTGGTGGGACTGGTCATTTTGCTGGTCATCATCAGGTACTCAGCTGGAAAAAGAATTATATATTCTGGCCGGTGGTTTTGGCCTTTTCGGGTTTCTTCAGCTTCTGGTTGCGGCCCTGATTTCGGGACAGAAGCAGAAGAACGGACTGGTGAGCCATTATCACCGACCTATACCGCATGCCACTGACCATGAAACAACTGGCCATTGTTCAGTTTTTCTCCTGGTTTGCCATGTTCAGCATGTGGATCTATACCATACCCGGGGTAACTCAGCACCTGTATGGAACCACCGACACCACTTCTGAAATTTATAACGAGGGCGCTAACCTTTTAAGTGGAATGATGGGCTGGTACAATCTGTTTGCAGCCGCTTTTGGATTGTTGTTGCTTCCGGTCTTATCAAGACTGACCAACCGAAAGATTACCCATTCCATTGCCCTGCTTGTGGGAGGAATCGGTCTGGCTTCCATCATTCTGTTGGAGAATCCCCAGCACATGATCTTCTCCATGATCGGTGTGGGACTGGCCTGGGCCAGCATCCTGGCCATGCCCTATGCGATTCTTACAGGATCCCTGCCCCAGCATAAAATGGGTGTCTACATGGGAATCTTCAATTTTTTCATTGTGATTCCCCAGATCCTGGCAGCAACCATCCTTGGATTTATGGTCAAATCCCTGTTTGGAGGTGAAAGCATTTATGCACTGCTTGCCGGGGGGATCTCACTGCTGATTGCCGCAGTTTTGATCCTTTTTGTGCAGGATAAGCATTAGTCTATAAAGTCATAAAGTCTGTAAAGTTAAAAGTCGAAAGAAATGAATGGACACTATATAGAAGATCCCTGGAGCATCATCGAGGAAGGATTTCATCCTGAAATGCAGGAGGCTTCTGAAAGCATCTTCAGCCTCGGGAATGGCCGCATGGGTCAGCGGGCAAATTTTGAAGAGCAGTATACGGGAGAAAGCCTTCAGGGCAACTACCTGGCAGGGGTTTACTATCCTGATAAGACCAGGGTAGGCTGGTGGAAAAACGGCTATCCTGAATATTTTGCCAAGGTACTTAATGCTCCCAACTGGATTGGGATTGATGTGGAGATTGATGGCCAGCAACTGGATCTTCACAAATGTGAAATATTGAATTTCAGAAGGGAGCTGAACATGCAGCAGGGTTACCTGGAGCGGACGTTTACTTATGTAAACGAGGGAAAGAAGCTTCACATCTCAGTCAAGCGATTTCTGAGCATGAAACGGGACGAGATAGGAGCCATTCGTTATGCTGTCAAATCCGAAGATTTTTCGGGAAACCTTTCTTTTACTCCCTACATTGATGGGAATGTGAAAAACCGGGACTCCAACTATGATGAACATTTCTGGGATATGGTGGAGACCGGGGCCGGTAAGGGGATGGCTTACCTGATGGCAAAAACCCGCAAGACGGGATTTGTAACCTGCATGACCATGGCCTATGCTTTGTGCCTGGATGAAAAAATCCCTGGACCGGAACCGGAAGTGAGCGAGAAAAGCGATTATGTATCCAACCGGGTTTCAGTGGAGTTGAGTCCTGGAAAAGAGGCCGTTCTTTATGAAATATGTCTCTGTGCTGACCAGCCTGAATCATGATCCGGAGAGGATGGTTGAGGATGGGGAAAAAATCCTTGGAGAAGCAGTAAAAGACGGATTTGACACTCTTTTCCGGGAGCACATTGCCGTTTGGGAGAACAACTGGGCCCATTCTGATATCATCATCGAGGGGGATATAGCTGCACAGCAGGGCATCCGCTTTAATATTTTCCAGCTGAATCAGACCTATACGGGCAGGGATGAACGACTGAACATCGGGCCCAAGGGTTTTACCGGAGAAAAGTACGGGGGAAGCACCTACTGGGATACAGAGGCCTACCTGATCCCCTTTTATCTTAGTACAGCCCCGGAGAGGGTGTCCAGAAATCTGTTGATTTACAGGTATAAACATCTGCAAAAGGCCATTGAGAATGCCGAGAAGCTCGGCTTCAACAATGGAGCGGCCCTCTATCCCATGGTGACCATGAACGGCGAAGAGTGCCACAATGAGTGGGAAATCACTTTCGAGGAGATCCATCGCAACGGGGCCATTGCCTATGCCATCTACAATTACATCAGGTATACGGGCGATACGGGCTACCTGGCCGACTACGGACTGGAGGTGCTGATCGGGATCTCCCGTTTCTGGCGCCAGAGGGTCAACTGGTCGGATGTTCGTGGAAAATATGTGATGCTTGGGGTCACCGGTCCCAACGAATATGAGAACAATGTGAACAACAACTGGTACACCAATAAGATGGCAAGCTGGACCCTCTCCTATACCCTCGAAGCCCTCGAGCATGGTAATGGAATCAGACCCCGCGCGTCTGCGATGAGATCATAAAGCGATGCAAATTTAATTTCAAGGAGGAGACCAGTGCCTGGAAGGACGTGATTGAGCATCTCCATTTTCCCTACGATGAGAAGAATGGGGTCTTTCTTCAGCAGGACGGATACATGGATAAAGAGCAGATCATGGCTGCCGACCTGGATCCGGCTGCAGCGACCCATAAACCAGCACTGGTCCTGGGACCGCATTCTGCGCTCCTGTCTGATCAAGCAGGCCGATGTGCTTCAGGGGATCTACACCTTCGAAGAGGAGTATGAGCCCGGAAGACGGTGAAACGAAATTTCGATTTTTATGAACCGCGCACGGTTCATGAATCATCCCTTTCACCCTGTGTTCATTCCATCCTGGCTTCAAGGATCGGGATGCCCGAGAAGGCTTATGAAATGTACCTGCGCACCTCCCGGCTCGACCTGGATGATTATAACAACGAGGTGAGTGAGGGCCTGCACATTACCAGCATGGGTGGCACCTGGATGTCGGTGGTATATGGCTTCGGCGGAATGAAAATCCGGGATGGCAAGCTCAGCTTTGAGCCTGGTTTACCCGAAGGGTGGAAAGGATTGTCATTTAAGATCTACTACAGGGGGCGTACTCTGAAAGTGAATATCGATAAATCGAAGGTAAGCATCGAAAACCTGGAGGGAAGTGATACGGAACTGCATCCTTTGCGGCTCAAAAGCTAAGCTAGAAGCCGGCGGAAGGCTTGTTGCCGAATTGTAAAGAAGCTTCTACAGGTCGAAACCCAGGTCCGTCAGCCTGGTCCTTTCATGGATGTGGATGGCCTGGAACCCCAGTTCCTGTGAAGCTTTGATGTTGTGGATATTGTCGTCCAGGAAGAGGGTCTCCTGAGGCACAATGCCCGCATCATTGATCACAAATTCCCAGGCCTCGTGATCCGGTTTATGCCAGCCTATTTCATAGGAATAATAGATCTTTTTAAAGAGCATCCTTCATGGGCATTCCGGCCTTCTCCAGGTACATCTGCTCAAATACCGGGGCATGCAGGGGAGAGGTATTGCTCAGCATATATAAGTCATATCGCTTCTTCAGCTTTTCCAGTAAGAGCGTCCGTTCTTCAGGAATTCGCACGATCATGGCGTTCCATGCCTCATCCAGTGCCTCATCAGAGAAATCAAGTCCTGTAATTTTCCTGATCTCATTTCTGAATTCTCACGGTCCCAATTTTCCCGGTTTCATACCTGAAAAAAAGATCGCTGGTCATGTTGTGTGGGATACTGCAGCAGCTCGGACGGGAAACCAAGCTCATAGAAACCTTTCAGGGTGGCATGTACATCGATATCCAGGATGACACCTCCCAGGTCGAACAGGATGTTTTTGATGTGTTGTTCTTTCAGCATTTTGTATCTTCGTTAGGTCAAAGATAAGAGAAAAACCAGACAGCCATGCGTATTGGAGATACTCATTACAGATCCATCTGGCTGGACGATGAATCCGGTGTGGTCCAGGTGATCGACCAGAGAAAGCTTCCCTTTGAATTTGAGGTGATGGATCTCCGATCATTGGACGATGCCTGTTTTGCCATTAGTGATATGGTGGTCCGGGGAGCTCCCCTGATCGGAGTTACTGCAGCCTTTGGACTCTACCTGGCAGGACTGAATAGCAATCCAGAAAACTGGTGTGATGAGGTGAAGGAGGCAGCAGAAAAGCTGATTGCCACCAGGCCCACTGCAGTAAACCTGAAATATGCTGTTGATCTTGGACTTGCATGAGTTGAATTGTGCCGGTTCCAGGGAGGGAATGATCGATCGCCTTTTTCACCTGGCCATGGCTCTGGCTGAGAAAGAGGTGAACGCGAAGCCGGAAGATCGGAGAGCATGGGCTGGCTCTGATCAGGGAGTGCTATGAAAAGAAGAACAAGCCCCTGTGAATATACTGACCCATTGCAATGCCGGATGGCTGGCCTGTGTGGATTACGGAACGGCCACTGCCCCCATTTACAGGGCCCATGATGAGGGGATCCCGGTGCATGTATGGGTGGATGAAACCAGGCCCCGGAACCAGGGAGCAAGGCTTACGGCCTACGAGCTTGGAGAACACGGAGTCCCCCATACCGTGATTGTGGACAATGCCGGGGGGCACCTGATGCAGAACGGAGAGGTGGACCTGGTGATCGTGGGAAGTGACCGTACCACCCGAAACGGTGATGTGGCCAATAAAATAGGCACCTACCTGAAGGCGCTTGCTGCCCGTGACAATGACATTCCCTTCTATGTGGCTCTGCCCACCAGCACCATAGACATGAATCTGGCACAGGGAAAGGAGATTGAAATTGAAAACAGGGCTACGGAAGAGGTAAGCCATATGCTGGGATGGGATGATGAACAAAAGAAATCCGCCAGTCTCAGGGTCATTCCCTCCGGTTCAGGAGTGGTCAATCCCGGGATTTGATGTGACCCCGTCCCGCCTGGTCACGGGCCTGATTACAGAAAAGGGCATTTGCCCTGCCACTGAGGAGGCGATCAGGGTATTGTTTGAAGGTTGAGGATGTATGAGAAAGATTACTGACCATCATCATCTTCCTTAGCTTCTGCGGGCAATTGGCCTCTGCTCAAAAAAAGGGATCGACCAATGGCCAGCCCTTTTTCCAGATTGATCTACCACCAGGGAGTGCACTGGAACCGCACCCTCTACCTGCAGGACCAGATGGACGGACGGCTTTAGAGCTTTTGAAGCCAAACTGGGTTTTCAGACCCTGGGAGGAGAACTGTGGCAACAGTTTAACCATTATCCCAAATATGGAGTGGGGATTCATTATGCCGATGAGATCAAGGATGACCCGCGATACCACCAACCTGGGGAATCCTTTCAGCGCCTTTCATGTTCTACAATATTCCCATGGCACGCTTTGGCCGCTTCTCACTAAACACAAATATCTCTGTGGGTTTAAGCTATATGAACTAGATTTATGATCCTGTAACCAATCCTTACAATGATGTGGTGGGCTCGCATATCAACCTCTACTTTGATTTAAACCTGAACCTGGGGATCAAGCTGAGTGAGCGTCTGGACCTGACCCTGGGATACGGAATGACACACTACTCCAACGGGAGGATCCAGTTGCCCCAGAAGGGACTGAACAACTGGGGATGGCAGGTGGGAATGGCTTACATCTTTGGGGGCCCTGATGATCCCTTCAGGCGTGCAGACTTCATTGAAGTCGAGATCCCGGAATTTAGTCCCTACGAGGAAATTCAGCTGATGCTTTCCTTTGGTGTAACCGAGTGGCAACCAGGTAATCTGAATATGGGGTACACTATCTCACCTCCTCCTTTACGGCCGACTATGCCTATCGCTTCAGTGCCAGGAGTGCGGTGACCCTGGGATTTGATGTCATGTACGATGCCTCCCTGTCACATGACATTCCCTACATTCCGCAGGAGCTTGTAACCCAGATTCAGAAAACTTATTTTGCCGGGCACATTGGTTACCAGTATACCATCGATAAACTGACCCTGCTTTTTAACCTGGGCACCTACTTTAAGCACTGGTCCTTCGACAGGAGCTTCTATTTTGCCAGGGCCGGAGGCCGGGTTCGCCTAACTGACCACCTGTCTGCCCACATCTGCGTAAAGTCGAGAAACGGCATCCGTTCCGACTGGATTGAATGGGGCCTGGCCTTTTCCATCAGGACCCGTTCGGTGGAAAAATCTAAACAATAGACAATGAGCCCGGCCTATTGTCATTTAATCGTAAATTGCTTAATATTGCAATCCCAAATCCGGATATTAACCAGGCCGGATTATTTCAGGGCCCATAGCTCAGCTGGTTAGAGCACCTGACTCATAATCAGGGGGTCGCTGGTTCAAGCCCAGCTGGGCCCACAGAAAGCCTCTCAAAGCATTACATTTTGTAGGGCTTTTTTATTATCCATCGTTTCTTGAAGTATTTTCAATATGGTTTCTGTGTTCCCATCTGGCCTCTCACGCCCGCGCGGCAGTCAAGCCCCTGCTTAAAATGGTCCACCGGACCATTTCTTTACAGCAGGTCTAGGTTCGAGCCCAGCTGGGCCCACAGTGAAAATCAGACACTTACAGTTCTAAATTGTGAGTGTCTTTTTTTATGTGCCAGTTTGGTGCCAGGATTTGATTGAGAAGGTCGGTGTGAACTACCACCTTTCTATATTAACACGATGGATGGTCTACGCATCAGGTTTATCCACCCAATTCATTAAGTCGCGGGAAATAGCTTATGCTTTTAATGAGTCGATTTTGCTTATCTGTTCGGAAGGGGCAGGTTCATTTTTTCAAGAATGTCAATGAACCTGGGATTGTCAAATAATGGATCAAAGAAAAAACCATGTGTGGCAATATAGGGCATCACCGGGTCGCGCACTTCAAATCCCTTTTCAAGCCATTCCATGGCTTTATCCGGTTGATCCACCATCATATATCTGTATGCCATCTCAACGGGTGCAACGTATCCTTTTTGAGCCAACACCTCCAACTGGCGCATAATTTCTTCATAGGCCGCAACAAAACCGCTTTCCTCGTAAATTATTTCAACCTCTTTGAAGTCAACTCCTTTGACAGGTAAAAAATATCTGGCCGCTTCCATTACTTTATCGTACTCCCCACATTTAAAAGCTGCCATTTCAATTAAATTATTGGCCATAAAGTTTCCAGGATCATCAGCCGTTACTTTTTCTCCGATAAGCCAGGGCAGTCTCAAAATCACCCGTACACATCAACACTGCTCCATACCATACCTGCACCAGGGGATTTAAGGGATCCAGTTCTATGGCCAGCCGGCCCTGTATCAGAGCCTCATCATACCTTTGCAGGCAACATAATAACTGTGCATAAAGGACTCTTGCGCCAGCGTGACTGGGATTAGCGGCCAGTGCTTTTAACAACTCCGTTTCAGCCTTTTCCCAGTCCCATTCGGTCAAAAAAGCGATCAAGCCAGTTACAGCATGTGACTCCGCATTATCAGGATCCAGTTCAAGCGCTTTGTTCAGGTTCTCGAAGATTTTCGGACCTGCAATTTCCGTGGTTCAATACCCATCTGAGCGATTGTTAACCAGACATTTGCCAGGCCGGCATAGATAGGTGCCCAGTCAGGTTCTTTCTCAGCAGCATTGTTTAAATATTCCAGGTATTTATACAACATTTCTCTGCTAAAATCATTCCTGTTTGCCTTCAGGAACTCGTCCATAGCCTCCTTGTCAACTGTTCTTGATTTGGCAAGCACGCGCTCTTCTTCAGGAGTTATTGTGATTATTAATTCTTCTGCTATCTGCCTGGTAATTCGGTTGAACAGATTCAATATCTGACTTTTATCCTCCCTGTAATCTGAAACCCATAACTGTTCTTCGTTACCGGCTAGTGCTTACCAGTCTGAATTGCATGCATACACTATCGCCCAGGCACATCACCGTGGCTTCCAACACAGCATCCACATTTAGTTCAGCCGCAATTTCAGGGGCCGATAACCTGACATCTTTGTATTTGTTGGAGGTGGTATTGCCCAATACCCGAAGACCACCAATTCGGCCCATATCTCCTATGAGCAGGGAGTGCATGCCGGAAACCATATTCTCCAATTGTTCATCGCCCGTAAAATTATCAAAGGGCAGAATCACCAGGGATTGAATATCCCCGGCTTTCAGACTTTTGGTGCCTCCGAAAATATTAAAGGTCAAAAGCCCGGCGATCACCACAAAGCTGATATAGGTGGCAAATTTCCATGCATTGGGGACCACTGTTTTCTCCACTTCTTCCGATTCGGACAAGGGTTGGGTCTTTTCCATTCCCTGCCCCGTCAAGTCATAGAGCCAGGACAGTATGGCGGCCAGCGGAAAGCCAACGGCCAGAATGATTACAGCGATAGTAAGCAAGTTGGGAGGAAGGTTCAGGGGCTCGGCCAGGTTATTGATCAGTTCAATAATGACAAATGCTGAAGTGGCATAAACCGTGATGACGTGCACCACCCTCCGTCTCTTTAACTCCTGCCAGAATCTGGATAATTTGCTGGGATGATTAGTCATTGAGGTAGCTGTATATATGCAATATAAGATCTTTCCGCGTTAGGGTCAATAGCAATAATGGGCAAAAGGTAGTATTCTAGCGAATGTGTCTGGTAAGGTTTTCCCCTTGTAATTTGGTGCCAGGATATGAGTGAAGAGGTTGGTGGGAATTAGCACCAAATTCTTTAATTTTGAATGATTAGTTTTTCAGGGAGGGGGTCATTTTATAATTTACAGAATTGGGAATTCCTTATAAAATTTCAGCAAGCTGATGGTTTCGCTTCTCATTTTAGTTTGCACAAATTTTTTCATGCTGCTATCCATCAATTCACCCAGTCCTTGCAATAATCCTCTATCATTCATCGATTCCAGAAGGTCAATGCATTGCTGAACATATTCGGCAAAAGGCGCTTTCATGCGGGATTCAACAATATATTTATTTATGGGAGTACGTTTTTCCATAAAAAACCAGCAATCGAATATATCTCTGTTGGTAATGCTGGTTCTGTCAAGCAAAGTACATAGTTTATGGGCAAAAAGGTCTTCCTGCACCATAACCTTAACGTTTATTCCCAATAGATTTTTAATCTCATAATGGTTTTCAAAAGCCCGGTTTGAAATCTCAACTTTTAATTTTCGTTCACCATACCCGTAATTCAGAACTACGAGAGGGCCATAGTACTTTTTTGCCTCATCATAAATGCTCCCATATTTAAGCAGTATTATCCTGAGCTTATTGTAAACAAGATCCTCCTGTTCTTTATCCAGAAGATTGAAATCCAAATCGACAGAAAAACGAGGTAGATCATAAAAAAACATCAGCGCAGTACCTCCTTTGAATCCTAAACAATTCGACAGTTGAATGTCAGAATAAATGTCTTTAAGGATTTGAATTAAAAGAAATTTATGTTTGTTTAAATCAATCATCGGGAAAAATTCTTTTTACTCTGTCAGTCAATGCTTTTGACATATAAATGGGAAGGAGGTCATATATCTTTGCTTTATTCAGTGGATTTAAATTATCAAAATAATAATTCTTATTCAAGTATAGAAGATCCAGGAAAGCCCTTTCACTGGAGGCAATATTGACCTGATCAATTTGTCTGACAATTCCTTTAGTGTTGGCAATTATTTCACCCTTAATTTTACGGTAAATAAAAGTCTTGTCCTGGACATCAATACTGCGGCTTAAATAACTAACGGAGGTAATGCGTGAATCGAACTGAAATATAACGCCCGCTTTTTGAAGTACATATTCCAAAGAAATATATGAGGGCGTATATAGGACACATGCCAACTCTTCACTGCTATAATTCGGTTTAGCGTATATGCCTTTTCGGGGATTTAGCAACTTGCCCGTTCGGACATAATAGTTCAACTTTTTATTAAGCGATTCAAAATCTTTTTCTCCGACTATAAGGGCAATATCTCTTAGTCGAAATACCGTCTTTACATCTTGGAAGATAGATAATATAACGTTGTTTTTTATGTTTAGTGAACCAGTCATCTTAATTTATAGTATGTTCAGTTCACAAATATAGCAACTTTTTATATATAGTTCAATATTAAAAGGAACAACAGCTTATTGAAAAAGGTGCCAGTTTTTTCGCCAGTATTTCTACAAATCCATGTAAACCAGTGTAATATTTTACATAAAATGAACAGTTAATTATATTGGTATAAAAACATAAATCTCTGTTAATGTTGAAGATAACTCAAATAACCCGACTTTTTCGAAGCGGATAATATATCGAATAAAGGAAACTCATAATCAGGGGGTCGCTGGTTCGAGCCCAGCTGGGCCCACAGAATGCCCGCATTCATTAGGGCCTAGTGGGACAACCCTTGGCATTACATCTTGAAGGGTTTTTTATTATCCATCGTTTCTTGAAGTATTTTCAATTGGGTTTCTGTGTTCCCAACTGGCCTCTCACGCCACCCTGCAGTCAAGCCCTCGCCTAAATTGGTCCACCGGACCAATTTTTAACAGCGAGTCTAGGTTCAAGCCCAGCTGGGCCCACTTAATAATCAAAGCACTTACGAATTTATTTTGTGAGGCTTTTTCTTTGTCGCCAGTTTGGTGCCAGGATTTGTGGGGAGGTTGGTGGGAATTGACACTTATCATGGTTCTATTCCAATAATGATCTGAGGAACAGCAGGGACTCCTTTTCCTTGTCTTGCAACATTATAAAGAGCTCCTACATAATAAACTGGTCCAGATTTGCACCGTATTCTCTGTTCCAGAATTTGTTTTTTGAAGAGGTAGAATAGCTATTAAGATTGATTTAATCTTTGCCGGATATATTCTTTAAAAAGCAGCACTTTTTTTGTTTCAGCCGGATCAAATACCAGTTTTTCAAAATCACGTGATTTTAGTGCGAAGTCTGTTGTCTCACAAGATTCCAGGATCCTTTCGTAAAGCTGGGTATGATTCATAATCCCGAATTTCTTTTCCAGATATCCGAAATCCGGATCTGTAAGACCCGATAGGAAGATAAAATCATAGTAATCCCTGCCCTTTCCTCTTTCAAGAACAGCACCTGTTTTCATGGATAGAAGAATAGCTGGAGAAGGAGCAAAAATCTGGGTAAAGACATTGAATTTCTGGATAATGGGCTTTATTGGTTTGTATTCATAGTGATGAGGTTCACATTCGATTTTGATCAGAAGTTTCTTTTCCCGATGACCTGTCAAGCCCAAATCAAACATCAAACCGGGAAAAATAATGTTTCGTCTGAATGCAGCTAGTTTTCGATCCTTTTCCTTGTCATCGGCTTCAACATTAATACCTTCTTGCTTCAGTCTGTAAATTACCTGATCAGTTAAACTTGTGAATTCTTCTCTTGAAAGATTGAAACAGTCAAAATCAAGATCCTCACTGAATCGCTGAATATGTTGTAGAATTCTGAGGTTGGTTCCTCCAATAAAACTCAACTTTGAAGCATATTCGCTGGAAAAAATAATATCCAGCATCCGGTAATGGAAATACTCCTTTAGCATGTACTCGAAGTGTGATGGATTACTTCGAAGACTATCCGCAAAAAAAGATTTTATTTCATCGAAGCTTATCATAAGCCATAAGTTTTTAACATTAAGCGAATCCTGCGTTCCAGGGCTTTGCTTTCATATCTTTCAGAAACTGATAAAACTCATTATTCACTATTTTCTGTAATTCGGTTTCATTCAATCTCAGATCTTCCATATCCTTTTCTGAATCGTAAAAACTATTGATATAGAAGAAATCCAGAATGGCTTTCTGTGGGGTTGCCACCATGATCTTTCTGCTTTTTCCACGTTCGCCCATATAGGCATCCACATTTTCAAGTACGTAACCAAAACCAAACAATTCCGGTTTAATCCGGTGATAATCGAAAGTCCCAAGAGGAGTTGAGAATTTATTGGTCTTCCGGGTAGTAACAGATGTGGTTGTGGCTAATCATTTCCGGGATCAGATTGTACCATGATAGCGCAGTGTGT
This sequence comes from uncultured Bacteroidota bacterium, assembly GCA_963716765.1. Lineage (GTDB taxonomy): Bacteria > Bacteroidota > Bacteroidia > Bacteroidales. The sequence goes on along the minus strand of CAVQUO010000005.1, from coordinate 4,756 downwards.
AAACTGATATAAGAAGGAGCATAGATCAGGTTAGCTGCTAACCATTCAATATTTTCGTGGCTTTCTGCATCATTGAAGGCATACCATTGATTCCTTAGCCGTAGCAGGTATCCTTTTTTTTGCCAGCGGACCAGGTTCATTGGGTTCATGGATGGAAATTGCTTTTTTACATCCCTCACTGAAAACACCCGAAACGGTCTCATTTTTGTTTGGAATTCAACCCACATATATTTCTATTTATATACAAAAATATATATTTCTGGAAACAAATCAAATAATCTTACTCATAATCAGGGATCGTCCCGATGTATATCGGGATGCCTAGCTGGGTCCACTTAGTTATCCTCCCTTGATAATGGCAATATATATTGTCAACGGCTTGCTCAGCTGGAAAACCCGCTCTCTGAGAACCACGAATACCGATCAACAGTGAGCCGCTACCATAATCCTAAATATTCTTTTATTTAATAGACATACAGCATCTTACTCTTCCTTCTCGTTAAGCTTGATGATTCAGTTCAAAGCGTTAATGGTGGTTCTGATAAAGCGAAATTTGCATTTGGCCTTAAAAATTATGGTTAATCTCCTGAAAACAGGTGCCAGTTTTGGCGCCAGTATTTTTACAAAACAGTGTAAGTCCATGTAATATTTTACATTTAATGTACTTTAACTTATACCGGTACAAAGAGATAGTGAAGCCTTACCTTACCCTTATTAGAACACACAAATTTGGACACTACCTTTTTGTTCGACATATAATTTCGCCCAGTTCTGTCCGTTTGATTTACAATCTGAATATTTCATAAAAATGAATACGTGTATAACACAAACATGGTTAATCCAAGTTAAAGAGCGATTCTAGTTTTTCAATAAATCGCTCTTCTTTTTCACTGATTGAGTCTTTCAATCCAACAAACGCCAACCAGTCTTCCTTAGCGGCTTTGGCAATATATGTTGCGTATTCGACAAGAAATTGACTGGTGAGATTGACGGTCTCCTTTCCTTCCTTTTTTTCTATAATTGACATTGCTATTTCTATTATATTCTCAGGTATCTCATCCTCAATTTCAGGAAAATCTTCCATTACAAATGCTACTAAGAATTCAGAATTTAGGTATTCGTTATTGTTCTTTAAATGACTTCTCTATCTTCAATTGCGTCATATTCTTTGAAGTTTTGAATACTATCTCTCCAGAAATTTACGGAAGACAAAATAATTCCATCTTCTACGAACCTTCTTTATCTGGCAAGAAGGATGTAATCATCCTGATATCTTTTTTCAATATTCATTTTCATATTTTTTTACTTACACAATTTATTGTAACTGTTTCCCTTTTATAATCTCTTGTTTCCGCTTGTAGAAGTGCCAAAAAGGTAAGGGATTGCTATAGATTTACCATTTTCAGGCAAGGCTACATGAACATTGCTTCTGTTTAGTCATTTTCATAAAGTCTTAATCTGTTTTTAAGAGCAATTAATTCTTCTCTTAATTCCTTTTCTTTTTCTAAAAGATTAAATACTACATCTATTCCTTCTATGTTAACGTTTAGCTCGTGATGTAGTCTGATCATTTTTTCAAGGTCCCCTATTTGATCCAGATGTATGAAATGTTCTTGTTCAATAATTACAATTTGGATAAGACCGGTTTTGTGCAAACCATCAATAAATGAAGATTCAATCTCGTAGGTGGAACAAAGAGTTGTTATGGCTATTAAATTCTTTTCCATGTTACCTTATTTTTTGTAATTCTTTGAATAACTCCATTTCTTTTTCGCTCAGATGCGTGGGAATCTTAATGTGGTAGGTGATTATGAGATCGCCATACTCCCCTTCTTTCTTATAGACAGGAAAGCCCTTTCCTTTCAATTTTACTTTAGTTTCGTTTTGTGTTTCAGGTGATATTTTTAGTTTGACTTTGCCACTAAAGGTGTCTACCTTGATCTCTCCTCCTAAAAGGGAAGTGTACAGGTCCAGATCAACGTTTAAATATAAATTATTGCCATCTCTTTTAAATTGTGTCCGATTTTTGATGTTGAACTTAATGTAAAGATCTCCATTTATTCCGCCATTCAATCCTTCTCCTCCTTTCCCTTTTATTTTGATCACCTGACCATTCTCCACGCCTGCGGGTATGGTAAGTCGTATGTTGTTGTTATTGACAGTCAACACCTGTTTATGCGTTGTGTAGACATCTTTTAAATCCAAATGCAAATCGGCATGATAATCCTGGCCTTTAAATTTTGGATACTGACCTTCCCTGGAAGATGTTCTTTTTCCTCCAAACATAGATTCGAAGAAATCTGAATATTGCTGCTCTGAAAAAACTTGATAAGCTGATTGATGTTGGGACTGTTGTTGCCGTTGATGTTGGGCTTTTTCAAATTCCTCTCCCTGTTTCCAATCCTTACCATACTTATCATATTTCTTTCGATTTTCAGGGTCGCTTAAAACTTCGTTTGCTTCATTTATTTCTTTGAATTTTATCTCAGCGTCCTTGTTGTCCGGGTTTAAATCAGGATGGTACTTTCGTGCGAGTTTTCGATAGCTGGCTTTAATTTCCTTTTCAGTTGCAGTTTTCGAAACGCCCAGAATTTTATAATAATCTATAAATGCCATTAATTGATCTTAATTTTGTTTTTAGTTATTTGATTCTGACTAACATTTTTTAACGTGTTGATATTTAATATATTAAAAGTAGTGTTTTTAGACCAAATCCAACATATATTTTGAAGAACCTTAGATTGGAGAATTATTTTCCTTCCGAAATAGAGAGGAATGGGCATAACCTTAGGACAGTAATAATTCGGCATTTACAATCATGCATTCGAAGATTGCAAATAGTCTTTGTTTCAACCGTTCTGGTATAGAAAGAAGATAATGCCAGTTTACAGCCAGGATTTGATTGTAAAGGCTGGTGGGATTTGCAAAGGATTTATCGAAGTTCGTTGGTTTCTAAAATATCCAATCCAAAAAATGTAATTGCTTATTTTTAAGTACATTGCATTGCTTATTATTTATTAAAAGGATATATCATGAAAAAATTAGTCAGGTTGTTTTTGCAGGGTATTTTATACACAGCCCCTCTGGCCATTACTGTTTATATCCTATACCTGGTTTTTAGCAATATTGATGGCTTTCTCCAGAAATGGATACAAGAATTATTTGATATAAAAATTCCCGGACTTGGAATAATTATTACAATTGTTCTTCTAATAATCATTGGTTTTCTGGGGCAGACTTTTATTGCAAGACCGTTTGTTTACTTATTTAACAAACTCTTAAAGCGAATTCCAATTCTGAGAGTAATTTTTTCAGCATTTAAAGACTTGTTTAATGCCTTTGTCGGGGAAGAAAAAAAATTCAATCAGCCCGTAGTAGTATTGGTAAATAAGTCTTTAGGTATTGAGAAGCTTGGGTTTCTTACAGAGGAAGACCTGTCCTCCATTGATATTGATGGGAAAGTTGCCGTATACTTTCCACATTCATATAACTAGTCCGGCGAGTTATCTCTTGTTCCGCACGAACTGGTGAGAAAAATAGACATTCCTCCTGCTGAGGTCATGAAGTTTATTGTATCAGCTGGTGTCGCTGATTGGGATTAAGCAGACCTAATTAACTCAAGTTGCTAGTTATTAGAATACAAATCAGCGATTTAAAATCGCAAAAACAAAGTGGTATTAACATTTTTGTCAGTGATATTAACACTGTGAGTCTATGTTGGTTCTCATTTTTACATCTCTATCAACAATTTATCGTAAGATATTAACAATGAGTATTTATATAGCATTAAACATTGGTAAAAATAAAAAAATCCTTCAGATTTAGGTCGCCAAACACAAAAAATCTGAAGGATTATGATTAGAAAAAACTATTGCAATTTACGTATTTATCGACGATCTGCTTATAAAACTTAATCACAATGAACCGCCAAATAGAAACATGTCTGATGCAGAGGTCATTACAACGGTCCTTGTGTCGGCTATCTATTTTTCCGGTCATCATGAAAAAGCGATGAGTTTTATGAAATCGACAGGAATGATACCCCATATGTTGAGTAAAAGCCGGTTTAACCGTAGATTACACCAGGTACGAGATCTGATTGTGGATCTGTTCTTCCAGTTGTCCGGCTTGATCAAAGATCTGAACATCAGTTCAGAATATTCAATCGACAGTTTTCCAATACACACTTGTGACAACATACGAATAGCTAATTCAAAATTAATCCAGGGTAAAATCTATCGGGGTAAAAAAGCTTCCATGAGAAGATATTTCTACGGGTACAACGTACATATTCTCTCAACGGTTGACGGGATACCTGTGGAATACACCTTCTTACCTGGGAGCTCTCATGACTCAAATGCTTTGAAGCAAATGCCTCTTCAGATTCCTGAAGGCAGCGTAATATATGGAGACAGTGCTTATACAAATTATGCTATTGAAGAGATGTTAAAAGAGGCTGAAGATATTGATCTGCTTGTGGCCAGGAAATCTAATTCAAAAAGAAAGCATGAGCCACACATTGAATACTTAATCTCGGTTATGAGAAAAAGGATTGAAACCACTTTCAGTGAAATATCCAACTTCTTGCCTAAGAAGATCCATGCTGTAACGGAATTTGGTATTTACTGAAGGTCGTGATATTTATTTTTGGATATACAATTTCAAGAACCATTATATAAGTAGCAACTTAAGTTAATTAATAGCTTGGGTTCTTCCACTCTTATTCAAAAAAATAGATAGTGCCAGTTTTTTCGCC
>CAVQUO010000004.1:0-35957 GCA_963716765.1 uncultured Bacteroidota bacterium | reverse complement strand
GCTTCATTGCCGGCTACACGATCACTGTCAGTGAGATCGTCGCCTCCACCACCGCGGTGGTGACCCACACCCAGTTCGCTGCACATCCACTTGATGACCCGGTTCAGGTCGGCACGGCACGACAGATCGGGCAGAAACTGCGAATACTTCTCCTTCATGGCGGGCCAGTCGGACCCGTGCATGCCCGGATCGTAGAAATAATCGCGGTTCACCCGCCAGACCTCGTCGAAAATCTGGGGCCATTCGGCCAGGGGATCGATCTTCACCGAAAGGCCTTTGGTATTGAGCATGCCTTCACCGGGCTTTGGCTTGGCACCGGCATCACCAATGCCCCAGCTGGGGCCATTTCGGTAAAGCATCTTCTTTCCATCGGCCGAGACCATGAAAAAGTCCAGTTCGGCGACCTCCTCATCCTTCGCGATCCTCCAGGCTGTATTTGTGCATGGTGCGTTTCCCGTTCTCATTTTTCAGATAGAGGATCTCATTCTCCTTGGCACAATACAGGTTGGAGAGATCGGCAGCCTTTATGGGAATATCAATAATCCTGTAACTGCAGATCCTTCCAGGTCGATCTGCAGGCTTTTCTCTTCCTCTTATCCTCTTCGTCATCGCCTTCGGCCTTCATCACCATCCTTTTTCATCTTATTTGCCCTTGCTGCATCCTCATCGATCCTCCATCCCGGCCTTTTGCATCCTCCTCAGCTCCTTTACCTCCTCCTCATCGCTCTCTCTGGCAAAGGGTGAAAGGGTTTCGGACTGAAGGGTGGCCAGGTAGATGGAGCGGGTCATTTCCATGTCGGCAGTGGACTGGTCGAACCAGTTGATCACCGGGCCGGCATCGGTGGAAGCAAAGAAATAGAGGTACTTGCCCCCACGGTCGAATACGGGTTCGGTGGCATCGCTCAGGCCATCGGTCACGGCAAAGGTTTGATCCTGCTCCACCGAGTAGAGGTAGACCTGCTGGAAAAAGGTGGATGTCACTTTGTTATAGGCAATCCATTTTGAATCGGACGACCAGTCGCCGAACATCAGGCGAAGGGGACCGGGCACATAAAGCTCGTCGGAATCGATCTTCTTTGAGATCCCCGAGGCCACATCCAGGATGTAGAGGTTCCTGCCATTGTCGGAGTAGCAAATTTTCTTGCTGTCGGGCGACCACTGTATGTAAGCCGTAAAAACCGGTTCCATTGAGCCCGATCACGCGCTCCTCTCCCTTGCCGTCCTGGGCCTTGATATGAATGGCATACTCGCCGCTGGCATCGGAAAAATAGGCGATGCTTTTCCCGTCGGGCGACCAGCCCGGGTACTTCTCATGGGCAGCCGCTGTCTGGGTGATGTTCCGTGCATCGCCCTTTTCGGCAGGAACGGTCATGATATCACCCCTGTAGTCAAATACGGCCCTGGCTCCCGAGGGTGAGATGGCAGCACTGCGGATGTAACTGTCGCCTTTCACAAAACGGGGCCTGAGTTCCAGCAGGTCGGTGGATATGCCTACGGTCAGTCTTTGACGGCGAAGCGCTCTCCACATCGAAGGTGTGCAGGTAACCCGCCTGCTCGAAGATGATCTTCGAACCATGGTTTTTGGCGCTGATGAATGGGGAAATCGTCATACTGTGTCAGCTGCTTAATCTCCTTGCTTGAGGTGTCATAGGAGAAAAGATTAAAATCACCGTTGCGGTCGCTCAGGAAATAGATGGTCTCCCCGATCCACATGGGATAAACATCGTTGCATCCTCCCTCGGGCTTGGGAATCTCCACGATGGAATGGTCGTCAAAGGAAAAGATCCAGAGCCTGGAAATGGTCCCGCCCCGGTAGTTTTTCCACTACCCGGAAACATCGGGCACCGGGCTGTAAACCATGCTGCTTCCATCGGGCGAATAGCAGGCATGAAAGGCATTGGGAATTTCCAGCCGGGTGGGGAAACCACCTTCCACGGGAACGGTGAAAGAGCTGCGCGTAGCGCCTGGTGTGCACCGCGCGCTGGGAAAGGAAGAGCACGCTGGCTCCGTCCACGGTGAATCCTCTGGCAATGTCGCATGCCCGGGTGCCAGGTAAGTCGCTGCGGGGATGCCCCCTTCCACGGGCAGGATAAATACATCCCTGTTACCGTCATACTCGGCGCTGAAGGTAATGAGCTTTCCGTCGGGTGAAAAGTAGGGACCCGACTCCACCCCTTTATCCACGGTAAGTCGCCTGGGATTGCTCCCGTCCGAATTGGCCACCCAGAGGTCGTTGGCATAGATAAATGCAATGTGACTGTCGCTGATGGCCGGCTGGCTCATCAGGCGGGTATCAATGTGATCGATTGCAGTGAGGCCGGAGGTGGTGAGAAACAGTCCGGCAGCCATAAAAAAAAGCGCGGCTACTCTGAACGGCAGAAGTTTTCTGAAATTCATAAGATGGGTTTTAGTTTTTGACAAAGAGCATCAAGGTAAAGATTTGTTCCCTTAAAAACATATTATTCTCTCATAATTAGCCCCTGTGAAGCTATAGAACATATAGATATTTACTAATTTGGAGGGATGCAAATACCGAAATTGATATCAATGCAACAAAATATCATCCGTACCTGCCCGGCTCCTGATCTTGTGCTTCTGTTCCTGGGAAGCTGCCTGTCTCATTATCTGCCCAGGATCCCATGCTTTGCGTGGGTGGCTACTGGACCGAGGATGAGGCCAACAGGAAGATGAAGGAATTTCAGCTCCACCTGGAATGACCTGGAGTCGTGGGAGTCGCGCGCCGAAATGATCAGGCAGGGAATCATCGAAGGCATGCAGCTGGAGAAGATGCCGGTGATCGAGGGACATTTTAATCCCATGATCCATTCCCGTCGGGAAATGGATGGCTACGCGGTGGAAAATATCGCCATTGAAAGCTTCCCCGGATTCTGGATCACCGGGAACCTCTACACCCCCCTTCAGCCCAGGGAAAAAAACCCGGCCGTTCTCTGTCCGCACGGACATGCCCCCGACAAACGCTTAAAGCCGATGTGCAGATCCGGAGTGCTGCCCTGGCCCGCATGGGTGCCATCGTCTTTGCCTACGACATGGTGGGCTACGGAGAGTCGCTAGCAGGTCAATCATAAGATGCCCATTGCCCTGCTGCTGCAGACCTATAACAGCAAACGGGTGCTGGACTACCTGCTCTCCAGGGACCGATGTGGATCCGGAGCGGATCGGGATGACCGGTGGATCGGGCGGGGGTACCCAGACCTTCATGCTCACGGCCATCGATCAGCGGATCACGGTATCGGCACCGGTGGTGCAGGTATCGGCCCATTTTTTTGGAGGCTGTGTCTGCGAAAGCGGCATGCCGGTCCATCAAAGCGATCACCACCAGACCAACAACGTGGAGATTGCCGCCCTCTGTGCACCCCGGCCCCTGCTGCTGGTTTCCGACGGGGCGGACTGGACCCGCAATACGCCGCGGATCGAGTATCCCTACATCGCGGAGCGTCTATGCCCTGTACGATGCGGAGAACCGGGTGGAGAATGTCCACCTTCCCCTGGAGAAACACGACTACGGTCCCTCCAAGCGGGCCGCAGCCTATAACTTCCTGGGCCACCACCTGGGCCTCAACATGGGTGCCCTCCCCTATGACAATGGATACCAGGAAGATTTTGTAAGAATCCTGGAACCCGGCGATCTCAGGGTCTTCGATGCGAACCATCCCCTCCCCGGCTCTGCCCTGCAGGGTGACGAAGCAGTCATGGATTACCTGGGAATTCACTGAGAAATGCACACAGCATCTACCAGGCCAAATTGCATAGCATTTGCTTTAAGCCTATATTTGTATATATGACCAAAAGGGAATCAGATATAGCCGGGATTATCAGCACCAGGATTAAGAGCCATGACCCTGATGCTGAGGTAATATTATTTGGTTCTCATGCACGAGGTCAGGCTCATGATGATTCCGACTGGGACATTCTTATTTTAATAAATCAGCCTAAAAAAAGCAGAGCCGTTGAAAGCGGATATAGAGATGAGATCTTTCAAGTTGAACTTGAGGTTGGCGAACCCATCTCCACCATTATCTATTCGAAATCTGAATGGGAAACCTTGCATGTTCACACTCCTCTTTACCAAAATATCAAAGATGAAGGCTTACATATCACATGACCGGCTCTCTAACTGAATATATTCAATACCGAAAAGATAGATCCGAGGAGGTTTTTCGGGATGCATTACTACTAGCTGAATAGAGATGAAACTATACAGCATAAGTAAAATCCTTTTCTGGCTCGTGATGCTCCTGATCGTCCTGCTGCCCCTGGGCAGGCACTGGCGACTGCTCTCCTTTGGGGAGCGGGTCACCGGTACCGTCATGGAATACTACCCGCCATAAAAAGCTGGACTTTTTTGGAGAAGCTCAACTGATCGAGGCCAGCGAGGTGCACTTCCTGGTGGGCGACAGCCTTGTAAAAACGCTGGGACCGGTTGACTATGCCATGGAACCCGGAAGCAGCATTCCGGTTTATTACAATCCTAAAGATCCTTCCGATAACTGCCTTTTTTCTTTTGCCTGTCTTTACATGACCAACTACAGCATCCTGCCCCTGATCCTGATCTTCGTCTGGTGGGCCTTCTACCTTTCCTTCAACAATTACCACCGCGACAAATACGGGGAAAGCCGCACCCCCGCCTCCTCCCCTTACATGCCCTTCCGAAGAGGCATGCTCAAAGAAAAAAAAGCCAAGCCAGACAAGCCCAGACAAATCAGTTGAAGCGTTTTTCTATCAATCCACCACCTTATGCCTTTCAATGTAAGCAGGATCGATCTCCACGCCTGAACCCGGACCGGTGGGGACCTTCACCCTTCCGCCCTCACTTTCCAGGGCCGAGGTGGAACACTCCATGGGCAGGTTCCTGTTGAAACCCTTAAATTCGTGGTAGGGACCGGCATTGGGAACGGCCGACATAAAATGCATCATGTACAGAAAGCCCAGGCCCGATCCGGAAATATGAGGCACACAGGTTTTCCCCAGGGCCTGCGCCATGCGGGCCACCTTCATGGAACGAATCATGCCGCCGAAATAGAATATGTCGGGCTGCACGATATCCAGGGCCTTGTTGCCAATGAGCCAGCGGAAGTTGCGCATACTGGGTTCCTGCTCTCCCCCTGCAATGGGGATGCTTAAAGCATCGGCCACCTGCCGGGTTTCTTCATACCAGTCGAAGGGCACCGGCTCTTCGTAAAAGTCTATCCTGTACTGCTCCAGGATGCGACCAATGCGAATGGCCTCAGCCACATCATAGGAGCCATTGGAGTCGGCATAGATCACCATCTCATCCCCGAAGGTTTTCCGCACCAGGGGAATCAGGGCCTCGGTCCGTCCCGGAGGGTAATCGGCATTTTTACTCATGCGGCCCCCGATCTTCATTTTTAAGGCCTTTGCCTGGCTTTCCTCCACATCTCTGCGGATCCCTTCCAGTGATTCTTCCGCTGTTTTACCCCTGTAATTATTGGCCTGGTAAACATGAATGAAGGGATTGTGAAGTCGTCCCGATCAGTTCCCCCATGGGCCTGCCCGCGATCCTGCCCAGCATATCGAGGACTGCAAATTCAATGGTGGCCAGCGGAATCCACAGTGCCAGGCCCTGTAGCTTGTAGTTGCTCTGGTACACATAGACCTCTTCCAGCAACTGCTCCCAGTCCCTGGCATCCCTGCCCTTGAAAGAAGGGCTGCAGGCGCTCGGTGAAAATGGGCCAGAGGGAGATCATCTGCGTATTGTTCGCCACCGAAATCCCCACCGCCCCGTCTGTGGAAATCACCCGGCAGAGGAAGTTGTCATCGAGGCGCAAAAGCTCCAGTTTTTCGATGATCACCGGATCGGGAAAAAGCTCCCTTTTCAGCACGGGTTTGGCCAGGGCCCGGTCGAGTTTCTGAAAAGTCGATGGATGTTTCATTCGGGGAGGAGGAAGCGCAACTCTGAAACAAAAGTCCGCTCCCCATTGCCCCGGTGGCGGTGGTTTTAAAAAACTGGCGTCTGGTCGATTTCATGGCTATTCAGATTACATTGGATCATTCAATAGGATAAACTTACAATAAATAGTAGTTTAGTGCCAATACAACTGAAAAGTGCCCCAATGGGCTTAAAGCAATGAGATACGGATCTGCCTGGATTAGCCTTTTTGTCCTGCTTATTGTTTCCTGCAAGCATCCTCAAAGCCTGGATCAGGAGACTGATGCCGTCGGGTCTTTTTCCCTGAAGGCCGCCTTTAGTAAGACTCTTTTCAGCCTCGATTCAAGCCTGCTTAACACTTCAGGTAAGCGATGAGGAGGATGAGGCATACGGAGCGCTCTGGTGTCCCCTTTGCCAACTCTACCATACCAGGGCAGCCGAAGCGGTCTATCCCTTTGCCTACCACTTCAGCCTCATTGGCGATACCGCCTATCGCGACGCCGCCATCCGCCTGGGAAACTGGCTCATTGCCCAGCAGGAACCCGATGGCTCATGGAAAGAGACTCCCGAGGAGTGGACCGGCACTACCACCGACCAGCTCCTGATGATGGCCCGGGCCTTTCCCTTGCTGGAGAACTACCTCAGCTGAGCTTGAAAAAGAGAACTGGAAGCGTTCCATGAAAGCAGCCGGGAGACTACCTGGTGGAGGTGATGGATCCGGGCTTTGCCAGCATCAACTACGTGGCCACCACTGCGGCCACCATGGCGGTGCTGAACCAGCTGCTGCCCGATCCCGCCTATGAGACCAAAGCACATGAACCAGGCACACCAGGTGGTGGAAATGATGGACCCCGATCATTTTATCACCGGTGAAGGCGGACGGGTGAAGGGAGTAAAGTACGGTGTCGATCTGAGTTACAACATGGAGATGTCGCTTATGGGGACTGGCGCTCTATGCCCGGATCAGCGGAGATGATTTTGTGTGGGAGCAGGTACGCGAGTCACTGGAGCGGCACCTCTGGTTTATCAATCCCGACGGCTCCATGGATGGCTCGTGGGGCATCCGGTCCAACAAGTGGACCTGCTTTGGAGGTGCCACCTCCGACGGCAGCCAGGTGCTCTTCAGTCTCTTTGCCGCCAGCGACCCGGTATACCGCACGGCCGCCCTGCGTAACCTGGAGTACCTGCAGGGCTTGCATGGTCGACGGATTCGTGGGCTACGGCCCCCCCACAGGGAAGCCCTGGACTTTCCCCCCTGCATCTACCCCACCTTCGCCAAAGCCAAGAACCTGGCCATGGCACATGCACTTTGCACCTCCAGATGAGGGCACCACCCCTCCCCTTCCGGTCGACCAGCCCGGCATGGAGCATTTCCCCAGCCTGGATGTGACCCGGGTGCGGACCGAAAATTTCATGGCCACGGTAACTGCCTATACCTATAAGGACCCGAAAGGGCCGCTCAGTAAGTACATGTTCCGGCCGACCGGTGGAGCCATCTCCGCACTGTGGCTGAAAGGACTACGGCTTTCTGCAGGCCTCCTCCCCGACCGAGTATCACCGCTGGGAGCCCATGAGCTTTCCCGTGGTAGAGGAAAAAACCCTGCCACTCACCCCCCGGATTGAGTTCAGCCGCCAGGTAGCAGACGGCCCGAAAGGAGGCGATACCCCCCTGCGGAGGACTACTTCACCAACCTCTTTGAGTTCGACGCCACCACCACCCGGCAGGAGCAGGACGGGAAGTATATCATCACCGCCAGCGGCCGGCTGAAAAACCGTGACCAGGTCGATGGCGGTGTGGGCTACAGCTACTCGTACATCTTTCGAGGACCTGTCGGTCGGAGAAGCAGTGTGACCTCCGTTTTAACGGCAGACAGGATACGGTCCGGATCATCGAACCGGTCATTACTCTACCCGGGTACCATGGTGGAGCAGCAGGGATGCCGCAGTGTGACGATCCGGCAGGGAGAGAGCAGGCTGCAGTTCAGGCTGATCGCCGGGAATGCCACCCTGGCCACCGGCATGGATCAGGAGCACTACCGCTCGGTCTATCCGGCCCTGACGGCCTGTCCCATCGTGATGACGGTGATTCCCGGGATTAGAATGATGAGGAAGAGATTGTTTTTTCTTTTTCCATTGAGTAAGTTTGAGGGCATGAAGATGAAGGCAGAAATAGTACAGATGGATGTGGGCGGTGGTCTTACTGCTTTGGCACACAGCAGGACATGGCAGGGATCGCCCAGGTGGACCCGAAATGGATCATGCCACCATCCTGACAAGTACTGCAAGCTGCCAGGCCGGGTGACACCATCATTTTTTCCGAGGGCACCTACTCCGGGAAACTATATCCTGGAGAGATCTGCATGGCCAGGTCGAACCGTCCCATTGTGATTCGGGGCGATACACCCTAAGCGAAGCATCTATCGACGGGGAAACAGAACCGGGCATGGGATCTGAAGCACAATGCCTTCACCCTTAGAACTGTTCCTGGATCAGCATCGAGAACTTCACCATACAAAACTGCTGGACCGACCTGGTGAGGGCCGAAAACAGCTCCTGGATCTGCCTTCGTACCTGCATGCTTCACGGCGGGAAAGCGGGCCCTTTATGCCACGGGCCGGGACAGTCACCACTTCCTGGTGGAGCACTGCACCTGGGAACAGGACAAGAGGGTGTGGACCCACGAGGGAGATTATTCCTGGGAGGAAATTCACCATGGCATTCACAGCATTACAATGGCAGCCTCTTCCAGGGCAGCGGCATCAGCGGCGTTTTTGTGCTGCGCGACAACCAGATCCGGAATACCTTTAACGCCTTCAGGCTGTCGCACCATCAACGATGGCAGCACCGACCTGCTGGCCTGCACCAACGGGGAGATCTACCGCAACATCATCCACAATACCTCCGACAATGTACTGGAGCCTGAAGTACATGTGCGCAACCTCCACTTCTACCACAACACCATGGTCAACGGCCACGCCTTCATCTCCATTACCGAGGTGCAGGGCGGAGACATGTATGTCTATGGGAATACGGCCATGAGCCTGCCCGATTCGGAAGACGGGTGGACCATCTTTAAAATCTCCAGCAACCGGGACTCGCTCACCCTCCCCTTCTACATCTTCAACAACAGCTGGCAGGTGGACTTCGATATGATCGGGAGCCCCAGGAATGTATGGGAGAATAGTCACATCCGCCATTTCAACAATGCCTGTTTTTCTGAGACCTCCGACACCTTCGGGATCTACAACATCGGGCTTGATAACCATCTTCGATTACGACTGCTCCAATGTGCCCTTCCCCCACCTCCTCCTTCGGCCGGTCATGAAAAGCACGGTATCGTGGCCGATCCGCTCTTTGCCGCATCCCCTGGCCCTGGACTTCACCCTGAAGGAGGGCTCGCCCTGCATCGACGGAGGGAAAAAAGATGAGCTGATCCTCTCCTATAAGGGAAAAGCGCCCGACATCGGGGCCTATGAGGGAGAACACAGGGTGGAAGGCCGCCCCTTCCGCTATGGAACCCGAAGTGGAGGTTCCCTTTGAGGAGCTGCCCCGCATTACCCGGGTGAAGGTGGAGGAAAAAAACCTGGTGCTCTGGTTCTCCATGCCCATGGAGGTTTCCTCGCTGAAGGAAACAGTCTTTGGAATCGGGGATGCCAGCCTGGAAATGCCCTCTTGATTACAAAAGCCTTTCAAAGGATGGCTACATGCTGACACTGTCGGGGAAGCAGCTTTCAAAGCTGAAAACCGGCGAGATGCAGGCCGATGCAGCTACATCTGTCGCATTGGCCCCTGGGCACAAATGGCTCAGCCCCTGGGCTCCTGGGCATCTGAAATTAGCATCGCACTTAAATAAGTATCAAAGATGACTACCGATCAACAAACTATAAAAGCCGGACTCTTCCTGTGTTTTCTCGTGCCCTCTACACAGCGCTGTAAGCGGACCAGGAAACTGCGCTGGAGACCACCCGTCGCATTGCCGACAAGGTGATCCGGGAAACCAGCTTTGACTATGAGATGGTGCCCATGACCTTCAATGCAGGGATTATTCGCTTTACCCTGGAGCAGGATGCCTCCCCGGATAGTGAAAGCTCACTTAGGCCCGGAGCGTTTCCTATGCTTTTCCAGGCTGAATGAGAAGAGGAAATTTGGGCTACCTGGGATCTGTCCTTCTCCGGTGAAATGGTCCTCTTCCTCAACGGCAAGGAACTATTCCGGGGAAGTTCAGAGCAGGTGGAAATGAAGGAATACACCTACAACCGTTACCACTTTGCAGAGAAAATTCCGGTGCAGTGGCTCAAGGGAGAGAACACCCTCCTTGTTAAATGTGCCAGCGGGAAAACAGCCATCCACTTTTGTGGTTCTTCCCGGTGGATGAAATGGACCTGAAGCTTCTCCAGGTCTCTGCCCTGCCCGCCACCCCTGAAACACCCAACATCTCACTGGCTCACCATCGGTCCGTGGACCCCTTCCCCGGAAAGCTGGACGGCTGATACCAGGAGCGCAATGGAACTCAGCCTTTCCCTCCCGAGGAAGGGTTTCCGGATCACTACACCGCCGGGAAAAAAGTGATGGCCTGGCAACTGGAAGAGATTCCCCTGCTGCGGCAACTGGTCGATCCCTGAAAGCAACTCCTACACCCGCGATCCCTATGCCGACTGGCACTATGCCAACGGGGGCACCATGCTGGCCATCCTGTCGCTCTACCAGACCAGTGGTGACAAGAAATACCTGGACTTTGTGAAGGCCTTTGCCGGGAATATCATGGAAAACGAAAACTACTTCCGCTGGCAGTACTTTAATCTCCAGGCCATGCGGGGAAGCCTGCACCGCCTTATTCGGATGACCATGCTGGATGATTCGGGCGGACCGGCCCTGCCCCTGGCCGAGCTGCAGACGATCGATCCGGAGTTCGAAACTCTACCTGCCCCTGCTGGAGCGGAATTTTGATTACGTGATGAAGGAACAGGAGCGCCTGGAGGATCTCACCTTCTGCCGTCCCGAACCCAGGCCTTCCACCGTGTGGGCCGACGACCTTTTTATGGCCGTTCCCTTCCTGCTTCGTATGGCTGAGATCAGTGGCGACGAAACCCTCTACGACGAGGTGGCCCGCCAGATTTTACAGTTCAACAGCTACCTGCTTGATCCGGAAAGCGGACTCTACTTCCATGGCTGGTACAACGTGGACAAAGGAGAACACCCCGGTTCGCTGGGGACGAGCCAATGGCTGGATTATCTGGGCCACCAGCGAGGCCCTTGCTACACATGCCAAAGAAGCATCCATCCTACAAGAAGATCCTGAAGATCTACCGCAGCCACATGGAGGCCATTGCTGCCATGCAGGCCCCCTCAGGCATGTGGCACCAGGTCCTGGACCATCCCGAAACCTGGGAGGAGACTTCCTGCACTGCCATGTTCACCCTGGGCATGGCCCGTGGTGCGCGCATGGGCTGGCTGAAAAAGGAGTATGGTGAAAGGGCCCTCAAAGCATGGGCCGCCCTCCAGGAAAACATCAAAGAAGACGGAACGGTGACAGACATCTGCCGCGGCACCGAGATCGGCGAGAATGTGGAGTTCTATGCCAATCGCAAGCGCTTCGACCACGATCCGCGCGGACTGGGTGCCATGATCACCGCCGGTTGCGAGATCAGCCTGCTGCAGGCTGAGTAGGAATCAGATTGAGTGATTGGTGAAGTATCCGAGTTAGGCACTTATAAAAGAGAAATGTCACTATTTGACTCATATACAACAACGAAGTAACTTGCAGTAACCAACTGCTGATCCTCGATGCCCACAAACCCCAACAAACTATCCCAGTTCTGGCAGGAACTGAAACGCCGTAAAGTTCTCCGTTCACTGGCCATCTACGCAGGTACTGCATTTATCATCCTTGAAGCCTCCTCCATCATTTTCCCCCTTTGGAATTTTCCGGAATGGAGCATCAACCTGGTGCTCTGGCTTTTAATCCTGGGAGCGTTTATCAATGTGATCATCGCCTGGATTTATGACATCACCCCGGGAGGTATGCGAAGGACCAGGCCCATGGAAGAGGTCGCCCCGGAAGAAAGAATTCCGGATTCCAGAGGATGGAAAGCCGCCACCTATATCAGCCTGGTGGTGATTGTGGCCCTGGTAATTTTCAATTTGGTTCCAACCAAAACAATTAAAGCCGGGGATATCCAATCCCTGCTTATTCTTCCTTTTGACAATTTCACCGGCGATGATCAATTGGATTATGTTGCAGCCGGAATGCATTCAGCACTCATCGGTGATATGGGACAGATCAGTGCCCTGCGGGTCATCTCTAAAACAACAGCCTCTGTCTATAAGACAAAGGATATGTCATTACCCCAGATTGCCGAAGAAATTAATATGGGAGCGGTGATTGAACCATCCGTGATGTGCTATGGAGACAGTGTTTGTATTCAGATCAGGGTAATTACCATGTATCCGGAGGAAAAACAACTCTGGGTAGCGGAGTACAAGGAGGAAAAAAGCCAGATCCTGAACCTCTATAATAAGATCACCAAAGAGATTGCCAATGATTTAATGGTGGAATTAACTCCCCGGGAAGAGCAATTACTTGCCAAATCAAGAACAGTTGACAGGGAGGCCTATGATTCCTACCTGAAGGGGTCATATTTCCTTGGAGGATATGAGCCAGGAATCGTTGTACAAAGCCCTGGAATATCTGAACAAGTGCTATTGAGAAGAATCCTGACTGGGCACCTCTCTATGCCGGTCTGGCAAAAGTCTGGATGGTAATCGCACAAGGAGGTTTTGACTCTGCTTCTGTTGCCTATCAAAACGTCTACGAATACCTTGATAAGGCGCTTGAACTGGATCCGAATATTTCTGAGGCTCATTTTATAAGCGGCATGAGTGCTTATTTGTATGAATGGAATTGGGACAAGGGGGAAAAGGAATTGTTGAAAGCCTTGGCTATTAACCCCAACGATGTACTATCAAGGATCTACTATGCACAGCTGATGGTTATTCTACAGCGGCCCGAGGAAGCATTAGCACAGGGTCGCCTGGCTATTGAACTGGATCCGCTGAATCCCTTGCTACAAGTATTATTTTCAGCATTATTAGTAGGTATAGATGATTGTGAGACTGCCCTGGCGCATTTAGATAAACGAGTGGCAGTTGCACCGGAAGACTTTATGGCCAACATCGGTATTAAACTGGCAGCTTTTCGCTGTGGGGATTACAACAGGTCATTTGAAGCAGCAAAATATACAGTAGGCGTTTTCTTTGAAGAAGATGCCTGGAATAAAATTGAAAAGATCTATGCGGAGCAGGGTTTTACCGCAGCAAATGAAGAAATAGCGCTCCAATTGGAGGTATTTGCAGAAAAAAACCCGATTGGACCCATTACTTTGGCTACCACTTATATTTATGCGAATAAGCCGGAAAAAGCTATTGATTGGTTAGAAAAAGGATTTGAACAACGGGATCCCTCTATGCCATATATAGCCACAGGAGTTTATAATCTTTATCCATTGTTTAGCAATCCCAGGTTCATTGAAATTATTCAGAAAATGAACCTGCCTTTGCCGGGGGACTAAAGGAGCTCTCAGTCATAATTGGTCGGGGCTTTTCTTTTCTACTGTTAGAATCCAAGGTTCTCCCAAATTGGGACGATACCGTTAATTTTTGACACAAAACCGTTAGACATTTAGGTTTTTGAAGGCGTAACTTGATTGTTATTCTAAAACCCACATGTCATGAAACGAATCGCACTCACACTGATCGCCATTCTTGTTGTGGCTTTCCCGAGTTTTTCACAGAATATCTATATTCAGGATCCACTTTTTAAAACCGCCCTCATCAATCAGGGTGTGGATACCAATGAGGATGGGGAAATCAGTCGTGCAGAGGCCGAAGCAATTTCCAAAATTGACTTAAGCCTGGGTAGTGGGCAACTTGGGATCAGAAGTTTGCAGGGTTTGGAAGCCTTTGTAAATCTTGATAGTCTCAATTTTGTGGGAAATCAGGTCGCATACATGGATTTCTCACAAAATACTAAACTGAGCTACATTGATTGCTCAATGAACTACCCCATGCATTTCATCGATATTAGTAAAAATATCCATCTAAAATATCTGAACTGCTCTCTGACCGGCCTCGATAATTTGGACGTTTCAAATAATCAGGCACTTGAATATCTTTATTGTGCGGAAAACGGCATGAACAGTCTGGATGTTTCAAACAATCCAGCTCTAATTGAATTGGCAACCTGGTTTAGCCCGCTGACCAGTTTGGATATCTCTAATAATCGGGCTCTGACTAGCCTGGTATGCGGGTATAACCAGCTATCCAGCCTGGATGTCTCCAATAATACTCTATTAGAAACATTGCATTGTAATTCAAATAAACTAATCGGCCTGGACCTTTCAAATAATCCATCCATCCGGAATCTGAACATTGGCGAAATGTCATCCCTCAGGCAAGTATGTGTTTGGGAATCCTTCGACCAAAATCAGATGACTATTCGAAGTTCTGATAGTCCAAATTTCTATTTCACAACGGAGTGCACATTCGATAAAATTGTAAACATTCCAGATGCTAACTTCTTAAATGAACTGATGAACTTAGAAGTAGATCTGAACCGCGATGGTTTGATTAGTTATGGAGAAGCAGCGCTGATTACCCAATTAAATGTGAAGGGGAAACAAATTTCAGATTTATCGGGAATTGAAGCCTTCATCAATTTGCAACAACTGAATTGCTCTGATAACCAGATAAGCAGGCTGGACCTTTCTCATATTAGTTTTAATGATGGTGATGTTGATTGCTCAAATAACCTTTTGACCATCCTGGTTCTTTCAAATAATAATTTACAAACGTTTCATTCTTTGAATTGCTCCAACAATCAGTTAAGCAATTTAATTTTATCAAACACTTCCTTTGATTATGATGGAGGTTTGGATTGCTCAAACAACCTTCTGACCAGCCTGATTCTTTATAATATCAGGTTTAAGGGGGATGCCAGGCTGGATTGCTCAAACAACCTGCTGAACAGCCTTGATTTTTCTGAGCTTAAGAACCTTCTTCACCTGAACTGCTCCCACAACAAGTTAGACAGCCTCGACCTTTCCGGTTTTAACTTTGGTCATTATGGAGAGGGCAGTGTTGATTGTTCCGTAAACCAGCTAAAAAAACTGATCTTTAGCGAAGGCACCTCGCCAGGAATTTTAGATTGCTCCTATAATCAATTAAGCAGCTTATCCTTTCATAATAATCTGTACAATTTAAATTGTTCCTATAACCAATTTTCCCAGGTGGATGTTTCGGATTGCTCTATGCTACAGGCTCTCGATTGTTCCGGAAATCAGATAGTCAACCTGGATATTTCAAACAATGAGATTTTATTTAATAACCTGTACTATAATGACAGGGGATATCTGTATTTATCAGATATGCCATCCCTGCTTCAGGTTTGTATTGGGGAATTAGCATTTCATCCGGAAGAAATGAATGGAAAACTGAATATCGAGGGAAGCCCAAATGTCTATTTCACTTCCGAATGCAATTCCAGAATTGTGAGCATAACAGATTCAGCCTTTCTGAAGGCTCTTATTGATGCAGGGGTGGATAACAACGAAGATAAAATGATCAGCTACGGTGAGGCGGAAGCAATTACTTCATTGGATCTTGGATTCCGCGATGGGGATGTCGGAAAAGGCAGCATATTTAATATATCAGGGATAGAAGCTTTTAAAAACCTGGACACCCTTGACATCTCCCGTCATCCAATTAAGAGTTTGGTGTTATGGAATCAACCCCATTTAAAATACCTTAACGCCGCAGGATGTAAATTGGAATATATTGAGGTGAGGTTTTGCAAAGAACTCAGAACCCTTGATCTGACGTATGATTCCAACGAAGGTCCGGGTGGAAAAGGTTATTTGAGAGAAATTGATGTTTCAAGAAATAAGTATTTAAACAAATTATCCTGCAATAATAATCAAGTTGAGAATCTTGATCTTTCCCAAAATACGGACCTGGAATATTTGTCGTGCAGCGGCAATCTTTTAACCAGCCTGGATCTTTCTAATAATGCTGCTTTAGATACCCTCTATTGTTCTGGAAACCAAATAACCAGTCTTGATGTTTCAGGATGTGATTCTTTGAGGTGGTTGAGGTGCGTAAAGAATCAATTAAGCAGTTTGGATGTTTCTAATAATACTGCTTTAACAGGATTGTATTGCGGTGTAAACGATTTAAGCAGTCTGGACGTATCTAATAATACTGCTTTAAGATACCTGGGTTGCGGTGCAAACTATTTAATAAGCAGTCTGGATGTTTCTAATAATTCTGCTTTAGGATACCTGGGTTGCTCTGAAAACCTGTTAACCAGTCTGGATGTTACTAAAAATACTGCTTTATGGGAATTGCATTGCAATAATAACCAATTAACCAGCCTGGATGTTACCAATAATACTGCTTTAACAATATTGTGGTGCAATGGAAACCAATTAACCAGCCTGGATGTTTCAGCTTGTGATTCTTTAGGATGGTTGGAGTGCAATAACAACCAATTAACCATCCTGGATGTTTCAAGTAATCCTAAAATATATACCATTGGCATAAGGGAGATGACAACCCTTACTCAAATATGCGTATGGGAAATGCCATTTCCTCCTGAGGGAGTCTGGGTAGAGATGGATGGTAGTCCAAATGTATATTTCACAACAGAATGCAGCACAGGCATTGACGAAACCAATCTATCAGGGCTGACAATCTACCCCAATCCCGCCAACAACCTGCTAAACATCGAAACAGAACACCCCGAACACTACTCCATCAAAATCACAAATCTTAATGGTCAGCAGGTATTTAGCGGTGAGATGAATGGAAGCACACACCAAATCGACCTCTCCTCCTTCCAGAAAGGAGTTTATTTCATTACTGTAAGTTCTCAGGGCTTTATAAGCACTATAAAAATAGTAAAACTGTAGGCGAAAAGTCACCTGACTTAAACTTTAAAAACCAGGAACCATGAAACAAATTATACTGCTTGTTTTTGTAATTTTTTCACTTAATCTGAAGTCACAGGATTTACCGGCCGATTATAAAGTAGGAAAACATACTGTAGCCGAGTGGCAATATGTAATTGACACTACCTGGGGTGAAGGATTAGAGACTGCAGTAAAGCTTGAAATATTTGACGACTTCTGGAAGCGGGTGGACGAAACCTATCCAAATTTCATTTCCCTTGATATTGATTGGGATTCGATGAAAACTACATTTCGACCGGAGGTTGAAATGGGAGTAAGCAGGGGCAGGTTTGCTGCAATCATGGGGCAACTGTTTTTTTCATTGAGGGATTCACATACGCTTCTTACAGACACTGGAATTAAGCCATACTCCTTTACGTAGTGGCATTCCATTACTTAATACATCAGGCTACTGGAACGTTGGCCATTTTGGTGCAGCCCTGACAACGCTGCCTGATAGTAATGTATTTGTATACAAAGTTGTTGATGATCACCCGCTTGGCCTCGCACTCGGGGATATTGTTTTGGGCTATGATGGAAAACCCTGGAGAGATTTGTATAAGGAGCTGATCAGGGTGCAATTTCCTTTCAGGATCACTGTATATGGTGATAAAATCGATAATGAATATCCGGGCACTGGACCATATGCATATTCACATATCTGGCTAACTTCAGCAGGCATGAATTGGCACCTGTTTGATACAATTGATATTATTAAATATGGTACCGGGGATACGATTCATTTACCTACTTCCCTTCTTGAAGGCCAGGAAATGAAACTTTTCGCTGATGGTCAACTTGATCTTCCCGGCATAAGTACACCTGAAATTGAGAACAAAAAGAGCGTGGTTTCCTGGGGAATTATTGAGGGGACTAATATAGGTTATATCAAATCTTATCACTGGGTGCCGCCACCGAATGGAGCCGTCATCCGTCCGGGAATACCATTCTCTGAAGCACTGATCTCATTTAAAAACAATCCTGATTTGCAAGGAATAATAATTGATCATCGAATGAATGAGGGTGGAGATATACCCGATGTTCAAATGGTCTATGAGAATTTGTTTAACAGGGATTACAATAGCCTGGTAGATTATTTCCGCACTGATGCTACGGATCACAATCTGCTTGAAAAAGGATCTCTAGAATTTGTGCTTAATAGCGTCAGACAATTACTTCGATAAACCAATTGCCGTTTTAACAGGTCCGGCTGCAAGGAGTACGGTGATGTTTTTCGTTATATCATGAAGTCTCATCCTATGTCAAGGTCCTTTGGATTGCCTACCAATGGAGCTTTTGGCTATGTGAAACATGAATTTCCCTGTGTATAATGGGAATGAATGGCTCGTTAGCTTTAACAGCGTCTAATATGATGGATGAAAGCAATCCAGGTGTTTTTTTGGCCCATAAGGATATCCCTGCCGATGATTCAGTCTGGCACGATCAGGAGAGTGTAGTGAATGGAGAAGATGCTGTGGTTAATAAGGCAATTGACTGGATCACAAATGTATCCTACCTGAGGGAACCAATGATCACGAAAGGAAACGAGATACCTCTAACAGACACAGTTACGGTGATGGTCAGGCTGGTAAATCCGACTAAAAGTCCGTTGAGGATACATGGCCTGATCAATAACCTGTATTGACGAACGACTCGATTCGACCGTACTATTTGAAGGAGTGTCAATGGAACAGGACAGCCTGGAGCTGATCTATATTCCTGATAAAGAGGACCTCTGCGAAATGGACCTGTTTGTTGAAAACCTTGATAACGGACAAAAAACAGGCTATACCAGGGCTGTTTATTTCAACAGTTATAAAAAAATGCTGGGCTTTGAGGGAAACATTGTGGATTTCGACCAGGAAACTAATCAATTGAGATTGGAATTGAATATTGAAAACCTCACCAAATACCAATCAGGAATAATTAATGCAAGGCTTGAAGGTATGGATGACCTGGACGATATTGATTATTCGTTTTTTTTCAATATAAGGGATCATTTTAAAAGGAATATTAACATTCATTCAGAAAATTTACAGCCCGAGAAAATATTCTCATTAAAGGTTAGTTACACGGATCATCAGAAATTTGAGGGCGTCGATACTTTGATGAACCTTCTGGTGCCATTGAAAAATAACGAAAAGAAAATCCCAGGATCCGGGTATCAAATATATCCAAACCCAAGCCATAACCTCCTTACCATTGAAACAGACCAACCTGATCAATATATTATTGAAATAGCGGATCTGAATGGAAAGCAAATTTACATCGGAAATATGGAAGGGAGCTACACACCAGATCGACCTCTCACCCTTCCAGAAAGGAGTCTATTTCATCACCATCAGGTCAAAGGACTTCATTTCAACCCGGAAGTTCATTAAACTCTAACTCAATCAAATGACCAGGCTTCTCCTCTAGTTAGACATTTTACGTCCTGGTCGGGCCGCGGGTTTGCCTCCCCGCGGCCTTTTTAGTGTTTTTTCTCAGTTTTTATTCCTAATTTGTGAGGAGATAGATGGCCTGTGGCAGTGGATATTAATCACTTATCATCATCCGAATGCCTCGAATATCATTCTTAAAAAAACCTTACAACTGCAGGAGGGTTTTATTTTTCATAATACCGGGCCTGCTTTTTTAAAGACTCACTTATATGAACCGCAGAAACTTACTTAAAAGCGCTCTGGGGAGCAGTGCTTTATTGGCTTTTGGAGCCCCCACCCTGGCACAACAGAAATCCTCAGCTATCCCGGTAGATCTGTCAAACAGGAGAGTACCGAAGATAAAAATCACCAATTTCGATGTGATCATGACCGGGCGGGACGAATTTGTCCGGCTGGAGACAGATGCCGGGATTGTGGGATACGGGGATGCAACCAATCATTTTCTGCCCTACAGTGTGGAGGGAATGCTGAAGGATCTGGCACCTTATGTGGTAGGTGAAGACCCGCAACGGATCGAATACCTCTGGCAGAGCTGCTTTCGCCGGAGGTTTATGCGAGGAGGGCCCTCAACCGGCTCTGCCATAGCAGGGATTGATCAGGCACTCTGGGACATCAAGGGAAAAATCGCCGGACTGCCGGTTTACCAGCTTCTGGGCGGAATGGCGCGCACCTCTGTTCGCCTTTACGGACATGCAGGGGGAATGACCGCGGATGAGGCAGCCAGGAATGCCGCAGAAAGGGTTTCCAGGGGGATCACCTGCATCCGTTTCAGGGCGTTTCATAGTTATGATGATATTGATCTCCATGATCATAAAAAGGCGGTATATCAACAGATAGAGTACCTGGAAGCCATCCGCAATGCCGTAGGGGATGAGGTGGATCTTATCCTGGAAGTGCATGGACGCTACGACCCGGTGTGGGCATTGAAACTTTTCGAACTGGCCAAGCCCTTCCGGCCCTTCTTTATTGAGGATCCCATACGCCACGAAAACCCTGAAGCACTGAAATGGCTGAGGGAACATACAGACCAGCCCCTTGCCATTGGTGAACGGTACCATAACAAATGGGACTGCCGTGAAACCATTGAAAATCAGTATGTGAATTACCTCAGGCCCGATGTGAATCATTGCGGAGGCATCAGTGAGATGATGAAAATTGCAGCCATGGCAGAAGTCTATTATATCGATATGGTGCCACACAACAATGCAGGAGCATTGGGCTCAGCGGCCACCCTGCATGCAGCGCTGGCGATTCCTAACCTGACCATGATCGAGGCCCCCTGGGTAAATGGGAATCCATCCACCGAAGTGGTTGGCCCATACCCGGAGGTTAAGGATGGTTATGCACTCCCCCTGGAAGCACCTGGCCTGGGAGTCACGGTAAATGAAGAGGCAGCTGCTGGCAATCCCTTCACCAAACCCCCCATGCAACCTCATCTGAAAGGGATCGACGGATCGGTCCGGGATTTTTAAACATTAGCTAATTATTTATGGAAAATGACAAGCCCTTGCAAGAAATAAATGAATTGAACCGAAGGCAATTCATGAAGCAATCGGCCCTGGTGGGTGGATCGCTGATTTTTTCGGGCATTGCAACAGGCTCAATATTTGCCAGCTCCAATCCTGCGCTTAAGTCAGGCATCCTGGATCAGACCCTTCTGTCGGAAGGCTGGAAAATCAAACCCTTTGAACCCGGGGAATTTTTCGAAGCAAATCACATGGCCGGCGGGATAGCCGGTGTCAGCGAAGCCGATAGATGGTTCCCTGTTCCCTCTTTCCCGGCCATGCCACATAAAATCCTGCTTCATCACAATAAGATTGAAGAACCCTGGAAACCTTTTGGTATGGAGAAGTGCTACTGGGTATCTCAAAAAGATTGGGTCTATGCGCTAAATTTCAAGACTAAAAGCATCTCAGGTGAACATCGGCTAATATTCAAGGAGTTAAAAGGAGAGGTGTCTGTTTATCTCAACGGCGAATTGCTTGCAAAACATTAGGACCAGTCCCATCCACTGGAACTGGATGTAAGCGGGAAATTAAAACCGGAGAACCAGCTGGTACTCCATTTCGCAAAAGCAGCCCCCGATGAAAAACCCGGACAGCCTGATCCCTCCGTCCGGAAAAAGAATGGCACTTACCTGGGCCCCAATCCCATGCTTTATACCTCCGGTGTAGTTGGAGAAGTAATCCTGGAACGTACCAATGGGAGCCTGATCAGAGAAATCATTACCAGCTTTTCATTGAATGATGCCTACACCAAAGGGGAAATTAATTTTGATATATCGGGCAAGAGCCGTTTGAAAAAGGTAAAAATAAGGGTGCGTTTGTCTGGTCCGGATGGGAAAGAAGTAGCCGAATCAAGCCTGTCAACTGAAGTGAACCAGGGGACATTTACTGCCCGGCCTTCACTGAAAGTTTCAGATCCGGAACTATGGTGGCCAAGGGGTTACGGTGACCAAAACCTCTACAAAGCAGAAATTTCATTATTGACTTCCGGTAAAGTGCATCAATAGGAATTCCGAACCATCGGTTTCCGTAAAATTACCATGCCTGAATCCCTGCACTTTTTAGTGAACGGGAAACCGGTATTCCTGCGCGGCGGCGATTGGGTAACTCCGGATCTGCTAAGTGAGGTGTGGGATCAGCAGCGAATGGACGGTCTGTTTGACCTGGCCGAACATGCCCATTTTAATGCCTTCCGCATATGGGGACAGGTGGAAGCCCCCAACGACCGGTTCTACGAAATGGCCAATGAAAGAGGTTTTCTCCTTTGGCAGGATTTTACCAAAATGCCGTTTTAACGGTGAATCTGGAAACATTACCTGAAATTCAGGAAAAGGCCAGAAAATTTTTAATCAGGTTGAAACATCATCCCTCTATCCTGCTCTGGTGTGGCATCAATGAAGCGGCCATGTGGTGGCACGAAGACTACAACAGTGAATTTACCGACAAAGGGCCCTGGCCCGGACTGGCAGGTGCCCTGGCTGTGGAGCAGGTTTGCGGGGAGCTTGACCCAGACCGTTATTTTATCCCCTCAGCACCCTACGGGGGTGAAAATGCAAACGATCCGCGTGAAGGCAGCACCAACGGGTACACCAACATGTGGTATGTCCCGGGCTATGACTATCTGAACTTTGCCAGTGAAGACACACGGATTTCCTGTCCGACTCTTCAAAGCATGGAAAAATTCATGCTACCTGAAGAGATTTGCCCACAGGGGTATACCACCCTTGCCCTGCATGGAAATGTGAATCCTTACCCCGACACCTGGCGGATGTTCACGGCCGCAGAAAGCTGGAAAAAAACGGGCCCCGTCGAGCAGATGTACGATGCCACCGATGCGGCTTCGCTGGCCAACCGGATTGGAATGGCTGAAGGGATCTATTATCGCGATGTGATTGAACGACAGCGACGGGGACGGCCCGGCACAGAAGAGAGCGAGAGAAGGTGTTGTGGAGGCTACCTGGTCTGGAAATACAACGATTCATGGGTTTCCATATACAGCGCCAAGGTGGACTATTTCCTGGAACCTTACCATGTCTATTATACCTTGCGGGCCGCTTATGCGCCTGTGATGCTATCATTTGATCTGGATACATACATCTACCTCTGGGCCGTAAATGACAGCATCCACCCGGTGAGTGGAATGGTGAAGATCCAATTGTACCACCTCCAGAAAAACGAGTTCAGAAAGGAGATTATCAGGGAGGTGACCCTGGAACCTGGCAAATCGAAAGTGGTGGTACGACTGGATGAGGCGGGCATCAGGGCATTCCGGAAGGAACACGTCCTCTTTGCACAATGGACAGCCAGGGATGGGAAGGTCATTGCCCGCACCAATGCCCTGGCTGATATTGAGCGCAGGTGTGTTTTTCCTGACGCCAAGCTAAATGTGTCGCTTGAAGGCAAAGCGCTGATCATTACCACGGATAAGTTTGCACGAAACATCAACCTGGTGGGAAATGCCGGTGGAGAAAAACTGGGATGGTTCTTTGAAGACAACTATTTCGATCTCTTCCCCGGGGAGACAAAGGTGGTCCGGATCCTTGGACCCCATAAGTCAGGAGTGATCACTGCCAGACCCTGGTATTCCGGGCATGAAACCATCGTAAATTGGAAATACAATGTATAACAGAATCTCAAGTATTTTTGGAAGGATATTACTGCTCGTCCTTTTACTTCCTGCCATTGGCTTGTCCTTTAACGCCTGCAGTGATACAGCCACAGTACTTAACCAGGTAAAAGGGCAACTCCCGGTCTTCCCTTACGGAGCTGTCTATTTCAGAAAATCCAACCCTCCTGTTGAGGACTGGGCAAAAGATCACCAGCTTGCTTCTGAACTTGGGGTGAATGTATTCAGGCACTGGTTTATGTGGGCCTCTGTGGAAGTCGAACCAGGCAGGTATGACTGGAGTGATTACGACCGGCAGATGGACCTTGCCGCCGCCAATGGCATCAAGGTCATCATCGGTGAGATATCCAACGGCGCACCCGAGTGGATGTATGACCGCTACCCCCATGCACGTTCAGTGGGAAGAGATCATTCTGTGCATTCTCCGGGCATGGGTGCCAGCTCGGTGACCGGTGCTGCCTCAATGTGCCTCGATAACGAGGAGATCCTTCGCGGTGCGGAAAAATTTCAAACCACCCTCATTGAGAGGTACCGCAATCATCCTGCTTTGCTCGGGTATGACCTCTGGAACGAAATGCATCCCGCAGAGTGCTACTGTGAAGCTACCCAGGAGAAATTCCGCCAATGGCTCGGTAAAAAATATGGGACGCTTGATTCGCTTGGGAAGGCCTGGCACCGATACAGCATCGGCAGCTGGGAAAATCTTCACCCCCCGCATTCGTTTTATGGAGGATACCCGGATGCCATAGACTGGATGGAATTTGTAAGCGATAACAAATACCGCCTGCTGCACCGTCGCGTCGAGCTTTTCCGAAGTCTGGACAAGGAACACCTGGTGACCGGTCACAGTGCATTTGTGGCTCGCGCAGCATCATTAAGCAATGTGACCTACAATGATTGGCGCGATGCCAGTGAGTTTGATATTTTCGGCTTTACCTATGTGGCCTCCCGAAACGGGAATGAGCCCTGGATGCTTTTTACCAGTGCAGATTTTGTACGCGCTGCATCCCGGGGGAAACCTTTCTGGCATGCCGAAGCAGAAGCCGGTTCCCTCTGGATGCAGCCCCAGGTTCCTGGCCGGGCCCGGGAAGACGGACGAATATCCGATGCACATGATGTAAGGGTTTGGAACCTGATCTCCATGGCCTGCGGGGCGTCGGGCATTCTTTACCCCAGGTGGCGTCCCTTACTCGACGGGCCGCTCTGGGGAGCCTTCGGGCCCATGAACATGGACGGGACGGTGGGACCTAAAGCGGAGATGGCCGGGAAAGTGGCCAGATGGGCCAATGAACACCCGGATTTATGGAAATCCGATCCGGTGAAAGGCGATATCGGTATTGTCTGGGTGCCTGAGACACCGGTTTTTAATTATGTCAAATTTGGCAATGCACAGCATTTTGCTGAATCTGCCCGGGGTGCTTATCAGGCTTTTTTTGATTCCAACATACAGGCTGATTATGTGCATATCGACCATGTGGATGAGTACCCGGTGCTTTACCTTCCCTATCCGGTGATGCTGAAACAGGAAAGTGCAGAGAAACTGATCCGTTACGTGAAAAAGGGCGGAAAGTTGATTTGCGAAGGCCTCCCGGCTTACTTTGGCGACCGTGGTCATGTAGGTGAGCTTCAACCCAACATGGGACTGGACAAACTCTTCGGGGCGCGGGAAAGTTATGTAGAGTTTACCCCCGACCTTCTGGAAGACCTTACCCTTGAGGTCAGAGGCTCGGAAATCAGCGGGCGCTATTTTCGTCAGGAATATACCCTCGATGGCGGCCGGTTGGCAGGGACCTATCACAATGGTGCAGTGGCCGCTGTGGAGCATCAATATGGCGAGGGGAAAACCCTGCTGGTGGGTACCTACCCGGGCGCAGGGTACTTCCTTCATCATTCGGAAGGTACCAGGGATTTCTTCAAAGGTCTCCTCGAATGGGGAGGCCTTGCACAGGGCGTGACTTCAAGCGACCCGAATGTCAAAGCAAGGCTCCATGAAGGACCGGGAGGCAGGTACCTCTGGGTAATAAATCCAACACGATCAACCCGCACCGTGACCATCGGTCTCCCCCCAGGCTATGAGGAGATCAATGAGTGCATTGACCTCTGGAGTGAAAAGCCTGTATCCATTGAAGGGAAACAAATCAGGGTCCGGGTTGATGAGCGTGACGCTGCAGTGATCCATCTGATCAGTGAATGAGCATTCCGGACATATCCACCCTAAATAAATCGCAACAAATGAAAACCTTTCTAATCACCATCATCACCCTTCTGGCTTTGAATCTGAGTGCAGCAGCACACCCTCAGGCAAAGGAAAATACTGGATATAACGGCTCCCGTGTGATCTTAAAACAGGATCCCGTTCTGGAAGGACCAGCCATCTATGGCCTGAAAAGGCTGGCGGATGTGCTGAATGCCCATGGCTTGTCTGTGGCTCAACCGGACAGGGCTACAATGGAAACTGCGGACTTTTTTATTTTTGCAGGGCTTTCAGGAAGCGGAGGACCTGCTGATATGAACCTGAAGGTGCTCAACATTCAGGTAGCGGAAGGGCCGGAAGCACTGGTCATCCAAAGGAGTGAATACCTTGGTAAACCGGCACTGATCCTTTGCGGCTCCGATGAGGTGGGACTTATGTATGCCTGTCTGGATGTTTCACAACGGATTTCATGGGCTAAGCCTGGTGAAGACCCTTTCCGGTATGTGGCCGATGTAAAGGAGGAGCCCTGTCTTAAGGAACGGGCGGTATCAATGTACACCATGCAACGGGCTCATTTTGAAAGATTCCTGTATGATGAGAACCATATGGAAGGCTATTTTGACATGCTTGCCTCCAGCAGGATCAATAGTTTTGTCCTTATTTTCGGTTATGAAAATGGAGGTTTCATGGCACCTGCTTATCCCTACTTCTTTGATGTGGAGGGATTCCCTGAGGTGGAGCTGGTTGGAACAACAAAGGAACAGCAGGCCAAAAACACGGCGGCCTTCACCAGGCTCATCGAAATTGCGCATGAACGGGGCATCAGGGTATCTCCAGGTTTCTGGGACTATATCTACCGGGGAGAAGTTCAGGGCGGAGGGATTCCGGGGGCCTCAGAAAAAGCCGGTACCCGAACCCCTCACCTGGTTTGGGGCGTAAGCACTGAGAACCTGGTTTCCTATAACAAGGCTGCCATCACTAAATTTCTGCAGGTTTTTCCAATGATTGATGCCATTCAGTTCCGCATCCACTGGGAATCGGGCCTGACCCGTGAGGAGACGCCCGCTTTCTGGCACGACATGCTCTCGATCATCAAGGAAACCAGGCCCGATCTTACGCTGGACCTGAGGGCCAAGGGCTTGCCCGATGTGGTGATTGATGATGCCATTCAAATGGGGCTGAACTTCAGGATCGCCACCAAATACTGGATGGAACAAATGGGCTTACCCTTTCATCCGACGCATATAAACAGGCAAAATCAGACCGACAGGAGGCATGGATATGCGGACCTTCTGAAATACCCGCAACAATACCAGATGCACTGGAGGTTATGGAACGGGGGGACCTCCCGGCTGTTGCTCTGGAGTGATCCGGAATATGTCCGCCGTTTTGCCGAAACTGCAACCGTTTACGGCGGAAATAGTTTTGAGGTGAATGAGATGCTGGCCACCAAAATGCTCAGTGCAGATCACAGTGCTGAACCCTTTGACATTTTAAACCCGGGGTACCGTTACTATGATTATGAGTTTGAACGCTACTGGAGCTTTTACCTGGCCTGGGGACGGGTGGCTTATAATCCTGACACTCCCTCTGATATATGGGAACAGGAGTATTCTAAGCGATTCGGAAGGGCAGCAGGAGCTGCCCTGATGGAAGGGCTGCATCTGGCCAGCCAGGTCCTTCCCCGTATCGTGGCAGCAAGCTATCCCTATTCACATTTTCCAACCACCAGGGGCTGGGCGGAGATGCAACGCCAGTTAGATCTGCCGGAGTATTCCAAAGCCGAAGGCAGTGATATACAGCAATTCATGAATATGGCAGAATATGCAGATTTGTTATTAGAGAATTCCTCTACCCCGAAACGGACTCCCCTTCAAACCAGTCAGTGGTTCAGTTCATTGTCAACACAAATCCTGAAAAAGGTCAGAGAGGCCGAGGCATCTGCGGACGCCATCAAGGGAAATGAGTTTGTTTCCACAACGACAGATCTCAGGATCCTGGCCCAGCTGGCAGCCTATCACTCACACAGGTTGATCGCCGGGGTGTACTTTAACCTGTATGAGAAGTCCGGGGACCCTTTTGCCCTGGATGATGCCATCAAACAGGAGGAACTGGCAAGGGAGGCCTGGTCCGGTATGGTACAGGCTGCAGGGGATGTGTATAGCGAGCAGCTGATCTTTGGAGTGGAAGAGAAAGGATTCCCCAGGCATTGGAAGGATCAGCTGGATGAACTGGACCGGGGGCTCAAAGTATTGAGGGAAATGAAGGCCGGTGAATCGCTTACACCCCGAAAAGAAAAGAGGGAGTACATGAGTGATCAAGGGATTCGAGAGAAATTCCCTCCGCAAGTCTCCCTGGAGAAAATCCCGTATGCCGAACCGGGAAAAAACCTTACCATCCATGCAATGGTTTCTGATCCTTCCGGCGTGAATTGGGTCCGCTTGCGTTTCCGCCACCTGACTCAATTCGAAGACTACAGATCCGTCAATATGGAACTGGATCCTGAAACAGGACTTTACAAAGCGGATATCCCCGGGGAATTTATTCTTCCCGAGTGGGACCTGATTTATTTCATTGAAGCCATGGATGAACTTGGGAATGGCTGCATGATCCCGGACCTGGAGGTGGAAATGCCTTATATCATTGTCCATACTTCCCTGTAATCCATAGTTCAGTAGACGTCTGATGGGCATACTGTTTGCTCCAGACTATGGGTACCTGGGGATGTGTATGGTCAGCCTTCAAGTCTATCAGTTATTGTTGGATCCGGATCAGCGGGCCCCTACCCCTTGATAAGATCGAACTATTTGATCTGTCAGGCAGACTGGTATTTTCAGAAAACAGGATCGGTGCAAGCTACTTCGAGCTTCCAAAAGGAAGCTGGTGATCCGGCAATGCAAGGGCTGACATATTGCTTTGGGTCATATTATTTTGTAAATTACTATGGCCCAAATCTCTACGAATGCACTTTCATGCCCGCAGTATACTTTTCGTTTCATTGATCCTGTGGGTCATTCCCAACCATTTATCAGCTCAATACTCCGAAACCATATATGATGTCGAAGACGGGCTGAAAGACAACAGGGTGACTGATATTTCCAGTGATGAGAATGGATTTATCTGGGTCCAGACAGCCTCGGGCGTGTGTCGCTTCGATGGCCACCGCTTCCAGGAGTATGATGTAAATCTTAACGGAATACAGAAGTCCATACGCTTCAGTGAAGATTTCATGAAAGACAGCTACGGCCGCCTCTGGATCAATGGCTTCCTCCCGGCCCTGCTAATATATAATAATGAGCTTGACAGGATCGAGGTTGTACACGAGGCAAGATACCACGATTACATGGACCTGGCGGATGATGGTCAGGGCCAATATTATTAGTGACCGGCGAAGCCGGCCTGGATCTCACTCCTATCCTTCAGTTGAAAGAGGGGCCGGATTATGCTTTCACTGCCGAGGAATTTTATGTCCCGGAAGAAGTTCAAACGAAACTTCTATATACACCGCTTTGCCGACGGGACGATGATCTGCTCTGGAACAAACGGTCTTTCTAAATTGGAGATTGTAGATGGGGTTACCTCAATTTGAAAGAATTGAATTGCTGAGTGCGGCAGACAGTTCAGTTTATGGGGATCGCTCCCTGAATATTTCATACCAAGGAAGATGCAAGCCTTTGATTTCCTGAGCGATGATCAATTTCTCTACTTATTTAACCGCCATGAAATATTGCGCACCGCTTTATCAGGAGAATGATTCCTTCACGGATAGCATAATTTTTGTCGAGCGACTTAAGCTTGATTTTCC
Organism: uncultured Bacteroidota bacterium; assembly: GCA_963716765.1. Taxonomy (GTDB): domain Bacteria; phylum Bacteroidota; class Bacteroidia; order Bacteroidales. The sequence goes on along the minus strand of CAVQUO010000004.1, from coordinate 6,475 downwards.
GGAGATCGGCCTGGTCCCGGGCCAGCCCTTGTTTTCAGTGGTCAGTGACAAAAAGGGGGGATTGTTCCTGAGAAGCCTCAATGGCATTTACCGCTTCAATCCTGTGGAAAGGTCCGCGGAAAGAATCAAGGCCGAATCATATGGAGAAAAAGATGAAGGTGTCTGGGATTTCAGGAGTGGTTTATATTACGATGACCATGGAATTTTATGGGCTGGGACGGACCATGGGCTCCTGAAAATTGTGCCAGGGAACAAGCGCTTTCACAACATATTACCGGAGCCTGACAATCCCGGGGGCCTGAAAAGTGGAAAGTTATACAGTGTCGTAAAAGATTCAAGGGGACATCTGTGGATCGGTACTCGCACAGACGGCCTCTTTCATTCCATTCCCGACTCCACAGGGCAATTTAAAACCTTCAACAATTACCGTGCAGATCCTGAGGATCCATCATCCATTCATTCAAATTTCGTATTATCCCTTTTTGAAGACTCACAACAAAGGCTATGGGTGGGGGCTGAGGAAATCCAACGGATGGATTTGAATGAAACACCGGGCGTATTCCACTATCCCAAAGCCACAGAACTGGGAGAAAAAATCGGATATGGAGTTCTTCCCTGGGAGATCCAGGAAGATCCCGAAGGAAATATACTGGTAGCATGTTTTGGCTCTCCCAGCTGGGTGATCGAACCCGACGGTGATGAATCCTATAGCCTTTTTTTCGACTCGGCCATGAATCCTGTCTACAGGTTTCCATGCATCCGGTATACCAGCGACAATGTGGGATACATGTTCAGTAATTGTAATTTTTACGAAATGACTTCAGGTTGGGTCCTTTACCAGGGTATGTTTATGCCGGGTGTATTTTCCCCCGCCTATCCGGTGCATTTAGACACCCTGTTGAATGTAGATTCCCTTGATCTGCTATTTACAGATATCATCGTTATTGAGAAAGAAGATCAAAAGGAGCTTTGGATCAATGTATGGATATTGAATAACCTGTACAGAATTAATATTGAAAGCCTGAAGGCAGGAGCCCCTTATAAACCTGTCCCTGTATTTGAAACAGGAATAAATTACATCCATGACCTTTTCCAGGATAGAAGGGGATTCGTCTGGTGCACTACCAGCGATGGACTGGTGGGGATAGATCCCGAAACAGGAAAAACCAGCTATTATTTTGACGAGGATGGACTCCCGACCAATGAATTTTCCGCTGGCCATTACCTTGCTAAGGACGGCAGCATTTATTTATGTACAACAAATGGCCTGGTTTACTTTCATCCCGACAGCATCAGGGATGATCCTCCGCCTGAGGTTAACATCTCAGGGCTCAGGCTCAACTATAAAAAAGTTCAGGCAGATGAACAGAGCATCCTCAAACGATCCATTCTGAAGACAGACCAGGTTGAATTGAAATTCAATCAAAATTTTCTTGGTTTCGAGTTTTCCGCTTTTGAATACAGGAATTCGGATCGGATCCGCTACAAATACCGGCTGGAAGGAGTGGATGAGGATTGGGTCCGGGGCGATGAAAGGCATACAGTCGACTACCCGGACCTGAAACCGGGAAGATATACATTCCGGGTGATCGCTGCCAATGGCAATGGAGTATGGAACATGAAGGGGGCATCCCTGGATATTCACATCCTGCCCCCCATCTGGTTCAGGTGGTGGGCCATCGTTCTTGAGGGTCTGATCTTGTTGACCTTACTGATGACATATATCCGTTACAGGGAACGGAATTTAAAACAGCAGGCCCTGGTCCTGGAACAAACTGTTGAGGATAAAACGCGTGAGATCCTGGAACAGCGAAAAGAGGTGGACGAAATGAAGAGCCGGTTTTACACCAACATCTCGCATGAATTCCGCACCCCGCTGACCCTGCTGATCGCTCCCCTGGAAGAATCACTAAAAAAGAAACAGGAAGAGGAAGGTATCAACCGGAAGGTCCGGACAATCATGTTACGCAATGCCAGGCGTCTTCAGCGCCTGATCAACCAGCTGCTGGACATCTCGAAATTGGAATCCGGAAAAATGGAGCTGCAACTGACCGAAGCAAACCTGTCGGATCTTACCAGGACTGTGGCCAGTTCTTTTCTTTCCCTGGCTGAATCCAGGGGCATCCGGTTTTCAGTGAATATTGAGCGGAAAGCTGAATCGTCCTTTTTTGATGCAGATAAGGTGGAGAAGATCATCGTCAATTTACTATCCAACGCATTCAAGTTCTGCGGGGCCGGGGGAACTGTTTCTCTTGGCCTGGAATACGGTACATCGGATGAGGGTGAAAATCGGGCCCTCGCTATCCTGTCGGTTGAAGATACAGGCAAAGGAATAGCGAAAGAACTCCTTGACCGGATTTTTGATCGTTTCTACCAGGTTTCTGAATCCGATACACGGGAAGTGGAAGGGTCCGGGATCGGCCTGGCGCTGACCAAAGAATTGGTGGAACTGATGCATGGAAAGGTCGAGGTGGAAAGCGAACCCGGAGTGGGTACAAATTTCAGGGTCTCCTTCCCTGTATCAGCAGCGTATTTCAAAGCCCATGGAATTTCGCTTAGTGAAAGTGGTGAGCCTGTAATTGACCCACCTGAATTTTTGGATTTTGAGGACAATAAGGAGTGGATGAAAGAGGGTAACCAGGCGGAGAGGGAAATCGGAACAGATAAACAAAACGGACAGGAATTGATCCTCGTTGTGGAAGATAATCCGGATCTGCGGGCATACATCGTTGGCCAGTTCAGCCCGCAATATTGTGTCATCGAAGCTGAGAACGGCAGAAGAAGGGATGGAGAGAGCTATTGAACACATCCCGGACCTGGTGATCACCGACCTGATGATGCCGGTGATGGGAGGGATTGAGTTTTGCAGGAAGCTAAGGGAGCACCCTGTCACCAACCACATCCCGGTGATCATGCTAACTGCCAAGGCCGACAGGGAAAGCAGGCTGGAAGGGCTGGAGGCCGCTGCAGATGATTATATCATAAAACCATTTGACTCGGAACTCTTGCTTGCCCGGGCAAAGAACCTGATCCGTCAGCGGATGGAATTGCGGAAACGCTTCCAGGAGGAGTGGGCCATCGCATCAGATGAAAAACTTTCCGCCTCTCCCCAGTACAGGATGATGAGAGAAATCGTGAAAATCATTGATGAGCACATCGATGATCCCGATTTCAACCTGGATACCATGGCATCCGGATTGCATGTAAGCACCAGCGGTTTGCACAGGAAAATTAAAGCCGTCACCGGTACCACTCCCCACGAAGTGGAGCTCATCCTCGTTGTGGAAGATAATCCGGATCTGCGGGCCTACATTGTTGGCCAGTTCAGCCCGCAGTATTGTGTGATTGAAGCGGAGAACGGTAAAGAAGGTTTGGAGAAATCCATTGAGCACATCCCTGACCTGGTAATTACCGACCTGATGATGCCGGTAATGGGAGGCATTGAGTTTTGCAGGAAGCTGAGGGACCACTCTGCCACCAACCACATACCGGTGATCATGCTCACTGCAAAGGCCGACAAAGAGAGCAGACTGGAAGGACTGGAGGCCGCTGCGGATGATTATATCATAAAACCATTTGACTCGGAAATCTTGCTTGCCCGAACAAAGAACCTGATCCGCCAACGGACGGAATTGCGGAAGCGTTTCCAACAGGAGTGGGCCCTCGCCTCCGACGAAAAACTTGCCGCCTCTCCACAGTACAGGATGATGAGAGAAATCGTGAAAATTATTGATGAGCACATCGATGATCCCGATTTCAACCTGGATAACATGGCTGCAAGCCTGAATGTGAGCAACAGCGGTTTAAGCAGGAAAATAAAGGCTATAAGTGGAACCACTCCCCACGAAATGGTCCGCATCATGCGTCTTAAAAGGGCCGCCTCCCTGTTTCGGAGCGGGGAACGAAATGTTACCCAGGTGATGTACCAGGTGGGTTTGAGAAACCCGTCCCATTTCGCCTCTTCCTTCAGAAAGTATTTCGGGGTGAACCCGAGCGATTACCGGAATCCACCCCAATCCTGAAAACCCAGCATTTGACAAAATACCGTTCTGTTTTGACAGTTTAGCGTTAGACTTCCTGGTTGTAAGGGCCGTAACTTGTGTAAAACCCTAAATATCAAATGCTATGAAACGAATTGCACTCACCCTGATGGCCATTCTTCTAATGGTTTTCCCATTGTTTTCTCAAACAACAAGTGCCCATACTTCCACTGACTCAAAAGTTGATTCAACGGGATGGAAGAGTCTGATGGATATGCCAACAGGCAGATTTGCGCATTCCGCAACTGTTTTTGATGGAAAGATATATGTCTTTGGAGGACTAGAAAACGGTTATGGTCCATTTTCTAACTCTGGTGAAGTATATGATCCTGCATCTGATACATGGACTAAATTAGCGAATATGCCAACAGCGCGGTGTCACTTATCAACAAGTTTGGTTGATGGAAAAATCTATGCCATTGGCGGGTGGAGTAATCCCACCGATCGCGATGGCTTAAAGACAGTTGAAGTATATGATCCGATTTCTGATTCTTGGGTGAAGGGGACTGACATGCCACTACCCAGGCTCGAATTTCATTCATGCGTGTTTGATGACAAAATTTATGTATTCGGAGGATTAGATGCCACTGAGAAGGGCTTAAATCGCGTTGAAGTATATGATCCTGAATCTGATACATGGACTACATTAGCGGATATGCCAACAGGGCGGTGTGCACATTCATGCATTCTAAAAGACAGTCTGATTTATGTTCTTGGCGGGACGCCGGGAGTTGGGCCTTATTTTGATACGGCATTAAATGTAGTTGAGATTTATAACCCCCGAACGGATACATGGGAGGAGGGAGTGGAAATGCCAAATGGCAAATCCTCTTTTAGTGCCACATTGTTTCATGAAAAGCTCTACACATTTGGTGGTTGTCGGGAATTCCCGGATAGCAGTCTCGCCTTATTCGAAATATTCGACTTTTCAAAAAATAAGTGGCTGACAGCACCTGACATTCCTACTGCAAGAAAACTCCATACCGGCAGCCTGATAGATGGTAAAATATATGTCATAGGTGGTTGTAACACTCCTCCAAGCTGGCCTGGATTATCAAAAGTAGAAGTATTCACTATTGGAGACACAATTGTAAGTATCCCTGATGCAAAATTCTTATCTGTACTATTAAAGGCGGGAGTTGATACCAGATGAGGGATGGATATATCAGTTATGCAGAAGCAGAGCAGACCACTTCTTTGAATGTGAGCAATCAAAATGAAGAGTGGTGGGACGGCAAAGGAGCTATTAAAACCCTCACAGGTATCGAAGCATTTACTAATTTAGATAGCCTGGATTGTTCGAAGAACCAATTAGACAGTACTGGATTTTTCAAGCAATACTGCCTTATCTAAATTGAATTGCAGTTATAACCCAATAAAAACTCTAAATGTTTCGGCCCTTGTAAATCTTTAATATATTTAGATTGTTCTGAAAACAAATTATTACGCAGTCTTGACGCTTCAGCCAATATTGCTCTGGAGTATTTGGATTGCAGTGTTAACTGGAAATTAGCTAAACTGGATGTTTCCGGCTGTACCGCTTTAAACACATTAGATTGTTCCAACAACATATTAACGAGCCTGGATTTAACCAACAATAGTGCTTTAGAGCGTTTGAGTTGCTATGGGAACCAATTAACCAGCCTGGATGTTTCTGCTTGTATTGCTTTAGAGTATTTGAATTGCTATGGGAACGAATTGACCAGTTTGGATGTTTCTGCTTGTACTGCTTTTGGTGGGTTGATTGCGCAAGCAATCAATTAACCAGCCTGGATGCTTCAAATAATCCTGGATTAAAATCTGAATTGCAGTTACAACCAACTAACCAACCTGGATGCTTCACCAACAATCCTGCTTTAAGCCATCTGATTGCAGTGAAACAAGTTAACCAGCCTGGATGTCTCTACTAATACAAATCTTCTTGGTAGTGATTATCTATGCCTCGGTTGCCAAAAGTCCAGCAATGATATTTTTCCTTTTTTTGCTTTTAATTATGCAGGATTAGATTGTTCATATAACAAATTAACCAGCTTGGATATTTCAAAGAATATTAATTTGAAGAGTCTGGTTTGCAACGATAATCCCTTAATCATCTTGGATGTTGCCAGTGATACTGCCCTGAGATATTTATACTGTGGAAATACTTTATTATCGAGTCTTGATATTTCGAATAATTCAGCATTAAAAGAAATAAGAATTGATGACATACCCACCCTTTATCAGGTTTGTACCTGGGAGATGCCATTCCCGCCTGAGAATGTTGATCCTGAATTTGAAATAGAAGTAGATATGGAGGGTAGTCCCAATGTCTATTTCACAACTGAATGCACCATCGGGATTGAAGAAATCAATCATTCTGGATTGACGATATACCCAAATCCTACCAATGAACACTTAAACCTCGAAACAGAATACCCCGACCATTACTCCTTCGA
>CAVQUO010000003.1:0-178508 GCA_963716765.1 uncultured Bacteroidota bacterium | reverse complement strand
ATCAAACCAGGCAGTACGACCGATCTGCTAGTAAGCAATTACGATTTAATGCCCACTCTTGCTGAACTTGCAGGTATTGAAATGCCCGAGGGGAAAGACGGCATATCCTATTTACCTGCTTTATCAGGCAAGCAGGATCAACAAAAAAAACATAACTATATTATAAACAGGGGGCAGGTTCGTTACACCCGCCACCAGGGTGCAGCCCTGATTACCGGAGATGGCTGGAAATTGCGTTATTTTGAAGGAGATGAAGTGTACATGCTGCATGACCTGACTTCTGATCCAAAGGAAGATCAAGACCTGGCATTACAAAATCCGGAGAAGCTAGAGGAACTCAAAAACATGTTTGAAAAAGAATATAACAGTCCGCGAAGGGACATAAAATAAGAGCTGTTTCACGATTAAAAGAAATATTAATACCATGATGCGAATAACAGTACATAAGCCTGTTGGTTCTATTGATGATCACCACAGCCTGTCACCAGACTTTCCAGGATTATAATGAGATTATAGATCTGTCCGGCACCTGGAAGTTTCAGCTTGATCCTGACAATGAAGGGATGAGGGATATGTGGTACAACCAGGAATTCAACGATTCAATACAGCTTCCCGGCACCACGGATGAAAATAAAAAGGGCACTTTTATTGATGAACAGGCAGTTGGATCGCCTTTCGCGTGTATGGTACTGGAAGGGTGCAGCATGGTACCAGAAAGAAGTGGAAATTCCGGAACACTGGGCCGGTAAGAATGTAAAGCTGCTTCTGGAGCGGACCAAGGATACCTATGTCTGGTTTGACGATGTGGACTGCGGGTATGAAAATACCTTGAGTGCTCCCCAGTATTTCGATCTGACCAAAGCCATTAAAGCCCGGGAAACACAGGATTACAATTCTGGTTGACAATGCAAAACTACCTCCTGTGGGTCCGTCGCATGCCGTTGACGAGCGTACCCAGACCAACTGGAACGGGATAGTGGGCAAAATAGAACTACAGGTAACAGACCCGGTGTGGATCGATGAGGTGCAGGTCTATCCGGATGTGAAAAACAACAGCGTGAAGATTAGGGTCAACATTGGAAATATCACCGGACAGTGAAGTCAGCTGGGGAATTGGTGGTAGCTGCGGAGAGCTGGAATACAGAAAATCCCGTAAAATTTAAAACCCAAAAGGAAGAAATATCGGAATCACAAAGGATAAGATTGTTGAATTCATCTACGAATTTAATAAAGAAGCTCCCTTGTGGGATGAATTTGATCCGGCCTTAATCAAACTGAGTCTTAAGCTGTCAGCCGCGTTCGGGATGATAAATCCTACATCAGCTCAAAGCAGGTGGACTTTGGGATGCGTGAATTTAACACGGGAAGGCAAATACATTTGCATCAATGGGAAAAGGGTATTCCTGAGAGGGCGTACCGACAGTGCCAATTATCCGCTTACCGGTTATCCCCCCATGGATAAAGAGGAATGGCTGAAACTATTCAGGCTGTTGAAATCTTACGGTATCAATCACTGGCGGTTTCATTCCTGGTGCCCCCCCGAAGAAGCACTAATGGCTGCAGATGAAGTAGGTGTCTACCTGCAGCCCGAACTTCCCAACAAAAGAAGTGGAATGGACAAGAAGAGCATGGAAGATGAGGCTGTTCGTGCAATGTACAACATCGATTACCTGCAGGTGGATACCAGCAGGATCAATATGACCCTGAAAGACTATTTACAAAGAGAGGGAGAACTGATCTTTAAGTATTTTGGCAATCATCCTTCATTTACCATGTTTACCCTGGGAAATGAGCTTGGACCGAAATGAGGCCATGTACGAACTGGTTGCACATTTTAAAGAAATTGATCCCAGGAGATTGTATGCCCAGGGAAGCAACACCATGCATTGGGACCAAAGTTTTGCCGAAGGCGATGACTTTTGGGTATGCTGCAAAAACTGCCACTGATCATGGACCCGTTCGCGGATCCTATTTTCATGTAGATTATGCAAACGGTCATATTGAAAACTTTCCTCCTTCTACCCTGGTAGATTATTCTGAATCCATAAAAGATTTTAATGTACCCGTTATTGGCCATGAAACAGGTCAGTTCCAGGTATCTCCCGATTTTAATGATATCCCCAAATTTACGGGTGTAACCCGGGCAAGAAATTATGAGATCTTCAGGGAGCGGCTGAAAGAGGCAAATATGCTCGACCAGGCTGATGATTTTGTACAGGCATCGGGAAAACTGGCCGTGATCTGCTACAGGGAAGATATTGAAGCTGCTCTGCGAACACCTGATTTTGCAGGATTTCAACTGCTGGATGTACAGGATTTTCCGGGACAGGGTACTGCCCTGGTGGGGATCCTGAATGACTTTATGGAATCCAAGGGACTTGTTACACCTGAAAAATGGAGCCAGTTCTGCTGTGAGGTGGTTCCCCTGCTTAAAATGAGTAAATATACATGGACCAACGATGAAACCTTCAGGGGAGATATCGAAATCGCCCATTACGGCAAAGAAGATTTTAAGGATGCAGAAGTAAGCTGGAAGGTATTCAATACCAAAGAGAGAATCACTTACAGGAAGGAACCTTCAACATGTCCAGATATTGCAACGGGGAGGAGTTGTCAGATATTGGTGAAATAAGTTTTGCAGCTGAATGACAGTTGAAGAATGCTGAAAAATTGAAGATAGTCATTTCAATAGAAGGAACAAAATACAAAAATGAATATGATATATGGGTTTATCCTGAGACCGTAGATACAAGCATTCCTGAGGGAGTTATGGTTTCCGAAAAATTGGATCCAAAAACAGTGGCGCATCTTGAAGACGGAGGCAAGGCCATCATCATACCCGGATCATGAGCAAACTTACCCATTGCATTCAGGGTGCTTTTCAAACCGATTTCTGGTGCTATCCCATGTTTGCAAGGGGAGCTATCAGGCAGGGTATTGAACCGGCACCGGGATCACTGGGATTTATTTGCGATCCGGAATCGCCCCTTGCTGGAGCATTTTCCCACCGAGTTTCACAGCAACTGGCAATGGTGGCAGCTGGTGAAAAATTGCAAACCCATCATACTGGATGACACTCCGGCAGATTACAAACCCCTGATACAGACCATTGATAATTTTGCACGCAATCACAAACTGGGAATGATTTTCGAAACCAAATACGGAAAGGGAAGTGCATTGATATGTGCCATAGACCTGCTGAATCTTCAGGACAAACCGGAAGCAAGACAGTTGTATTACAGTATCCTGAATTATGTAAAATCGAATGAATTTTCTCCTGAAGAGGAACTTGGGCAAGAATTTTTGCATAAGATTATTCCCTAAAATATGAAATTTAAAAATTCCATATGATTATTTTCATTTTCGCTTTACCTTGATACTTTTCATACAAAGCAGTTGTATTAAATCGGAAAAAAATGAAACGAAACCAAATATCCTGTTAATTAACATTGACGATATGGGTTGGCGCGATGTGAGTTTTATGGGATCTGAGTATTACGAAACTCCTAACCTCGACAAGCTGGCCTCCGGGGGAATGTTTTTCACCAATGCCTATGCATCGGCTTCCAACTGCGCTCCCAGCAGGGCATGCATGATGAGCGGACAATGGACTCCCCGACATGGGATTTATACGGTGGGAAATTCTGATCGTGGAGAAAGCAAGGACCGCCGGCTGGTCCCAACTCCCAACAATGAGTATATGCCGGATGATCAATATAATAATCCCTGAAGTGCTGCAAAAGGCCGGTTACGCTACCTGTCATGCCGGGAAATGGCACCTCACTGATGATCCGGCATTAAGGGGCTTTGATGTAAATATTGGTGGCAGCCACGCGGGTAATCCCGGAAGTTATTATCCACCCTATAAAAATGTTCCTTCACTTGAAGCACCGACTGATGAATATTACCTGACCAACCTGATCATGGATAAAACACTTCAGTTTTTAGATGGAGTGGATGGCAAACCATTTTTTCTGTATTATTCACCATACGCGGTTCATACGCCCATACATCCGGTAAAAGATCTTCTTCCCAAATACACGAATAAACCCGAATGGAATGGACAAAACAATAGCGGATATGCCACGATGGTGGAGAACCTGGATATCCAGATCGGAAGGTTGATTAACAAGCTCGAAAAATCGGGTAAATTGGAAAATACCTTCATCCTTATTACTTCAGATAATGGTGGACCCTTTGAAATCACAAAACAATGGCCACTCAGGGCCGGTAAAGGTTCTTATTATGAGGGTGGTATTCGTGTGCCAATGCTTGCATTTTGGAAAGGAAAAATCAGGACTGGTACAAACACCGATGTTCCGGTAACAAACCTGGATTTTTATCCAACTATTCTGGAAGTTGCAGGTGTTTCGAAACCTGTCGGAAAAACATTGGACGGTTCTACTATCTTACCATTGTTGACCGGAGGCGGAACAATTGAATCCAGAGCGTTGTACTGGCATTTCCCTGTTTATCTTCAAAGCGGCAACAATGAAACTCAGGATTCCTTGTTTCGAACCAGACCAGGATCAGCCGTCCGGTACGGCAATTGGAAACTGATCCAGTATTTTGAAAATAACGATGTTGAATTGTACAATTTAGAGGAAGATATTGAGTGAAGAAAATAACCTGGCAGAAGCGAATGAGATTAAAAGAGACGAGTTGTTAAAAATGCTGGATGATTGGAGAAATGAAACCAATGCACCTGTTCCAACAATGTTAAATTCTGATTATCAGAAAGAATAAAGTAATTTTAAGAGCTTATAAAATAGATGCTTATATGAAAACAAGATTAAATCCAAGGAATCGTCATCATCATTTTATTGACAACTTTTTCCTGTTCCAATTCAAAACGGGAAAAAGAATCCAACTGGTGAACTCCCAAACATTATCCTGCTTATGGGCGATGATCACGGTTGGGATGAAGTCGCATACAACGGTCATCCCTTTGTAAAAACGCCCGTGCTGGATGAAATGGCAGCCAGTGGTTTGCGTTTCGACAGGTTTTATTCGGGACATCCGAGTTGTTCACCCACACGAGGCAGTTTCATAACCGGCAGACATCCAAATCGCTATGGTACATTTACGCCAGGCTATTCCATTCGTCCGGAAGAAATCAGCATTGCACACCTTCTGAAAAAGGCCGGCTATGCCAGCGCTCATTTTGGGAAATGGCACCTGGGGCCGGTAAAAAAAGAATCTCCAACCAATCCCGGAGCCATGGGCTTTGATGAATGGTTTTCCCATGATAACTTTTTTGAACTAAACCCTGTCATGTCAAGAAACGGGGAAGCTCCGCAAAGAATAGAAGGGGAGGGTTCCGAAATTATTATCGATGAAACCATCAGGTTTATACAAAAGTCAGAAAAACAGAATAAGCCCTTTCTGGCAGTGGTTTGGTTTGGCTCTCCTCATGAACCTTACAGCGGATTACCGGGGGATCTTTCACTATATGAAGATCTTCCCGATAGTCTGAGTAATACAGAAGTAGGCCTCACATCCAATGAAACAGGGGAAAGGGTAATGCGGCCGCTTCGGGATGTTTTACAGGAGCGTTATGCTGAAATAACAGCCATGGACCGGGCAATAGGCAAATTGAGGTCCTATCTTAAAGAAAACGATTTGAAGGAAAACACCCTGATCTTGTATTGTGGCGACAATGGCACGCCGCCAAGCGCAGCTCGCACCGCAATGACACTCAGGGGTCAAAAGGGAAATATGTATGAAGGGGGTGTGAGGGTCCCAGGAGTAATGGAATGGCCTGCAGTAATAAAAGAGCCGGCAACAACTTCTGTGATCTCGGTTACCACTGATATTTTGCCGACCCTGGCTGAAATAACCGGGCAGCCCTTACCCGAAAGGCCTCTTGACGGAACCAGCCTTGTCCCGCTTTTTCAGCGATCCTGCAAAACAACGTACCAAACCGCTCTATTTTTGGAGTTTTAATGAAGCCAATGTGATAAATGAATCTTCACAGCCCTATATAGATCCGGAACTCCAGGAAGGAACCACTCCGCTTGTGAAAATGCTGGGCGGGAAATTTACCCGTACTTTCCGTAATTATAAATATGATCAGTTTTCGGAAAATGATTTTACCGGAGAACGTACGATGATGAATAATCAATATAAACTGGTGCTTGAAGGCCAATCGCCCAATGAGAAGGGATTTGAGTTGTATGACATGGAGAATGACAGGGGAGAGACAAGAAACCTGGCTGACAGTTTTCCTGAAATTGTGGAGGAAATGCAGACTCAACTTCACAATTGGCAGGAATCCGTTCTAAACAGTCTGAGCGGGGCTGATTATAAATAATATCCTGGTCATGACATTTCTTATGCCCAAAGTGTTTCAGAACCAATACAGCGTTTGCACAAACCGTGCTCTGTAAGCAACAGAGTATAATGAATAATTTGTTACACACTCAGATAACATCCATATTGTATGTTTACTTTTTAGTGTATATTTGCAATATGACATGTAATATGCTTCATACAAGCAACATAAAAGGACATCATCGTCTATATGAATGCTTAATGTTCTACAGTTAACTTCCACGTTATCCTATAACTATCATCTTTTACTATTTCGTGTTGTACCACGAATTGATGAATCAATCAATATATAAGTCAAAAATATTTCAATGGAAGATATTAAAAACATACAGGGAATACGAGACCCTAACGGAGCAAACTTAAGTTCAATTAAGGAAATCCTTGGAAAAGTTGACCCAAGTGATGTTGCAGAGAGAGGAGCTAAACAGCAAGGAAATTTTTATTCCCCACTATCAGACAAAGAAGGACCTGGAATGAATCCAAGGATTCAGCGTTTGCGTAAGCTTAGTTTCGATGCAGAACCAAGCATTTCTATCGAGAGGGCTTTACACCAAACAGCTTATTATAAAGAGCACTATGGGAAACATTCTATTCCTGTTTTGAGAGCTTTAACATTTTTAGATCACTGCCAGAAAAAAACCTTATACTTAGGTGATGATGAATTAATCGTAGGCGAAAGAGGACCTGTGCCAAAATCTGTTCCTACATTTCCAGAATTAACTTGCCATAGTGTTGAAGATTTTCATGTCTTGAACACAAGAGAACAGCAACCATATACTATTAGTCAAAAGGATATTGACATCTATGAAAGAGAAGTAATTCCTTATTGGAAAGGAAGAACTCAACGTGAGAGGATTTTTAACCATGTGCCCAATGAATGGAAACGTGCTTATGAAGCTGGCTTGTTTACTGAGTTTATGGAACAGAGAGCACCAGGTCATACTGCGTTGGATGGTAAAATCTATAAAAAAGGCATGTTGGATCTAAAAAGGGAGATTCAAGAGCACCTGGATTCTTTAGATTACATGATGGATTCTGAAGCAAACAACAAGGCGGAGCAATTAAAGGCTATGGCTATTTCTTGTGATGCAGTGATCGTTTTTGCTGAACGTCATGCTGATATGGCTGAAGAAAAAGCACAAACAGAAACAGATCCTAAAAGAAGAGCTGAGTTATTAAAAATTGCAGAGGTTTGCAGATGGGTTCCTGCTAATGCCCCTCGTACTTTTTATGAAGCTGTACAAATGTATTGGTTCGTTCATCTGGGTACTATTACCGAATTAAACGGATGGGATGCTATGAATCCAGGACATTTTGATCAGCATTTAACTCCTTTCTACGAAAAAGAAATTGCAGAAGGAACTTTAACACGTGAAGAAGCAAAGGAAATTATTTGCTGCATGTGGATAAAAGTAAACAACCACACCGCACCACCTAAGGTAGGAATTACGGCGAAGGAAAGTGGAACATATAATGATTTCACAAATATTAATATTGGGGGATTAAAATCTGATGGTTCTGATGGTGTAAGTGAGGTTTCATATATTTTATTAGAGGCGGTTGAAGAATTGCACCTCCTTCAACCAGGGTCTTCTGTACATATCAGCCACAAAACACCAGACAAATTTTTAAATGCTGCTTGTAAAGTAATTCGTCAAGGTCATGGTTATCCTTCAGTATTTAGTCCGGAAACCTACATTACTGAAATGATTGGTATGGGTAAGTCTATTACTGATGCTCGTGAAGGTGGGTGTAGTGGTTGTATTGAAGTTGGTGCTTTTGGTAAAGAAGCTTACGTATTGACAGGATACTTAAATGTTCCGAAAATTTTCGAGCTTACACTAAATAATGGTATTGATCCTGAAACTGGAAAAGTAGCAGGTTGTGAATCTGGAGATCCAAGAACTTTTAATACCTATGACGATTTATATAATGCATTCCATAAACAACTGAATTATATCATCGATCAGAAAATCAGGGTAAGTAATTACATTGATACAATGTTTGCGAAATATGCTCCAGCACCATTTTTATCTGTTGTAATTGAAGATTGTATTTCTAAAGGTAAAGATTATTACAACGGTGGGCCTCGATATAATACAAATTACATCCAATGTACTGGTTTAGGAACTGTAACAGATAGTTTGTCCACCATGAAATATCATGTTTTTGAAAACAAAACATTTGATATGGATACTATTTTAAAAGCAGTAGCAAACAACTTTGAAGGAGAAGAAGTTCTACGTCAAACTATTGTTAACAGAACACCATTCTTTGGTAATGATGACGACTATGCTGATGATATTGCTCTAAAGGTTTACGATGATTTAATTAAAGCAATTGATGGTAAACCAAACATTAAAGGAGGCAAATATCACTTAAACATGTTATCGACTACTTGTCACGTGTACTTTGGTAAAATTATGGGAGCAACTCCAAATGGACGTTTAGCACATAAATCTATCTCTGATGGAACTTCACCTTCTCATGGATGTGACATAAATGGGCCTTCAGCTGTAATTAGATCTTTAACTAAGTTAGACCATACACGTTCGGGAGGGACATTGCTAAATCAACGTTTCTTACCTAGCATATTGAAGAGAGATGAGGATATCGCCAAATTAGGAAAGTTAATTAGAACTTACTTCACTTTAGGCGGTCATCATATTCAATTTAATATTGTTGATACCGCAACTTTGCGTGCTGCACAGGAAACTCCTGAAGATTACAAAGATTTATTAGTACGTATGGCAGGTTATAGTGATTATTTTAATGATATGAACCTTGATCTTCAACAAGAAGTGATAGACAGAACTGAAAACGAGTCGTTTTAGATCATAACAGATAATATTTATCCTATCATTAGTATGAAATGAAACATGCAACTCTAATATTTGATGTAAAGCGTTACGCTATTAATGATGGGCCTGGAATTCGAATCACCATATTTTTAAAGGGGTGTAATTTAAACTGTAAATGGTGTCACAATCCTGAGAGTATTCCATTTCAACAGCAAAAGATGTATTCCGGGGATAAATGTATTGGGAGCCGTGAGTGTGTGAAACATTGCCCTAATGATGCACTTACCTTAACACCTCAGGGAATAGTAACCAATGCCGACTTATGTGCTATGTGCGGAAAGTGTGCTGAGGTTTGCCCAACAAAAGCTATGGAAATGACTGGAGAGCTCATGACCGTAGATCAAGTAATGAAACAGATCAAAAAAGAAACAATATTGATGGATAAATCCGAAGGAGGTGTAACTTTTTCTGGTGGAGAACCATTATTGCATCACGAATTTCTAATTAAAATGTTAGATGCTTGCGGAGAAGAAGGTATCCATCGTTGTATTGACACAGCAGGTTTTGTTAACCCTAAGATACTATTGGAAGTGGCAGGAAAAGCTGAACATTTTCTTTATGACTTAAAAATGATGGACTCAGCAAAGCATAAAGAGTGGACAGGTGTTCCTAATGAAAAAATATTAGAAAATCTTAAAACTTTAGCAGCAACCGGTGTGAGTATAAATATTCGGATTCCTTTAATAAAGGGAGTAAATGATGATGATAAAAACATACATGAATCTGCCCAATTTATTGCTGCTCTTAAAGGCAAAAAACCTATAGTAAACGTTTTACCTTTTCACAATATAGCCGAAAAGAAATACGAAAAACTCAGTCAACATTATGATCGAGGGATTATGAATGAACCTGATGTAGCAAGACAAAATGAGATTATTGAAATATTTAAGTCCTATGGATTAAATGCTATAATTGGAGGATAAATTACCTTATTTATTACTTCAGTATTTGTTTTTTATGGATGCATTAACCAAGCAATTAAAAACTGGTCCTATCTAAAGGAAAACGATTTGAAGGAAAACACCCTGATTTTGTATTGTGGAGACAATGGTACTCCTCCAAGCGTGGCTCGCACAGCAATGACACTAAGGGGGCAAAAGGGGCAATATGTATGAAGGGGGTGTGAGAGTCCCCGGAGTATTGGAATGGCCTGCAGTAATAAAAGAGCCGGCAACAACTTCTGCGATCTCGGTTACCACTGATATTTTGCCCACCCTGGCTGACAGTTTTCCTGAAATTGTGGAGGAAATGCAGACTCAACTTCACAATTGGCAGGAATCCGTTCTAAACAGTCTGAGCGGGGCTGATTATAAATAATATCCTGGTTTTGAGAATAGTAATGAAAAATTTAATACTTAAAAACAACAACATGCAAAAATTAGTCATGGCATTTCTATTAACTGTGGTTTTTCACATTTCTTATGCCCAAAGTGTTTCAGAACCAATTGCGACGTGGAATTTTAATACAAGTAATTCAAGAGTGATTACTGATGAAGTTTCCAATGTTGAAGATTCAATTCATGGAAATTTTAAGTTCGTGGAAGGGCCGGATGGAAGCGCCTTGAAATTAGATGGCTTCACAACCCGTGTAATCCGTAAGTCGGACATGGTTCCCGAACTTGGCGATTCTTTCACTTTTGAAGCCTGGATCGCTGCCGCTACCTATCCATGGAACTGGTGCCCGGTACTTGCCCAGGAACAGGACCAGGCGAAAGGATTTTATTTTGGAGTGGGACCCCAGGGTCAGGTTGGAATATCTGCTTCCGTGAACGGAGCCTGGCAACACTGCGAAACGGAAGAAAAAATCGCCCTGAAAGAGTGGGTGCATCTGCTTGCAACTTTTGATAAAGACCTTGGTTTCAGAATTTATATCAACGGGGAACTCTCTGGTCAGCTAAACGTAAAGGGGAAGCCGGATTTTGCAACTGAAAGCGATTTGCTGATTGGAATGAACCGTGAAAAGGTGACGCCATCCAATCCGGTCAGAACTTATGCAACACTGCCCACCTGGTACTCATTTGATGGCATCTATGATGAAATAAAAATCTATAATGAGGCCCTTTCACTAAAATCAATACAAGCCAGTTCAGAAAAGAAGAATTTCCCTGCACCCGACATTCAGGAAAGAGTGATGCCAAGCGGACCCGGGGGAGCGGGTAAGTTTGGGGCCTATTATTCAAAGTTAAAATACTATGATGAATGGGATGCCCTATTCAGGGTAGGGGATCATGCCGATGTTGTGGTTCAGTTTGATGATTCCCCCATCCGGGTTGTATTCTGGAGAGGTACACGTTACTCTCCTGCCTGGGTCATGGAAAACGGGCAGTGGATGGCTGACCAGAGTGCCGAGTATTTTGATACCATTAACGGGTGTTTCGAACACATGATTGACCCTCATTGCAATTATTCGCATGTACGCATTATTGAAAATACACCGGCCAGGGTGGTTGTTCACTGGAGATATATCCCTGTGAATGTGAGAAATCAATTCTCCCAGGTGGACGAAAAAACCGGATGGTCGGATTGCGTGGATGAGTATTATACTTTTTTCCCAGATGGAATAGGCATCAGGAAGGTGGTTCAACAAACTTCCGGCGATCCGCTGGCGCCTTCCGAGTCCATCGTGCTTTGTCAGCCAGGAACTAAACCGGAAGACAATGTGCACCTTGAAGCGATGACCCTTGTAAATATGAAGGGAGAAAACCATACCTATTCCTGGGCGAATGGCGCCCCTGTATTTAAGAAAGGGGAGAATCCCGAAAATCCGGTTATTCAGATTGTGAATTTAAAATCTGAATACAAACCTTTCTACCATCCTGGAGAAGGAGAACAATATGGAGGTGTTTGGAATTGAACAGCGTCTTGAAGTGTCTCATTTTCCATGGTGGAACCACTGGCCTGTGGCACAAAATTTATCCGATGGAAGATATTGTCAGGCCGCAGACAGGCCTTCTCATTTTTCTCTTGCCTGGGGAGGACCCTCCTTTTCACGACGAAGCAGGTAACATCATCAGAGCCAGGGAAAGCGGTAGTGAGGGAGAACTGGAAATGGTCGAAAATGACAAAGGAAAAACGACCAGGACTTTTTGGTCAAGCTGGATGTACGGGGCATCAAAACAAACACCTGATGAACTTGCAACACTTTCCAGATCCTGGATTCAGCCTCCTGATCTGAAAATAGTAAAGGGTAATTTTACATCTGAGGGTTACGATTTCACACAACGAGCCTATATTCTGAACAGCCCTGATAACAACTCTGATCTCCTGCAACTGGAACTTGCAGCCAGCAATGATTCGCCGGTTGTAAATGTCTGTATGCTTATAAAAGGATGGGAAGCAGATCAGATCGTAGTTGAGATGAATGGCAGGGAATTACAGGAAAACAAGGATTACAGGATTGGTAAAAGAAGGAGCCTTGAAAGGGAAGATCTGGTGATCTGGATTGAAGATGAATCCACCAGTACTTCACGGATTTTAGTAAAGCGAAAAAGCTATTAGAAATGGAAAGGGCTTTTTTCTTTGCAGCCTTGATTCTTTGTTCTTGTAAGCAGGAAATAGAAAAGCCTAATATCCTCTTTATTCTGACTGACGATCAGCAAAGCAATACAATTCATGCTTTGGGGAACGGGCAAATTTTTACCCCTAATATTGATGTCTTAGTTCAAGAAGGCTTAAGCTTCAGCAATGCTTACATCATGGGAGGAAGTTCGCCTGCTGTCTGTTCTCCTTCAAGGGCCTGTTTGTTCTCCGGACGCACTTTGTGGAATCTTGAAAATCAGGGGAAATGGGGCTTTGAGATTTCAGACAAATACAAAACCCTGCCCCAGGTATTCAAAGAGAAGGGCTACGTTACTTTTGCCACCGGTAAAAACGAACCCGGGCGGGAAGGCCACTTTGCACGTTCATTTTCTGCCGGGGACAAGATTTTATTCAGAGGAATGACAGGAAGCCAATATAAACTTCCGCTTTGCCCTTATTCTCCTTCGGGAGACTACTCAAAAGAAAAAGAGGTCCTTCATGAAGGAAGGCATTCGGCTGAGGTATATGCCAATGCCTGCATTCAATTTATTGAAAGCCAGGCGCAGGGTGTTCAGCCATTTTTTGCTTATGTAGCTTTTCAAACGCCTCACGATCCCCGGCAAACGCCTCCGGAATTTGCAAAAATGTATGATAGCTCCGGGATGGAATTACCTCCGTCTTTCAAAGCAGTTCATCCCTTCGACAATGGTATGCTAAAGATTCGTGATGAAATGTTAGCAGGATTTC
Organism: uncultured Bacteroidota bacterium; assembly: GCA_963716765.1. GTDB lineage: Bacteria > Bacteroidota > Bacteroidia > Bacteroidales. The sequence continues at coordinate 165,048 of CAVQUO010000003.1, read as the reverse complement.
CACGCACACCCGGTGAAGTAAAGAAACATATGGCAGATTATTATGCCCTGATCACCTATACCGATGCACAGATTGGCCGTATTATGGAGGCTTTGAAAAAATCCGGTAAGCTAAAAAACACCATTGTTGTTTTTGCATCCGACAACGGACTGGCTTTGGGTCAACATGGATTAATGGGGAAACAGAATGTGTACGATCACTCTGTGCATGTTCCTTTGATTATCTCGGGTCCAGGTATTCCCGAAAATGAGATACGAGATCAACTCTGTTATATCTATGATATTTACCCAACCTTATGTGAAAGGGCTGGCCTGGAGACTCCTGCAACAGTTGAATTCAAAAGCCTGAACAAGATCATAGGGGATGCCCAGTGCAGGGCACAGAGATCATCTCTATTTTGCATTTATGTCATGGCAGCGTGCAATCCGGGATAAGCAATATAAACTCATCGAATATTGCGTGGACAAAAAAAGACATACGCAACTATTCGATTTGAAAAAAGATAATTTTGAAACTGTCAACCTTGCAGATGACCTGAATTACGCTTCTATACTGGACAGTTTAAGAACGATACTTGAAAGAGATAAGGATCTTATTAAATGATGGTAATACCCCTTATGAGTTTACGAACGAACAGGGCAAATATTTTTGGGATACTTACAATTCAGACAAACCATGAAATTTTTACCAATTATTCTATTTCTGATTGTTGGAGTGGCATGCTCGCAAAATTCTGAAAAGCAGGAGAACACAAAACCCAATGTGGTACTGTTTTATCTTGATGACAGCGGGTATGGAGATTATGCACACAATGGGAATCCTACCATAAAAACACCCAATATTACCAAGTTAAAAGAGAGTGGTATTAATTTTACGCAGTTCTACGTGGCCACCGCTGCATGTTCTGCATCGCGCTATTCTCTGATGACAGGACGTTATCCGGGACGATCGGGACTGGGCTCCTGGGTAATTGGCCCCGACTCAGAGAGGCATATTCATGAAAAGGAGATAACGCTTGCTGAGGGACTAAAATCTGTAGGGTATAAAACCGGAATATTTGGGAAATGGCACCTGGGTTCTCCAAACGAGAACAATCAATATTCTCAAAATACCCTGCCTCTGGCACATGGTTTTGACGAATGGCTTGGAACAAATGTATCGCATGACTACAATACAGCAATGCTTTTGAAGAGTGATCCTCAAGGTAATAATCCAATACCCGGCTATGATCTGATCGCTAAAGATTTACCCTCAGACATAAAAGCCTCGGAATCTTTAACGGGTGTGTGTACCAAAGCTGCCCTTGACTTTATCAGGCGAAACAAAAAGGATCCATTTTTCGCATATATTCCATATAATATGCCCCATCTGGGTCTCTTTGTGAGTGATAAATTTAAAGGGACTTCACGTAATGGAACTCTTGGCGATGTGATGGAAGAGCTTGATGCGGCCATTGGGGAGATTTGTCAAACTTTAGAAGATATTGGAGTGAGGGAAAATACCATTGTTATTTTTTCGTCGGACAATGGACCCTGGATCGTTTTTCGTGACAGGCAGGATACCAAATATGGCGATACACGTTTACAGGTTGGTTATGCCACTCCATTTCGTGATGGCAAAGGTTCAACATGGGAAGGAGGTCATCGTGTGCCGGGAATTATCAGTTGGCCTGCTGAAATCAGAGGGAACCGGAATGAACAAACTCCCATCAGTACCCTGGATATATTGCCAACAATTTTTGCAATAGCCGGCGTTGAGTTGCCAAAGGACAGAAGCATAGACGGACGAGACATTCGTTCCCTGTTAATGCCTGAGAAGTATGAAGATAAACTTGATGAATTCAAGTTTATCTATTCTTATTCCGACAATCAACCCTCGGCAATTCGGAAGAACTCGTGGAAATTACATGTTCGCATAGGTTCTCAAACAAAAAACGACTATGGCTTTACGGCATCCCGGGAAACGCCATTGTTGTTTCAGCTTGAACAAGATTTGGGAGAAAGAATTAATGTCTCAGGACAACAATCAGAAAAAGTTTCAGAACTGCTGGCTGATTTGGAAACCTTTGAGAAACAAATGAAAGAAGAAGGCTCTTTTTGGGATACAAAATAATATGAGATTAATCAAAAAAGAATTATCAGCTTTATTTATTCTCTTACTGTTGACGGTAACTCTGTTTGCACAGGAGCACACAAAGCCATTGCTAGTGCCATGGCCACAGAAAATACATTTAATACCGGTGTTTTTGTTCCCGAAAGACAGATTGAATTGCTAAGTAAGGATAATCAAAAAGAGATAAAATCCCTGATTAGAAACTTTTACTAAAGATTTATCCGAGAGCGGATATCTGGTTTCTGTCAGCCGGGAAAAGACCAGTCAGGGTAAAAGTTATATTATTCTTAATCTCACAGATGATCAAGCCTTTGCCGACGAGGCCTATCGTTTAAAAGTTGGCTCTGATATCACCATTACTGCCAGTACGGCTACCGGACTTTTCTGGGGAAGCAGAACGGTCTTACAGCTACTTTCCGGAGGTGCCGGATCTTCTGTATCGATGATGGATATTGAGGATAAACCCATGCTGGAATATCGCGGATTATTGATCGATAATGCAAGATCATTTCACTCTCTGGAGTTCCATTTAAAAACCATCAGGCAAATGTCGTACTATAAAATGAACAGGTACCAGATTCATTTTAGCGATCACGAAAGCTACACCTTACCCAGTGATAAATTTCCTGATCTTCCCACAAAAGGCAGACACTTTTCGAAAGAAGACGTAAGTCAACTTCAGGAGGTGGCAGAGAGATATCATGTGGAAATTGTTCCCGAAATTGATGTTCCGGGACATTCAGGTGCACTAACAAGCGGTATACCTGAGCTTAACTGTACACACCTTGAGGGAAATTCCGCCAAACTATGCATTGGTAAAGAGAGTACATATGAAATCCTAAAGGAATTGTTTTCTGAAGTCATGGAAATGTTTCCAGGAACTTACTGGCACCTTGGAGCAGATGAAGTCCATTACAGCGATTTGGATGCATGCGAATGCACTGCATGTAAAACCAGGATGAAAGAGAATAATTTCACCAAAGGAATTGAAGTATATCAATCATTTATTAACGAGATGTATGCTTTTATAAAGAAAGAAAAAAGAGAAATGTTTGTATGGGAAGGATTTGATCCGTATTCAGAACCGGAAATCAATAAGGAGATTCTTGTTTGTCCTTTTGATGTAAAATTCAAAGGTAAAATGCCCGCTGATTATATGAACAAGGGGTACAGGATACTAAATACATCATGGACACCATTATATATCGCGGATGGTATTTATATGACAACACCTGAGATCATTGCAAGGTGGAATCCCTACATGTTTGGAGCAGGGAGAAGCCCGCAACCATATGCTTACTGGGAGAAGTTTAAGCCAACACCACTTGTGATTGGGGCACAAATGTGTTCGTGGGCTATTGAAGAGGCAGCAGAAGAGGGACTGATTTTCGGGACTGGACCGGGATATCCTGAATATGGCCGGCCTGCACCCCGTCTGCAAATAGTTGCCGAAAGGGTATGGACAGGATCATCCACAAGCTATACCGATCTCCTTGAGCGGGTTGGAGAGGCTTATTGGGATTAATAAATCAGATAAATATTTTAAAATCAGATAATATCATCAGAGCTATACCATGAAAAAGGAATTTACCAGAAGAAAATATATTAAAACGGCAGTATTAGGGGTTGCCGGAGGATTGGCCACTCCTTGCTTGCTGGGGAAGAATACCTGCGCATCAGGTTCGGGAAAAGATACAGATATAAAATCTCTGTTCGATTCGAACAGGGAAGATGCATTAGAACTTACAGAGCGTGTTTTCGAAAAATGCATCCTGGAAAAAATAATGCCGCCGACACCGCCATTAAAACACACCTGGGTTGTTCCGGGCGGTCCATATTACCTGGGTCAATGGATTTGGGACACAATGTTTGTGGTGGATCTGCTCAGTATTTTACCCGGCAAGGAGCAGGTGATCCGTGACATTTTTCAGAATTACTGGGATTTTCAGGACCGGTGGAATCAAGGAAATGCCGGAATATGCACACGACATGGTGACCGTTGCCATCAAAACAGAGCCCCAGGAAGTTCGCCAGTTTTCCCAGATTCCAATTTTAGCCTGGGGAGTAGAGCGTGTCTTTCAGCGAAATGGGGATAAAAAATTGCTCGAACAATGTCTGCCAAGATTGGAAAGGTTCCACAATTGGTACTGGCGGGAGCGGGATGTCACGAACATCGGACTTGTAACGATTGGTTCTTACAGCGGGGATATTCAACATGCACGCTGGGAAACATTCGACTATGAGTGCAATATGGACGATTTGAAATTACTCCCTCATCCCACAAGAAAAGGTGAAAATGAGGGGGCCTGGTATGGGGACATATGGGTCACGGGAAATACTTCATACCTGATTATGGCAGAAAAAAGCCTGGTGAGACTGGCTGAAGCTGTTGGAGATACAGAGATGGCTAGGCGAAGACAAGCATTTATTGATAAAGCAGTTCAGGCAATGAGAGACCACATGTGGGATGAAGAAGCCGGAACATTTTTATCGGTAAATAAAGAGACCATGGAGAAAATTCCCGTTGCAACAATCAGCAGCTGGGTACCCCTGGCTGCAGGCGTCCCCACAAAAGCCATGGCAAAACGAATGGCTGAGGTGCTAGGCACCGACTCCTGGCAGACGCCCCTCCCGGTTCCAACCGTTGATCGCAATGATCCACGATGGAAATCAAATGACTTCTGGCGCGGTGATGTCTGGCCCTCCACCAACTATCAGATTGCCAGCGGGCTGGCAGCTTACGGGCATAAGGAACTTGCTGCAGTGATTGCTGATAAGACTGTGGCAAATGCAATAAAAAACGGGATCAGCGAGCATTACGATTCTGTTTCCGGGCTTCCTTTGGGCGTCCCGGATTATTGCATGAGTGCCACACTTGCTACCCTGATGCTGGATGGCCTGACAAGTCAATTTGAATTAAAGCTCCGTTGATGAAAATCCTGCTATTTGCCACCGTTTTAGTTTTAATAAACGCTTGCTTGTTCACCGAGACGATTTCAGGTCTTCAAAAGAGGCAATTGTCATCCATGTTTCTGATTTTGGGGCAATGCCTGACGATGGTAAAGATGACACCCCTGCGGTAAGGGCAGCCCTGGAGAAATAAGAACTATCAGGGGAAGTACTTTATTATTTTTGCCGGTGGGACCTACGACTTTTTTTCGGCTTCGGCATCCCTGGTAAATTACCCTGTTACTGCTGTTCATAAGCAATGGGATTTTGTCACACCCTTTCATTTGAACGGCCTGGAAGACCTTAGCATAGATGGAGGAGAATCCACATTCATGATGCACGGGCGCATGACACCTTTTGTATTAAATGCATGCAAGAACATAAGGCTAAATAACTTTTCGATTGAGCATGAGCGACCTTCAGTATTTGAGCTAAAGGTGCATGCGAAAGGTGATAATGCAGTAGATTATGAGGTAATTACGAATGATCAGTTCGTCATTGAGGATCATCGTGTTGTCTGGTTGGATGCTGACAATAAGCGACAGTTCCCAAATGTTTGCCAGTATTTTGATCCCCTGAGGGATCTTACAAAAAGATGCCCCGATCCTCTGGCTAAAGCAGCTAAAATAAGCAGAGTTGATAAGAAACGGATAAGAGCGGACTATGATCCCGGATCAGAGGTCTATAAGGCGATTCAAGCCGGTTTCGTTTATCAGTTTCGGGAAGGTATTCGCAAGCAATCCGGAGTGGTTGTTTTTGAATGTCAGAATATCGCTTTTGAGCATGTGAATGTTTATTCCTGGAATGGTCTTGGATTTGTTTGCCAGTTTTGCCGGGACCTTAGTTTTAAAAACTTGCGTATGGAGCCAAAACCCGGTTCGAAGCGAAGTAACGCCGGATTTGCAGATGCTATCCAGATTATGGCCAGCAGGGGAGAGATTCTCATTGAGAACAGTCGTTTTGTTGGATTGCATGATGACCATATTAATATCTATGGTCAGATGATGAAAGTGAGCAGGATTGATAGCCACGGAACGCTTGAAGCTGTTTTTACCAGCGGTGAAACAGAAGGCTTCCTCAATTTTCGCAAGGGTGATCATGTTGTTTTTCGCAGTCCGAATACCCTTGAAGCGGAAGCTGAATTTATGGTAATCGATTCAGAATTATTGGATGACAGGACCATGCGCATTAGCTTTGATGGTGATGTCTCAGCAGGGTATGAAGACTACTGGATCGAAAATCTTACGTGGATTCCGGACAAAGTAAGAATTCGCGGGAATTATTTTGGCCGTGTACCGACCCGCAGTATACTGATGTATGTAGCTCGTGAGGCGGTCATAGAAAACAATACCTTCCATCGAATACCCATGGCCACTATTCTGATGCAATGCCCCGATCAGCGGTGGGCTCTACAAAACCACGTGGAGAAGCTTAAGCGTTTTCAATAATACCTTTTATGAATGTGGTGGCACTTTGATTAAATCAAATCCCCAGGTTCAGGAACTTTCAGTAAAGTCGGATTTATACGGGGTTTTGGAAGTGAAAGATAATCTGCTCATCATGAGGGAAGAGATGCCCTTCTTTCTTGATATCCGTGGTTTTTCAAAGGTAAAGGTGGGAACAAATCGTATAGAATTAGCTAAACCACATGGCAGGCTGGCAAATTTTAGCGACTGTAAGGAGCTAAGTCTGTCTCCGCAAATAATATTGGGAGTAAAAGATACTCCGAAAGTTGAACTGACGCGTGTAAATACCTACTCGGGAGAAGAATGGGTAATTACTGGAAATGAAGGACTTTCCAGATAATCAGTATATTTATACTTGTGATATGGACATAGCGGATAAGAATTTGAAATTACGAAGAGCAAGTCATTTTATAAATCCTTAGCCCTGATTTTACTTGCACTTCATGTATTGAGCCTGCAGGTAAATAATTGTTTTGGCCGCAGTAATGAAAATGAAATACCAAAACTTCAGAATCCTTTCTCGGAGTCCTACATCAGGGAGAACCTGAAACAATCCAAACCCAGGCTGATCTACAATGAACAAATTGTCGAAGAACTCAGGATTAAGATAAAATCAGACCCTGTAATCAGGAATTTATATGAGGCAATCAGACTGGATGCATACGAGATTCTGGATCTGCCAGTTATAGAAAGAATAAAAACCAGCAATTCCATGCTGGATATATCACGGGAAATACTTCGCCGGGTAAACATGCTTGGGGTGGTCTATCTGCTTGAGAGAAACGATACAATTCTGGAACGAATCAACCAGGAAGTTCTGGCCGTCAGCCGTTTCTCGGACTGGAATCCTCCGGTCTACCTGGATGTGGGAGAAATTTCCATGGCTGTAGCCCTTGCACTTGACTGGACACTGGATCATTTGCCTGAGACAACGATCAAAGAGGCAAAAAGAGCTTTAATTGAAAAAGGCATCTATCCAAGCTGGGAGGAATATGGTGGAAATAAACAAAATGCATGGTGGATAGACCACTATAACAACTGGAACCAGGTATGCAACGGCGGGATGATCGCGGCATCCATTGCCATCGCAGATGACGAACCCGAACTGGCTGCAAAGACCATTAAGCGATCCCTGGATGGTTTACCGAATGTACTTTGTTCATACATGCCCGACGGAATTTATCCTGAGAGTCCCATGTACTGGGAATACGGTACAAGTTATTCCGTGCTGACAGCCTCCATGCTGGAGACTGCATTCGGAACAGATTTCGGGCATAAGGAATACCCGGGTTTTATGGAAAGTGCTACTTTCAAGATCATGACTTCCCGTTCACCTTCAGGAGACTATTATAATTTTGCCGATTGCAAGGACAAACCGGAAGTTGACGGTGATATTATCCTGGCCTGGTTTGCTGCTCAAAGCGGAGAAAGCATGTTTTTCGATAAAGAAAAATTTATGACCCCGGCCAGTGAAATAAGGCTGAGCTACCTGACAGGAGCTGCACTTGCATGGATGTCAAAATACCAGGAAGTTTCATGCGCGAAGCCTCCTGTTACATGGGTAGGCAAAGGCAATACCCCAATTGCTGTTTTCAGAGGCGAAGGTGATGAGAGTGATTACTATTTTGCTGCAAAGGGCGGCTGTGGCGCAGTAAGTCATGGTAATATGGATGCAGGCTCCTTTATTTTTGAACTCAGGGGTGTACGCTGGAGCATTGATCCGGGTATTCAATCCTACATGATTGGTGAACAGGGATTCGATCTATGGCGCCAGTGCCAGGAGTGTGAACGCTGGGAGTTATTGACCAAAAACAATCATGGTCACAGTACCCTGACCGTAAATAACCAACGACACGTCGTTGATGGTTATTCAACGGTGAAAAGTTATAAGGAAGGGAAAAAGCCGGAAGTTACTTTCGATTTAAGCCCGACTTTTGAAGGGCAATTAAAAAGTGCATCAAGAACATTCACAAAAAAGAGTGGAAATGCCTTGCTGATTGAGGATGAAATAGAACCAAATGAATACACGGAATATGTAAGCTGGCAACTTATTACCCAGGCAGATGTGGAAATAGTCGACGAAGGTGCAGCAATACTGAAACAGGACGGCCAGGAACTGAGAAATCAGATCTTTATCTCATCCGGAAATTGATTTTGCTGTGGTGTCCCTTGATCCGCCACCACACAGGCTTGATAAACACATGGAGAATCTCAAAAGGATAGAACTCAGAATCCCGGTCTCTGATCACAATGGAAGAATTCGTAAATTTGGAATTAAAGTTCTAATGGCAGGCAACTGAAGAACCTTTTTAATTAAATACTTAAACCATGAAAAAAGAACCAACAAGAAGAAGATTTTTTCAAACTGCGGCCCTGGGGGCTGCAGCACTAACAACGGGCCAGCTAAAAGCCTTTGCTTATGAGAAGAAACCCGGGCCAAATCGAAAATACCCTCCCTTAAAACTGGGCTTAATGACCTATACCCTGGGAGCAAAACTGGGACATTGATACCATGATTAAAAACTGTACCGAGACCGGCTGGGTTCATGCAGAGTTGAGAACCACCCACGCACACGGCGTTGAAGTCAGCCTCAGTAAACAGGAGCGTGCCGAAGTGAAAAAGCGCTTCGAAGATTCATCCCTGGAAGCGATTAGCCTGGCAAGTGCATTCAGTTATCATTACACAGACCAGGCTGAGTTAAAGAGAGAGCATTGAAGGGACAAAGGAGTACCTTCAGCTGGCAGCTGATGTGGGGGCTCTTGGGATCCGGGTTTTCCCCAATGCCTTTCCTGAAGGAGTAGGCAGGGAAAAGACCATGGAGCAAATTGGTAAATCCCTGGCAGAAGTTGGTGAATTCGGACATAAGCTTGGTGTGGATGTCAGGGTATGCGTACATGGGAATGGTACAGACAACGTTCCGGTCATAAAGAAAATACTGGACTACAGCAACAGCGATCATGTTTACGTCAATTGGAACTGCAATCCGAGTGATACAGAAGGAGAGGGCCTTGAGCAGAATTTCAATATGGTGAAGGACCGGATCCGGGGAATACATATGCATGAGCTACACAGTGACTACCCCTACAGGTCTTTCTTTAAATTGCTGCGGGAGTCGGGTTATACAGGATATTGTAATGCAGAGATTAGCGAGAGCTGTGAACCCATAAGATTAATGCAGTATTACCGCACCCTGTTTTTTGCCTTTCAAGATGAAATTTAAATGAAACCTTATGGAAAGAAGAGATTTTATTAAGCATACATCAATGGCCGGCATGGCCTTGTCTGTTCCCTTCAGGGGGAGTGTCTTAGGCAGAAATGAGCAAATAAACCTGGGTGTAATCGGACTGGGATCAAATGTGAAGATCGGGGGGAAAGGAAAGATGGACCTCCGGGGATTTGCCAAAATACCCGGGGTAAATATTGCTGCAATCTGTGATTGTGATGAGGAGATTCTCAGGGAAGAGGTAGCAAGCCTTAAAGAAGGAGAATATCAAGTGTAAAAGCCTATAAAGATTTCAGAGAGTTGCTTGAAAACAAAGATATTGATGCCGTTTCAATTACAACACCCAATCATTCGCATGCTTTGATTACAATCATGGCTTGCCAGGCAGGAAAGCATGTCTACTGTCAGAAACCGGCCTCTCATAATATTTTTGAGGGCCGCAAAATGGTGGAAGCTGCAAGAAAATATGACAGAATCGTGCAGGTACCTCATGTTCCAAGATTCCCTCTGGGATATAAAGAGGCATTTGAATGGGCCAGGGGAGGAAATCTTGGGAAAATTGAATATGTGCACGGGCTTAATTACAGGGCCCGATTGAGCCTGGGAAAAGTTGGTGCACCCATCTCTGATCCCGAAATCGGTGGATTATAACCTGTGGGCCGGACCAGCCCCAATGAAACCAATTCGCCGTAAAAACTTTCATTACGACTGGCACTGGGATTGGGATACCGGAAATGGCGACCTGGGAAACAATGGAATTCATTACATGGATGGATGCAGGATGGCTTTGGGTTTGGACCATTTGCCGGGCAAGGTGATGAGTATCGGTGGCAGGTTTGGATACGACGATGACGGTCAGACTCCAAATACCCAGATTGTCTACCTGGAGTACGAAGAAGCCCCGATTATTTTCGAAGTCAGGGGTTTGCCAAAGGACAGGTATTATCAGGCAGACGATTGGGCCGCCAGTAGCCGGATCAGTATGGATGACTGTTTGGGTGTTCAAATAGGCGTGGTGGTGCATTGTACGGATGGATATATTGCCAATAACAAAGCCTTTGACAATAAAGGAAGACTCCTCAAGACTTTTGAATCTGCATTTGAAGGTGACAAAGAGAACTTTATCAATGCCCTTAAAAAGAATGACCCCGAGGTACTTGTATGCCGATGTTGAACAGGGACATCTCTCCTCGGCCCTGGTACATATGGGAAATGCCTCTTACCGGATCGGTGAAAAATCAAATCCCGGGGAGGTTTATGAAAAGATCCAGGGGAAAGCCTGCCTGAACGAGTCTTTCGACCGCTTCAGAAACCATCTTTTTGCCAATCGTATCGACCTGGAAAAGGAGGATCTGATACTGGGGCCCATGCTTGAATTTGATAATGATCAGGAGAAATTCACGGGTGAATTTGCCAGTGAGCGCGAATCAGCTGATTACGCGTAAATACAGGGAACCGTTTGTTGTTCCGGACATAGTATAAATGAATCCAAGATGAAATACACTTATTTATTTATCCTCATCATGGTGGTCAGCTCATGCACTTTGTTGGATAAGGACCAGGCTTCTGCGCCCAATATCGTTCTCATATTTTGCGATGACCTGGGTTATGCCGATTTATCGTGCTACGGTTCATTGTGGAATCAAACACCTGAAATCGACCAGATGGCGGTTGAGGGACTCCGGTTCACTGATTTTTATGCCGGGGCTCCGGTTTGCACTCCATCCCGGGCAGGCCTGATGACGGGTTGTTATGCGCGTCGGGTTGACCTGGATTTAGATGCTGAAAATCGATGGGTACTTTTCCCAATGGCTCAAAAAGGGATCAATCCGGAAGAAACCATATTGCCTGAAGCGCTTGGAAAAGCAGGATATAAAACTGCGATTATTGGCAAATGGCATTTGGGCGACCAAGCCGGAATTTCTTCCTGTAAGACATGGATTTGATTACTGGTTTGGCCTGCCTTATTCAAATGATATGGGAATTAAGAAAGGGGATGAAAGGCTATTGCCATTGATGCAGAACGAAACCCTTATTGAGCATATGGGCGGACGCGAGAGTAATGACCAGGCCATGCTGACAAAGCGCTATACAGATGAAGCCATTAAATGGATGGAGCAAAACAGGAACGGTCCTTTTTTCCTCTACCTGGCACACACCATGCCCCATAATCCTGTTGCTGCACGACCACAATACTTCGAACAGACAAGCAATCCGAAGGCAGGATTTGGTGCCTCGGTGGCCGAGATCAGCTGGTCGACGGGAAAAATCCTGAGTTATCTGAAAGAGGAGGGTCTAGCTGACAATACCCTGGTTATATTTCACCTCTGATAATGGAGGTGCACCGCACTGGGGAGCAAGTAACGGCATTCTCAAAGGGACCAAGGGTCAGACTACAGAGGGGGGTGTTCGTGTTCCCTGCATCGCATGGTGGCCTGGAAAAATTGATCCCGGTACCTTTTGTAATGCTCCTGCTTCAGTGATCGATTTTTTTTCAACTTTCACGGCGCTGGCCAATGTTCAGCTTAAGGATGATGTGAAACGAGACGGCATCGATATATCCGGATACTTTATAAATCCTGAAAAAGAGCGCGACCCCAGGCCATACTTTTACTGGCATGTGGGGTATATCCAGGCAGTCAGGTACGGCGATTGGAAAGTTAGCTTACTGGGGGGGCTTGACGAAAAAGAGAGGGCAAATATTGCGAAGAGTACATACCGGAAGTCGCTGGCACCAGGCCAGATTGAATTGTATAATTTGCGCAGTGATCCCGGAGAAACGAATAATGTAGCTGATAAACATCCTGAAATATTAGACCGGATTATCCAAATGGCCGAAAAAGAAAGAAGGGCGCTGGGTGAATATACCAACAAAGGCCCTGAAGTCAGAAAGACCATATGGGTAGAATCCCCGGTACCTCTTGTAAAATAGTAGCGAGCCATTTAACTTAACTTTTTTATTCTTTGAGTAGGAGATGAAACATTTGTATCTGATAGTGCTTATCGTTGTGCTGGTTTTTGGAATGTATGCCTGCAAGCCGGCATCAAAGGTCCGGCCAAACGTAGTGCTGATCTATGCCGATGATCTTGGGATTGGCATGCTGGGATGTTATGGTCAGCAGCTTGTCAGCACTCCGAATATTGACAGGCTGGCGGAGGAGGGCATGCGTTTCACCTCCTACTATGGCAGTGTGTATTGTGCCCCGTCCCGTTATTCACTTGCGACAGGCATGCATGATGGACGGGTCAACGCCTGGAATCACAGTCCGGCGGGACTGATTGTTCAGCGTGATGCAGGCAGGATTTCCGAGGAGGAGTATCAGGAGAAATTTGCAAGGCTCAGGGCAAATGCCAGACCCATTCACGAGCATGAAGTATTTCTTGGCCAGGTGGCATCTAAAGCTGGCTACCGCACCGCTCAATTCGGCAAGCTCGACAGTGGTTTCCTCACCTGGAGCGAGCGTGTAAAACGATTCGGCTGGGATTTTCATGAAGGCTATTATGACCATGCCCGGGCACATGGATTTTATCCGCCCTATATATGGGTCAACGGGGAAAAGAAAGCACTTGAAGGTAATCCTCACGCAGATGCCGGCAAAATGTCTGAGTTGGGAGACGAACCCGTGGGCTCGGGCGGACAGACTTATTCACAGGAGGTTTTTATTCAGGATATTATTACTTATCTCCGCGAGCATAAAGATGAACCTTTCTTCCTGTATCATCCCACACAACTGCCACACGGACCCGTGGCGATCCCCCGGCTGCATCCCGACTATGCCGATCACCCAACCATGTCCCTGGCAGAAAAGAAATATGCCTCGATGGTAAGGATGCTCGACGACCATGTGGGGCTGATCATGCAGGAGTTAAAAAGCCTGGGCCTTGATGAAAAAACAATTGTGTTGTTTACGGCCGATAACGGTCACGAGATGTATTACGGACCCAAATCCAGCTATGGACAGAATGTGAATGCCAGGGGGGAAGAGACCAACCTTACTACCAATAAATGGAGGACCAGCGAGGGCGGTGATATCTTTAACGGGGCAGGCGGCAGGGCTGGACTAAAGCGCAGTGGCTACCAGGGTGGGGTACAACTTCCCATGATTGTACGCTGGCCTGGTCATATCGATCCCGGGCACCACCACCGACCTGCTATCGGCTCAATATGATATTCTGCCCACCGTGGCTGATCTGTGTGGTGGCGAGATACCCGTGGGAAAGGATGGCATCTCTTTCCTACCCACCCTGCTCAATCAATCTCAGTCCTCCCGGCACGACTATGTCATCATCAACAATGGTTTCAGGCGAGCACACCTGTCAAGGGCCTGCCTGATCACCAATGATGGCTGGAAGCTAGTTGAGATTGATCGTACAGAGGATATTTTTCAACTCTACTATCTTCCGGACGACAATGAAGAACGCAGCGATCTGGCTGGAAGCTACCCCGGGAGGGTAAACGACCTCAAGGAAATCCTTCTCAGGGAACTCGATTCGCCCCGGCCAGATTTATAAATCAGATCAAATTACAGTAAATATGCAGCCAAATACAGCAGACTTCACCCATATTAGAATCCTATACTGCATAAGGCAGTAGAATATATGTTCTATACACTATTTAAATCGTTTCATTGAATTATTGTTCCATTATTCGTTAACTTTGTTGCATGAATAACCAACGTCAGTTGATTTACTTCAGAGATTACTATTGGACGTTCTTCAACAAGCAGTCTGGAAAGGTTAAGGAAAAGATAGACCAGGTTCTATATCTGATAACGGTTGCGGAGAAAATCCCAAAGAAGTTCTTTGATAAGATAAAAGGTTATGACGGCTTATTTGAGATTAGAATTGAATACAGTAGTAACATCTATCGGATTTTCTGCTGCTTTGATAAAGGTAACTTGGTAGTGCTTTTTAATGGGTTTCAAAAGAAGACACAAAAGACTCCAAAGAAAGAATTGGATAAAGCAGCACGAATAATGAACGAATACTTTGAGTACAAGAAGAAAGGGAAAGCGAAATGAAAGATATTAAGACATTTGACGAACATCTGAATGAGCAATATGGTAAAATTGGTACTGAGAAAAGAACTAATTTTGAAATAAAAGCAAAAGCTTTTGCCATTGGTGAAATCTTGCGTGAAGCTCGTAAGGAAGCCAAAATGACTCAGGAGGAACTAGCGCGTAAAACGGGTACACGTAAGAGTTTCATTTCTAGAATTGAAAATGGTCATAGCGATATTCAATTGTCCACATTGTATCGTTTAGTTGAAATTGGTTTCGGGAAGAAGGTCAACCTTACCATAGGCTAGTAATATTTTAAACCTCATTACTAATTTTTAGAGACTAGGTATAGAACAAACCAGTAAAGCCGACCTCGTTCCTCGGCGGCTTACTTCCGCCGTTCTATTACCTTTTATAATTCGATTAAATAAAGTAGCAAAAGGCAATCCGGAATATTGATAATTCTAATTTAAATACTTACCTTTGACGTTAGTATCGTAACGCATTAGTATGCTCAGGTCATTCGGGTCAAAAGAGACAGAGAAAATATGGGAAGGGATTAGGTCCTCAAAGTTGCCGCCTGAGATTCAAAAGTTAGCCAGGAGGAAGCTGAGGATGATAAATAACTCTGTTGATCTGAAAGACTTGCGAATACCACCCTCTAACAGGCTAGAAAAGCTAAGCGGCAATCGCAAAGGCTATTATAGCATTCGGATCAACGATCAATGGCGCATCATTTTCATATGGGATTCGGGACACGCCTTAGAATTAGAAATTGTGGATTATCATAAATGATATCATGGAAAGACTAGAGAACATACATCCCGGTGAAGTACTGCTAGAGGAGTTCATGAAACCTCTTGAGATAACAGCATACCGGCTTTCAAAAGACTTAGTGATACCTCAGACCAGGGTCAGTGAGATTCTAAAAGGTAGGCGGCGCATTTCGGCTGATACAGCGATAAGGTTAAGTCGGTATTTCGGGAATTCCGCGAAATTCTGGTTGGGACTTCAAGACGATTATGATCTTGAGGATGAGCTTAGCAAACGGAAACCCGATTTTCAAAGAATCAAGAAAAGAGAGGAAAATGCAGCATAGCGGAAATAGAACAAATCACTAAAGCCGACCGTAACGCATGTCACGGACTTTGCAGAAATGGCAAAGCCCGCGCCACGCTACGGCAGCTTAGTTCCACCGTAATGCTTAGACAATTGACAAAACTATGAAAGATAAGAATCCTAACACCCTTTCTCCTGATGCTGCCGATTGGATGGTCACAAGACGCACATTCTTAAAGGGTTCCGTTTTTGCTATTGCTGGGCTTTCTGCGGGGATTCCCTTCGTTCGCGCTATCGGCATAGACGGTAAAGAGAAGTTGACTTTCGGGATTGTGACAGACGCACATTATGCCGATACAGATCCGAAAGGTTCGCGCCATTATAGGGAATCCCTAGTCAAGATGACTGAGTTTGTGAATCTCATGAATGACAAAAAGGTCGATTTCATTATCGAACTTGGTGACTTCAAGGACCAAGGCAAACCTGTTTTGGAGGAGTCGACCTTGAAATACCTTGATGCCATTGAAAAGGTATACGGACAGTTCAATGGTCCTCGCTATCATGTCTTAGGAAATCATGATGTCGACAGCATATCAAAAGAGCAGTTTTTTGCCCGTGTCGAAAACACAGGAATCGCGAAAGAATCCTCATATTATTCCTTTGACTTGAAGGGAATACACTTTGTTGTACTCGATGCAAATTATGTTGCTGATGGATCCGATTATGATCACGGAAATTTCGATTGGACTGACGCCAATATACCACCTAAACAGCTCAATTGGTTCAAGAAGGATCTGGCGTCCTCAACAAGACCAGTGATAATATTTGTTCACCAGCAACTCGATGTCACAGGCAGTACCGGCGTTAAGAATGGACCTGAAGTACGGCAAGTGCTACAGGACAGCAAGAGAGTTCTAGCTGTATTCCAGGGCCATCACCATCCAGGGCATTATAGCTATATCGAAGGGATTCATTACTATACCTTGAAAGCGATGGTTGAAGAGGGCGGTGTCAAGAACAGCTCATATGCAATTGTCGAGGTGTATAATGACAACAGCATAGTTGTCACAGGCTATCGAAAAGCACTTAGCAAAGAAATGAAGAAAGCATAATCATTAACGCTGACTGCAAGGCGTGTCAGGCTCTTTGCAATGAAAGCAAATCCCGAGTCACGCTACGGCAGCTTAGTCCCTCCCTTCCACACCGATGTGTTAGACCGTACACTTTAACTCAAACCTTCACAAGCGAAAATAAAAAACATGATCAAGCTCTTGCACATCTATATCACGATTCTATGTATGACGGGTATTATTGCGCTTGAGGGAGAGACCCCTACCATCTTGGCGCTCGGAGATTCAATTACTCTAGAAGGAGGAGGAAATGGTTTTGTTGGTTACCGCAAGGTTCTAATCCCCGAATTGCGAAAGAAGGGTCTGGCCTTTGAATTCATAGGCCCAAACAAAGATTCTACTTCCGCCCATGCGGGATATGGCGGGGGGAACACGAAGTACCTTCGTAGTATCTCTAAAGATATTTACAGCCAGTACCCAGCCGATATCGTACTGCTTCATTCGGGGCACAATAGCTTCAGTGAAGATAAACCTGTTCAGGGAATCATCTGTGATACGGAAGCTATCATCGAAAACATTAGAAAAATCAATCCCGAAGTCACGATTCTCCTGGCCCAGGTAATTCCCGCAGGAAAGCTCCCCAAGTATTCGTATATTCCTGAGTTGAACAAAGAACTGGCATTGCTTTCAGAACGTCTCATAAGCAAGGGGTATTCCGTTTTACTGGTTAACCATGCCGATGGCTTCGACTGGAAGACCGACACTATAACAGACAAAGTGCATCCAAATGCAGACGGCGCGAAAAAAATGGCCCTCAAATGGATGGATGTTCTAATACCGCTGCTTGAAAAAGGCGATTCGAGCTAGACGCGGAAGGCGACACTTTGGTGCAGCGGTTATTAGACTGGGCCCAAATCCGCATTCATCTGCTTATGCGGCAGTTGTTTTTTTTCATATCTTGAAAACAAGTGTCAAGAGATTCAAGTCCTGGTTTTACACAACAATTCAATCAGGAATGCACATTTCATTTAAGTAAGTGTAAACCAATAGCTTTCGTGGCGGCTTAGTTCCACCGTTCTTCGACAAATAATAAGGGTTGGGAATAGTTGAGATGAAAATATATTTATAGGTTGTAAGTCGTATTGAATCAAATATTTAGATTATGACAAAGAAATTATTGGTATTAGCAGGCTTAGTTATTTGGATCCTATCTTGTGATAAACCAGCTATGGATAATATATCATCCCGATCCCCAGAAATTAGCTCTCTAAAAACTTTTGGTACAATGGGAAAGGAATTAAAAGTTTTAAAAAGAGATATAGAAACTGAGCTATTCAATTACAAAGGGAAAGGCGCTCTAACTCATATGTGGTTTGGAGGCCAGGAACTTGATCATATCGACATCAAAGTATATGTCGATAATGAAGAACTAGCTTCAATTGACATGGAAATGTACCTTGGGCATGGCATTGGTTTTAAAAATAATTACGCTCCCTGGGGAACTGAGAGAATGGGTAATATTGGAGGGGGAAGCGGCATTTACAATACTTATAAAATTCCTTTTGGAGAGAATATAAAGATCTGCGCCCAACTGGATAGCACTGGTGAAGAAATGCAGAATTTCTGGTGGATTATTAGAGGAACTGAGAACCTGCCAATTGAGTTTGCTGGTATAAAGTTACCCGAATCAGCAAGGTTAAAGCTTTACAAACTGGATAATTATACTGCCGAACCCTTAGAGGAATTTACTATGTGTAATGCAAAAGGAGCAGGAATGCTTTATCAGGTAACTATGGAAGCAAAAGGTTTACGTGATTCTGGTCATTGGAAAGATTTAAGTTATATGGAATCTTGTATTAGGGCATACATGAATAATAGTGAAAAGCCATTATTCCTTTCGTCGGGATTAGAAGATTATTTTTTAGGGACTTATTATTTTAATAAAGGCAGGTATGCAAATATGTTAGCTGGCTTAACTCATTTTGATGAAGAAAAGAGAGAATTTTCTGCATATAGATTGCATGAAGATGATCCTGTATTCTTTCAAAACGGAATGCGCTTGACTAATAGATGTGGTGAAAAAATTGGTGAAAAGATATTCCATGACCCTCCAAAAACCAAGTACACAATTTACACCTGGGTGTATGAATGGTAGCGAAATAAGCCTTACAACAACAGATCAAGAATAATATCAATAGAAAATGAATTCTCATCAAGAGATTTTCTAAATCCCTCATTAAATTTCCACCATAAAGCAGGAGACCTTTTCTCTTTATCTCTTAAAGGTGATCCGGATATTTTTTGTCCCGGAAGGTTCTATAGTTTTGCAGGTACAAAACTTATGGTTTCAATTCCAGTGGGCCAACCCTTGATGGGAATGATACTTTGAAAAAACTGCTTTGAACTTTTAGCCTCCCAGTAAGGTAGATAGCTATATTCCCGACTGAATACCAGCCTGCCTGTATTATTTATATTCACAACAATATCCGCATATTTACCGGTGTTATTATTCTCATTATACGCCAGCCTGGTATAGTAAGCGGAGAAATCGGTGGATTGAGACAGTAAAATACTTTTTGATGAAATAAAACCTGTAAGCAGCAAAAAAATAAGAGTACTTTTCATGATCTTTTAATTTGAAAGAGACAGATTCTTATTTTCGGACTATTTCATATTTTCTACCCGCTTCTGTCTGGAATACAAATTCACTTCCCTCTTTTTGAGTGACTTTAACCTTTTTCCTTCAGAACTCACAGTGATTTTGTGGTCTGAGAGGATGGTGCAGGAGAGTCCTTTTTTTGAATGGAGGTTTACCCGGGTCCAGGATCCATTGTTCCATTCCATCTCCACTTCAAATGCTCCTCTGTGCCATCAGGCCTTTTACCTTGCCCATGGGCCAGGCATCAGGCAAAGCGGGGAGAAATTCCAGGTATCCGTTGTGCGACTGTAACAGCATCTCGGCAATTCCTGCACTGCCCCCGAAATTTCCATCAATCTGGAAAGGAGGATGCGCATCCATCATATTCAGATAGGTCCCTCCGGGTCCTTTCCCATACCATGGAGAATCAACCAGCTTAAGCTGATTTTCCAGCAAACGGTAAGCTCTGTTTCCATCATGAAGCCTGGCCCAGAAGTTTATCTTCCATGCCATGGACCAACCCGTGGATTCGTCACCCCTGTGATCCAGCACCACCCTGGAAGCTTTGGCCAACTCGGGTGTTCTGCTGAGATCAATGGATGTGCCGGGGTAGAGGCCCCAGAGATGAGAGGTATGCCGGTGGTGGTCATCGGGACCATCAAGGTCTTCCAGCCATTCCTGCAGCTGCCCGTAATGACCCACCTGGTAGGGGGGTAATAACTTCTTCTTTGCCAGAACCGACTTTCTGAGTTTCTCATCACGGCCAAGAAGCTTTGAAGCATCTGTAAAATGTTCAAATAATTCACCTACCAGGCATTATCAATGGTTGATCCGGCACATATCCCAATGGGTCTGTTTCTGCTTCCATCAGGATTCCGGGTCCATGCGGCATCACCCCCGGGACCGTTTTCAGGAGATCCGGAAGGATTCGTTACCAGCCAGCCATAGTCTGGATGTTCCACAAGGGTCTGATCAAAAAAAAGCGCTGCATCACGGATCAGGGGATAATACTCTGAAAGATAGGCAGTATCCCGGGTAAAAAGGAAATGATCCCACAGATCGTCGCAGAACCATGCAGCAGCCGTATGCCAGCTTCCCCAGTAGGCGCCGTACACGGGTGCGCTGGCCAGCCATATGTCTGTTGCACAATGAAAGATCCAGCCGTCTGCGTTAAAATTGAGCCTGGCCGTCTCCTTTCCGGTTTCATACATGCCCTTTATGGTCGTAAGCTGGGGTTCGCGGCACTCAGAGAGGTTCGTAAGATCGGAAGGCCAGTAGTTCATCTGGAAATTAATATTCGTGGTAAAGCCACTGTTCCAGGCAGGGTTCATATCCTGGTTCCAAAGACCCTGCAGGTTTGCCGGCTGCCCCCCGGCTCTTGAGCAGCTGATCATCAGGTAGCGTCCGTACTGAAAGAACAGGCTTGCAAAATCGGTATCGCTTCCCTGACTGGAACAATTCAAAACGCCTGTCTGTTGTGAGCACCTCCTTATAAGGCTCTCCCAGTTGAAGAGAGACCCGGTTAAAAAGTGCGGAAAAATCCTTCACATGATCAGACAGCATCTCAGCATAGGTTCTGTCCAGGGCAGCGCTCAAAATCCTGCTGTTTATTTGAGAAGGATCGCCGGAAACATCCTTATAGCTGACAAAGGAGCTTGATGCGGAAAGCAACATGGTGACTGAATTTGCTCCGGAAACCTTGATCATTGGATTGTTATCCATGTAAATGATGCTGACCTCACCTCCGTCGGCATGTCACATTTGCAAGGCACTCATAACTTAATCTTTCATCGGAAATCTCGAAACTCCTGGTGAGCCCGGAAAGCACGAGCGAGCTATTTCCCCTGTAATCTACCTTCCACTGCTCATCTCCCGTCCCTTTGGGATTGTTAACTCCTTCAAGCTGGAAATATGCATCTATTTTCCCCTGATCCGGGCTCTCAATGTGATGTACCATTACCTGGTCGACTGCTGAAGTATATGTTGTCCTGATATATTCGATGTCATTCACTTTATATGCTGACCCTTACAAGGGCCGAGTCGAGCAGTAATTCCCTTTTATAGTCTGTCACCTGGCTATGACCCGGATGCAGGATTCTTAAATTACCAAGGGGTTGATAAGGAGCTGATTCAGTTTCCCAGTTCCGGGCCATCATGGATTTTTCGAACAAGGCTTCTGCTTCCCGGCCCTTTCCTTCAAAAACCAGTGAGCGAATGGAATCGAGATCCTTGTAGCCCCCTTTCCCGTTTGAATCATATGGACCTCCGGCCCAAATTGTATTCTCATTGAGTTTAATGATTTCCTCATGAGTGCGCCCGTAAACCATTCCTCCAAGCCTGCCATTTCCAATGGGTAAGGCTTCGGTCCATAAACTGGCGGCCTGCTTATATTTCAATATTCTTGATGAGGCCGGAACCTCATTGATATCCATCGTCCCGGCCACCTGGGCATGCAAACCATTAAAAGACAGGGAGAGGATCAGGATGACACAAAGATGATTTTCCAAAGGATCTCATGTTTATAAAACTTATTAATTATTTTTATTACGAAATTAAAACCCGACCACAATTGTTACTCAAAAGTCGAGTACTTTCATATTTAATGATTTTCCTGTTTATCGGTGGCCTGCACTCAAAAAAGCAGGAATGCCGGCAATCAAACACTGCCGGAAACCATCTCTTTGGCCGGAAGCTGGCAATTTCAGTTAGATTCTTTAAACAGGGGAGTTCCCGAGAGACTGGCCTGTTCACACAAGCTATCCGATCAAATTATTTTGCCGGGGACAAGCGACGAGTGTAAAAAAGGAATGGAGAATAAAAAAAGCGAAATCAATATTCTCACACGGGTTTTTCCTTACTTCGGTGTGGCATGGTACCAGCGTGAAATTGAAATTCCGGAGAGATGGAGCGGTAAACACCTGTTTTTTTTAATGGAGCGTACCAAAACTTCTTCGGTTTGGGTAGATGGCAGGTTTGCCGGTTCACAAAACAGTCTGACGACCGCACACCGTTATGAGCTTAGCCGGTTTTTGACGCCTGGAAAACATCTGTTGACGGTTTGCATTAATAATGCAGATCGTTCCGCCTGTGGGTGATCCGCACCAGTTGAGCGAACATACCCAAACAAACTGGAACGGGATACTGGGCAGGATTGAACTTCAGGTAAAAGATGTATATTTTCATGACCGACGTTCAGGCCTTTCCCGATGTGACGGGCTAAAAGGATAAATCTTCGGATTCGTTTTAATGCCCCTTGCAAGGGGAAACTCCTTGTTTCTGCTGATGCTGAAAATTCAGGAGTACCGCATCATGTTGGTTATGAGTCTGATAGTGTGAAGATATCCGGCGAAGAATATTTTGAAACGTCCATCTACCTGGGCGATTCCATGCAGCTCTGGGATGAATTCACCCCGGCATTGTACCGCCTGAAAATAGATTTCAGTGGGAAGTATGGAGATTCGGATGTCCACGATTACAAAGAGTTAAGCAATTGGAATGCGTGAATTTAAAACGCTATACGACCAATTTCAGGTCAATGGCAATACCGTTTTTCTGCGGGGCAAACATGATGCCTGTGTATTCCCTCTGACAGGCTATGCTCCCATGGAGGTGGAGGAATGGTTGCGTATTTTCCGGATTGCCAGATCCTATGGGATCAACCACTATCGTTATCATACCTGGTGCCCGCCACGCGCTGCCTTCGAGGCGGCAGACAGGCTTGGGATTTACATGCAACCCGAGTTGCCACTCTGGGAAGATCTGGGAATCAAGTCGGCTGATATGAGGGGAGATGTGGAAATCCGCACGGGGATCCTGAAGGGGAGGAGCGGATCACATACATCAGCGCAGGAGGGTTTGCGCATCTTAAATGAATTTGGGAATCATGCTTCCTTTTGCATGTTTGCCCTGGGGAATGAGTTGAATGGTGACCGTGAATTGATGGAATCCATGGTTGAAAAATTCAGGCAAAACGATTCACGACATCTTTATGCAATAGGATCGAACAATTTCTTTTGGCAGCCGCAGTTGTCGGCAGGCGACGATTACTGGACCACGATGATGACGGGCGGACGTTACCGGGCCGGTAATTTTTTTCCCGACAGCCGTGGACTGGAGGTTCGTGGCTCCTATGCGGTTCATACCGTAGGGCATATCAATAACCTCTATCCCAATACGATGAAGGATTACAGCAGGGCCATTCAGGGAATCCCGGTGCCTGTAATCGGACACGAGATTGGCCAGTTTCAGGTTTATCCCAATTTCCATGAAATTGAAAAATATACAGGTGTTGTTCAGGCGCGTAACTTTGAGATATTATAAAGGACGTTTGAAAGCTGCCGGAATGTTGGACCAGGCTGATGATTTTGTAAGGGCTTCGGGTGCTTTGGCAGTTCTTTGTTATCGCGAAGATATTGAAACAGCTCTGCGAACGCCTGGTTTTGGAGGGTTTCAGCTGCTCGATTTGCAGGATTTTCCCGGACAGGGAACTGCCCTTGTGGGCATACTGGATGCTTTCATGGAGTCGAAAGGATTGATCACACCCGAAAACTGGCGGAATTTCTGCAATGATGTTGTTCCGCTGGCCAGACTGGAGAAGTACGTATGGACAAATGCAGAGACCATTTCCGCCCAAATTCAACTGGCCAATTACAGCAATCGAAATTTTCAGGATACCCCGCTTTTGTGGCAGATCGTGGATCAAAGCGGGAGTATCATTACCTCAGGCGAATTGTTTGATCTTACTGAAGCGCAGGTGAATCCGGCAAATTACGGAACGGTTCTGCTGGACCTGAAAAAGATCCGAATGCCCCCAGAAATTAATGCTCAACCTGCATCTGAAGGGGACTGACTATCAAAACAGCTATCCCATCTGGCTCTACCCTGAAAAGGTGGATACAGCGCTGCCCCGGGAAGTAAGGATTGCCGAAAATTTAGATGAAGATATATTAGCAAAGCTTCAGGGTGGAGAAAAGGTATTGCTGCTGCCCAAAAATTCATCGGTGAAACAAGCCATCCCCGGAGCTTTTCAAAGTGATTTCTGGTGCTACCCGATGTTTAAAAAGTACAATCCACCGGGTACCCTCGGAATTCTGTGCAAGCCTGAACACCCATGCATTGAGAGAGTTCCCCACCGAATTTTATTCAAACTGGCAATGGTGGTCATTACTGAAGAACGGGTGTGCCATGATTTTGGATGAAACACCAAATGAGTTTCGTCCGATTGTACAGGTAATTGATAATTTTGAACGGAATCACAAATTGGGGGTGATTTTTGAATGCCAGGTGGGAGCAGGCAAGCTACTGGTGTGCAGTTGTAATTTAATGGAGCAGCAAAACCTCCCGGAGGCAAGACAACTTCTCGCCAGTTTGTTGCACTATATGGATTCTGATGAATTTAATCCTCAGCAGGCCATTCAAACAGAAGTTTTAAATCGCCTGCTTCGGTAAATTGGATCTACCGGACCGGTAAAAATTAGGCAGGAAACATGAAGAATCGCATTACAGCACTAATTATTGTATTTGGCCTCACATTCCAGGGGTATTTGGACTTAAGTGCTCAGTTAGCTGAAAAACCGAATATTATTTTTATTCTCACCGATGATCAGCGCTGGGATGCGCTGGGTTATTCGGGCAATAAAATCATCCAGACGCCCGAAATGGATCAACTGGCAGAGGAGGGAGCTATTTCCGAAATGCCTTTGTCACCACCCCCATCTGTTCTGCCAGCCGGGCCAGTATTTTCAGCGGGCTTCACGAACGCACCCACAAATACACTTTTCAAACCGGTGCCATCCGAAACGAATACATGGAAGAGTCCTATCCTCAACTTCTAAAAGAGGCAGGCTACTATACATGGTTTCTTTGGGAAATTTGGAGTGAACTATCCTGGAAAGGAACAACTTTTTGATGTCATTGAAGATTATGACCGGAATGTCAATTTTCCCGATTACCGGGGGTATTATTATAAAACACTGGGAGAAGATACCGTTCACCTTACCCGGTATACAGGACAAAAAGCCTTGGAATTTATTGATAATGCTCCCACTGGAAAACCATTTTGTTTATCGCTGAGTTTTAGTGCACCACATGCACATGACAACGCCGAATTACAATATTTCTGGCAGGAAGAACCAGACCGCTTGTACCAGGATATGGAAATGCCCGGTCCTGAACTTGCCGATGATATATGGTTTAATAAATTGCCATTGCCTGTTCGTGAAGGTTTTAACCGGCTGCGCTGGACCTGGCGATATGATACTCCGGAAAAATACCAGCACAGTGTGAAAGGTTATTATCGAATG
This sequence comes from uncultured Bacteroidota bacterium, assembly GCA_963716765.1. Taxonomy (GTDB): domain Bacteria; phylum Bacteroidota; class Bacteroidia; order Bacteroidales. The sequence goes on along the minus strand of CAVQUO010000003.1, from coordinate 139,228 downwards.
ATCAAGGGGATTGATCTTGAAATTGCCAAAATCAGAGAGAAATTGAAAGGAAACGGGACAGGATAAAAATACGGTAATTATTCTGATGGGTGACAACGGATATTTTCTTGGTGAACGCCAGTTGGCCGGGAAATGGTTGATGTATGACAATTCCATCACGGGTGCCCCTGATCATTTATGATCCGCGTAACAAAAGATCACAGAGATATTGATGAAATGGCCCTGAACATTGATGTTCCGGCAACCATTCTTGATCTGGCAGGCATTGAAGTGCCTTCCACATGGCAAGGTAAAAGCCTGCTACCCATCGTAAGTGGTCAGGAAAAATCGCTTCAGCGTGACACTGTTCTGATTGAACACCTTTGGGAATTTGATAACATTCCGCCCAGCGAAGGAGTGCGCACCGCAGACATGGAAATACTTCCGCTATGTAAATGATAAGTCTGCTGAAGAGTTGTATTACCTGCTTGATGATCCACAGGAAACAATCAATTTGGCCCAGTGATAAGAGATACAATGAAAGAGCTTCAGAATCTGCGGGATAAATGTGACGAACTGGCCCAAAGATTTGCCGATCCGTATTCCGGTATCCCGTCGGGACTAAGGGTTGAGTTTATCCGTGAACCCGGATATACAAAGATTGTGGATAGTTTACCAGAATTCAGCTGGTTTGTCCCTGAAGAAGCAGTTATTCAGAAAGCATATCAGATTCTTGTCTCTTCCAGCAAGGAATTGGCGGAAAAAAATATTGGTGATGTCTGGAACAGCGGACAGGTGAGAAGCAGCAAATCGCTTGATATTGAATTTGAAGGAGAAGCGCTGAAGCCAAACTCCACCTATTATTGGAGAGTACGCATTTTTGATCAGGATAAGCGTCTTTCCGAGTATTCTGAAGTTCAGGAATTCAGGACCGGTTCTTTTGGAAAAAACATCACCACACATAACTGTTTCCAGGTTGAAAGGATTCCTCCCATCGCATTTAAGAAAAGTAAGCGATGGAAGCTTTTTTGTTGATTTTGGTAAAGATGCATTTGCCACACTGGAAATTAATTATAAACCCCGGAAGAAAGAGACTTTAACCATTCGGATGGGTGAAAAATTACTGGATGGTAAAATTGACCGGGAACCTGGAGGAACCATTCGTTATCAGGAAGTAAAGTTGCAGCTTACACCGGAGAGAAGCAGTTATCAAATTGAGTTGAAAGCTGACGAACGTAATACCGGATCTGCGGCCGTGGCCTTGCCTGATTCTTTTCCTGTAATAATGCCTTTCCGTTACTGTGAAATTGAAGGTATAGGTGGCACTTTCGAAGCAAGTCAGATTTCTCAGCTGGCATTCTTCAATTATTTCGATGACAATACAAGCTCATTTACGAGTTCAGATTCGATTCTGAACCAGGTGTGGGACCTTTGTAAATATTCCATGAAAGCCACCTCATTTGCCGGGTATTATGTGGATGGCGACCGGGAACGTATTCCCTACGAGGCAGATGCATACCTGAATCAGTTAAGCCATTATTCGGTTGATAATGAGTATTCCATGGCACGAAAAACCATTGAGTATTTTATGGAATATCCAACCTGGCCCACCGAATGGCAACTGCATGTGGCGCTGATGTTTTACCAGGATTATATGTACACAGGAAACACGGAACTGATCACGAAATATTATGAGCCACTGAAACATAAAACCCTCATGGCACTGGAAAATGAAGATGGACTGATCAGTACCTCCTCGCCCAATCACAACGGTGAACTGATGATCAAAACTGGGTTTCCCGACTCAACAAACGTCTGAGAGATATTGTGGACTGGCCCCCTGCACAGGAAGATACAGGTTGGAAACTGGCAACAAAGGAGGGAGAGCGTGATGGATTTGAATTTAAGCCGGTCAATACGGTGATCAATAGTTTTTATTACAAGAACATGGTGATCATGGCTGAATTTGCCAGCTTGCTTCACAAAACAGATGAGGAAATGGATTTCAGACTGCGAGCTGCAAAGGTTAAAAAATCCATGAATGAAAAACTGTTTAATCAGGAGGGTGGATATTACCAGGATGGTGTAGGAACTGAACATGGCTCGTTGCATGCCAATATGATGGTGCTGGCTTTTGACATTGTGCCTGAAGAATATAAAAGAAGGGTGGCAGACTATATTAAAACACGGGGTATGGCATGCAGCGTATATGGTGCCCAATACCTGATGGAAGCACTCTATAATGCCGGTGAGGCCGATTATGCTCTGGAATTGATGACTGCCACACACGACCGGAGCTGGTACAATATGATAAAAGCAGGTTCCACCATTTCACTGGAAGCCTGGGACATGAAATACAAGCCCAATGCCGACTGGAACCATGCCTGGGGAGCTGCTCCTGCCAACATTATTCCCCGCGGTTTGTGGGGGATTCAAGCCCAAACCCCCGGGTTTGGCATTGTAAGCATCAAACCTCAAATGGGGAAATTGGAAAACAGTTCCATCACCATGCCCACATTAAGAGGGCAGATCAAAGGAGAATACAAGCGCCTGGGTTCACGATTGACAATATACACTCTTGAAATACCGGCAAATATGGCTGGTGACCTTTACCTGGATCTGGCTTCCGAAGATGTGGTCACTGTAAATGGCGAGACCGTTAATCTTTCTTTCGGATCAATTCGCTTAAATCCCGGAGTAAATAACATTGTAATTAATATGAATTCATTTTAGAAAAAGAGATCAGAATGCTTCACAAAAGGAAAGCTCCTATCTTTGTGATTGATGCTCCTTTCTAAAACTCAGTGGTGTTTGCCCGGTAATTTTCTTGAACTCCCTGTTGAAGTAGGGGATATTGTTATATCCACATGAATAGCCAATCTCAGACACCGATTGTCTGGTCTCTCTCAACAGGCGCGAAGCCTGCCCGATTCTTGTCCTGTTCAGGAATTCAGTAAAGGTTTGCCTGGTATGTAGTTTAAAATACCTGCAAAATGCCGTAAGGCTTAAATTGGCTATCGATGCAACATGCTGCAGCTTGATTTCTTCTGCATAATTCTTGATTACAAAATCAAAAACCTCGCTAATCCTTCTGTTATCATCATCCTTCAGGGGGCGGTCATAGGCAAGTTGGGAGATGATCCTGTGTTTCCTGGAAATGCTAATGATGTTTAATATTTCCAGCAGTTTCTGCAAACGGTCAAATCCACTGAGCAGCCATATTTGCTGAAAAAGCTCCTTCACATCTCCTGTGCCGGCACGGCTGATTTCGATACCCCTGGATGCTTCCGTGAGAAGGAGCGATATATGCCTGGTTTCAGGGAAGTTGAAAGAATGTATTGCCCAAGTGCATCGGGTTTAAAATAGATGGAGAGCGATTTTACTCTAGACTCCTGTTTATCAGTCTTTGCCTGCTGCTCATTCCTGAATACGTGAGGTACATTTGAGCCAATCAGAAAGAGATCCCCTTCCTCAAAGGAGGCAATTGAATTTCCGATGAACCTGGTGCCACTTCCTTCCATGATCAGGGTCAGCTGAACTTCCGGATGATAATGCCGTACCGGGTAAAAACTGGAGCCTTCTTCCAGCTGGACATTAAAAGATTCGTCTTCCAGTTTGGAGACACGAAACAGAAGGCCGTTTTGAATTACTTGCATTAGAATATCAGTATTGACAATGTAAAATAATATATTATGCTAATATAGTGCAAAAATATGATAAAATAGTAAAAGACATGCATGTCCGAATATATTAATTTTACAGCAGTTAAACTTAACATGTAATCAGATAAAAATATTGAAGATGAAAACAGTAGGCTGGACCGGTGTTTACCCGGCAATCACAACTAAATTTCATGAAGATGACACCCTTGATTTTGGAACCTTCCTGTGCAATGTCACCAAACAGCTCGAGGCCGGGATCCATGGGCTGGTGCTTGCCGGATCGCTGGGTGAGGCTTCCACCTTGAGCAACAGTGAAAAGGACGAACTGCTTCATGTGACGCTTGACTTTGTGAAAGATAAAATTCCGGTGATCATGAATGTAGCCGAGCAAACCACCAAAGGAGCTGTTGACGCAGCTGAAAGAGCCACAAAAATTGGAGCAAAGGGATTGATGTTACTGCCTCCCATGCGATATAAGGCTGATTCAAGGGAGACTGTGGCATTCTTTCTTTCAGTTGCCAAAGCAACGGATCTTCCGATTATGATTTACAATAACCCTGTCGATTACGGAATAGAGGTCACCATTGATATGTTTGAAGAATTGATCAAGCAGGATAATATTCAGGCAGTTAAAGAATCGACCCGTGATGTTTCAAATATCGCCAGGTTGCGAAATGCATTCGGGGACCGTTTAAAGATTCTTTGCGGTGTGGATACAGTTGCCATGGAGGAGCTCCTGCTGGGAGCGGATGGTTGGGTTGCAGGTCTTGTATCCGCCTTTCCCCGTGAGACAGTTGCCATATATGAACTTGTAAAGGCCGGCAGAATTCAGGAGGCGACCAAAATCTACAGGTGGTTCATGCCCCTGCTTGAACTTGATTTGCATCCTAAGCTTGTGCAGTATATCAAGTTTGCGGAAGTAGTAACCGGACTGGGATCGGAAATCGTCAGGCCTCCGCGCCTTCCCCTGGCCGATGAAGAGCGGGAAAGGATTAAATCCATCCTGCGTAAAGCAACTGATAACATGCCGGTATTACCCGAATTTTAACAAGATAAATAGATCTGAATGGAAATTACCGGAAAAAACCTGATTGGTTCTGGATATTCTGCAAAGGGCAGTAAAACTTTTAAAGGATATAATCCATTAACATATCAGGAACTGGATGAAATCATTTCATGATGGAACCTTGGAAGAAGTGGACAGGGCGATGGAAATGGCCATCGGATGCTTTTTACATTTATCAGGGACTATTCCGGGAGCAAACGGGCAGAATTTCTTGAAGCCATCGCGGAAGAAATTGATGCGCTGGGTGATGATCTGATCACTCAGAGTGCAACTGGAAACAGGGCTCCCTGCAGCCCGCGTAATCGGTGAAAGGGGAAGGACAATAGGGCAGATCAGGATGTTTGCGGAGCTGTTGCGCGAAGGTTCCTGGGTGGAGGCAAGCATTGATCTTGCCCAGCCCGAACGGACCCCGGCGCCGAGACAGGATCTCAGGAAGAAACTGGTTCCCCTGGGTCCTGTAGTTGTGTTTGCTGCCAGTAATTTTCCACTTGCATTTTCAGTGGCAGGGGGCGATACTGCATCTGCACTTGCAGCAGGCAATCCGGTGGTGGTAAAGGCACATCCCAGCCACCCGGGAACTTCTGAGCTGGTCAGCAGGGCCATCATCAGGGCGGCAAAACGTACCGGCATGCCCGAAGGCGTTTTTTCAATGATCCATGGGAATTCCTATTAACCAGGAAATGCGCTGGTAATGCACCCGCATACCAGGGCAGTGGGCTTCACCGGTTCGTTCCAGGGAGGAAAAGCCTTGCTATGACCTTGCAGTCTGCCAGGCCTGAACCCATTCCTGTATTTGCAGAAATGGGCAGTATTAATCCCGTATTCATTCTGGACAAGGCACTGGAAAAGAGATCCTCCGCGCATTGCTTCTCAGCTCGCCGATTCTGTAAATCTGGCTGTCGGACAATTTTGCACCAAGCCGGGTATTATTGTGGTGCAGGAGAACAGGGAGCTGGAGTCCTTTTTAAAATCCCTGTCCGAACGCATTTTCTCAGAAAGTACCAGCTGCCATGCTCAATACCCGTTTTTCGACAAAGTTATTACAAGCATATATTAAGCAAATCGAAGAGCAGGAAAGATGTTCAAGTTTCTGTACCGGGGTGCAGGCCTCCGACAGAGAAAAATCATGCCATACCTGCCATCGCAAGTGTTTCAGCAGAGGACTTCCTGAAAAATCCATCTCTTCACGAGGAGATATTTGGACCCTTTTCAATGGTGATCGTCTGTCAAGGACAGGCAGCAGATGATCCAATTGGCCGGACAGCTGAAAGGCCAGCTTACCTTACCCTCATGGCTGAACCTGGTGAACTTGCAGACATAGTGGAGATTTGACTTGCCACACTTCAACAGAAAGCAGGCAGGATCATTCACAATGGTGTGCCCACCGGCGTTGAGGTTGTTCCTTCCATGCAGCATGGTGGACCATTTCCTGCTACCACTGATGCCAGGTTTACCTCCGTGGGTACGGCTGCCATCAAGCGATTTGTAAGGCCGGTATGTTTCCAGAACTGGCCGGAAGACCTGCTTCCAGATGATCTTAAGGAATCATAATCCGTTGAAAATTCACAGAATCGTGGATGGAGAATGGACCAATAGATCACACTCTAATATTACGAAATGATTAAGAAAACCTTTCATTGCATAGATGGCCACACCTGTGGTAATCCGGTTCGACTGGTTACACAGGGTGCCCCGGAATTGAAAGGTGCGAATATGGCCGAAAAACGTCTCCATTTTATGGAAGAGTACGATTGGATACGAAAGGGACTGATGTTTGAACCCCGTGGTCATGATATGATGTCCGGCAGCTTCCTCTACCCTCCTTCCGATCCTTCAAATGATTCGGGAATCCTGTTTATGGAGACCAGTGGCTGCCTTCCCATGTGCGGGCATGGAACCATCGGTACAGTAACATTTATGATTGAAAAGGAATTGGTGACTCCCAAAACCCCGGGCATACTTAATCTTGAAGTTCCAGCCGGCAATATTACCGCCTCCTATACCATGAACGGAGGGAAGGTGAAATCAGTAAAGATTGTAAATGTGCCTTCTTTTCTGGCAAAAGAAGGCATTGAAATCGATATTCCCGGACTGGATAAAATTGTTCTGGATGTGAGCTATGGTGGTAATTTCTATGCAATCATCGAACCTCAGAAAAACTACCCCGGGCTTGGGCATTTTTCAGTGGCCCAGATACATGCATTACAGTCCCCTGATCCGGGACTATCTAAACAGGCATTATGAATTTATTCATCCCGACGATCAATAATATCAGGGGTTTAAGCCATGTGATGTGGACGGGGAAAACAATCGATCCCAATTCATCAGCCAGGAATGCGGTATTTTACGGGGACCATGCCATCGACCGTTCTCCATGTGGTACAGGTACATCGGCAAGAATGGCACAGCGATTTTTTAAAGGCAAATTGAAAGCAGGAGAGCGATTCATCCATGAAAGTATCATCGGAAGTGTTTTTGTTGGAACCATTGAAGACCAGACGATGGTGGGTGATTATTCTGCCATTGTTCCCGGAATCGAGGGATGGGCCAGGATCACCGCTGAGAACACCATTACCATAGATGAAAATGAGGATCCTTATGCTTTTGGGTTCCAGGTTTATTAAGTTGACAGATGAGCAAGGTAGCGATAGTCGGGGCAGGAGTAATAGGTCTTTCCATTGCATATGAACTGATCAAAAGAAGGCCATTCGGTTGAAATCATTGATCAGGGTGGTCCGGGTGAGGGTTGTTCCTATGGAAATGCAGGAATGATTGTTCCAAGTCATTTCGTGACCCTGCCTTCACCTGGTGTCATTGCGAAGGCCCTGCGTTGGATGACCTATTCCACAAGTCCCTTTACAGTTCGCCTGTCATTGAACAGGCCATCACTGGATTTCCTGTGGAAGTTTTATCTTCATGCAAACCGTGTGCACGTAGAAAAACACATGGATTTGCTGATAAAAATGCACCTGCACAGTCGCGGAATTTATCAGGAATGGGAAAAGGAATTGGAGTCATTCAAGGTCAAAACAGAAGGGATCTACCATGCTTTATAACTCGGTAAAAGGGGAAAAGGAGGAAAAGGAACTGGCCGGGAAGATCCAACGATCTGGGTATTCCTGCACATTTTGTTAAGCAAGAAAGAGCTGGAAGAGAAGGAGCCTGGTTTAAAATTCAATGTGCTGGGTGGAATTCATTATTCGCTTGATGCACATCTTGAATCCTACGCAACTGATGATGGCACTAAGGGATGAGCTGATCGATCGCGGGGCTGCTTTTTCACAATCAGACCAGGATGACCGGGATCTCTGTTTCGAAAAGGGGAAATCACGGGCATTAATTCCGATAAGGGTATGTTCCAAAGTGAATACTATGTGATGGCCACGGGAGTATGGAGTGAGGAGATAGGAAGATCCCTTGGAATATACCTGCCCGTTCAGAGTGGAAAAGGCTTTAGCTTTCTGGCTGAGAACAGGGACCAGGCATTTCGTATTCCAAAACTGATCAATGAAGACAAGGTTACCATCACCCCTTATGGGAATAGAATCAGGTTTGGGGGGACCATGCAGCTAGGAGACAGGACCTCGGTGATTCGTGAAAACAGGATCAGAGGTATCCTGAATTCCCTTTCAAGGTATTTCCCCGATTTTCCGCTGCCCGAATTAGAAGGATCTGAAGTCCCTGGGTATGGCTTTCGTCCGGTATCCCCTGATGGATTGCCCTACCTGGGTGCACTTACAAGGTTATCCAAACCTAATTATTGCGACCGGTCATGCCATGATCGGGATCAGCCTGGCTGCTTCAACAGGAAGGCTTGTTTCAAAGATCATTGCCGGAGAAAAACCTGAGATTCCCATCAGTGAATTGAACCCCGAACGTTTTAACAAATGATGTTACCTTTGTTACAAACAGATACTAAAATAATTCCAGATGATGAAAACAGAAGGACTTCCCAGCATTTTTAACGATGTCATAGGACCTGTAATGCGTGGCCCCTCAAGCTCGCATACGGCTGCCTCATGGCGCATTGCGCAAGTGTGCGTTCAGCTATTAATGGATGAATTAGATGAGGCGCTCATTGAATTTGATAAAGACGGTGCATGGGCCCCAAATTACCGGGAGCAGGGAACAGCCATGGGAATGGATGGAGGATTGCTGGGAATTGACATCAGGGATGAAAGAATTATTCAATCCTGAACTGTTGCAAATGAAAAAGGATGTCCACATTAAGTACCAGATCAGCAGTTTCAAAACGGATCATGGAAACACCGTCAGAGTTTCCCTGAAAGGAAGATCCGGAAGAACAATTCAAATAGTGGCTGTTTCCACCGGAGGCGGTATGTTTGAAATCAGGCAGTATAATGAGATATCAGACAAGTATCAGGGGCGATAATTACCATCTCTTTGTCCATGACAGATAAAGGTTTTGGACAGAAGGACCCTGAAATCGATTCAGGGCTTATTGCCCGGAAATACCTTCTGTCAGCTGGTCGGAAAATGATCATGGAGGTCTGATACAGGTCCAATCTCCCGATGCTTTCCCGGAGCATACCCTAAAAAGGATAGGTGATTTTACGGGAATTGGTGAAGTCATCCCACCACACCTATTTTGCCGATATTATCGGGCAGGGAACTGGATTTCCCCTTTACAGATGTTGACGGAATGCTTGACGTATGCAGATCCACAATGAATTACAGCCTCGGAAAACTGGGGCTGATATACGAAGTCTGCAGAAGTGGATTATCCGAGGATAGATCTCATCCTGAAGATGAAGGAGATTATCCAGATCGTTGAGGCCGGAATCGCAACAGGATTAGCAGGAACGGAATACGAGGATAGAATACTTCATCAGCAATCAAATCTGATTGAAGAAGGCTGAGCGGCAAAAAGCGACCAAAACCAATCCGCTGGTAAACAGGGTCATAGCCAATATTACTGCTTTGATGGAGGCCAAAAGTTCGATGCAGGTGATTGTTGCTATTCCCACAGCCGGCTCCTGCGGTACATTTGGAGGCACCGTTAAAGCATTTTGCGATATCAATGATCTGGATGAGGAAAAGAAAATTCTGGCATATTTTGCAGGTGGTCTGATGGGCGTTTTCTTTGCAATGGGACCTGGCTTTTCGGCAGAAGAATATGGTTGCCAGGTTGAAACCGGGGCATCAGCATGCATGGCTGCCGCTGCGCTGGTAGAATTATCAGATGGCTACTGCCGAACAGTCTGTTGGAGCAGCATCCATGGCCCTGCAGAATACCATCGGACTGGTATGTGATCCTGTGGCCGACCGTGTGGAAGTCCCCTGTCTTGGTAAAAATGTTACAGCCGGGATGAATGCACTGGGTGCATCGACCATGGCGCTATCCGGCTTCAATGCAGTGATTCCCTTCGACCAGGTATTAGATTCGGTCGACCGTGTGGGAAAATCCATGTCCTCCACATTACGCTGTACAGGAAGGGGAGGGCTGGCTGCTACAGCAAAAGCCAGGGAGTTGAAAGAAATGCTGAAAAACATTGGGAAAGGCTGAATTAAAAGTCAGCCGATAACAAGATTCTATTCTTTCTGGCTTATCTCTGATGTATTTGCGAAACAGTTCGAGCTCGTTTTCGTCGTAAGCCTCATGATCAATGGTATACAGATCATGCTGCCATACTTCAGGTTCCCCCATACCCGGTCTCCAGCCCCAGGCTAAATGGGTTTGGGTCTTTCCGTTGACCAGTCCCCAGTGCATACATCCAACATTCTCTTCAAAAAGAGGGGCAAGCATGTATTGACAATTGAAGCTCTGCCTCTGTTCAGCCATTCAGTATTTATGACCGGACGATGGTGTGTTTTCAGCTGGTCAATATGCCTGGCCAGGTTATCAGCATCATTGTAATTGTGAAAGGTGATAATGTCGCTGTTCTTAAATATAAGGGCATTCAATGTCTCGTTATTATTCCACTGGGCCACTGTTAAAGGCTGGGAAGGATTCATCTCACGGGCCCAGGCGAATACCTTTTGAACCAGGAGAAAAGATGTGTCCTGCAGACCTCCGTTTGCAGGCTCGTTATACAGGTCCCAGACCCATACCCGGGGATCATCCCTGAAAGTTCCGATAATGTCTTTGACATAGCTCTCGAGCCGCGGCCATGTGTTCGGGTCACGAACCATACTGTGTCCCGGGGAGGGTGTCCAGCCATTGGCATACCAGCCCTTTAATACCTCCGGTTGTTTCCCGTACCACGGATCTTTCAGCTTCTCATCATTGCCAAATGCGCAATCATCAAACAGCGTAAACATTACCCTGATTTTATGTTGATCGCAGATTTCCAGGAATTCAACAAGCTGTTTCTTAAAGGCTGCAGGATCATGTTCCCATACCACAAATGGCAATACGACACGCAGGCAGTTGAAGCCAATACCCTCTGCCAAAACCAGCTCCTTGTCTATAAATTCCGGATTGAAGCAATAAGGCATCCACATTTCAGTGTAGCTGATCGAATTTGCCGGGATATAATTAAACCCACATGGCCAAGGCTGCTTTTCAAACCATACATTCGCTTCCTTTTCAGACCAGCGCTCCCTATTTTCTGCTTTTAACCTTGCAGGTTCCTGGGCATTTGAGCTGAACGACAACAAGCCTGACAACAAGATCAGAAATATGTGCTTCATGGTGGACTTCCTGTTAAGAAATTTAATTATTTTTATTACGAAATTAAAAAGCATCTTAAAATTACAAACTTAATTGAATGAAACTTAATACAGGGCATTTATTCTTCTATCGGAATTCTTGCTTGTTTTACTGTTATCGCATTGTCGCAGCACGACCGGTGAATTATCGCCGGAAAGTTTTCTGAATCCACCCTCTGAAAACAGGCCCCTTGCTTTGTGGACCTGGATGAATGGCTACGTGGATACCTCAAAAATGGTCTTCGAGTTGAACGAGATGAAGGATAAGGGAATGCGGGGGGCCCTGATCTGGGATATTGGTTCTCTTGCCGATCCTGGTAAAATTATTCCCGAGGGTCCCGCTTTTCTGGGTCCTGAATCATTGGAATATATGTCCCTTGCCTTAAAGACAAGTGGAGAACTGGGCCTCGATCTTGGTATGGTTGCCTCAAGCAGCTGGAATGCGGGTGGCGAATGGGTCAGGATGGAGGATGCCAGCATGCAATTACTGTGCACAAGCCAGATTTTGGAGGGCCCGGCCACGGAAAAAATCATGATTGAAATACCGAAACACGCAAGAGGTGAGGTCGAAGTCTACTCCCTTTTAACTTCCCTGGCTCTTCCCTATGCAGGCTCAAAAGTGATTGATAATTCAGGAGATCAGGCAGTTGTGTTGGACGAATTAACATCAGAAGACAGGGTCATTGAGTGGGAAGTGCCCGAGGGCAAATGGGAAGTATTCTCTTTCTTTATGTGTAATACCGGACAAAACCTGGTGTGTCCGAGTCCCAATTCAAATGGCCTGGTGATAGATCATCTGAGCAAACAGGCAACGCAACGGCATTTTGACTCCATCCTGGCAAGGCTGGACCAGGTAAGCACTCCTGAAAATCACATGAAGTTCCTGATGCTGGACAGTTACGAGGTATGGGAAATGAAGGACTGGACTCCGCTGCTGATGAAGGAGTTCATATCACGCTATGGCTATGATCCTGCACCCTTCCTTCCATTGCTCCTGGGGTATACCCAAAAGGACAGCATCCTTGCTGAACGGTTCCGGGGTGATTACAGTCGCCTGGTGAGTGACCTGATGATCGAAAACCATTTTGGATATTCTGTGGATATTGCAAACGAAAATGACTTCCAGATGTTGACAGAAGCGGGTCACGGTGGAGCACCGAGGGTCGATCCGCTGAAAGCCCTGGGTCATTCTCATATCCCGATGGGGGAGTTCTGGAACCGGCAACGCTTCTGGGTCACCAAGGAGGCAGCCAGTGCGGCTCATATTTACAACCAGAAACTGGTTGCGGCCGAATCACTTACCGGATGGAACCACTGGCAACATGGTCCAGCCGACTTTAAGCAATTAATTGATATTGCTTTGTGTGAAGGACTGAACCAGGTCGTGTTTCACACCTTTGCGCATAACCCTGAAATTGCCGGGAAGCCTGGTTTTACCTATCATGCCGGTGAGCATCTGAATGTAAATACCACCTGGTGGGATATGGCCACTCCCTTTATGGATTATATCGGCAGGTGTTCCTACATGCTCAGACAGGGACTTTTTGTGGGAGATGCCTGTCTCTATTATGGCGATCAGGCACCAAATTTTGTTCCATCGAAAAGAATTGACCCCAATATTAAACAGATATTTGATGACACGCAGTGTCTTCACTGTGGCCAGTTAAAGCCTGTCAACCCGGGCGACATGACCGGCTACGACTTTGATTATATGAATGCCGAGATCATCACAAGAGACATGTTCGTTGAAAACGGGAAGCTTGTATTGCCTTCCGGCCAGTCCTACCGTGTAATGCTCTTACCCGACCGGGCCGACATCTCCCTGGAAGTATTGCAGAGACTTGAGAAGCTTGTTTTTGAGGGTGCTGTCATTATTGGCAGAAGACCCGAAAGGACGACATCTCTTGAAGAACTATCCTGAATGCGACAATGAGGTCCTGACAATTGCCGATAAATTGTGGGGAGCATGTGATGGTATTAACATTTTATCCAATGACTATGGTAAGGGCAGGGTTTATTGGGGTAAAACGGTGAAGGAGGTTCTGACGGAAATGGATATCCAACCCGATTTCCAGGTAAATGGCACTGATAATGCTGACAGGCACATTGATTATATCCATCGCCGGACCGCAAGCGAGGATATCTATTTTGTTTCCAACAGCAGTCCGAAAACCGAGAAGATAAACTGTATTTTCAGGGTTGATTCAAATATGGTTCCTGAATTATGGGATGCTGAGACCGGTCTGATTCAAAGAGAGGTAGTGTATACAAAGGAGAAGAACGGACTGGGTATTGAACTGGTTCTTGATCCCCTGGCCTCAAGGTTTGTGGTGTTCAGGGATCACTCCTCTGGCAGAAATGATGCTGAGCTGAACCTTGATCTGCAGTTTGGCCTTTACGATGGAAAGATCAGAAAGCTACTCCAGGATCCGCTTGATATATCTGAGAACTGGAATGTCAGTTTCAATCCGGACATGGGCGGTCCTGAATCGTATCAAATGGAAAAACTGACATCCTGGTCTGATGCGGATGTGGATGAAATCAAGTATTATTCAGGGACAGCCAACTATTCCAGGGATATTAACCTGCAGGAGGAATCGCTTTCAAAGGGGACAGAAGTTTTTGTTGCTTTCGAAGAAATCCAGGAAGTGGCACGGATCACTGTAAACGGAGCGGATTGTGGTATTGTATGGACTCCTCCCTACAGGGCAAATATCACAGGGGCCGTTCGGCCCGGATCAAACAGGATTGTGGTTGAGGTGACAAATACCTGGAACAACCGGATTGTCGGGGATATCATGAATCCCGGGATGAAGTCATATACAAACACAAATATTAAGAACAAGTTTAAGGCGGAGCAGCCCTTTGCTTCCATCCGGACTCATGGGGAGTGCTGAGCTCTTATTCTTAAACAAGCCGGAATAAGAAGATACCCTGTCAGGCATATGAAAAAGATCATTGAGAAACTGAGTTTTGCCCTTTTGCTGATTGTGATGCTTCCATGTTATGCTCAGCAGGATGCTGGCCCCCTTAAAAAACATCAGTTAAACATCGAAGACGGGTCAATGATCTGGTTTTGCGGATGACCCTCGAGGAGAAGGTGTCACAAATGATGAATCATTCTGTGGCAATCCCCAGACTGGATATTCCGGAATATGATTGGTGGAATGAAGCCTTGCATGGGGTAGCAAGAGCAGATCTTGCAACCGTATTCCCGCAGGCCATTGGCCTGGCCGCCACCTGGGATCCGGAGCTGATCAGGGAGATGGCCGGGATCATCGGTCTCGAGGCACGGGCGAAATATATTAAAGCCCAGGCCGATCAGGAGTACGGGAGGTATAAGGGCCTTACCATGTGGTCGCCCAATATCAATATATTCAGGGATCCTCGGTGGGGAAGGGGACATGAAACTTATGGAGAGGATCCCTATCTGACCGCAGAGATGGGCAAGGCTTTTGTAAAAGGCTTACAGGGAGAGGATGACACCTACCTGATGTCGGTCTCAACGCCAAAACATTTTGCGGTACATAGCGGGCCTGAGGCCTTGAGACATGAATTTGACGCTGTTACCTCTGAAAGAGACCTGTATGATACCTACCTGCCTGCATTCAAAGCAACAATTATGGAAGCCGGAGCATATTCGGTCATGTGTGCCTACAACAGTTATCTTGGAGTACCCTGCTGTGGAAGTAAGCTGCTTCTGACAGATATATTGAGAGATGAGTGGGGTTTCAAGGGTTACGTGGTGTCCGATTGCAATGCCATACGGGATATTTCAGAAAATCATAAGTATGTAGCCACTGGTGCCGAAGGAGCTGCTTTGGCGGTCAAAGCGGGCTGCGATCTCAATTGTGGATCTTATTATAAATACCTGCTTGAAGCTGTTGAAAAAGGATTTATCACGGAGGAGGAAATAGATGTTGCAGTTCAAAGGTTATTTACGGCACGGTTTAAATTGGGTTTTTTTGACGATAACCCTGAACATCCGTATAATAATATACCCTATGCTGTTGTGGATGCACCCGAGCACAGGGTGAAATCCCTGGAGGTGGCGAGGTCTTCCATGGTGCTTCTTAAAAACAGCGATCAGACCCTGCCGCTCTCAAAAGACATCCGCACGCTGGCTGTGATTGGACCCAATGCTGATTCCTATGATGTCCTTGTGGCCAATTATCACGGAACTCCATCCATGTATTATACTGCACTTGATGGAATAAGGCGCGCTGTTTCTGATGAAACCAGGGTTTATTATGAACCTGGATGTGATCTGCAGACAGAGGATAAACCAGCGCTCAGGAAAATAGATTCAAAATACCTCTCATTCGAGGGGAAAAGAGGCCTGCTGGCTGAATACTTTGATAACAAGGACTTGAATGGCGTCCCGTTTTACAGACGAATTGATGAGGATATTGATTATAACTGGATCAAAAACAGGATTCCCGGCCTTGATGATGAAAACTTTTCGGTGCGGTGGACCGGTAAAATTAAAGCCCCTGAATCAGGTGAATATACCATTGGCCTGGAAGCTGATGACGGATTCAGGTTATTTATAAACCAGAAGGAAATAATCAATAACTGGGAGAACAGGGAAGGGAGAGAAAAGTCCGTAAAAATCACGCTTACAGAGGGTGAAGAATATGACCTGAGGGTAGAGTTTTTTCAGTCCACCTATTTGTCAGCCTGTAAAATGAACTGGGCTCTTCCTGGTAAAACTCCACTGGAGAGAGCCCTTGAGCTGGCTGCAAAAGCTGATGCTGTAATATTTGTCGGTGGGATTTCACCAGGAATGGAGGGAGAGACAGGCGACAAAAGTAATATTGACTTTCCTGAGGTTCAACGGTGCATTGCTGCGTTCCATCTCGGAAGTAAATTCCAGGATCATTCTTGTCCTGAACAATGGAAGCGCCCTTGCCATCAACTGGGAAAAGGAAAATATCCCGGCCATTCTAGAGGCATGGTACCCTGGTGAAGAAGGAGGTACGGCCATAGCCGATATACTTTTTGGAGATTATAATCCTTCAGGCCGCTTGCCTCTTACCTTTTATAAGTCTGAAGCAGATCTTCCGGCCTTTGAAAATTATTTTATGGATGGGAGAACCTACCGGTATTTCAACAAAGAGCCCCTTTTCCCCTTCGGATTTGGATTGAGCTATACCTCTTTTGATTATCAGGATCTAAAAGTGGCTGATAGAGCATCAATACCAAAGGTGATTGCACCGAAGTTTCATTTACCCTTAAAAATAGTGGTGAAAGGTCCGGGAGTGAGGTTGTTCAGTTATATGTGAAAGATGTGAAGAGTTCGGTGGTCAGGCCCCTGAAAGATCTGAAGGGGATCAGGAAAGTCTATTTGCAAGCCGGGCGAGGAGCAAGAGGTGAAGTTCACCATTGATCAGTCCATGCTGGGATTCACGGATACGGAAACAAAAGAGTGGATCGTTGAACCCGGACTTTTTGAAATTCAGGTGGGAGGATCTTCAGATTCGTATATCAGTACATCATTAAGCGTAAGGAAATAGAGATTGGCACCTTTGCTTCGATTTTGCAAGCAGAAAATGGTTTTTAATAACTCGGGAATATGAAAAATTTAAACACTTTGTTAGCTGTCATCCTACTGATTCTCCTGAATGTCGGATGTAAACCGGAGGTAACAGAAGAAATCCAAACTGTGGATGGGAAGAGGCCGAATATCATTTTCATTCTCACGGATGATCAGCGTTGGGATGCGCTTTCTTTTGCAGGCAACCCGATCATTCAGACTCCGAATATGGATAAGCTGGCAAGCAGGGGCCTTCATTTTAAAAATGCCTTCGTGACCACACCCATTTGTGCGGCGAGCAGGGCCACTCTCTTTACCGGCCTGT
Organism: uncultured Bacteroidota bacterium; assembly: GCA_963716765.1. Classification (GTDB taxonomy): domain Bacteria; phylum Bacteroidota; class Bacteroidia; order Bacteroidales. The sequence continues at coordinate 121,988 of CAVQUO010000003.1, read as the reverse complement.
ATGAGCGGACACATGATTTTACCTTCGGGAAACCAAATCTGGATAACCAGTACATAGTCGAGAGTTATCCCTGCCTGCTCAGGAAGTCAGGTTACCGCACCGGTTTCATCGGTAAATTCGGAGTGAAGGTTAACGAGGGGATGGAAGATGAAATGTTTGACTGGCAGAAAAAGACCTTCTGGCCCTACCTGAAGGAAGTGGATGGGAAGGAGGTTCATCTCGCCGATATAAACGGTGACCATGCCATCGATTTTATTGAGTCCAGGGATGATCAACCCTTCTGCCTTTCTCTCTCTTTCTGGTCCCCCCACGCCGATGATGGGGCAGAGGAGCAATATTTCTGGCCTCAATACTGCGATAGCCTTTATACGGATCAGCTAATACCCGTTCCCGAAACCGCCGATCCGGCATTCTTTGAGGCCCTGCCTGAGTTTTTGCAGACCACGATGAACCGCAAGAGGTGGTACTGGAGATACGATACTCCGGAAAAATACCAGCAAATGGTGAAAGGCTATTACAGGATGATTTCCTGTGTGGACAGTGTGATGGGAAGAATAGAAACAGCCCTTCAGGAAAAGGGCATTGCCAGATAATACCATCATCATCTTCATGGGTGATAACGGATACTTCCTGGGGGAAAGGGGCTATGCCGGAAAGTGGTTAATGTATGAACAGTCCATCCGGGTTCCCATGATCATTTATGACCCCAGGCAACCCCAATCGTCCAGGGGGAAGTCTTTCGACGAGATGGTGTTGAATGTGGACATTACTCCCACCATTCTTAAAGCTCGCAGGCCTTGAGATCCCGGCACGATACCAGGGGGAGAGTCTGACTGCATTTTATCATGGTGCCCCGGATCAGTGGCGCTCTTCTATCTTTTGTGAACACCGGCTCGAGAATAATGACCTGCTCCTGAAAACTGAATGTTTCAGGGATGAAAGCTATAAGTTTATCAGGTATGAGGATACTCCCTCCTATGTTGAATTGTATAACCTGGCAGAGGACTGGAACGAGACAAAAAACCTCGCTCTGGATGAAGCCTACTCTGATATGGTGGCATATTATGCTCAAAAGTGTGATTCTATCGCTGAAGACCTGATGTCTGACCGGGTTCAGAACAACTAGGCATTTCTATTTGCTTATTATTGTAAACGATAACCATGAATAGGAATAATCTTTTATATGTTTTTGGTGGTGGGCTTTTGCGATTGACAGTATTATTGTTGCTTTTGAGCTCGTGTCACCATCCCCGGGAGAAACCCAATGTAATATTTGTTTTTGCCGATCAATGGAGGGCAGAAGCATTGGGGTATGCAGGCAACAGTCAGGTGAAAACCCCTGCCCTGGACAAATTTGCCTCCGAGGCTGTCGTTTTTACCAATGCGGTTTCAACTTTTCCAGTATGCACCCCATACAGGGCCAGCTTGATGACAGGCCAATATCCACTTACTCACCAGGTGATCTATAATGACAAACCTTTGAAATCAGAAGCAACCTGCATCGCCGAGGTATATAAGGAGGCCGGTTATCACACAGCCTATATTGGTAAATGGCATATTGATGGTAACGAGCGGAGCGCTTTTATTCCAAAGGAGAGGCGCCAGGGTTTTGATTACTGGAAGGTCCTGGAGTGTACACACGATTACAATAATTCGTGGTATTGGGATAATGATGATCAAAAGAGGAGGTGGGATGGATATGATGCCATTGCACAGACCAATGATGCAATTGAGTATTTGAAGCAGCATGACGGTGATGTGCCTTTTATCCTTTTCCTTTCCTGGGGTCCTCCCCATGGTCCTTATCATACAGCTCCGGAAATTTACAGGGAGCTATATGCTGATCCGGGAAAAATCGCTTTGCTGCCGAATGTACCTGCTGACATGGAGGAGCCGGCAAGAGAGACCATAGCCGGTTACTATGCGCATATTGCTGCCCTGGACGACTGTTTTGACGCGCTGATGAATACTGTAAAGGAGCAGGGCCTTGATAAGAATACCATTATTGTATTTACATCTGATCATGGCGATATGCTCTATTCCCATGGCAAACAGAAGAAACAGAAACCCTGGGATGAGTCTGTAAACGTGCCTCTGATTATTCAGGCGCCCGGCAACCAGGATCATGCTGGCAGGATTATAGAAATGCCCATTGGAACCCCCGACCTGATGCCCACGCTATTGGGGCTTTCAGGAATTCCTGTTCCGGAGTCGGTCGAAGGAGATGACTATACGCCAATCATATACGGAAGAGAAGAACCAGGCGATGCTGCAAAGCTTATCATGTGCCCCGTCCCTTTCGGCCAGGGTAAATATGCAAACGGTGGCCGGGAATACAGAGGTTTGAAGGGGGTGCGCTATACCTATGTGGAGGACCTGGAGGGTCCCTGGTTGCTTTATGATAATAAGGTCGATCCCTATCAAATGAATAATCTTGTAAACGATGAAAAATTTCAAAACATACAAGGGCAATTGGCAAAAGAACTATGGGCGGAACTGGACAAGCGGGGGGATCAGTTTCTGACGGGGCAGGAATATATGACAGCCTTTGATTTGAAGTGGTATCAACTGGACTCTGTAAAGTAGCATAAGCTTCCACAAGTCTGCCTGCCTGAACGTACAATTGTCTTTTTTAAATAAAAATCGACTCAATGTGGTCTCAGATTAGAAAATATTTAGTTGGAAAAAGGTCCCTCCGGGTCATGATCTTCACAGGAATTCTCATGTGCACACTGTGCCTGGAAAGTTGCAAAGCTCCGCTGCCGGAAAAGCCAAATTTTATTTTCATTTTTATTGATGACCTGGGCTATTATGATGTGGGATTTATGGGGGCCCGCTTCTACCAGACGCCCCATATCGATCAACTTGCTTCGGAAGGGATGATCTTTACCCGGGCCTATGCCAATGCAGCCAACTGTGCGCCTACCCGGGCTGCGCTTTTAACAGGGCAGTATGCACCCAGGCATGGAGTATACACGGTTGGTATTTCTGACCGGGGTGCTTCTTCAGACCGGCGGATTGTGCCGGTAAAGAATTCAATGACGGTTCCACTGGAAAATTACACCATCGGGGAAGCGCTGAAGGATGCCGGCTATGCTACTGCCGCCATCGGGAAATGGAACATCGGGAACTCACCGGAAGAGCAAGGTTTCGATTTGGGACACTTCCATGGCAACACTGGGATATCAAAAGCGGTCATTTTAATGATGAGGGTGAATATCTTGCCGACCGGCTGACCGATGAGGCGATCAAATTTATACAGGAAAACCAGGAGGATCCATTTTTTTTATACCTGGCTCATTATGCAGTTCATACCCCGATCGAGGCAAAGGAAGAGCTGGTAAGGAAGTATATCGATGCAGAGAAAGATGGCTGTCACCAGGATCCTGTTTATGCCGCTATGATTGAAAGTGTGGATGAGAGCGTGGGTCGGGTTATGAAAACCCTGGAAGAACTGGACATTGAAGATAATACCGTGGTGGTTTTTTTCTCGGATAATGGAGGATACGGTCCGGTGACCTGTATGGATCCCCTGAGGGGCTCCAAAGGAATGTTTTACGAAGGAGGAATCAGGGAACCCATGCTTGTGAAGTGGCCCAAACATGTAAAACCCGGTACTGTTTGTGAAGAGCCTGTGATAGGGATCGACTTTTTCCCGACCTTCCTGGAGATAGCAGGAATTCCTCCTCCTGCAGAGAAGGTGCTGGACGGTATCAGTCTGCTTCCCATTGTTACATGGAGAACCATCCCTGGAGAGGGAAACGCTATTCTGGCATTTCCCGGCCTACCTTCAAAAGTACAACGGAGGCATGGAGGATGCCCGCGATACTTTGTTCAGAAGCAGGCCGGTGAGTGTAATTCAAAAGAATGACTGGAAGCTGATGCTTTTTTACGAAGAGTGGATGCTGGATGGAGGACGGGCAGAGATCACGGTAAACAATGCGGTTGAATTGTATAAGCTGGCCGAGGATGAGAGTGAAATGATAAATCTTGCCAATAGCAATACAGAGAAGCGGGATGAGCTGCTGGACGAGCTTCTGAATTGGCTGAACGAAGTTGATGCCCCGCTTCCACATGAGAGAAACAAAGACATACATACCGGCAGGACATGAGCCCTGAGCCTGGTTCTGAAAGGAAGTGAAACATTCAAAAACGAGGGATAAGATCTAACTATGAAAAACGTATACTTTAAAAGACTGGTGCTAAATTCAGGAATGCTCCTGATAATGGGATCGGTATTGCTGCTATGTGAGCTGTCATCCTGATCAGGCACTCCAAAAGCCCAATATTGTCTTTATCATGGCCGATGATATGGGTTTTGGAGATGTGAGCTCTTACAATCCTGAATCGAAGATCGAGACTCCCCACATGGATCAGCTGGCCTCCGAGGGATTAAGATTTACCAATGTACATACCCCATCGTCACTATGTTCACCCACACGTTATGGTCTCCTGACAGGCCGGTATTGCTGGCGTACTTCCTTAAAAAAAGGGGTATTGGTTGAGTTTTACGGGGATCAGCCATTAATTGAGAAGGAGCGTTTGACCATCGCTTCGATGTTGAAAGGGGAGGGCTACGAGACAGCCTGCATCGGGAAGTGGCACGTGGGCCTTTCCTGGAATACCAAAGACGGAGCCCCGGCTTCCTATGAGGAGGAGGGGAATATCGATTTTACCAAACCTGTCATCGGTGGGCCACTGGAAAGAGGTTTCGATTATTTCTATGGTACAGCCGGATGCTCCACGAGCGATCCGCCCTATTGCTTCATCGAAAATGATAAAACGGTTTCCATCCCCACGGAGATGATTCCTGAAGAGATTGATCTGATGCCAGGGGTGGTGACAGGCCTGATGGCTTCCGACTGGTCCCAGGAGGAGGTGGACATCCGCCTGACTGAACAGGCCATTGGCTTTATCGAACGACACCAGGCAAAAAGGGCTGAAGATCCCTTCTTTCTATATTTTGTTCCCTCCTCGCCCCATATCCCCTGGATGGTTCCTGAATCCATGAAGGGTAAGACCGAAGAAGGGCCAAGGGGCGATCTGGTGGCTCTGGTGGACTGGTGTGTGGGACAGATCCTTCAGACCCTCGAAGAGTATGGACTGGAGGAGAATACCCTGATCATTGTAACCAGCGACAATGGTCCGAGACAAGGAGCGAATGGTCATAAATCGGCTGGCGAATTAAGAGGCTATAAGGCTCAAATTTGGGAAGGTGGTCACCGTGTCCCCTTCATTGCCAGGTGGCCCGGGAAAATTGAAGCCGGGACCATTAGCACAGAGATATTCAGCCTCACAGATATGATGGCCTCATTTTCCGCCCTTGTGCACAGTGAGCTTCCGGCCAACGCGGGCGAAGACAGTTACAATATCCTGCCGGCCTTGCTTGGACAGGAGATGCCTGGGAACAGTATGCGACCGCGGGTATTTCATTCTGCCAATGGGGTTTTTGCCATTCAGCAGGACCAGTGGAAATTGATCCAGGGAACAAAGGGTGCGGGAGCAGGAAGGAGCATGGCGCACCCTGACTCGCTGACCCTTGTTGGTCAGTTGTACAACCTTGAACAGGATCCTTATGAACAGGAGGATTTGTGGGATCAATATCCTGAAAGGGTTCTGGAGCTGAATCAAGTCCTGGAAGAAATCAAACAACAAAGCCATAAAGATGTATATTAAGATTAAGGCAATCCTGTTGATTGCCATTGCAATGACCATAACTTCATGCTCGGGTGATCAGTCAGGTAAAACTAAACCGAATATCCTGTTCATCATGTCAGATGATCATACCTCCCAGGCCTTTGGTATATACGGATCAAGGCTTGCATGCCTTGACCCTACTCCAAATCTTGATGCTATTGCCAGGGAAGGAATGATCTTTGACAATGTGTTTTGCACAAACTCCATCTGTACGCCCAGTCGTGCTTCCATTATTACCGGGCAATATTCACAAAGCAATGGTGTGCTGGACCTTGATGGCAATATCCCTGTAGAAAGGCAATTCCTCCCGGCAGAGATGAAAAAGGCCGGCTACCTGACTGCCATGATTGGGAAATGGCACCTGAAAGAAGAGCCTGCGGCCTTTGATTATTATAATGTGCTTCCGGGACAGGGGAAATATTATAATCCTGATACCAGGGAGAAAGAGCAGGGGCAATGGCCTGATAACCTGGTAAAACACCAGGGACACTCTTCCGATGTGATTACTGACCTCAGTTTAGAGTGGTTAAGGACCAGGGATAAGTCAAAACCCTTCTTCCTGATGCATCATTTTAAAGCACCTCATGATCTGTTTCAGAATGCGAAACGCTATGATTCCTACCTGGAAAACATTGAAATTCCTGAGCCGGAGAGTCTTTATGATGCAGGAAATCATGGATCTGTAGCTACCCGGGGTAGCAATGACAGTCTGAGACATATCATTGGAGCTTCCGTATCCAGAAGATGTAATGCCTGGGGCCTGGGAAGCAGGTTGGAAATTGATGATTCACTCCCGGAACGGGAATATACCCATGAGGTTTACCAGGAATTTCTTAAAAGGTACCTGCGTTGCGTAAAAGGGGTCGATGACAATGTGAAAAGAATTGTTGATTATCTGAAGGAGGAGGGAATCTATGACAATACCGTGATAATCTATACCGGCGACCAGGGTTATTACCTGGGAGAACACGATTACTTCGATAAAAGATGGATGTATGAAGAGGGAATGAGAATGCCATTTTTTATCCGTTACCCGAAAACAATTAAAGAGGCCGGTCGCCAGGACCTGCTGATCAACAATACCGACTTTGCACCGACCATGATTGAGCTTGCCGGCGGTGAAGTGCCTGAGTATATGCAGGGAAAAAGTTTTAAGCGAACCATAGAAGGGAAGGAGGAAAAGGAATGGAGAACAGAGACTTACTACCGCTACTGGATGCACATGGCCCATTACCTGGGCAATCCGGCTCACTTCGGAATCAGAACTCAAAAATACAAGCTCATTTTCTTTTACGGGGTCGATTATGAGGATCCTCCAAGAACCGATTACTGGGGTTCTCAGGCTGATATTGTGACCCCACCCGGATGGGAACTATATGATCTGGAGGAGGATCCAAAGGAAATGAATAACCTTTACGGTAATCCTGAATATGCAGAGGTAATCGCGGACCTTAAGCAAAGACTGGCAAGAGTCCGGAGTGAGCTTAATGAGACCGATGCAAACTACCCCCATATCCAGGCGATCATAGATCAGCACTGGGATGATTGATATTATTTTAACTATTAAAGCTGATTGATATGCGGAGAATATTTGGACAAATACCACTGTTGCTTGTAATCATTCTTACGGGCTGTGATTCCCCAAAAATTAAAATATATGATGCACGTGTTCAGGAAAAAGAGATTCTGACACCTGCAGTTCAAAAAGCACCACGAATTAACGGCCCAAAAGTATATGGAGTAAGACCAGGTAAAAAGTTTCTTTATCGAATTCCCAGTCAGGGGGAACGACCCATTCAGTTTAGCGTGGAGGGATTACCTGATGGCTTAATTCTTGAATCAAATAATGGGATTATTTCAGGCATCGTACCCTCTGAAAGGGGTGAGTACAAAATGACCCTGACCATCAAAAATATACATGGAAAAGCTTCCCGTTCGTTTAAAATAATTGTTGGGGATAAAATGTGCCTGACGCCTCCAGTAGGATGGAATGCCTGGGGTGGTCATCTGATAAACGTTACAGACGAATTAATAAGAAAGGCCGCTGATGTTTTTGTTGAAGAAGGCCTGGCTGATGTTGGCTTTCAGTACCTAAGTATTGATGATTGCTGGATGAAAACCAGTCCGGGAATGTATGCTAACAGAAGAAGTAATGTTGTAGAAAAGCATAAGAACTGGAGCTATGAGGGTGTCATTGGAGATATTCGGGATGCAGATGGGAACATCATACCAAACCATAGTTTTCCGGATATGAAAGCGATGTGCGATTATATTCACAGCTATGGTCTTAAAGCTGGCATCTACAGTACACCCGGACCACTTACATGCCAGGATATGGCTGGATCTTATGGACATGAAAAACAGGATGCAGAACAATACGCTCACTGGGGATTCGACCTTCTCAAATATGACCTGTGCAGTGGCGGAATAATATTGAGAAAGCTTAAAGAAGAAGATAGTACTTATCAGGATCAGGATTTCTGGAAACCAATGGTTGAATATTTAGGTCAGCAGGAACAGGACATCTTGTATAATTTATGTCAATACGGAAGAGATGAACCATGGACCTGGGCTCCGGAAATCGGAATTCAGACATGGCGTATTGGCGGTGACCTGAACCATGATGTACGCAATTATTTCAGGCAGGCTTTGCGGATTGCAATTGACCTGAGGGAATTCAGTAAACCTGGGCAATGGAATGATCCGGATTTCATGTATATACATCGGATCAGGGATGTTTGGAAGATGATTGAACCTTCGGAAGAAATTGTTTTGAATACCAATGAACGATATCAGTATGTAACACTCTGGTCGATTATTTGTGCACCCTTCTTTTTTTCATGTGATATTCTGGAAATAGATGATTTTACCATCGGATTGCTTGCAAATGCTGATGTTGTGAATATAAACCAGGATGAACTGGGGCACGTTGCAGAGGTGATAAAGAATAATGAATACGAAACGGTGATGGTAAAAGAACTGGCTGATGGCTCAAAAGTTTTGGCTGTTTTTAACAGGAGTACCGACACAGAATCAGTTGTTAAAGTGAGCTGGAGCGAAATTTCTGAGAGTGGCAGGAGAAAAGTTTACGATGTATGGAGACAAAAAGAAATTGGCACTTATAAAGATGAAATTTCAGTTCATCTTAGTGCGGATGGAGTGGGCTTATTTGTGATATCATAGCTTACCTTCTCCTCTGATTTTTGCCTGATCCAGATGACAAGGGTGAGTGTACCATCCGTGTCCCGGATAATTCCCTGCTTGACATTACTTCCTACAGCTCTGCTTTTTACCATTTATCCTGATGCGGGCTTTCGAATCAGATTCCCAGTTCCTGACTACGAAGCATGGATTTAATATGGGGCTTTCCTCAGAACCATTCAGGCTGAATGATATTTTATCAGATATCTTGTTCAGTACATAAGCTCTTTGCCCCTTATCATAAGCCTGACTGTCAGCTCCGCTTACATTGCTCAGAATTGGTGCAAAGTTCCATGATCGGTTCAGATGTTTCAGCTCAGCAGCCGGAAGGTTTGTCATCCCGTACATGTTATACATATCTGTTCTGCCGTCGTCAAGCAGATGATGAAGGCCATATAGTGTTCCAATGCATGATGAACTCACCCTGTCGATTCCTGTCGCTACCGTTCCGTCACTGGGCAAGAGTCCGAAGGGGTAATGATTCCAGGCATTATATTTTGTGTGTCCCGGAGCCATCCGCATAGATTCCCACTGACTGTATGGCACATAGTATGAACCTATTTCGCCGATATTGAAATGTTTATATTCAGCATTCAGATTCATATAGATCAGGTTCCGGTTCTCCTCAATAGCGGGTCCTTTCCTGTAGGGTACTCCTGTTGAGTAATTCCATAATTCTGTTTCACCCTTTATGTTGGAAACGGTAATGGCATCATAGGGGACATGATCTTCAGGCCTGGTTCCCGGGTTGACTGAGTAATTCATTTTGCTGGGTCTGAATATCCTTAAAATCGGCCAATCTTCCGCTCACCTGGTATCTTACCGAAACGGCATCGGGATATATATACCAGTATTCATCGGTCCATAATCCCCATCCGTCTTCATCAATGTCAAGCCAGTCGTAACTGACACCCACGCTCGCATTGCGCCAGTGAACCACAACCCTGGCCTCCGTATTTTCTATCAGCCTGACATGGGAATAACGGCAGGTCTTATCTGACATATGCTCATAACACTGGTCGGTATAATCTTCAGGCCCCTGGTCACTGTTCCATATCCCCGCGGGTCCTGGTTCGGTAACGATGCTTGGCAGATAATTTGTTCCTCTCCAGAATACAAAACGACATGGCATTGTCATCAAATGCGACCACTATATCTGCATAATCACCAAAGCGCCATAATCCATCCCATTCAGGACTGCATTTCAGTTTCGTGTATGTAGCACCAAAACTGTTCGGAATATCCGCTCCGGCGGGCAGGACCCAAAAATCCAGAACCTTGGGGTTCGCAGGTTTATAATGCTGGTATCCGGACACAATCTCAGAGTGATCCAGTGCCCTGTCGAATAAGCGAACTTCATCTATTAATCCGCTGAATACCATATTCGACAGATATGATTTTGTGATGGCACGCTCAAATGCCCATGGGGGTTTCTTTTCATGCGCCATGCCAATATACAGATCATGATTGATCGCATCAGTGATCTTGCCTGTAATGTCATTTGAGCCAACTAATTCACCATTAAAGTAAATACTGAAACCCTCATCCTCTCTGTAAACACCTGTTACGCAGGTCCACTTCAACAAATCAACAGACTCATCGGTGCATAAGCCGACCCACGATCCGTCAACCTGGGCATAGAGGCCTATCTGGCCTAAATGGTTAATAGACAAAGAATATCCGGCTTTTTTATCCTGGTCGTGATCAACAATACCCGACCAGTTCCATGGATATTCCTGTGGAGCGATCCATGCTTCAATCGCAAAATCAGCTGCTGATCTGAGGCAGTTTCTCCCCCGGCAGACTTACCTTGTTGGTATAACCATCAAAAGAAAGGCACGAGCCGGATACCCCGGCCCTCCAGTAGCTGTCGACTCCTTCTATCATACAGGATGAAGCTGTTATACTCTCTTTTGTAGTCATGGATTGTTTGCTTCTATACCTTCATCAAATTTCCACCACCTCAGGGGAGAGCGGCTTTCCCTGGTGATCAAGGCTGAGCCCTTGTATTTTTTGCCCCGGAAGATTCTGTAATCTTGCAGGTACAAGACTTACAGTTTCAATTCCCTTTCGAAGAAAGTTGTAATACCTGGGTAGTTACATTCATCGGGTCGTTCCACTGATCAAGTGAATAGCATCCCTTTTTAACTTTCCTTGTAACAAGCGCTTCAGGCTCTATGATAAAATACTCGTCCACATAATCTGCAAAATACTTTCCGATATCACCCTCGTAGCTTTGTTTGAAATCGGTGAAATTCAGGCTATTCTGATCAGGTGCATATCTCCAGTGAATTATTATTTTCTCATCTGAATTTTCCATCACTCTTACGTAAGATACATTTGATTGATCCTGTCGGGACGTTCCGGAGGGCCATCACCTTCAAAGGGAACGATTCTCTCGAAAAACTGTTTTGACCCCTTTACCTCCCAGTATGGCAAATAGCTGTTTTCGCGACTGAAAACCAGCTTGCCTGTCTGGTTTACATGAACAACAAGATCCGCATATTTACCTGTGTTATGATTGTCATCATATTCAAGCCTGGTATAATAAGCGTAGAATTGGGAAGATTGGGGAAAAGCATCATTGGCTGTACAGGCCATGATGGAGATCAAAATAATGATGCGTGTAAAAACCATCTCTTGTTTTATTTTCATAATAAAAATAATAAAGATATTCATTACTTTTATGAAACAATAGAAACAGTTTTATCATGATACACACTTAATCGAAAGATCACACTTGTTTTTTTCATGTTCTCTGTATTAAATGTGAATGCACAGGATATTAAATTTGTGCGAAAGCAGCTGGACCGCCTTGTGCAGCCCTGAATTTCACGGAAGAGCTTATTATAACAGGGGAGATAGTATTGCAGCCGATTACCTTGCGGCACAGTTTAAATCCTTTGGACTGAAGTTTTATGGTCCGGACTATCTCCAGGACTATTCATTCAACGTGAACAGCCTGGAGGAGGTTTCTGTAAAGATCAACGGGGAGCCTCTTGAATTCGGAGTTGACTTTATGATGAATCCTTCCAGCGGCTCTCTGACAGGAAGCTTTGAGCCTGTTTTGATTGATGCCGCTTTGATGAAATCGCCTGGCAAAATGGTGCAGTTGCTTCTGGACGCAGGGGATCAGCCCGTAATTATACTGGACTCCCTGGGATTAAATAATCCGGAACTGTACAGCTTTGTTAAAACCATGGCCTTAACAGGGCAGATGGGTATTTCCGGGCTTATTGAGCTTTGTCCGAAAGTGCCCATCGGGCGGGTTGGAAGGTCTGTTTATCCTGGCCCCTATATCCAGGTCCTCAGAAGCGAGCTGACCGAGAGCATAGACAATGTTGAAATCCATATTAAAAACAGGTATTACGAGCAATATCCAACCCAGAATGTGATAGGCTTTATCCAGGGGCAGTCGGACCAGGTGATTGTATTTACCGCCCATTACGATATGTGTGGCTCTTTTGGTGAGGGAAATTATTTCCCGGGTGCTTCTGACAATGGAAGTGGAACAGCCATGGTGCTGGACCTGGCCAGGCATTTCTCTTCGGGCAAAAAGCCCTATTACTCAGTGGCATTTATGTTGTTCAGCGGAGAGGAAGCGGGCCTGATGGGATCAACACATTACACCAATCATCCGCTTTTTCCACTGGAGCAAATTAAACTTTCAATCAATCTCGACATGGTTGGAACCGGGCAGCAGGGTGTTATTCTGTTCAATGCCACCCAGCGTCCTCTCGAAGCGGGAATCGTACAGAAGATCAATGAGGAGAAGCACTATATGATCGAGGTCGAGGAGCGCCCCGGCACCGCCAACAGCGACCATTACCCCTTTAATGAGAAAGGAGTCCCGGTCCTCTTTTTCCTGACCAAGGGACGATCTGGGGGAGGACACAATATCTATGATACGCCGGATAAACTGCCCCTCTATGGATATGATGGACTATTTAAGCTTGTCATTGATCTGACAAAAGAGCTTCAGAAACAGGAGCCGGACTGATTGGCTGTATATAAAAGCAGTATTTACTTATGAGAAGAATGAAACTTAGTTTGACCATGCACACCATGGCGCTCATTTTGGCGGTAATGGTGCAGAGTTGTAGCAACTCTCAAAAGGAGAAAGCAGATCAACGCCCCAACATCATTGTCATCCTTTCAGATGATATGGGTTTTTCGGATATGGGCTGTTATGGGGGTGAGATCGAAACTCCAAACCTTGACAGGCTTGCTGAAAATGGCTTGCGATTCACGGAATTTTATGCAACGGCACGATGCTGGCCAACCCGCGCCACATTGATGTCGGGAAGATACAGTGATCGTTTAGGCTCAAGTCAGGTTACCATCCCCGAATTGTTAAAGACGGTGGGTTACCAAACCTCTATGACGGGTAAGTGGCACCTGTCCAAAACCGCAACTGACAATGGTCCCATTCAACGTGGTTTCGATGCTTATTACGGTACAGTTGTCGGAGGTGGATCTTATTGGTTCCCACCGGGACTGACCCGTGACACCCTTGCTGTTGAACCGGATAGCCCGGACTTTTACTATACAGAAAAGATAGGCGATGAAGCGGTGAAGCAAATTCATGACTTTGCCCAATCCCGGGGACCATTCTTTCAATATGTGGCCTTTACCTCACCCCACTGGCCCCTGCATGCCCGCGAAGAGGTGATCCAAAAGTATATCCAGCGATATCAAACTGGTTGGCCGGCCCTGCGCCAGGAACGCTATGAGCGTATGATCAGGATGGGTTTGATTGATGAACAACGATGGCCACTCCCTGATCCTGAACCGGTGGTCCAGGATTGGGACAGCATCGATCACAAAGACTGGCACATTCGGAATATGGCGGTTTATGCGGCCATGATCGATCATATGGACCAGGCCATTGGTCGTATCGTTGGTGCCCTGGAGGCCACCGGGCAACTGGATAATACCCTGATTATCTTTACAAATGACAATGGGGCCTGCAGCGAACATCTGAGTGGAAACGGCTGGGGTACAGCCGTCAACGTTCTTGAATGGGCCAAATCCCAGGGTAAAACGATCAGTATGGGAGATGAAATGGACGTCCCTACCGGGGGGCCATTTACCTTCCATAGTGTGGGAAGAAACTGGGCCAATGCCCAGAACACACCCCTGCGCCGTTACAAGGCCAATGTGCATGAAGGGGGAGCCTGTGTACCCTGTATCATGCATTGGCCCGGGGGTCTGAAGCAGGCTGCAGGAAGCATTACCCGTGAGCGCGGGCACATGGTTGATATCCTGTCAACCTGTATTGATTTGGCAGGTGCTTCTTATCCTGAAAACTTTAAGGGCAATACCATCCTCCCCAACGAGGGAACCAGCCTGCTTAATGTCATCGAGGGAGGAAAACAGGACCCCCAGCGTGCCTATTTTTTCAATCACCAGGGAACCCATGCCCTGATCAAGGGCGAATGGAAGATTGTGCGTGAAACAAATGGCGACAACAGGTGGTACCTGTACAACCTGAGCCGTGAAAAAACCGAGCTGACAGACTATGCCGGAGCATGCCGGAAAAAGTGAAAGAGATGGAAGCCCTTTGGCTATCAAGGTTTGGGGCGGAATAAGATTAATACTGAGCCGGACTGATCTCGAAAGAGGTGCTTACTTTATTCATTTGAATAATCTTTAAAATGTCCTGCAATATCTGCCGCATCATGATTTCCTGAGTGCACAAGAACCCTGTATCTGAGCTTAATTTTTTCACCTTTCTTCAGTAAGATACCCTTATCATCTTCCGGCCAGTACATAGGAGTTGGTGAAAAGAAACCATAATCTCTTGTAAACCAAGGAGAAGGGTACCACTTATTGGATGGATGCTGCATGATTGCCATCCCTTCAATTTTATCTCCCCTTTTTCCTGAATAGTCAATCCATGGGGAAGCTTGTCCAAATGTACCTTTTTCACTACGTTGACCTTCTGCATTTATCATTACTCCTCCATTGATGACAGCAAGATCGGGATCCATACGACCACTGAAAAGTGAATGATTATTTTTCAGAATTGTAACATCCAATAGCATTTCCATTGTCACATCAAAGTCTAATTGGAAAACCTCATCCGAGAGTGCCTGAACAGTAATCTTTCGTAAATCTTTAATCGGCGAATTTGCTCCTGGTCGCTTCCATATACATTCATCTTCTATAACCACCCTGTCACCATCCGACTCAATAATTTCAGCCCTCAAAGATATTATCTGTCCACGATCCAGCCCTTCCTGCCAATAATTACCACCATTCACCTTGTCGCATCCAAAAAAGAGCGAGCTATGATGGGGATAGTTACCATTCCTCATTGAAGTAACACTGGCATTTGAGGGTCCGTTTACCGGGAAAAAAAACGGGTACTTCTCGTCCTGAGAAAAAATATAACTGGTAAAAAGATTGTTATTTATCAGTATATCAATTTTCGAATTACTTTTTACGGCTGTAACCGTATGCTGTGCATTGCTTTCAAGCCCAAAAATGAAAATCAAGAGCAATACAGAATAATACATCTTTTTCATCATCATAATATTTACTGTACATCTAATTTCCAATTCTCAATAGCTGACTTCATTGCTTCTGTGCGTTCGGGGAACTTATCCGCAATGTTTGTTGTTTCCTTGATATCCTTACTCAAATCGTACAATTCGACAATATCACCCTTGGTCTGCATTTTCCAGTTTCCATCTCTCATGGCTGTCCCTAAAGCTGTACCTGGTTCTGGTTCACATCCGAAAAATACCTGCCGGTCAGGCAAATCTTCTTGATCTAAGAGGTGGTCTTTTAAGCTAATCCCGTCAAACTTTCTTTCTTTGGAGATATCGACACCCGCAATATCCATAACGGTCGGCAGAAGATCCATTCCTACAGTCAACTCGTCGCTTGTCCACCCTTCCTTGATTCGACCGGGCCATCTGGCGACTGCGGGAATACGATGGCCGCCCTCGTAGTTACTCCATTTACCTCCACGGTAAGGCCTTTCATTTGGACTCATTCTAACATCGCCGTTGTCAGAGAAGAAGAAGACCAAAGTATTCTCATCCAGGTCAAGTTCTTTGAGTGCCTGCAATATCTCGCCCACTGAATCGTCCAATCCCTTCAACATAATTTTATACCTGGCTTGCGCTACTTCCCCCTCAAGTGGTATATCCCTGCCCCTGGTTCCTGGTGGGTCTGAAGGAATCTGATAGTAGTTGTGAACAGCCTGGTGAGCGACATATAGAAAGAAGGGTTTGTCCTTATTTCGCCTGATAAAATCAATGGATCGGTCGGTTATAATATCAGTGGAGTAGCCCTCCTGGTTCTTTACCTCGGTGCCGTCCATCCAATCGCCATGGACCAGGTAATCACATCCACCGGGCAGAAAGCCGATAAACTCGTCGAATCCATGATTTACAGGATTATGGCGAATATCTGTCCCGCAATGCCATTTACCGAATATAGCAGTCTTGTAACCAGCGTTCTTCAATAATCCCGAAATAGTCACTTCAGAGGGTTCCAGGCCAATCGTATCCCGACGCCCGACAATCACACTCACAATCCCGGCCCTTTGCTGATAGCGGCCTGTCAAAAATGCAGCCCTGGTAGGACTGCATACTGAGCCATTGGAGTGAAAGTCTGTAAACCTTACTCCCTCCCGGGCCATCCGATCGATATTGGGAGTATTGATCCATCCATCATAAAGACTCATATCACCACATCCCAGATCATCTGCCAGAATAATGATGATATTTGGCAACTGCACCTCTTCTTTCATCTTATGAGAACAAGAAATGCAAGCCAATAACGATAATATCACTACAATTGTCTTCATAATTAAGTATTTATTTAAGTACTGCCTGCTTCAATTCGAAAGAGGTACTTTTTGTGGATTGATGTTGTACATATACAATCAGCCTGCTCTTTCCTTCCACATCATATTCAATGCCATACCTGAATTGATCCCCCGCGGGAATCTCTTTGCCATTCATGAAAAGTCTCGGTACGGCAGCTCCCCAATTATTGATTTCGAAAGAGGGATTGTAGATGGGCGATCCGACAGAGGCATTCAGTTTAAAAGCAATTCCTGAATTCTTCTTCTCTGAGGTAAACTTGTAAATGCGCTCGGTATAGTCATAGCCTTCACATGTGAAATGGCCCGGTTCAGGGGATAGGGAGGGTGGTTTGTTCCAGGAGCGCGCCAGTACTGTGAGCTCTTCAGCCGGCAAGATCAGTCATTCCATATAAGGCCACATTTTCATCTGTGAATCCCCAGCTCAAGGAGGAATGCGATGCCCGGTCGGCAGCGATGCAACTCCGGCCATCCGAAGCAATTTGCGCCACGGGCCAGTGGTTCCACCAGGGGAAATGGGAATATTCGGGACGAACTTCACCATTAAAAACCCTGAATGTTACGCCTTCCCTGAAATATGGTATAGGGACGGTAATCTGATTTTAAATTGGTCATCTGGATCACCGCATCCTGCAGATCAAACTTTGGGAAGCCCTTCTCCCAGGAATAGCTCCGGCTTTCACCCTTCATATTAACCAGTGTAATTGCTTCCATATCCACATTATCTTCGGGACGGGTACCCGGTTCATTCAGAAATATGGTCTCCTGCCAGCCACCATGCCCGGGCAATAGCTTTCGCATGGCAACACCGTCGGGGTATATGTAATAATATTCATCTGCCCATTGTCCAAATCCACTCTGATCATCCAGGTCCACCTGTCTGAACTTCACATCCATCTGCAGGTACCTCCAGTGCACCACAACCCTGGCTGGATTATTTTCGATGATGGCAACCCTTGAGCTGCGGCACTGAACATCCGACATATGCTCCACGCATCCGGTAACATATTCATCGCTGGACCCCTCACTCAGAAACCAGTTTCCTCCGGTTTCACGACTCTGGTCGGCCATCCACTTGCCGTTTTCCGAAACCCAGCAGGCCGAGTATCGGGTGCCTCTCCAGAACATGACTTTAACCGGCGATTGATCAAACTGAACCACCACATCGGCATGGGGACCCACCGGCCAAAGATTATCCCATTCATCATAGTATTTCAGGGTGGTATAACTGGCTCCGAACCTGCCCGATGGTTTGACAGTAGGGAACTTCCTTTCCCCAAAAGGAGGACTATTCTCTCTTTCTGCCAGATCTGCGTGCCGGGCAATGATTTCAGCAGTTAATGCGCGGTCATAAACCTTCATTTCATCAATGATTCCGTCAAGTGAATACCACGAAGGAAATGTGGCCCAGGCCCTGACCGGGTCAGTAGGGGGCAGGGGCCTGTTATTACGGCCGATCATTGCAGGAATATCTTTGGCCTGTACCAACCTGGAAGGGCTGGGATTTGATCCGGCTAATTGTCCGTTGATATATACCTTTATCCCTTCATCCCGGCTGAATGTTCCTGCAATATGATACCATTTTTTAAGCTCCAGTCCGACCATGCCCTCCCTGTCGAGGCCTGACCAGCATTCATGCCAGGTTGATGACCCATCCGACAGGTTGAATCCAACCCTTCCACGGCTGTCTATGCCAAAGAAATATCCGGTGATTATTTTGTTATCCTGCGCAAGTACCGGTACATTATTCCAGGGATAGGCCCCGAGGGCAATCCATGCTTCCACCGTAAATTCACTGCCCGTAGGGGGTGAGTCATCCGCTTCCAGCATCACCGAAGTAGTAAATCCATCAAACTTCAGTGCATCACCAATCACACCCTTTTCATATTGGAATTTACCCAGCACATTGATGCTATCATGGTCCGTGCGGTCAAAAGACCATCGGGCAACAGGTTCCTGTGACTGCAAAAGCGAAAACTGTGCGAGTAGCAGGACCACCAGCAACAATGTGATTTTTTATTTGTAAGGTCATAGAGATCTTTTTTATAAGGTTTTATGGATGCTCCGCAAACTTGAGGGACCATTTTACGGTACCGTTTTCCGGCCTGTTCAAAGTTAGGTGGATCACTTCGGTCCTCTGAGGACGATAAATTCTGCCTGGGTCTCATGATCCTCACATGAAATTTCTTTGCAGGAGTAGCCGTTCAGGGCCAGGTGATCACATAGGGATCGTCGCCGACGACCTTGCTGACGCCGGACAAGACCTGGCGCTCTTTATCCCAATCCACTCCTTCCAGATCGAGATAGCCCTGCATGAGATGGCGATCGGTGGAGAGGACCTGGGGACGGTCGAGGCATTCGCGCACGGAGATCATGCGGGCTTCTCCGGGACGAAGCTCTTGTTCGAGGCGCGAATCTCCCGCTCGTTTCCCGATGAAATGATGGTTCCAGAAATCGAAGAGGTAGTATTCCCTGTCCGGATCCAGCCCCAGTGCGCCCTCGACCTGGGGGCCGGAAATATCGATGCCCACGAGCTTCGGGTGCTCCTTGTCGGGATTGTAGAAGGTCACCTGGTGCCATTGGGGATTCACCTCGAAATCGTACACGGCCGGGAATTCGGCCACGAAGGCATCCACCGGCCGGGCGCTCTTGGGAGCCGTATGATAGGGAAAGGTCCGGGTCAGGTCCCGGAAGGTCTCGGGTGAGAACTGGGAGAAGCTGTTGGCCAGCAGCAGCCTTCCGGTGGTCACATAGGCCATGGTCAGGACCGCCCGGACCTGGTCGCGGTTGTCCTGCAAGCGGACGATGTTCTTGGAGTCGGTGTCCTGGTTGACCAGCACCCGGTTCTTGTACCAGCGCAGGCCGCAACGGGTCACGGTGGCTGCCGTCCATCTCATCGGTGTCGTTCTCGGTGCGCATGGATGCCACCAGGCCGATGGAGATGTCCGTGCCGCGCTCCATGTTCCGTTCATGCACATAGGAGCCCGGTCCCAATCCATCGTGGGGCAGTCTGAAGATGGTCCGGTAAGCCGCCGCGGTGGTCGAGTAGTCATCCTCCATGCCCCCGGCCTTGGCCCAGCCCGAGGCCGGGTAGTCGAACATCAAGCCCTTGATGCCTCCCGCCTTCAGATTGGCGTAGACCTCGTGCATGTGGGCAAGGAAATCCGGGTCGGTGTAGTCATAACCCCAGACCACCCTGCCATTGCGGGTCCATGTCTTGTTCCAGCTGGTGAAGATCTCGCCCTGCGTATCCACCGGCTCTCCCTTCCAGGCATAGCGCTTGTTGAAGAGCATGTGTCCGGGAAATTCCCTGGCGTAATCCTCCGACCGGTAGCTGGTTTGAAAATAGGTCAGCGGGATCCCGCCCAGTGCGGTCACCGCCTTGCCCCACTTCTCGGAGGTTTCATAGGGTTTCACATAGCGTCCGTTCTTGACTGGCGTTCAGGTCCGTATCCTCCCGTTGCCAGTGCTTGTCGTCCCACCATCCCTGCTGGTTGTCCGGCATGTAGGAATCCGGGACCAGCCTGACCGCGGCCCGGCTGTATTTCAGGAACCCGCTCTCGGCAATATGCTTCATCTCATTCACCGCGCCCAGCGTGGTGTTTTCCGCATTGCTTTTGCCGTAACGCTTGTCCTCGGCATACCAGAGGCAGACGGTGGGGAAATCATACATGCTCAACTCGATCTCCTGGGCCTGGCGCACCCGCAAGCCATAGTTTTCCAGGGCGACGAACGGATCGGAACCGGTCACATCGATGTAGAATTGATCCGGTGCCAGATAGCGTTGACCGGGATCCACCCGCTTGCCGACCGGATCCGATGCAAACAACTGCGCCGTATACCTGCGCCGGGGCCGGGGGCATTCCGCCACCGGCGTCGGTTTGGAGGGCAACAGGGCCTCATGCCTTCCGTCGCGAAGCCAGATCTCGCTCAGGTAGACGTTCTCGTCAGCCGCTTTCGTCTTGGCTGGGGACGATCCGCCCTCCTCCGCCGGCGCTGCGGCTTTCTCAACAACGATGCGCAGGCTCCCTGCCCGGATCGCTTCGGCCGGCAGGGCCAGTTCGACCTGTTCCACATCCTTTTTCCTCACCCCGTCGAAGCGGGGAAGGGTGTGGTTTTCGAGAAGGGGCAATCTCTTCGAGATGCCATCCTGGTCAAATTCCACAAAAACCGATTGCGATGAGATCCGGATGATTGCCGTGCCAAAGGCCATACCACCATGAAAACCCCAGGGTGTAGGGCCGGTCCTTTTGCAGGTTGCGGGCTCCGATAACGATCTTTTCCGGGTTCCATGACCGAGGTGGCCATCTCGTCACAACGAAACTCATGATTCTGCCAGGTCCGGAGATCTTTCCCTTTGATCAGTTCCAGGATCTCCCCACCCGCGCCGTGGTCGGATTTTTCCCGGGGCAGGTCGAGGTAACACAAGCAGGCTGCTTTTCTGATCCCCGCCCAGTTCCAGCTCCGTCCGCCGGTCCTGTGCGATGGTGGCAAACTTCTCGAAATCATGATAGGTGAGCCCTCCCATGACCAGCAGGCGCCGCTTCTGTTCGTCGGAGAAGGTCAGGAGAATGTTGTTTCGTGACTTCAGGGCATTGCTGCGGGTCAGGGGTGAGTAGAAGCGCCGGCCGTACTCGAGGGGTTCGCCGCCGCTGAAGCCGTCGATCATGGCGAAATCCTTGGTCATATCCACGCCCTCATAGATGATTCCGTCGGCCATGACATAGATCTCCTTGACCCGGATAGGCTGTCCCGATGTATTGGAGATGCCCCCTGCGGCACTAGAAATCCCTGGTTTTCGTAGAGGATAAAGGTGAACAGCAAGTCCGGATGGTCTTCAGCTTCAAACTTAAGGTCAAGCGCAAGGCCCTTGCCGGACGGATCCGCCACTGAGCGCTGCTTCCAGGAAATATTCGAGCCCGGGCTCATCCGAGGACCATTCGTTGATCTTCAGTCTGGCATCGGAAACGGCCGGAATATGATCTTCCTGGTTGAGAATGCTGTAGGTCCCCGAGGGAAAGATCGAACTCAAAACGGACCAGGTCATTTTGCAAAGCCACCACATTTCCCGTTTGGGTGATCTGTGATGTTTGAGCCAGGCCTGCTGAAATGGCAAGAAGGCTGAGCAGGAGTAATAATCAGTGATTTTTTTATAGTCAACATCTTATTTCGATTTTGATGTTTTGTTAAAAACCACTATTGAAATTTTACAGGACAGGGGCGAGATCCATGAGGATCCTTCCATCTTCAGGGATCACCCTTAAACCTTCATCCAATTGCCTGATAAAAGATCCGGATTGAAGGGCAACTGAATAGTCAAATCCTTCATAGCTGCAGTTTATGGTTTTGAAATTAATCTGCATAAAGGGGAGTTTCTTATGGGGATCATAGGATAACTCCAGGAACCAGTTTTCCAGTTGCTTCCCTGAAGCTGTCATACTGATGGAGGTTTCATCAAATACCATCTTTAGCTCACCCTCCAGGCTTTCTAACGGGCCAGGTAATAGTTAGCTGCCCCTTTACATGATCATCAACAAGGGGGTCCCCTCCTTTGATCTCTACAAGCGAATCATTCTGAACAACTTTGAATCTCAGTCCCGCAACCAGCTCTTCAGAGCTCCACATAAATCCATCCACAAAGGGAAGGGTATAATAAAAACATTGTGTGGAAGTACCTTGCTGTGTCAGGTAAGCGGATGCCACGTCCTCATCAAAAAGATGGATATCCCTGAAACGCAATGCTCCATTTTCCCACAGAAGGTTGGCACGGTAGTAGCGGCTGTTGAACCAGACTGTTTTGAGATCCTTTTCAGAATGATCCTTTAAAGCTACTACCGAAGTGGGGGGTGTTACAGGATAATTTTCCTTAAACCAGGCACCGGATTCAGCCAGTGTCTCAACCCTGATCTTGCCCTCGTCCCGCATGGCTGCTATCGCAGGCATCTGTATATTGAATCCCTGGCTCATCCTTTTCCAGGCAAAAGAGTTCTCCTGTCCGGTCTGTGTATAGGCGTATTCCATGCAGGCGCCTTCCACAAATTCATTAAAATACCATGCACACCAGGCAGAATCGCCCCCTCCGAACTTGTAGACGGGTTCAAGAGAGACCACCCTCTGGGTGTTGCCTCCCAGTCCGTTGTCATACTGGTGAATAGGATCGCTACCGAGCATTCTGAAGATGGGGACCGGTATCTGGTTTTCGGGATTTTGTGCCGGCATATAGGCGTTTTTCTTGCTGGGGTAGTAGGCCTGGTTCCAGTAACCTCCCCACATGGTGTAGCCATCCGTCCCGATCTGATCTTTACAGTTGCAGGAGGATATAATCCCGTATTTTTCGTACATGTAGTTCAGGGTATGGGCATCAATGAACCATGAACCTACCGACTTGGGATAGTAGCCGAATATTTCTTTAAAACCGGGCCATGTAGGTATCCACCAGCTTTTCTCTCTCCTCGGGTGTATACCCGGTTGCAAAACCCACATCGGCATGCCAGTCCCAGGGATACCTGCCACGCCAGGTATAGCCGCTGTGCTCCACAAGGGGCTGGGGGATCTCCCACCAGACACCTATCTCAAACTGATCCGGTGGCAAATCAATAAGCAGTTCCTGGTACCTGGGATCCATCAGTGCATCATACTGCAGCAGAAATGATCCCTTCAGGTGATATTGTTTCATCATCTTGACCTGCTCTTCGACGGTCTCAAAAAGCACATCCTCTGTGATCCAGTCGATGCGTGGTTCGCACTGGCGGATGAAATTTACAATATTTATAATCCTTGGGTTTGCTCGCTTCAACTGTCTCGGGGTGACCTGATCCGATGTGTCCTGCTCTTACAGGAGCTGCCCAATAAAAGAGCAGGCATGAATACCGGGAAAAATATTTGTCTGTTTTTCATCATCATCTGATACGTATCAATTGTACACTCCATATTTGCAAAGGGTCTCCCACCAGGCCATGATATTTTCAGGAGGGACACCTTCCTGGATAACATGAATGGGTGCAAAGATGAAACCTCCCCCCGGGGCAAGGTCATCTATCCTCCGTTTAGTTTCCTCCCTGACCTCCTCCACCGATCCGTGAGGCATCACATGCTGGGTGTCGCAACTGCCTCCCCAGATGGTAATTTTATCGCCATAGAGACGTTTGAACTTTGCCGTGTCCATGCCTGCGCAGTTCACCTGGAAAGGATTAAGTATGTCCACTCCTGCCTCAATCAGCAGTGGAATGGTCTCCATGATGGCCCCGTCATTGTGAAAAAAGATGTGAATCCTGGATTTGGCCTTCTCCTTGATAAAATGGAACAGTCGTTTATGGTAAGGCCAGATCATCTCCTTGTAAAGGTCGAGGCTGACAAGCAGGCTTGATTGTGTGCCCAGGTCATCTGCACAGGAAGCCACCAGGACGTTTTCTCCCACAGCCTCAAGGGCATTTTCCCAGTATTGCATTTTAACCTCCAGTATATGCTCCATAATGGCATGTACTACTGGCTTGTTTATATACATGTCCATCATAAACTTCTCATAGCCCGTCATCCACATGGCATGCTCCCACATACCCGAACTCATGCGGCCCAGCACATAGGCTTTTTGTTCATTATGAACAATCTGATCCGCCTCTTTTTTCAGATCCTTGTAACGGTAAGGGTCAAGGGCATCGGGCCACTTAAAATCATCCACGTCCTTGATGGTCTCCACATGTGCAAGCGGACTGAATGCCAGGTCATAGTAGTGCCCGCCTATCAGGGGCATTCGCCACTGCATTCCCCATTCATCCTTTAAATAGTGGTAGCCGTCCCTGTTTCCCAGGTCTTTCAGCCTCGATCCTGCGGGCGTTGCCGGGCCAACATTCTTCACATCAACCCCCAGGTAGTCAATAAGATCCTGTCCGGTGTGGGCCATCTGGGTGATGGGGTCCTTTAGCTCCGCCGGAGCCGAAAGACCAAGGTATTTCTTCAGGGCTTTAAGTGCATTGATATTGATGCCCGAGACCATTGTGCCACCCAGGTC
The DNA here is from genome assembly GCA_963716765.1 of uncultured Bacteroidota bacterium. Taxonomy (GTDB): domain Bacteria; phylum Bacteroidota; class Bacteroidia; order Bacteroidales. Next base: position 97,242 of record CAVQUO010000003.1, on the reverse strand, counting down.
GAAGGGAACTTTATCTCCCTCCCTGTGTTCCAGGGCAGCCACTACTCTTTCGTAACTTGTCATAACAATTATTGGTATTGACTAATTTTCACTCATTGGAAGCCAGACCATCATCTCTCCAGGTCCCCTGTTATTCCAAAGGTGATAAGGAATCAGGGTAACTTCTCCCTGGGAGCTTCATCGCCGGATTTTCCGCATCTGGGTTTTGCCTTTTTAATAACCTGTGTTCCATTCAGGAGGTCTGGTTCAAATTGCGTTGTAAAGGGGGCATCTTTGTCAAAACGCAGATCAAGGATCCGGCCATCCTCACTTTCGGGCCACTCGGCACAAAAAACAAGGGGTCCCCGCTGGACTGCGAAGAGATCAAGATCTGCTTCCACCCTTGAATCGGCCACAATGCGTTGAATCTCCATGGGCATTTCGTAAGTGATGATGTCGCCGGCTTTCCACCGCCTGTCGATGACAATGTATCCGTCCTCCATCTGATAATCATGCGCTTTTACCATTGATCGCTTACCCTGCTGTTCTGGGGATCGTTTCTCCATGAAGCGGTAAAGGTCTCCTGGAATGGCCTCGCCATTTGCCCAACCCGGACTGCGGAGTTTGACTTTGAATTTTTCAGTTCCGGAAGGAAAGAGGCTGATCTCAACCTTTCCTTCCCAGGGATAGTTTGTATTCTGTTCTACCCGGATGGATGAACCCCTGAACTGAAATTCGGCATTGTTTTCCACGAATAAATTGATAAACAGTTCATCTGCTTTAGTGGCATAAATATACCCGGGGAAGGCAGGGATAAACCTGGAAATATTGGAGGGGCAACAGGCGCATCCAAACCACTCGCTTCTTTCGTGTTCTCCTGCAGATTCCAGGGGATTGGGATAGAAAAAGTGATCGCCGCTAAGCGAAACGCCTGATAACAAGCTGTTATACAGGGTTCTTTCAAGTACATCATAGTATTTTGATTCACCGTGCAGCAGGAAGAGCCGGTGGTTCACGAAAACATTTCCCACCGAAGCACAGGTCTCACAATAGGCTTCCCGGTTCGGAAGGACATAGGGATCGTCAAATCCCTCGTTTCCAGCCTCGGTCCCAATGCCTCCGGTTACATAGGTTTTGCGATACACAATATCCTCCCATAAGTCATCAATGGCCCTGATATACCCGGTGTCATTTTGGATGGCAGCCAGGTCGGCCATGGCAGAGTACATATAGCATGCCCTCACTGCATGTCCCACCGCCTCTTTCTGTTCGTATACCTTCAGGTGCATTTGTAATTGCTTATGTCCGCCCGGACCGCGGGCATCCAGGAAGAACCTTGCCAGGTCCAGGTAATCCTGGTTCCCGGTGGCGCGGTAGAGTTTGATCAGACCCAGTTCAATCTCCTGGTGCCCCGGGGTGCGCTCCAATTTGTTCCAGCCAAAGGTCTGGTGAATCAGGTCTGCATTTTTTACTGGCAATATCCAGTAGACTTGATTTTCCGCTTGCTTCATAAAAGGCAACAGCTGCCTCGTACATATGCCCCACATTGTAAAGCTCATGACTCGATTTCTCCACATTGATCCATCGTTCAGGTCCGGCCATTCTGGAAGCACTGTCTCCCAGGATGGTCCTGTTGGTATAGAGGTAGCCATCCTCCTCCTGTGCCATCCCGATCTTATAGATCAGGGTATCAAGATAGGCCTCCAAGAGCGGGATCCGGGATGGTCTGCAAAGAATAACTGGCCCCCTCAATGATCTTATAAACATCCGAATCGTCAAAGGCATACAGTGAACTGAAGGTCCCCTCACTTAAACCGCCCGCAACCTCGAAATTTTTAATTCTTCCGGTAATTTCAGATTGGTGAAAAGCAATGGGGATGGTTACCTCATGGTTCCTTTTGATCCGTGGACCCCAAAAATCATCAGTAATGGAGACACTTGTAAATGGAACCGGTGTAATGGGATAGTCCTCCTGCAGGGTTCCGTTGTCATTGCACCCGAAAATATGATAAGGGTGCAAATCGCATAGCGGATAAGGAGACTGAAACTGACTCTTGTTTTCCCATTATTTAAAGTCTTTTGAATAAGCAGATTAAATCTTCCATCCTTCCCTGAACTCGGGATAAATCAGGGCATTTGCTTCTTCAAGATTTGAAACCCTCATGCCAGCGGCATCCCATTCAATCCGCTGATTTCTGAAGTTACTGGCCACTACACCCAGTAAAACAGTTTCAGTGAGAGGGCCCCCGTAAGAGAAGTTGGAGCTGGCTGCTTTGCCGGTTTTAATGGCAGAGATCCAATCGGCATGGTGTCCTTCCACGCGTTCGATGCTCTGGGGAGGTATATCGAATTCCGTATCTCCGTTAAAAAGAGTTACGCTGAAAGGATCGGCCCCGTGGGATCCATGTTGGATGATTCCCTTATCCCCGACCAGCAGTGCTCCATTGGTGCCAAAATTAATGTTGGCAAATCTTTCATCCTGCACAGGCAGCATTCCGCCATCATACCAGGTAAGTTTTACAGGTGGTAAGTCGCCCCGTTCCGGGAATTTGTATTCAATGATGGAAGCGGTCGGGAAAGTGTCATAAATTACACCTTCCAGCAGGTTGGAGGTGCTGGCAATGATGCTTTCAGGACTCCCAAGGTCGAGGGCCCAGAAGCTGGGGTCGAGGGTGTGGCAACCGAAGTCACCCAGGGCGCCACAACCAAAATCCTTGAATCCTCTCCACCTTCTCGGGGCATAAATGGGATGATAGGGCCTCTCCATTGCCGGTCCCAGCCACAGGTCCCAATCCAGTGTTTTCGGAGATCTTGAAATCACCAGTTGGTCGCTCCATACCATGTGGAAATGCTACCGTCCCACCCCCAATTGGCCGGTCGCACCAGGCAGCTACCTCAGTGACATTGCCGATAATCCCGGCATGAACAATCTCACACCATATCCCTGATCGTAGTCAAAAGAGTGACCCTGGTTGCCCATCTGGGTCTGAACCCCCTGTTTTTTTGCCGCTTCGGTGATTGCCCTTACCTCTTGCAGTGAATGAGCCAGGGGTTTCTCGCAATATACATGTTTGCCGGCGGCGATGGCCATCATGGCAATGACTCCATGGGTGTGATCGGGAGTGGAAATGACAACTCCATCAATATCTTTCTGCTTTTCCAGCATGACCCTGAAATCTTTGTATCGCCTGGCCCTGGGGAATTCATTAAATGACTCTGTAACATCCTCACCCCAGTCCACGTCACAAAGGGCTACCACATTGACATCCAGTTTGGACAATCCTCTCAGATTGTTACCTCCCCTTCCTGCAGCTCCCACGAAGGCAAGGTTTATCCGGTCGGAAGGCCAGGTCTGTTTTTCATCTGATTGTTTTTCATCCTTACTTCCTGTTGCACATGCTGCCAGGCCCAGGCCCAGGGTTGCGAGGGTGCCAATGGAAGTTGTTTTTACGAAATTCTCGTCGTGTTGTTTTCATGCTGTTAAAGTGTTAATGATGTATCTTATTTTATTAGCTGTATCTCTAATCCTGAACCATCATTATATAAAGCCTCTATTTCCGCACTCGCCGAGTGCCCTCGACCAGATTGCAATTTCGTCAAATGATTGGAAATTGTTTTCCTGGAGGAGACCCCCTCCAATTTTCAGAGCCTCGCCGGAAGGGATGATGCCCTTGTTGCCAGGGATTTCACATTGCCTGGATGCCAGGTGACCATCACAATAGATTTGCATGGTTCCGCTGTGCACTGCTGAATACAGCTGCCACATGATGCCATTCGAATCCATCGCCATCCAGGGGAGGCTCCCCCCAGCTGATGAAAGCCGATTGCGCACCCATGCTGTCGACGGATGCTGTAAAATGAGGGAAACCGTCATAATCGAAATTTCCGACATCCCAGCCGGTGTCATTGGCCTGCTCGGAGAGGAACCAGTCTGTATCGTCCTGGTGATTCAGTTTATGGCCAGCTTCCCTTGCCAATCCTGTTATGGCCTGCTTTACCAGGTGTTTGAATCCAGAACGATACGGAAAGATTTTCAATGGTCCCCTGAGTGCCAAGAGGCTCTTGAAAGCCGGGAATTCCGATGAAACTGTCTCCCCTGAGCCTTACGGCATGTCCAAACCTGCCCGGCACCCATTCAGCCAGACCTGGTATCTGGCCCTCGTTCTCCTGCGAAGAAACATCGGAAATCACCTGGCCGGAGCCCTCATCGAATTTCCAGTATCCGATCAGATCCTTTTTCAAATGGTCGGGGTAGGGCAGGGTTGCAGTGTTTTTCATTCTTTCAAAAAAAGCCTCTCCTGCTTTTTCAATGGACCGGGTATTTGTATGAACCGCTTTCCCGGAAAAAGGAAGCGCCGCTTTTGCTATTCTCTCTCCGATAATGATGTGAGATGGGGTGTCATAATGGTAACCATCATTCAGATCCATGGTGACAACCAGTGAAATATTCGGATCACTTTCGGCTTTCTTTCGCTCGATCTCCCTGACCATCGGTCCGCCTCCACAGCTTTTACCATCCCAAACACCATCGTTAATCTGAACAATAATAACAGGAAGTTCCGGAAGTCCGATATCCTTCCTCACATCTTTAATAAAATCATCCAGGTTTTCTTTGTAAAAGTTGTGAAAACCGATGCCTTCTTCTGTCTTTGCACAACAATCACTCTCACCCTGCAACCAGATAAAGCCGGCTATTTCATATCCCTGTTTTTTACTGTATCCAGGGTAAACCTAATCCAGGTTTCTAAGAAGGGTATGAAATCTACTGATCATTTGATTGTACAAGGGGTCCTACTTCACCGCCTGCTCGTTTTACTGCACCTGGCGGGCGCCAGTCCTACATGCAGGGTGGTTCCCCCCAGTGCTGATTTGAAAAGAATAATGTCGTTTTTAAGTGTATCGCCCATTTCATGACCAAAGAGAAGTTCGGGTCCGAAATTGTTTCTGCGGAACCCGAATTCGGGCAGTAGGGGACCTGTTACCCTGCCTGCATATACGCACCAGACATCATCCCTCTTTTCCAGCAGCCTGGTCAGCTTGTTTTCCTTTAAATAATCTGTTTCTACCCGGTCCTTCCATGTTGGACTGGCCGGCCATGATATAGATTTTTACCGGATCAGGCCCTGTACATGCGATCATAATGAATGCAGTCAGGATTATTATGCTGATTTTCAGCTAGGCCCTAATTTTTTTCTCATGTTTCCCTAGTTCTTTAATCATGATTCGGGCCATCTCTTTACCAAGTTTTATCTGGGCTTTTGTATCAAAATGAGTATTATCCTCCAGGGTTGAAAGTTTATCTGTGTTGATGATATGACACATTCTCATCACCGGCAGCCACCCTCTCCTGCGCATTCTGTACTATGCGGGCCTGGTCAAAGTTCCAGGGCGTATCTTTCAGCAAAGAGGATGAGATGCGTCCCATCACAAAAGGAAGATCCTCTTTTCCTGTTTTTGTCCTGATGGCCTGAATGAGACGGTTCAGGTTATTTTCGTAAGCTTCGGCCATCTCAATGGTTTCAGAATCAGATTCACCCTGCATCCAGAGCATGCCGCATATTTCGAATGTCCTGTTTGAATTTTTCAACTGGCAATGTGGCATGATCGATATTTTGAGTGAAACGCTCATACATCTTCAGGCCGGGAAGCCAGTGATTATATAGTTTGGTTCCACCGGCAGAGGTTTTGATAATGCGCGATGGTAAAGTCAGGATATGCTGCTGACATTTTATGTGAAAAGGCGATTTCGGGACCAAACTGTTGCTCCCGGGCTGCAGCAAAGGTATCATCTCCCAGCGGAACCCAATCTTCGGTTTTATTGTCCCACGTAACAACATTTCCCGGGTGTATCCTGTAGGCTTTGGGCAGTTCCTCACTTCTGCCACACCCATCCATATTGGACTGACCGGCCAAAAGGAATACTTTATATGGTTTTTCCGGCTGATTCTGTGTGAAAACAGGGCCTGTTGAAAGGGTGCAGAGTCCGATGAACAGGAAGATTTGTCTTCATTTATTATCTCTCTTAATTGGCTAACTTGTCTGATACAAAGAAGATTGACTTTACCGGATCTAAACTTAAGAGAACGCGGGTAAGTGGTAATCCGCTTTCTGTCTCGCTGGTGGTCTTACATTTAGCTGATTTCACCCGTATGCGGATCCCAGGTTTCAAGATTTCAAATCACCCCTGATCAGCACAGAGGTAGTGATCCTTGTGTCGGACGAATTCGCGAAAAAGTAGATCTCCTTTCCATCCTGTGTCTTGTGCAGGCAGGAGAGATTGCCATTTGGCAAAGCCCTTAGAGGGGTGATGCGAATATCCCATACGGGTCGGGCCTCATTCAAAATTGTTCTCAGGGTCTCCACCTGCGGTACCGGGATAAAGTAAGCTTTCCCTCCCTTTGCATTGCTGTTAAGGGTGAAAGATTTTTTGGAAACGGGAATGCGTTTGTGATTCTCATCGAATAATCAGGATTTCTGGTATGGAAAGACCATTATTCTCACCACTTATAATACTTATCCTCATTTTAGAAGTTGGTAGTGCTTCAAAATCAATCGATTTATCTCTGTCCGCTTTTATCCCATGTTCCTGCTTCTACCCACTCCCGGCCATTGTGAAGCTCTACGCGGAAAGAAAAGGACTGGTCCTTATCAACCACTGCCCATCCCTTCAGGAAGGAATGCTCACGACTTTCTTCTCCCTTTACTTCCAACCGGGCTGGTAAGATCTCTCTCCCGAAATCAATTTCCAGCCATTCTCCTGCGGGATTTCCACTTGAAGGTCTCCAGGATGTTTCCATCTGTCCGTCGATGGCATAGGAAGCCAAAAAGCCGCCGTTGTTCCAAATACTGGAAGCAGTGATGCGAGCCATTCCGGGTGCAGCAATAGCGGAATCACCAAACATCTCCTTTATGGTAAGCCGAACTTCGCTTGTCCATCCCGGTTTCAGTCGCAAATTCGGGTAATACAGAGCTGGCGATTACAACGCCACCCTGGTCGTAAAAGTTTTTGATCTTTTGTAGGTTGCTCCATTTTATGGTCTTACAACCAGGCAAAATCAGGGTGTTATAGGGGGATGCTACTTGTATTGTAATCCAGGTTTATCCCTCCATGCTCAACACTGCATTGTTCGTCCAGAGTTTCGGGATGGATAAATGCAAAATCACTTCTTATGTCCAGCGAAAGCATTTCGCCGATATCGAGATAATCAGCTTCTGAGGGGATAATCCCTCCCAGTCCCGGGTCGCCGGATCCGAAATAATAGCTCGACTGCAGGGAGGCAATGGGATAAAGAATCGCAATATCCGATCTGTGCTGACCTCCCTGGAGCATGATCTGAAGTCGGCCAATGTAATCGTTGTAGTCTATTTAGATGGGGTCCGTAAAGGGTGTCGGAAGGAGAAAGATTGGGTTGGATATCGATCCGGTCACCGTACCAGACTGCATGTGGTTCCATCAGGTTGATGCCCTTGGCAAACTGGTCCATTGCTTCTTTGTAGAGATTCTCAACAGGCATATTACGAATTGCTCCATAGCACTCAGTTGCAACAAGGGGCCGATTATAATTGAGGGCAGCCGATGAGATTACTTTGTAGATCGCAGAGCCTCTGCCGTAGTGAGCAATCTGATCGACACAGGGGATATCCTGGTATTTAAAGGACTTTATGAGGTCGCCGCAAATACTGACAGGATTAAGGATCTCTTCCTGGTCCACATGTCCGGTGAGCTGAATATCATGTTCCCGGCACCAGTCGTTAATCACTTTCGGAAATCCTGAGGCATAGATTTCGGCCCTGAATCCAAATAACATGTTGCGGGCTGCATTGGTTTCAGGTCCGATATCATACCATAGAGCCGGGTATAAGATGACCGGGCTGAATCCGTATGCTTTCTCAAATTCGTCGTTAAATGAACCGGTCCATGCACGTCCACCTTCAACCCACCTTAGTGTAGGCTCATCATAAAATGCAAAATCGATGCATGTTCCGAAATATTCAGGGAAAGCGTGGTAAAATTTCTCATAGGTGAGTTCTATAAATTTGCTCACACTTGAAGGACTCAGGTAATCCACATGCTTTCTTCCGGAAGAAGGATCCGGATTCAGGGTGTAGATCATGACCTTCCATTCTCCCTGGGGTAGATGACCGGATAAATGCTTCCCCGGTGATATTCCCTGAGAGATCGATACGCTCGTAACGATTCTCCTCCATGGCTACGGCTCCCATAAATTTACCAGAAGGCAAAGGATGGCTGAATGTGCCGGGCCCCTTTAGGGTAAATTCCTCCATGTCAAGTCGTTTGCTGATGGCCTCCGGATAAAGATCAGCCAGTTGCCCCCCTGCCATCCCGCTGGGGAAGTAAAATTCATCATAAAGGCACATCTTCATTTGAAGACTATCCGCAATTTCGAGGGCATATTTGTATTGAGCAAGGAACTCCGGGCTCATGTATGCCGGTGTCATCCCGTGTGATGGCAGAATCCCCAGTCCGGCGTAACCGCTCTCCCTGGAGGCGCACATCACCTTTAAAGTCTGTTCCCGGCTCAAAGTATCATTCCAGAACCACAGAGGTCGTGATTTCATTTGCAAGGGAGGTTCCCTGAAATCTCTTTTTACCTGTTTGGCCCCCTTTCTGATATAGACTCCGTCTTCATCTTTAAGTGATACAGAACTGCAGCCAAGGGCAAGAGACAATGGCTGACATTAGGATGTATGCAGGCTGGTTTACTCATGCCTGGTGCTTATTTTCTTGACGAAATCAGGTAAGTTTCACCCTCTTTTGTATCGAATTCAATGCTTCCGTCCTCAAGGGTTGTATATTCTACCTTTTTTCCTTCATGGCTGAGTGATGCTTTTATTCCCGGATCAATGCGGCATTTTTCACCAGAGCGTGACAGAATCCGGGTTTCAGTAATCTCTCCATTTTCCCACTGAAGGTCCAGTTCAAAACCGCCCCTGGCGCAAACCCCTTTAAAGCTGCCATTGTTCCATTCAGCGGGCAAAGCAGGCAAAAGATCGATTACACCTTCATGCGACTGCATGATCATTTCGGTGATACCTGCTCCCACACCGAAGCTTCCATCCACCTGGGGTGTGCTGAAACATTTTGCAAACAATTGCGGGCAGGCCTGCTCCTTCAGGTAGCCCTTGAATATTTTAAGTCCGCGCTCACCATCATACAAACGTGCCCACAGGGCCATCTTCCATGCCCGGGAGAATCCTGTACCTCCGTCTCCGCGCTGTTCCAGAACGGATTTGCAGGGATCGATGAACTCAGGCGTTCGTTTGGCTGACAGTACATTTCCGGGATAGAGGCCATACATATGGGAAAAATGGCGGTGCGGGGTCTCTTTTGGGGGCCAGTCATCGGCCCACTCCTGCAAATTTCCCATTTTTCCGATCTGAGGCGGAACCAGTCTTTCACGTGCTGCTTCCACATTATCTGAGAAGTCATTTTCCATTTCCAGGATCCGGGAAGCTTCCAGATAATAAGTAAAAAGATCGTTGATGATCTGCATATCCATGCTGGCTCCCGCACATATGGTGGTGCCGGAGTGTAATATCCGGTGACCGGATCGAAAAAGACCTCTGCTTTGTACATCATTCGGGGAGTTCTCAGGAGAGGTGGAAGGATTTGTGATCAGCCATTTTCCATTGGGATGCTCGACCAGGAAGTCCATAAAAAACTCCACGGATCCCTTGATATACCGGATAGATATCTTCCAGGAAGTCCTTGTCCATGGTATAGAGATAATGTTCCCATAAATGAGTGCATAGCCATGCTCCACCGCTTGTAAAAGTCCCCCAGCTTGTCCCATCCATGGGTGCGGCAACCCTCCATAAATCCGTGTTTTGATGAAATACCCAGCCACCGGCGCCGTAGTGTTCCCGGGCCACATCTTTTCCCTGGTCTGTGAGTTCCCTGATCAGGTCAAAAAGCGGTTCGGCGCACTCGGTCAGGTTTCCGCTTTCAGCGGGCCAGTAGTTCATCTGAAGATTGATGTTGGTGGTATATTTTGAGTCCCAGCTGGGATTCATCTCACCATTCCATATTCCCTGAAGATTTGCAGCCTCTGTTCCCGGCCTGGAAGAACAGATCAGGAGATATCTTGAAAAGTGATAGCAGAGTGCGGCCAGGGCGGGGTCAGCCTTTTGCTGAATCTCTTCCATCCGTGTGTCTGTGGGAAGATAGGAGATGTCCGATGTTCCCAGATCAAGGCTTACCCTGTTATAAAGGATCTGGTGTTCCTTTACAGATGCATCAAGCATCTTTTGAAAATCTTTTCCTTCAATTCCACTTAAGTAATTTTTGAACCCTTTCATGGGGATTGGCACTTACATCCTTATAGCTTACAAAGTTCGTAGCAGCTGCAAAACAAAGGATCACTTCATCTGCCTTTTCAATGTGCATTTCGTTCAGATGATTCTTCATGGACCCTCCCCGGGGCATGATTTTCAACCTTCCTTCATAGCGTAATTTGCCCTCTATTCCCATGTAGTCGGCTGATTTGCCGGCAATGAAGATTTCATCTTCACCATCATATTTTCAGGGTATAGTTGTCGGTTGCATAATTTGAATGTGCCCCATTGCGAATCCCCCTTAAACCTGCTCTCAGGTTGATGCTTCCGGGCTGATCAGCTGAGATCCGGATCATAATAAGCTGGTCGACCGGAGAGGCGAAAACTTCCCGTTTAAAGGATACTCCATTTTGGGTATATTCCGTGACTGCCAATCCGGTTTTAAGATCCAGCCACCTGGCGTAGTTCTCAGCCTCGCCCTCATTCTTGTCAAAAAGATGGATGCTGCCAAGGGATTGATATTTTTGCTGTTCAACAGGGTATCCCAGGAGGTATTCGCTGAAAAGGAGATGTGCTTCAGCCCGCTCTCCGGCGAAGATATGCTTCTGGATTTCCGGCAATACTTCAGCCCCTCCTTTTTTTGTGGTTGAATAGGGTCCTCCGCTCCAATAGGTCTCCTCGTTTAATTGGATCTTCTCTTCTTCAATCCCTCCAAAAATCATGGCACCCAGGCGTCCATTACCCACGGGAAGGGCTTCTTCCCACTTTTCAGCCGGCTCATCAAACCAGATGAGAGCCGAGGGATCAAACGCTCCTGATAGCGGGTCGGGCAGAGTTGGACTTTTCCTGTGCGATCAACAGATTTGAAAGCAAGAGAAGGGTAATGAGTGTTATTGATTTCATAGAAAAGAGGTTTTTAGGACTTTGAAAAGACTAAATTAGTAATTATTTTACACATGAAATTAATCATAGGCATTCAATCTGAAAAATATAAAGCAATGGCTTTTTCTTAGGATTCCATTGTGGTCGACGGAAATCAGCAGTTGGTATTTTATATGAAACGAACATGAACTTTTTTAATCAAAAGTTCACAAAGGGAGATGATTAAAATAACTTTATGGAAATTCCCAAACTACTTTCAATGAATCCAATCAGGAAATCAGTACTGCTATTTTTCCTGCTAATGGCGATGGGACTTTTCTCATTCAAAAATTCAGCTGGAAAATCAATTGCCGAAGAATCCGACAAATTTAATTTTTCGAAAATCCTCGCTTGTTCAACGTCACGCTATCAAATCAACACATGTATACACATACCATGAAGAGGATAATAAGGCAGGAGGTGGCTTATACATTTTTGATATTGAATCTGAATCCCTGGAGAAAATATTGGAAAGTGAGAATGGACTGATCCTAGATGCCAATCTGCATTATGACGGCCGAACCATTTTATTCAGCTGGAAAAAGGAGATGTCCGACTTTTTTCAGCTTTATACCATTGACCTGGATGGCACGAATCTGAAGCAGCTTACAAACCACCCTTCGAACAATTTTAACGCGTGTTGGCTTCCCAATGATGAGATAGCCTTCCTGTCGGACAGGAAACCTGCATTTGCATATTGCTGGCGTACCACAACACCTATTCTTTTTAAGTGCAATGCTGATGGGAGCAAGCAGACCAGGCTAAGTGCCAATTACCTGAATGACTTCACGCCTTCGGTTATGGAAGACGGGCGTATCCTTTACAGTCGCTGGGAATATGTAGACCGACCGGCTATTCCCATTCAAAGTTTATGGGCCATCAATCCTGATGGCACAAAGCTGGCAGGGGTATTCGGCAACAGGGCGCTTTCACCAGCAACCTTTATGGATGCCCGATCCATACCCGATTCGGATGGTGAAATATTATGTGTGCTTACCGCACACAACGGGCATTGTCATGGAGCCATCGGCATCATCAATCCCAGGATAGGAGGGTAATTCACAGGCGGCGATTAATAATATAACACCGGAGATAAATATTGGTTTAGTAGATAAAGGGGATGGAAATAGAATAAGAGGGCCCTATGTTAATCCATACCCTCTGGATAATACTTCATATTTAGTCTCCCGTGACGGGACGATTGAGTTACGCAGTTATGACAATACAATAAATACGGAGATTTTAACCGGCCTGGGGATTGATAGCCTGGGATTTTATTCTCCCCAGCCTGTTCGGAAACGGAAGAAGGAGCGCATAATGAGTTCAGCACTCCCACCCGGCCAGGACAATAGCCTTGAGCAGGAAGGAGAGTGGGCCGAGATCCAGATGATGGATGTATATAATGGCCTGCCCGAATCAATAGAAAGGGGATCCATAAAAAAACTGGCCATTATTCAGGAGATGGAAAAACCCCTTGGAATAAGTCCGGAATTAAGAGCTTTTGGTTTTCAATTCCCTGTGGTTAGTGCGGGAGCTACCTATGCCCCAAAAAAAGTATGGGGTTTTGCCAGGGTGGAAGAAGATGGCTCTGCCCGCTTTAAAGTTCCTGCCCGTCAGCCCATCTATTTTTTACCTCTTGATGAGAAAGGGATGGCTGTACAACGGATGCGGACATTTACCCATTTAATGCCGGGAGAGACCCAGGGATGCATTGGATGCCATGCAGACCGCAACTATGTTGTGAAGGTCAACAGTATTAGTCCCATGGCTATGGCCCGGGAGGCGGAGCAACTGGAGGAGCCCGAATGGGGTGTCGGCGGTTTTAGCTATACCCGACAGGTGCAGCCCGTATTGGACAAAAACTGCATAAGCTGTCATGGCAGAAATGATCCGGCCGCCGGTCTTGAACTCACCGGGGATAAGACAGATTTTTTTAATATCTCATATGAGAACCTGGTACGCAAAGGCACACCGGCTGAAGATTTCATAATGGGAGGGACAAAAAATTCGTTTAACAGTAAGTATACAAGCTGGATTCCTACTTATAACGGACAGGAAGAAAATATTTTGCAAATAGAACCGGGAGCGTGGGGTGCCAGGGCATCTCTTCTGGCAACTGTTATTGAGAGCGGTCATAAGGATGAAAATGGGAAGCCAAGGGTAAATCTTTCGGAGATAGAGAAGTTAAACCTGTACATGTGGATGGATCTTAATGTCCCTTACTACGGAGGAAGTAACTCGAATTACCAGGCAAACAGGGGATGCAGACAGCAGATTCCTCCTGGTTTTTCAGAAGCTTTTGAGGACATATCAGCACGAAGGTGTGCTGCCTGTCATACACAGGAGGATCATCAATCGGTATTTTCTTATCCCAATCAGTTTGCACTGAGAATTGACCATCCGGAGCTCAATCCAATTCTAATGGCTCCGCTGGACCCACTGGCCGGTGGTTCGGGAAGATGCTAAGAGATCGTCTTTAAGAGTGCTGAGGACCTTGATTACATGAAGCTGCTGCATACTTTTGATCTACTGGCGAGTGACCTGGAGTTTAGACCACGCCTGGATATGTTTTCGGGCGACGCAGCGCTGGCCTGTCAGATTCCAGCCAACAGAAGCTACCTGATAGGTGATTACACGAACGGAAAGATTTCCATTTATTCAGACGTTTTTGGAAATGTATGGAGCTATCCCATGCCAGGTGTTTATGATTGCTGGATGAGGCCCAATGGAAATGTGATAGCGGCGGGTTATCATAAGGTTGTTGAGATAGATCCAGACATCTCTCTGGGTCATGGTGGTAAGTTGCTTTGGTCCTATGAGCAAGGCAGTGCCGGGAGTGATTATAAGGGCAAAAGTGAAGTTCATTCCTGCCAGATCCTGCCTGATGGGAATGTACTGATCGCTGAAGCAGGCCTTCCCCGGCTGGTTGAAATTGATCCAAACGGGCAGGTTGTGAATACGATTCCTTTACCACTACAGATCAGGGGGTGCATGAACAAATTCGCATGGTAAGAAGCGATAGCGATGGCAACTACTGGGTCTCTTACCTGGGTGATGGTATACTCTACAGGGTGAATACCCGGGGGGAGGTAATTTCGAAAATTGACCTGAAGAAGGGAGAAACAAGTCCTCATCTGGTCTATGAAGCGCTACCCCTGCCCAATGGGAACATCCTTGTGAGCGGTGCCGGGACAGGCAGAGTTATGGAACTGAATCCCCAGGGAGAAATTATCTGGGAGATAGGGCAAGATGAATTGCCGGGAATAAGATTGGAATGGATTGCAGGCATCCAGAGGCTTCCCAATCAAAATACAATTATCAGTAACTGGGGGGAAGGACAGTCAGAAGTGAAAGCATTGGAAGTTACACCGGATAAGAAAATCGTCTGGCAGCTCACAAATAAGTCTTATAAGGGCATAAGCCGAATTCAGGTACTTCCATCCGGTGCATACAGATGAGACTGCTTCTTCAAATCCTGATTGTGCTTGCAGGACTTGGTCCTTTTATGCCCGCGGGTAGGCAAATTGGAGATGGATCTTATCTTTCACCTACTCATATTTACTGTGACAAGCAGTCGGGCCGTGTATATATCTCGCTCTCCACATCTTCAAAAATAGCGGTTGTCAACACTGCAAATAATCTTCTTGAGGGCTATATTGCATTGCCCTTCAATCCGGGAGGGATTGCTCTTGCCTGCGATTCAAAAACCTTGATTGTTGCCGATAATAAGCCCGATGGCAGGGTGCATTTTTTTTCTATGCCAGAAGGAGCGCTTTTAAAAAGCATCAAAGTTGGCCACTCTCCCGATGCCCTGGAAATAAGTCCTGACGGCAGTCAGGTTTTTGTGGCAAACCGTTTTTCAAATACGGTGTCGGTTATAGATGTTGCCAAAAAGAAAGTGCTTAAGAATATTACTGTTGAGCGCGAGCCAAAAGCAATTGCCATCTCAGCGGATGGAAAATATATTGCAGTGGCAAATTACCTGCCCCATGCAGCAGCTACCGACCCATTCATTTCAGCAAAAATCACCCTGATTGACCGGCAGTCTTTGAAGGTTATCAAACATCTTGCGCTCGCGAATGGGAGCCAATCAATTGAAGACCTTGCTTTCTCAAAAGATGGCAAGTATCTCTATGCATCGCATATCCTATCCTCCTACCAATTGCCCACCACTCAATTAGATCAGGGTTGGATGAACGCCAATGCCTTATCAATAATAGATGTGGGGGCAAAAGAATACCATACTACAGTTTTGCTTGACAATTTTGATCTTGGAGCTGCCAATCCATCAGGAATGGTTCTGTCAGAAGATGGGAAACAATTGTACATCACACTTTCCGGGGTGCACGAACTATGTATGATTGATCTGCTTAAGATGCATCATAAGATGGATGCTGCCAGCGGTCTCAAAGATGTCAGCTATGATTTAAGATTTCTAAATGGGATGAAAGAAAGAGTTCCCACAAAGGGGAAATCTCCACGTCATGTTGCTGTTTATAAGAAGAACGTGTTTGTCAGTTCCTATTTCTCTTCCGGGGTAGAAGTTTTTTCGCCCAGGCACAATGCCAGTGGCAGCATGGAAAGACCCATGGAAAAATCCCTGCAAATATCCCTGGGAGATGAACCGGAGATGAGCAGCAGGCGAAAAGGAGAATTGTTCTTTTGCGATGCCAGCCTGTGTTTTCAATATTGGCAAAGCTGCACCAGTTGTCATCCAGGTTCCCGGGCTGATGGTCTTAACTGGGATTTATTAAACGATGGAACAGGTAATCCTAAAAACGGCAAAAGTATGCTCTATGCACATTACACCCCACCTGTGATGATAACAGGTATCCGGGACAGTGCTTCCATAGCGGTTCGTGCTGGAATAAAGTACATTCAATTTACTGAGTGGACCGAAGCGGATGCCCTGGATATTGATACCTACCTGAAATCCCTGGAGCCGGTACCCAGCCCTTACCTGGTAAAGGGGCGGCTGACAAAAAATGCCCAAAAGGGTAAAGAGATATTTGTTAAGGCCGGCTGCATCAGCTGCCACTCCGGCTTATATCATACTGATGGCAAAAAATACGATGTTGGCACCGGGATTGAAATGCATAAAAATGACAGCTTCGATACCCCGACTTTATCAGAAGTATGGAGGACTGCACCCTACCTTTACGATGGCAGGGCAAAAACAATGAAAGAGGTATTTTCAGAGTTTAACCCGGAAGATAAACATGGGCTTACCAGCGCTTTATCAGGTAAGGAGCTTGATCAGCTGGTAGAATATGTTCTTTCCTTGTAAATGATATTGAGCTTATATTTACAACTAAGGACTAATCTGTGGAATCCACGTCACCCTTTCAGATTGTTCGTCCCAGGTATTACCCGAGGTGGCAAAGTCGATTACCGGGAAACTGCCACCGTCGGCTGAAGGAACGGCGAATTGCACCAGAGCCTGGACCGTCGGATCCAGGGGCCTAACTGCCACATAACCCTCTCCATCAGCCTGAATATTCACCTCCTCGTGAATATTCCCTCCAAGCCGCTTATCACGGGCCAGTACAATTGGTCCTCGCACCAGTACCCTGAAGCGATCGGCTTCCTCAGGGCTTCCTTCGGGTGATCGAACAAGCCGGCAACGCATGTCCAGCGATAGCTTAATGCTGTCACCAGCTTTCCATTCGCGATCGACAAGCAGGTAAGTGCCCGGTTTAAGTTCTTGCTCAGTTCCGTTTACCTTTACACTTGTTTGCCTGCTCCATTGGGGAATCCTCAAGCGGAGGGGAAAACGTGCCGGTTTGAGTGGATCGACATTAATCGTTACTTCACCAGTCTTCGGATAATCTGTCTTCTGTGTAATCGTCACTTCGTTGTCATCGGCCAGCTCCAGTTTAGCTTCAAACGGGATGAACAGGTTGACAACCGGCCCGCCCTCGGCTTTCATTATGGTGCTAAATGGAACACAAGCCATGGTCTCTCCGACATTGTAGCTGCAACAGGTAAAGCTCTCGTGGGCGAACTCCCTCCGGAAGTTTCTCCTCATGTCAGGCCTCGTGCCGCTTAGGCGGGTAAAATAATCCACCGCCCTGCCATCCTGACGGATACTGCCCAGGATAGCGTTGTAAAAGCTTCGCTCATACTCGTCCATGTATTTGGAGTCACCCGTGACGAGCAGCAAGTGCTGGCAAAGTGCCATCCACCGCGGTGCAGAACAGGCTTCAAGCCCTTGCCTCTTCGAATTTGTCTGGTAGAGCCCGGTATGGCAAAAATTTTCATTTCCGCCGGGTCCCAAACCGCAATAAGTTCCAATGACGGCAAGTTCCTTGGCCAGAATATTTTCGTAAAGCTTCATCGCCGCCTTTTTCCATTTTTCATTGCCGGTAACGCGGTAGTATTCCATCAATCCTTCAAAGCAGGAAGTAATCGAATAAGCATGGCAGGCCTTTCCCTAGGACAAGATCCTTGGCATCCTTCCCTGCCAGCATCTCCTCAAAGATGTTGCCCGTCGAGGTACATCCTTCGTCTTCGACGATATACCTGGCGAACTCGAGGTACTCTTCTTTACCCGTCAAGCGGTAAAGGCGCATTATCGGTTCCAGGATCGAACTGGATTCTATTCCGTAAAACCATCCATCCGGATTGGTCGGGCTGGAGTTGAAGCTGGTATGAACAATCCGGATTTTCGGAGGTGGACCCACTTCAGAAAGCGTGTGGTCTGCCAGGCCGATCGCGCTATTGAGCACCTTGTCGTCGCCGGTCGACTCGTAGGTATTGATCAGGCCAAGCAGGGTATACTTGCGGTCCCAGATGTCCGAATGATAAGGTTGAAGCGCAGGATGGGTATCGCTGATACAACCGTCCGGGGTTTGCAGACTCATCAGGTCAGCCACCGTCGTCTCAAGAAGTTCCCGCAAACGCGGATTGCCGCTATACTGATAATATCGGCACAGAGCACGCACCGCCTTACCCCAGAACTCACCCTCAGCCAATCCCGTCGGCTTACCGTTGATTAAGCGGTGTGGCTGCATCCTGATCGCATCCACCATCTCTGCAAGAAACTGCTCATCGAACAGGTATTCAGACTGCTGCTGCAAACGTTCCTGGACAAAACCGCTAAGTTTAATTGAACCGTAGGGCAGCAACTGCAGATTGTCTTTTACCACTGGCTCGACCGGTGTTGGTGGATCATCTGAAACAATTGCGCAGCCAGACACCGATAAAACAATTAAACCAGCAAACACAGCCTTGATCAATTTCTTTCTCATGTCTCTATCCTTTATAACATTTCCAAACTTCATTCAATATTATGAATTTAATCACTGTTATCCGACTAAAATCTATAATCGGAATAGTTAAAGTCGGAAACTACTGATGGTATGTTTGTATCCGTCCTACCAAGTACACTCCCAGGCTGATTTCAGAGCTTGTTGTTAGAGTTGCCAGCTGGCTGAACAATTGAAATGTGCAAGACAGTAGAAAAAGGCTAATTGCATATTTTGTTTTCATAATAATTGATTTTAGGGTACTCTATTGATTACGTCTAAGTATATTGATATTCCAATATGTGCGTTTAATCCTGAGTATTTTCTGATTATAGGTTCTTCGACTCTAAACTCTTTTCTTAACTCATATGAAATTACAGGCTCAATCGAAACAAATTCTGCAATAAGAATACTATAACCAACTCCCAGATTCAATTTTTTTATATCCCGAATCGCATCTTGATTCGCATGTGACACCCCAAGTTTAAAAGAACCAAACCCAAATGATCCCTCTGCAAATAATCCAATTGGTGTATATAGGCGGATGAAAGGTGTTATTAAAAGGTTATTAACATAGGAAATTGATCCCGATCTGTCTTTTGATCTATCCAAGCTGATTTCAGCTTTCATTCCCGCAGCGAAATA
Source organism: uncultured Bacteroidota bacterium (assembly GCA_963716765.1). Classification (GTDB taxonomy): domain Bacteria; phylum Bacteroidota; class Bacteroidia; order Bacteroidales. The sequence goes on along the minus strand of CAVQUO010000003.1, from coordinate 78,154 downwards.
GTTGGTTGGGAAGAATCCTAGATGTAGATTACTATTGAGAAATAAATCGTTAGAATAGAAACTACTGCTATTAGGAATACTAGTAGTTAATTCAGCCTTCACCGCAAAACCACTAAGCGATCCACCAAAAAAAAGATAACCTTGTTCAAATGGCTTTTGATCTTGCCCTTTGATATTGAAGGCGATAAAAACTAAAAGTACCGAGATAAAATTAAGCCTTTTCATAATTATTTGTTATTTCAATATCGAAAATTAACAGGAAAAGTGATGTATTTACCTTATATTCAAATAGTTAAGTCAAAAAGAAATACAAACAAGAAAAATCGCCTTCTAAATAAAAAATACGAAGAAGAAGTTTAAGAACCAATCTAAAGTAGTTAAGTCGCTGATTTCAACAAGTTGATGTTGCATCTTCTCTCAGCAAAACTCAATCAAGCTTGGTTTTGCATTCGTTCATCGCAACATTTCCAGGACATCACTCCTCCAGGAAAGTAGGAACTTCATTCATATTGGCCAGTGTTTCGGTAATCAGGTATGCAAGTCTTGAGAGACTTTCAACCTTCGAATAATCTATCTTATCCGGATCATCTCCCGGTTTATGAAGATCCTCATGAACACCCGAGAAGAAGAAGAAAGCAGGGATGCCGGCATCGATGAATGTTTCATGGTCACTGGCTCCCGGTGAGTCTTCGTCATTATTATACAGCAGGGGATAGTTGATGGTATTGCTGTTTATTTCCCCCACAAAGGAGCTCAGCTGGTTCAGGTATTTCTTGTGTGTGACCAGGTAATGCGCCCTCGTTTCCGCATTTTCTTCTGAGCTTCGGCCAATCATATCAAGATTTAAATTGAACTTGATCATCTCTTTTTCAATTGTCCCGGTATTCAGGAAATAATTGGATCCCAGAAGTCCCATCTCTTCTGCTGTGAATGCGATAAATACAACCGGACGACGGCCGGGATTCATGGCCATGGCTTCAGCGACCTCAATCAGCCCGGAGCTTCCACTGGCATTGTCATCAGCACCATTGCGGACCTGCCCGTCGACAGGGGCAACATGATCGAGATGAGCCCCCACAGTAATATATTCATTGACTCAGATCAGGATCTGTTCCCGGTACGAAACCAACTAATATTTTTTGTGCTAATAGCTTTCTCCTCGATTACCTCAAAGAAGGTCTCAATAGAAATACCTTCAAGCTGGAAGCAGGAATAGTTTTTGAGTCCCTTTTCCGCTATCGTTGCCGGGCTGAATGGCTGCCCTTTAAACAGGACATCCACCACCGCAGGTTTAACAATATACATGGTAGGTCTCGATCGGGAATTCTGTTCACTTCCGGGTCCCTGGTAAGCATATATTTCAGACAGGGGACTTGCTTTCCAGACCATCCCAGGACATTTGCCCGGATCGTGCTTTCATCCACCATAATGACGCCCTTTGCACCCTTCCTGCTCAGTCTCCATAATTTATTCCAATTAGATGTTTCTGCATATTTTGCATGGATCTCCCCGGGTAGAACGGGCTTGCCTTTCTTCATGGGAGCTCCATTGAGGACAATCACCATTTTACCGGCCACCTCAAGTCCCTCAAAATCGTTCCAGCCATAGTCGGGTTCTTCGATGCCATAACCCACAAATACAAGATCCAGTTTCTCATTTTCAGATGAACGGGAGAATAAAATTTTAAAATCCTTCATGGTGCTGAAACTCCCTGGTTTCAGACGTCATTCTTTATGATCCATTTAATGTCCGCTCCGTAGGTCGTTTTAATGAAGGGTACCTCCTGGAAATAGGATAATTCCCCGCTTTCTTCTTTTAAAAAGGGCTGAACTCCTGCAGAAGCAAACTGTGAGGCTACATACTGTGCTGCGATTTCATATTGAGCTGAAGGCGCTGTTCGACCGGCCATAAAATCCGAAGCCAGAAAGTAGATGTGGTCTTTTAATTCAGCCCTGGTGATTGAATTAAGTGCATCATCGACGGAGCTTTGAGCGCTGATGCTTCCCGACAGGGAAAAGACGAATCCTGCAAGCAGGCGGAAGATTTTTTTATAATTCATCTTTGCCTCCATTTACGACATCTCCATCCAATACCCAGATTCCACGACCATGTGTTGCAGCCACTATGATATTGTCCCTTGGATGGATTACCAGGTCCAGTACAGGGGCGGAGGGGAGGTCTCCAAGGACTTCCCAGCTGTCTCCTCCGTTTTTGCTTACATAAACTGCAATATCTGTAGCCACATATAGGATATCCTTTTGGAGAGGATCCTCCCGGATCACATTTACAGGTCCACTGGGGATATTGCCTGAAATATCTTTCCAGCTAGCCCCAAAATCAGTTGATTTCCAAACATATACCTGGAAGTCATCATCCCTTTTTCCGTTCTGTGTCATATATACGGTTCCCATGTCATACATGGAAGCCTCAACCCTTGATATCCATTTGTTTTGTGGAACACCCTTCAATATTTCGTTCCAGGTTTTGCCCCCGTCTTTTGTCACGTGCAACCTGCCATCATCTGTTCCTGCATAGATCAAACCGAATATAAATGGCGATTCGGAAATGGTGGACAGGGTCTGGTAGGAGATGTCTCCCATCTTATTCTCATCATTATATGTCAGGTCAGGACTAATATATTCCCATGTTTCACCCTTGTCCCGCGACATCATCAGGTATTGCATACCATGATACACTATATCCGGATTGTGTGGTGAAAGGATGAAGGGAGCGACCCATTGGCCCCTTAATTCCGGTTCATCCGGATACCTGTTAGGTAGAAGTCTCTTTGTTGTGTTACGCCAGTTACTTTCATCGCCCATGTCGGTTCGCTGAATCCTTCCGTAAAATCCTGCCGAATAGACTTCATCCGGATCTTCAGGATTGATATAATGGCTGCAACCTTCGCCACCGGGAGCCCACTCGAACTGCATTGGTGAAATTTTATCACGACCATCACTCAGGTCAACCACGCCATACATACTGCCATGGTCCTGGATGGATCCGTATACACGGAAAGGATCCCTCATATCATAATTTACATTGAAGAATGTAACTGCAGGCAGGTTATCCAGCCAGCAATTCCAATTTGCTCCCCCGTCATAGGAGACACATACACCCCCGTCATTTGCATTCAGGAGATAGTCTGTATTATCCGGGTCGATCCATAATCCATGATGGTCTCCATGCATTCCCTGCAGCTTCTCAAAAGTTTTTCCCCCGTCGCGGGATACATTCAGACCAAGTCCCATGGTATAAATCGTATTCTCGTCAAGCGGATCTACCCTGATCTGTGCAAATACCCATCCGTAAGTTGCTGAGTGCCGCTGCATATAGGTTTTCATCTCCTCTGTGAGTCCGCTTACCTGGGTCCAGTTTTCACCTCCATCATCGGACCGGAATACGGTCGCCCCTTTGATGATATCTTTTTTGGCCCTTCCATATGAATCCGTCTCACCAGGTTTTGCTTTCTCACCAATCTCATAATTATCCACCAGGGCATATACAAGCTCGGGTTTGGCTGCACACAGGTCAATACCTATGCGGCCCCGGTATTTTGCTTCCGGCAATCCATTGTTGATTTTTTTCCATTTTTTACCACCGTCCACTGTCTTCCATATGCCGCAGCCTGTATATTCTTTTTCAGCCCTGGGATCGCTCCACTTCGGTCTGACCCGCTGCCAGGAGGAAGCGTAAAGTATATTTGGATCAGTCGGATCCATCACAATGTCATTGGCTCCGGTACTCTCATTTATATAGAGCACTTGTTCCCAGGTTTTTCCACCGTTAATGGTCTTGTAAACTCCACGTTCCTTATTGGCGGTCCATTCATTACCGGTTGCAGCCACATAAACCACATCTGTATTGGTCGGGTCAATTACAATCCTGGCAATGGTATTTGTACCGGCAAGTCCCATATTCTCCCAACTTTCTCCACCATCGCGGGTGAGGTATATTCCGGAACCGGCATATGAGCTCCGTAAAATATTGGCTTCCCCGGTTCCCACCCATAACTTATCAGGATTCCCCGGATCCACTGCGATATCCCCTATGCTGGAGGTGGCTTCATCTTCAAAAATGGGTTCCCAGGTAAGTCCCTCATTCACCGTTTTCCATACACCCCCGGAGCAAATACCCATGTATATTGTGTAGCTCTCACCTCGTGGTCTGACAGCCTCCACATCAGTTGCTCTTCCACTGATATTTGTCGGGCCGAGATGCTGCCAGTGCGCATCTTTTAGTGAAGAAGATTTGAATAATTCCTGATGCTTTTGATGGAGTTCAAGTCTGACTTCGCCATCTGTTAACGGGGCTTTTTGCTGGGCCAGTCCTTGAATTCCACTTAAAAGCAAGAAACAGGATTAGGAAACAAAATGATTTTAAATACATGACGCTAAATTTTATTTATTCAACTATTTCAATTGATATGGAATATCATTAAGGCAGTGCTGCGCTCCAGCCAGCCTGTAACTGTTGATGAAGTTCTCTGACCAGGGCTTCATTTTTAATGTGCCTTTGCCTTTCCGTAATACAGGGAATTAAAAAATAGCCATATATTATCAATGGTTCAATATTGACAATTAAGATACAAGGTAAAATTCTTTTTGTCAGGTTTTAACCAGTATTTTTCCAGGGCTTCCGGCCCACAGCTTTTATTTCCGATAGGACCCTGCTCCGCATCGATGTTTAGTATGGAATAAGCTTGCTTTACAAGGTCGTAGGGGTGTTTGGCTTCTGTCAGGTTTGATGTGGTGAATTTCCTGACAGAAAAATTCAAGGGCCCCTCACCATGAACTTTTAATCCCTCCTCTTTTGTATTGTCGATTTTCATCCATCGAGTATTTGATCTGTTGCCATTTTCCTGAGGCATGGGATAATTGATAAACAGAGCATCCACCTCACCGGAAAAAATACCGGTCTTCATACCCTCACTTCTGTCGGGATATGAATCCCCGAATCCTTTTCCATACCAGGTGACCCTTGAATATTCCTCAGGCACCTTTAGCTCATATCCTACACGGGGCAGGCTTTGAGGTAAAGCTCCAAAAGGACTGATCTCTGTTTCCAGCCTGATGATCCCATCTCCATATATTCTAAAAATTTCTTTGCTGTAAAAGCCACAGTCTTTGCCAGGCGCCCTGTGGTCTTTTTCCACAAGAATATCCACATATTTTTTTTTCTTTTTGATATCGACTTTCTCAACACTTGAGCGAATACTATCCAAACCGGCTAGTCTCCATTTTTGTGCAATGCTTATATCATTATCTATTGGTGCTCTCCAGAAAGCATTGCTTAAATCTTCAAATAAGATCGTACCATCATTTTTTGATACAGATTCAAGAACCCCGTTTTCCTGGTCGAAAATAATCGTGTTATATAGCAGTCTGGATAACAAGCAGCACGTCTTTTTCTGTCAGTTCGAGATCCGATTTTGAATCATTTATTGAGAGATAGGCGTAGGGTGTTAAGAAAATTTGTTCCCAGGCAACTTCAAAATTGGCTTCTGCCCAGGGGGAAGGTTTTTTGGTCTTTACGGAAAATTCAATAATATACTCTTTACCGTCGCTGATATACCTGTTAATTTCCGGTAAATAAAGTTTTTCTGCAGCACCGGGTTTAACATCCATTGATAAAAATTCGCTTCTAAACAACTCATTACCATTTTCGAGAAGTACCCATTGAATGGAGTATTCAGAAAGATTTGTAAACAAATATTTATTGGAAATGCGAAATTCACCTTTACTTAAATCGAGAGGGCTTATTTCAATATACTGATAGACCTTTTTAACTTCATCGAGTTTAGGAGTGGATGATAGGTCAGGAAATACAATACCATTCACGCAAAAATTGCCGGAATTAGGTGTGTCATTAAAATCACCACCGTAGGCCCAGAAGTATTTGCCGCCGGGTTTATGACACTCCAGATTTGAATATTCCACGTCCTCTATCTGTGATCCATAAATATTCCCGGAAACACTTTTTGTTAAGCTCTGATCGGCCCAAACCCAGATACATCCTCCGGCAATGGAAGGGTATTTTTCAAAAAGATCCACATATTCCTTCAGGTTACCCATCCCATTGCCCATTGCATGTGCGTATTCATTCAGCAAGAATGGTTTATCAATCCCGGACTCTCCTATCATCACAAGATCCTCCAGAAGTTGATACCGTGCATGGGTATGACTTACACCTTTTTTTATCAGCCCGCCGCTATAAACATCGATGGCCTCTGGTATATCTGAAAAATGGTAGGTTATCGGACGACTTGTATCTATTTCTTTAGCCTTTTGAGACATGGCAAGCATGTTTATCCCGTTACCTGCTTCATTTCCCAGGGACCACATGATCACGGAAGGATGGTTTTTGTCTCGTTGCATACATGCCTCGATTCTCTCCACGTGAGCTTTTTGCCATGTCTCATTTTTAGCCAAGGATTCTTCGTCATACCACATGCCATGTGATTCGACATTTGCCTCGTCAATGACCAGTAATCCATATTGATCGCATAAGCTGTAGAAATATGGATCAGCGGGACGTACGGCGGGACGTACACAGTTGATATTATTCTGCTTTATGAGTTTAAGTTCTTTCTCCAGACGTGCTTTCGGAACATATTTCCCATGGACGGGATCGTGTTCCACCCAGTTTACGCCTTTTATCAGTAAGGCAGATCCGTTTAGTAAGATGAGATTTCCCTGAACTGTAATTTCTCTGAATCCCACTTTCGAAGAGATGGTCTCTGTTTCTTCCTTTTTCTCGTTCTTAAGGCTAATGATCAAGTCATAGAGGTAAGGGTTTTCATGAGACCATTTATAGGGCGATTTCACCTCTTCACTAAATGATAAATTTACATTTTCCTTGTCAGCCTGTTCGGGGATTTGCCTCTCCTGTTCGCTTACCGTTTTCCCTTTACTATCCAGGAGTTTAAAACTGAGGCTGAAACCCTGCATCCTTGCTTCGGTTTTATTTTCAATCTCAAGTTCCAGGCTAAAAAGGGCATTGTTTTTGTCAAGGAAGGTGCTTGTAACAAAATAATCACGGATATTAACATCCGGTTTTGCAAGAAGGAATACATCGCGGAAGATACCACTCATTCTCCAGTCGTCCATATCTTCAAGGTAGCTGCCATCGCTCCACCTGAAAACCTGGAGTGTAAGCGTATTGCTGCCTTTTTCAATGTACCTGGTGATGTTAAATTCAGCAGGCGACCAGCTATCTTCGCTGTACCCGACCTTCTGACCGTTTATCCACAGGTAGAATGCAGAGGAGACACTGCCAAAATGAATGGATATTTGTTTATTCATCCAATCGTCCGGGATGTTAAATTCTCTCTGGTACAGCCCCACCGGGTTGCCATTCTCACCACTTATAAATGGAGGATTTACATCAAAGGGGTACTCTATGTTCGTATAGATAGGCTTTCCGTACCCCTGCATTTGCCAGGAACCCGGAACCTGTATTTTGTCCCATTTAATCGTCCCGAAATCGGGAACTACCTGATCCGGATTTTCAAACCAGGCAAAATCCCATGTACCATTAAGCAACTCCACACCCTCCTTATCAGCATCATAGAAAAAAGAAGAATGAGGAAGCGCTTTGTTAATACTTGTAAGCTCTTCGTTTTCCCAGTCATTCTGAGCCAAGGCAAGATTGAGGATTAAGGCGAAAATAAATAGCAGAAGTGTTTTCTTTGTCATTTAGGTGCTGATTAACTGATATGCCTTATTCGTTAATAAATTACCGGAAATTGTGATATTCGAAGCGTGGTGCATCCATAGGGGATCAGCACGATTTCTTCTTCCTGGCGATTACCTGTCGGGCGTGTTCGAACGGGGATAGCTCCCGCCGAACCCTTTTCTTCTCTCCACTCCGGCAGACGGATGCCTTTTGTGATTACCCTGACCGGCGCGTTTTCCAGGTTCCAGGGATTGGATGCAAGCGATTCGTGAAGATCTAGTTTAAAATTACCCTCCAGAATCGATTGGTTCAAAATGGCATAATTCCATGGAGATTTTGGTTTTACCTCCCAGAAGGTGTCGTCATAGCCCTCTTTCGAGATTTCACTCCACTCTTCGCTGATCCTCAGGGCGTAAACCAGGGGACCTCTTTCAATTCCCAGGGAATTTTCATGCCACTTACTAAACCTGAAATCCATGGCTAAATATAATTCAATGACATCGCCGGATTTCCACCTACGGTTCAGTACCGCCATATGGCTGGCGGTATCACTTATTTGAATTTCCCCGTTGATTATGATTTGATGGGACTTGCACCATCCGGGAATCCTAAGGTGAAAGGGAAATTCAAGGTCCTTTTCACTTTGAATGGTAAATTTAATATTCTCTCGGAAGGGGTAATCCGTAGTTTCAGTTATGGAAATCTCTTCACCTCCTGCTACCTTGGCTGTGACTTTCGTCGGACCGTAAACAAGGGCTGCAATTCCGTTATCAGCAGTTGCATACCAGGTATTTTGAATGAATTTAGGCCAGCCCTGGTGCATGTTGGATAGGCAGCACGGATAACCTGTTGTGGTTCCATAGACCAGTCTTCCATGATCGTCGTGGAAAAAATTGCGGGTTTCGTCGCTAATCTTTACCTGGTTGGCTTGCTGGAAATATTGTTTACGAGTGTAATCATCCGTACTCTGGGTAGGAAGAACATTGTAGGCAATCTTCTCCAGGTAGTCCGCGTAATATACATCACCGGTAATTGGCACAGCTGTTTCAAAACTATACATCATCTCTACTGCAGAACATAGTTCGGAACCCTGAGTTGGATTATTCCCGTGCAGGAATTCATCAGCACCATACATACCGTTTACAAAACCGTGACAATCCCTGAGGGCTGACAGTCCTTTTTTTACCGCCTCCAGGTATTTGTCTTCCGGGTGTTGCTGGTAATATACAAGTGGTTCTTTCAGCCCCTGTGCGACATTTACACAATGTAAACCGGGTAAGGGATTTAATCGGCGGATCATGTTTCCCGAATAAACCGTGGTCCAGTCAAAGGTTTGCGAATGAATGATCTCTGCCAGATCGAGCAAAAATTTATCTCCGGTGACATTGTAGAGCCAGTAGACGATGGCAAGGTTGTCGCCACCACGGCGATTGCCCCAATAAGTTACAAATCCCAACTCATTATCAGGAAGCATTCTTAGTTGGTAACGGAAATACCGGGTCATCAACTCGATGATCCTGGGGTCCTGTGTGGCCATATAATATTGTTGAAGTACTTTTAGCATGACCATCTTGGGCCACCAGTCGTTCCGCATGTCCTGCTGTGTTCCCGGAATCTTGCTGTACCCCTCTGGTAATGGCTTTGGGCCGAAATATCCATCTTCACCCTGATTTTGAATGCTCCACTCAATCCAAAGCTGGGCCTTTTCTTTCAGTTCGGCATCATCCAATAGGTAGGCCAGGGGAACCAGGCCATCCAGCCAGTAAGGTCCCCGTTCCCATCCATCACCACTTCCCCCCAACCACCCATTATCGGGACCGCAAACCAGGCTGTATATGCTGTCGAGATGTCCGGTCAGGCCATCCCTCTGAGTATTCAGCATTTCAAGTAAAAAACCATCTGCCTGAATGGCCCCGAGCGGAAGTGCAGTGTAAGGCTGGGCCAACAGGGGAGCTTGATTTGTAATGTAGTGAATGTTTCTTTTCTCTTTGGCCTGAAGTGAAAAAGAGACCAAAAGCAAGTAGGTCACACATGCAATTTTCATATTCATCAGAATTTTAAAAATTGGGCACATCATAAGCTGTCTTTCTCAGGGTTTTTGGTCCCCGGCTATATTTAAGACCCGGCCAGTCAGGGCTCTCTGTCTGAACCTTGTCCCACAGTAAAATCATCCTTTCAGTGAGGTAATGATACTGTTCCTCATTGCCCGGATACAGGTCGTGTTGTTGTTTAATATCAGATTGAAGATCGTATACCTCGAAATGATGAAGTCTTGCTTCTTTTGCCCATTCCACAGGTCCCGCTCCCGGATTGGAGGGCAGGGTAAAGCTTGCAACAACTGTATAGTTGTCATATTTCATACTCATATTGGGTATGCCCCAGTAGGAGGTATTCCAATACAGTGGAATATCACGGTGAATGATCGCCCCAGGATTCTCAAATAATAAGGATATATCCACTCCATCCAGTTCTGCCTGGTGGGGAACATCCACGCCTGCACTTTTGCAGATCGTGCTTAGAAGATCCACACTGCTTACCGGGATTTCACAAATCTGTCCGGGATCTATTTTATCAAGCCAGCTCACGATTCCCGGAACGGTGACCCCTCCCTCGTAAATTCTCCGTTTTACGCCACGGTAGGGGCCCGGTGTTCCCCAGCAGCGGTTTCGTCCAGGATCCAGGCCATATCCCATTCCCGGATACTCCGGGCCATTATCACTGGTGAATATGATCAATGTATTATCTAATACACCTGAATTTTCAAGATGTTCCATCAATGTGCCAACAGCAGCATCCATTTGTTCCACCATGCCATAATAATACTTCTTCTGCCCGAAGTTTGACTCACTCACATATCCACTATATTTTCCATTCCATCTCAATAAGCCACCATATCCTAAGGTTTTCGCCAGGCTGTCAATTTCGCTGCCCTCATATCGTTCTGCATATTCTTCAGGTGGTGTTACCGGGCAATGTGGCTCACTGAAACAAATTTCCATGAAGAAGGGATGGGTATCATCTCTGATGCCATTCATCCAGTTCACCGCTTCATCAATCACCAGATCACAGTAGTAGCCTTCGGTATTCTCAACATGCTCACCGTTCCTGATCAGGTTGCTTGGGTTTTTGGTGGAATTCTCGGCTGATGTTGAATTGAACTCTGAGGCGAAATAGTAATCAAAGCCCTGGAAATCGGGGGTCAATCCCTGTTCAAATGAAGAAATGTGCCACTTTCCGCCAAAGAAGGTTTCATATTGTTTCTGCTTCAGCAGCTCCGGGATCGTTATTTCTTCCTTCCTCAGGTGAATAAACTCATTTTCCAGATCAAAGAAACCCAGCCTATAGGGCGATTTCCCTGCAAGCAGGGCTGCCCGTGACGGGGAACAAATGGCTCCGGCGGAGTGAAAGTGGGTAAACCTGATCCCTGAATTTGCAAGACGGTCGAGGTTTGGCGTTTTTATAATGGGATTGCCATAACATCCCAGATCGCCCCATCCAAGGTCGTCGGCAAGAATCACTATAATATTAGGGCTTTCTGAAGGCCCTGCTTTATATGCGCCCCTGGTGTTGCAGGGAAAAACCCCGCTCATCAGGAAAATGAATATCAGGACTTTTGTTTTTATGTCCATCGGGTATGATTGAATACTGAGCTCAGTATTTGATCTGGTGCCTAGTCAGCCATGGCTTTCTGGTAAGCAGCATCTCCTCCCACCACCGGCAGGGTGATTGATGTTGCATCCAGATCGATGGTCAATTCGGTGCCCGGATCCGGCCGGAGGGTGAAGTCACGATCGCTTGAAAAGATCATCAGGCCAATCTGCTGTCCGGCAGGAATGATCTGGTCATCAGGTTGAAGATCGAAGGTCATTTCGATAAATTTACCGGGTACCAATGGTTTGCTCCTGGTGAGAGAGCGACTGTTCTGGGGATCTGCCCAGCCACGGGTGATAATATTATCTGTTATTTTTGCATCTTTTTTGCTGTTCCAGGGCAGAGATACCAGCCATACCGACAGGTTTGCTGCCGGCTTACTACTGGCCAGCTTAATGGTGATGCTGGCAGTACCTGATATATGGACAGAGTCCGACAGAATGGGCGTAAGGTACAACAGCCTGTGCTCGGTCCATTCGGCCTGTGCAAGAGAAGAACCACTGAAAGAGAAGTTATCCACCAGGGTCTCTGTTCCCTGTCCGGAAGCTGGATTAGTGCTCAGCGTTCCTGCTTCAGGTGCCCCTGCGCTCAGATAGAGAGAGACATCTGATGCAGCCGGATTGGGATAATCCTCATATGGAGTAGGATTGGTCCTTTCATCGTTTTCGCGGACGATCCAGGCCCTGGGGTCATTCTCAACACCATTTTCAATCCCGTACACGTAGCGTGTGAACCACCTGTTCATCATCTCGAACGGAGGCTGTCCGCCATGACCACCCTGGTGGTAGTATATCTGAACGGGTACACCTTTGGCTTTCAGAGCCTGGGATATACGATTGCTGTGTTCCGGAACCACATTCCAGTCATTAAATCCGTGGGCCATCAGAACCGCGGCCTTCAATGGTTCTAAATCGTTAAGATAATCCCGGCCGGCCCAGAAATCATTGTAGTCGCCTGTGACCCGGTCGAATTCTTTGAGTAAGACTTCATCTCTTACATTACAATTGCACCATTCAGCTCTTTCCGGATCACTGGTGGCGGTATGGACCCAGTCATACAAAAAGTCAATATCCTCACCTAACCAGCCGCCAGGGGCCCGGATTAAGCCGTTGCTACGATAGTAGTGGTAATAGGAGGTATTTGGAGCGATGGGAATGATGGCTTCGAGTCCGTCGACACCGGTGGTTGCAGCAGCCAGGGGCAGGGTTCCATCAAATGAAGTACCCGTCATTCCCACCTTCCCGGTTGACCAGTATGCTGTTACCGTCTCAGATCCATCCGGAGTGGTGTATCCTGTGGCACGTCCATTGAGCCAGTCAATGACAGCTTTGGGAGCCAGGGATTCATTATCTCCGCCAATGGTCGGGCATCCCTGCGAAAGACCTGTTCCGGGGGAAGAGGAATGTACAACGACAAAACCGCGGGGAACCCAGTCACTGATCTCTCTTTTGGAGATGATGGGCCGCTCGCCACGTGGAGTGAGGGCCGGGAAATGCTTACGTGGGGGAGGAAGTAGTTTGCAATTCATGTCTTACATCCCAGAAGTATTCTTTGTCTACTGGACCTGTTCCGGCGTTATAAGGACTGGTCCCGTAAATGACCGGAAGCCTGAGGCCTTCAGTATCTGTTTGACGGGGTCTTGTAACGGCCACATGCATGCGATCCGGTTTGCCGTCTCCATCGGAATCAAATTCCGTTTCCACCCACAGATCATGACGGATCCACAGATCAGGATCCTTAAATTTGGGGACAATCTGCGTTTGACCATCGACAATAATGGGTTTAAATATATTGTTGGTCGGTTCGCTCATCTGGCTTCCCTGGGCAGGAGCTTCAATCAAGCACGAAAATGTGATTAGCACATTAAAAAGAAGAATTTTCATTATTGTATTCATAAGAGGTTTTCTAAGTATATAATTGTCAATATAATTAACCCGTGTAAGCGGGTGAGATGGAACTCTCAGTATCATTTGCTAAATTTATAAATAAATTTCATGCCAAAATTTAATATGCAAAAGATATGAAAAGAACAATTTTCCTGATTCAGACGATCATGTTTTCCTGTTTAGTTAACGCTCAGGAAGGAAACAGAGGGCCGTCCAATGGCTCAGTTGTTGTGCCCTCAGAGACCCGGGAGAGACTTCGGGAGATCTATGAGGATAGAGCCTTCAGTGCCAGGTCGGTCCATGCAAAATGGATTCCGGATGGTTCAGCCTATATGGTTCTTGAAACTGAAACAGGAAAGGACAGTCAGGTTCTGGTGAGTTATGATGCCAAAAGTGGCAAATCCACAGAGGTGATTTCCGCTGTGCAGCTGACTTCTACAGGCGAAAGCGGGCAGTTTGTTATTAGAGATTACGAGTTTTCACCTGATGGCAACCATATACTTATTGAGGCTGACCGTCTGGACGAGGGAGACAAGGATCCGGTCCACTGGATGCTGGAGTGGAAATCAGGAACGCTTCAACAAGTGGTGGCCGGCAGGGATAGCCGGATCTCACCCGACAAGCAAAACATCCTCTTCTCCGATAAGGGCAACCTGTATGTTTACAGCCTGCCTGATAAACAGACAATTCCTCTGACAAATGATGCAGTGGAGGGATCAATATACAACGGTCGTGCCTCCTGGAGTCCGGATGGAAGCCGGATCGCTCTTTGTGCGGTCAGACGCCTCATCAGTCAGGCTGAGGTCATCTCTTGTTCCCGGTGATCCGAGCTATCCGGAAGTAGAGGAAAAAAGGTTTGCCAGGGTAGGGGGAACGATCACTTCCTTGCGTGTGGGAGTCGTGGACGCATCAGGAGAAGAAACCAGGTGGCTTTCTGTTCCCGTGCCGTCAGAGGGTTACTACCTGGGAGAGGTAAGCTGGGCCGGGAACTCACATCAGGTTTTGGTGGAGAAACTGAGCCGGGGCCGGGATAAGCGGGAGTTTCTCCTTGCTGATGTAAACAACGGGAAGATCACAACGATTTTTGAGGAATCAGACCCCGCATGGGTCGTTGCCAGCTATAACAAGAATGGCGGACTGGAGTGGATTCAAGATCACAGTGCCTTTGTTGTGCTGAGTGAAAAGGACGGATGGCGGCACGCTTATGTCTACTCCCGTGATGGTGAGGAGCAGGATCTTCTGACTCCGGGAGAGAGTGAAATTATTGAACGCCTTAAGGTGGATCATGAGAAGGGATGGTTTTACTATATCGCATCTCCGGAAAACGGGACCCAGAAGTACCTTTACCAGGTAGCGATTGACGGAACCGGGAAAGCCAGGCGGATTACCCCGGCAGACCAGCCTGGTACTCATAGTTACAACATCTCTCCGGACTCAAAATGGGCCATCCATACTTATTCAACCATTAATACTCCCCCGGTGACCGAACTTGTGCAACTTCCGGAACATAAGCTTGTACGCGTTCTCGAAGATAACAAAGAGCTGAGAGATAAAGTGGCCTCACTGGATTTTCAAGCCCGACCGAGTTCCTTAAGCTTGATATCGGTGAAGGTGTTGTTATGGATGCATGGATGATCAAACCTAATGATTTTGACCCTACCCGCAAATACCCGGTATTTGTCTATGTATATGGAGAGCCCCACGGGCAGACCGTAAATGATGTTTGGGGAAATGCCATGAACGACTACCATCGTGTGATCGCTGACCTGGGTTACCTGGTGGTATCCATCGACAACCGGGGAACACCCTGCCCGAAAGGTGCTGCATGGAGACGGGTTATTTCCGGCCAGCTGGGCCCCCTCTCCACAGAGGAGCAGGCGGCTGGACTGAAGGAGCTTGCACGGACCCGGTCTTACGTTGATCTCAGCAGGGTTGGCATATGGGGCTGGAGTGGTGGTGGATCAAACACCCTGAATGCAATGTTCCGCAAACCGGATGTCTATCATGTTGGTATCGCTGTTGCACCCAAGCCGCAGCCACATCTCTACAACGCATGGTTCCAGGAGATCTACATGAAAACCCAAGAGTTGAATCCGGAAGGCTACCGTGAGTCTGCCCCGATTAACTTTGCCGAAGGTCTGCAGGGTGACCTGCTGATCGTTCATGGGAGCGGGGAGACCAATACCCATGTCCAGATCACCGAGGGACTGGTGGATCGGCTCATCGAGCTGGGCAAGCAGTTTGATTACATGTGCTATCCCAACCGCGATCATGGAATTCGTAAGGGAGAGGGTACATCGCTGCATCTCAGAATTCACATGGCACGTTATCTGCTTAATCACCTGCCCCCTGGTCCCCGCTAAAACAAATAACTCATAAATAATTTTCATGGATGAAAAAAAAGGCGGATTATTTTCAGGCATCATCTTACTTTCCCTGCTTATTGTGACAGGGTGCGATCAGCAATCACCCCAGCGGCCAAATATCCTTTTTATTTCCCTGGACGACCTGAACGACTGGATTGAGCCCCTGGGTGGTCACCCGCAGGCCAATCACCCCAAATCTGCAAAGGTTAGCCTGATCAATCAGTTGTATTTACCAATGCCTACTGTGCAAGTCCCGCATGCAATCCCTCCCGAACGGCTGTCATGTCCGGACTGGCTCCACATAGCTCAGGGGTTTATTCAAATTACCAGGATTGGAGGGAGGTAATAACCGACTATACCTCCATGGGTAAGTATTTTCGGGATCATGGGTATTACTCTGCCGGAGCCGGAAAAATTTACCATTATCATATGGTGGATACCACCTGCTGGGATGAATACTGGCCATCACAAACGAAAAATATGCCGGATGAATATTTACCCAATAAACCCGAAACTTCATCAGGAACGATCAATATGCCTGCATTTGAGAACATGTCTACGATGTTTGACTGGGCAGCACTTGATATCGAGGACTCATTGATGGGAGATTACAAAAGTGTTTCCTGGGTCTCAAAACAATTACAAAAAGAGCACGAAAAACCCTTTTTCCTTGCCTGTGGCATCTATCGTCCCCATGTACCGTGGTATGTTCCCAAAAAATACTTCGATATGTTTCCCCTGGATTCAATACAATTGCCGGAGATTCTTGAAAATGACCTGGACGATTTGAGCGACAGGGCAAGGGACATCGCCCACAGGGGAGGAAATTACCATAAACATGTGCTGGAAGCAGATCAGTGGAAACAGGCTGTTCAGGGCTACCTGGCTTCCATCACCTTTTGTGACGCCATGCTGGGACGGCTTCTGGATGAGCTCGAAAACAGCAGGTATGCTGAGAACACCATCATTGTATTATGGTCGGATCACGGCTGGCAGCTCGGAGAAAAAGAACATTGGCGCAAGTTTGCCCTGTGGAAAAATACCACGCGCTCGGTTCTGATGATCAGATCACCGGAAGGAGCTCCCGGTTTACCGGAAGGTTCGAAAAACGGAGCGCCCTGTCTTCGCGCGGTTTCTTTGCTGGATATCTATCCAACCCTTGGCACCCTGTGTGGATTGCCTGAGCGAGAGGATCTGGACGGACACACCCTGATCCCTTTGTTAAGAAACCCGGAGGCTGAATGGGCATATCCTGCAATTACATCCTATGATTTCAGTGAATTTGCTGTGAGTACCGACAGGTGGAGGTATATCCAGTATATTGACGGCAGCGAGGAATTGTATGACCTGACCGAAGATGAGGAAGAATGGTTTAATCTGGCAAATGATCCGGATTATACTCACGTTAAGGAAGAACTGGTCAAACACATTCCCTCCAATCCTGCCCCGCTGGAAGTCACTTCCTTAAAACTTGCGCCACATCATTATCCTCCGTTTAAATCCAGGGATGAATACCAGGATTGGTTAGATCATGGAAAAGACACCAGGTACCTGGTTGAGAAATATTGGAATTAGTCCATGGAATATGAAAATCAAAAGACAGAGAATCATGTAAATAATTGACTTAACTAAAATGGAACTGAACAGAAGAAAATTTATTCTGGCAAGTGCAGCTGCTACTGCTGGTGCAATATTTTCACCCATGATCCTTCCCTCATGCTCAAACTGGAAAGGAGCAAACGACAGGATTAATATTGGACATATAGGGGTAGGCTCAAGGGGATGGATGGAGATAAAGAACTATTTTTTACCTCAGGATATCACGAGGTCTGTTGCTGTGTGTGACGTAAGAAAGAAAAGGATTGATCAGGCTTCTGAGTATATTAATAATTATTACAGACATGAAAAGGGAGCGTCAGGTTACAAATGTGGAGCCTATGAGAATTTTGAAGAATTACTGGAAAGGAATGATATTGATGCAGTCCACATTGTGACTGGTGACCACTGGCACCTTCAACTGGCTATAAAAGCGATGAAGGCAGGTAAACACGTATATCTGGCTAAACCACTGGGCCTGAGCTTCAATTTAATGCAAGTGCTAAAAGAAGTACAGAAAGAAACGGGGCTGCTATTTCATTATGGCACCCAGCAGAGGTCTTTTGATCATATTCAGCGTGGTATTGATATGATCAAGAATGGTAAAATTGGGAATATTGAGCACATTGAAGTCTGGTCACCTGATAAATCAGGCGAACAGGTGACAGCTAAGAAAGGCGAAATAATTCCCGACGGATTCAATTACGACAAATGGCTGGGGCCTGCTCCAGCGAAAGTATACTCGCAGGAAAGATGCAGCACTGCAGGTACTTGGTTTATAAATGATTACTCTATTGGATGGCTTGCCGGTTGGGGAGCTCATCCCCTGGATATTGCAGTAATGGGAGCAAAGGATGTATTGGAAGGTGCCTATACCTTGAAAGGGGAGGGAAAATTCTGGCCTCAGGAAGGGCTTTATGATACAGTAAATTCCTGGGATACCCATCTGGAATATAACAATGGTACGAAGATGCACTTTCCTGAGTTCGGACCGTGCTAGGGTGATAGTGGAGAAACACAGGGAATACGATGCAACAGATGGAACAACCTTTTTTGGAGAGAAGGGATGGATTAGTTTGAGCAGATGGACAGCAAGAGCAAGCGACCCTGTATTAAATACGGAATTAAACAGTTTTCCAAAAGATGAAAGGGGGCGAATAAAAAGTGAGAACCACATGCATGGTGCCAATTTTGCCAGGGTAATAAAAGGAGAAATCTCAGAATTTGATCCGCTCGATGAAGCAATTATATCTGATACTATAAGTCATATGGGAGATATAGCTATCAGAACAGGTAAAGAAGTTCACTGGGATCCAACAAAGGGAACAATCACGAACCATCCAGATGCTATGAAGCTGTTTGACAGGGAAATGAGGCCGCCGTATAACGATTTGTCCTGAATAGAACACGATGACGAGTGCGAAAGTACTGTCCAATGGCGTTTTTGGTTCCTGGCGGCTTCGAAGATTCGACCATTTAGCCGTCTATGGTGAATTTGAAGTACGAACACTAAAAGGAAACAAAACTTCAATCGAAGAAACAATATTTTAGACATGAAAAAAAGCATATTTAATTCTTTTATTATCAGCCTGTCACTTCTGATAATGGGCTCAGCATTGTCATTGCATTCTCAGAACAGAGAGCCTGTAATGGGGTCATGAAGCAAGGATGAATTCATGGGATCAGCATGTGAAACTTAAAACCAACTCGCCCTATAAGGACCTGAAATGGAGGGTTGCAGGACCTGAATTCATGAGTGGACGGATCGAAACTATTGCCGTCTCATCCCGACAATCCTTCTACCATTTATGCTGGGGCGGGTTCAGGCAGTTTGTGGAAATCAATCAATCATGGTACGACCTGGGAATCCATTTTTGATGATCAGCCCACCTTTGCCATGGGATGTATTGCCATTGCACCTTCAGATCCTGATGTCCTGTGGTTGGGCACAGGGGAGGTTCTGATGGCAAGAAGTTCCTATTCGGGTCTGGGTGTTTTTAAGTCGGACGATGCCGGAAAAACATGGCAGCACATGGGCCTCGAAGGAACCTATCATGTTCCCAGGATCGTGATTGATCCCCGAAATCCCGATGTTGTATATGCTGCAGCCCAGGGGCATAACTACTCATTCAACCCGGAGCGGGGGATTTATAAAACCACAGATGGGGGACTTACCTGGGAAAAAATATTCTTTATTTCCGAAAAGATCGGTGTGATGGAGCTGGTGATGGATCCTTCCGATCACCTGACGCTCTATGCCACCACATGGGAGAGAGAGAGAAGGCCTGGAATATTGATGTTACAGGCGAGGGGAATGCCATCTATAAAACCACTGATGGGGGTAAAAACTGGAAACAATTATCCAGGGGAATCGAAGGCGGTGATTTTATAGGGCGGATCGGGCTGGCCATTTCCCCGGCCAATCCAAATGTAATCTATGCCCTCAGGCACAATACAAGCCGTGATACAAGTTATGAGCGGGGAAGCATTGGTGCTGAGTTATTCAGGTCTGATGACAAAGGTGAGCATTGGATAAAAACCCACCAGGGAGCCTTCCCCACGATAGTGGGCTCTGATTTCTGTCTTGTAAAGGCATCACCTGATAATGAAGATGAAGTATTTGTTCCGGCCTGGAAGCTTGTTCACTCAACAGATGGAGGCAAAACATTCAAATTCACCGGAGATACCGTGGTCCACATCTTGTCACATGACATCCGTGTGATGCACCTGGATATGCATGACTTGTGGATCGATCCGGAGAATCCTGACAGGCTCCTGTTGGGAAATGACGGAGGCTTGTACTGTTCATGGGACCGGGGTAATACCTGGCTGCATTATAACAACTTTCCCATTGGAGAATTTTATGCCGTTTCGGTGGACAATGCAGAACCCTATAATATCTACGGGGGTACCCAGGATGATGCGGCCGTGTACGGACCTGCCGGAAACCACCATGTGGAGGACCGTTTAACAAAATTTGGTGTGGAAGATCCCTGGAAACATGTGTATGTCGACCAATGGGGAGGCGGAGACAGCTACTTTACAGAGCCTGATCCTACGAATCCGGATGTGATTTACTACGAACATCAGTTTGGTGTGTTGCGACGGAAAAACATGAAAACAGGTGAAACGCAAAACGATCCAGCCCCTTGCAGGGGAGGGAGAAGAAAAATACCGCTATAACTGGATGACACCTTTTTTTGTTTCGCGTTTCGAACCCTCCACCCTCTATTATGCTGCCCACAAGATGTTTAAATCTTCAGACCGGGGCGACAACTGGGAATGCATCAGTCCTGATCTGACAACAAATCCGGGACCCGAAAGACAGGGGAATGTGCCCTTCGGTACGATTACATCTATTTCTGAATCTCCCCTGCAACAGGGATTGATCTATGTGGGAACGGATGACGGTAATATCCAGCTTACGCCGGATGACGGGAAAACATGGTCGAAACTGAATAATAAGCTGCCGGATAAGTGGGTCAGCCGCGTGCGGGCATCACGACATGATGTAAATACGGTTTACGTTACATTTACGGGTTACAGGGATGATGATTTTCAAACCTATATTTATATGTCAGACAATAAGGCGGAAAAGCCTGGAAATCGATTGCAGGAAACCTTCCCCCCGAACCCGTCAATGTGATTGTGGAAGATCCCAGAGATCCCGATATACTGTACATAGGAACCGACCTGAGTGCTTATGTGACACTGAACAGGGGGAAGAGTGGTTTTCCCTGAGCAATCACCTTCCCACCTGTGCTGTATATGACCTGGCAATTCAGGACCGTGAGCTTGACCTGGTGGCCGGAACTCATGGCAGAAGTGTATTTGTTCTTGATATCGAAGAGATATCCAATGAACATTAAAATTGACTTATGAAAAGAGGAGTGTATGTAAACCTTGCGTTGATAGCAATAGCCATAATGAGCAATCATAGCCTTGCAGTCAGGGCTCAGGCCGATACCATTTCCATTCCGGATAGCATTGATGCTGTGTGGATCACTGATCAGGCAGGTTCACCTGAAACCCTTCAGTAGGTTTCATCCATAAGGGTTGGAGTCGCAACCAGCCTATCCTTGCTGAAAAATGATACTCTGTACCGCAACGTGGTACTAAGAGCGTTCACGGAATTGCCTTGATTTGGCATGATTACAGTGTTCTTGAGCACTAAGTAGCACCAAAACTCACCCACTTCACCTGGTCATTATAACCTGCGCTAACAACCGTATCGATGAATTGCATTCCACGAATCCCATCTTCAACACCCGGGAAATCGAGCATTTCGGCCGTTGGTATCTCACCGTTTGCTTTGGCTCTCACGGTCAGACTGAAATTGCGGTAAATATTTGCAAAGGCTTCCAGATAGCCTTCAGGATGACCACCCGGAGTGCGTGTATTGTGAGCCGCAAGACTGCTGTTCATACTTGTTCCAACGCGCAATACCTGCATGGGTGCA
This sequence comes from uncultured Bacteroidota bacterium, assembly GCA_963716765.1. Taxonomy (GTDB): domain Bacteria; phylum Bacteroidota; class Bacteroidia; order Bacteroidales. The sequence continues at coordinate 56,519 of CAVQUO010000003.1, read as the reverse complement.
TTGGGCCATTTAAGAATCAGGGAATTGGGTTCCATTTGTGCCCATTCCAGTCCGCCCTTATCACCATATGCCCTTATTTTGATGGCATTTTCTTCCCCTGCAGCAATTTGGGTAGCCAGTAAAACACCCTTTGCACCATTGTCGAAACGCAGAAGTGCTACTCCATCATCGTCCAGTAGACGGTCAGGAACAAACACGTTTAATTCAGCACAAAGTTCGGTTACCTTCAGGCCTGTAATGTACTCTGCCAGATGGTGGGCATGCGTTCCGATATCGCCCATGCATCCTGCTTTTCCCGAACGTTTGGGATCGGTACGCCAGCTAGCCTGCGGATTACCGGTATCTTCCAGCTTCGTTGAAAGCCATCCCTGTGGGTATTCCACAATAACTCTCCGTATTTTACCCAGCTGGCCATCTGCAACCATTTGCCGGGCCTGTTTGACAGCCGGGTAACCCGAGTAGGTATGGGTCAGGGCAAATGTCAATCCGGTTGCCTCAATTTTCTTCTGCAGTTTAAGTGCTTCGCCTAAAGTAAAGGTGATCGGTTTATCCAGAACAACATTGAATCCATTGTCGAGAGCCATCATGGCCGGGTCGAAATGCACAAAATTAGGAGTTACGATAGATACAAAATCCATACGTTCACCTTCAGGAAGTTGAGCCTCTTTCTCAAACATCTCCTGGTACGTTTCATAGACTCTCTCTTCGGGGAGGAAATATTGTTTGCCCGACTCTTTGGAGATTGCGGGATCGACACTAAAACAGCCACAAACCAATTCTATCTGGTTATCCATTAATGCTGCCAGGCGGTGAATGGCCCCAATGAATGCATCGGTTCCTCCACCAACCATTCCCATGTTGAGTTTTCTATTTGTCATGCGGTAAAATTGTTTTATTGGTGATCAGATAAAGCTAACGTTTTTTTCAAAGAAAAGCCCCCTTTTTTATGATCGCAGAACGGCGGAGCTCAGCTGCCGCCCCAGCGGTCGGATTTAGTGTTATATGTTTTTTGAAACGAACGGAAAGGATTTATAGGTGGACAATAGTGAATGATCGGCAATGGAATGGGATTCCATCCATCCCTTACTATCAATCTTTTAACGCTTCTAAGTATGTCTTATAAGACCTTAAAATAGCCTTGCCTATATTTGCACTTCCAAACAACCTGTATATCAAGCCTAAAATACCAGGTGCTTTAACGTCGCTTATTGTAGTCTCCAGTCTTATTCCATTCTCCGTTGAAGTGAATTTATCGAGAAAATGTGAGTGAGCTGTGACCGTTTTTCCAGCACTATATTCTTCATCAAACTCTACCACAATTATATCTGAGCTGATACTTTTCTCAATATTCGTTCGCTTCATTATACCTTCGTTGGTTTTAATGATCAAATAATCCTTACCATTTTCAAGGAGTTCGACGCTTGAAATACCCGGCATACAACTTACGACACCTTCATAGAATTTACCATGATTCTCGATTGCGTGTTCCAGGCTTTGAAAACTGCATTCGATTTTACTAGATCCCTCAAACCAGTTCTTTTTCATGTGAATTGTCTTAGAATTGAATGTAACAAACTGTTATTGCCATACAATTTCGAAAGGCGCTTTTTATCTATTGTCCTTATTTGGTGACATAGGGCAATAGATTCAACGTCGAGTCCGGTTTTGGAAGCTGAGATTAAAACCTCATTTGGATATACTTCTCTTCCGGGCTTCCTTGAAGTGATTGGAATGATATTAACAGCATTAAGAAGTTCGTTGATATCGTTCTCACTGATAATAATTACCGGCCTTGATTTTCCCTGCTCAGAACCAACTACTGGATCAAGATTTGCACGCCAGATACTCCACTTCTTATATTTCATAGAGACTCTTTGTCAGTATATTGGAAGTCTTCCTGAATCTCCTGAACATCTGAAAGAAATAGCGGATCATTCGCAGCCTTTTTCAAATATTCCAATTTTGACAGTTTGTCTTCATCAACATCTTCAATAATGACCCGAACGCGCTTTTTGGATCTGAATTTGTCAGGCAGACTAATTATTAGTTGCTTGCCATCTGTTATCTCATATGTTCTTTCGAAAGTCATATAAATAGGTTTATTCAAAGATACAAAAATCTGCTATTCTTGTGGTTGCTTTCTTAATGACTACTGAGTAGACGAAAGGTACCATCCTTATTTCATTTAAGCTGCCCAAAGGGATTAGGTTTAACTGCCCTTGCCATGAAAACGGTTGCTAGAGGTGACGCTGTGTCCATGCACTGTGCTCATGGGAATCGTTGAAAAGTAAAGGCTTGCATGGAGTCTGTAGAACATATCTTCTACTGCCAAAAGCGGCATAATAGTAAATATATCACTGTTATCCAACTAATTTCTCAAGTCGGTAATTTATTTTCTGTATTGCCTATAAATAGTATCTCTGTTTCTATTTTACACGAGAGACCCCCCCTCCTATTTTTCTTTAAATTCCAAACATAACTGCATTTTATCTCTTGGAGATTCGTTGGCTATTTGATAACTGCGATTGGGCCTTCAAAGCAGCTCATTCACATCCAGAATACTGATCAGATGCATTTTCACCAGGGCAGTTACCAGCGAAAATGCCTTTTTTGTCTGAGCTATCTTCTGGATGACCGTCATTAACAGTTGTGCGATCAAAGTGCACCAGACTTGGGTTCTTATTGTATTTTCGTTTTCACCATAGAAATAGTGCAACTGGTAGTTCTGTTTCATTTTCTTAAACAAATGATGATAAGCTTTGGATAATACCTTTAAAAAGTTTGGAGATAAAGCCACTCTTTTGGATGAAAATGACGAATTTTCGGGATAATATTTTAAATAATGAGAATCGATAATCAGCGTTTCACTTGTGCAATGATCATCCTGCTAATCGCAGCTACCTGTTTGCAATGCACATCTAAAAATACCCCATCAGTTCCCCAATACTTTGTTGGAAACATTGAGCAATTGTTGATTGATAAGCCGGAACATGGCTACGTAACCAACATGCCTGCCTATAAGTGGGAAGAAGGCATGATCACAGGAAATGGAACCTTGGGAGCCCTTGTGATGGGTTATCCTCTGAGCGAGCGCATCATCTTCAGCCATGAGAAGTTGTTTATGCCTGAAAATCCTCCCACCAAAGCACCTGATTTTGGTGGCAGCCTTGACACAATCCGTAAACTGGTATTGCTTGGTAAAACAGAGGAAGCAACTGACCTGTCCATTAAGCTGGGTGCCGATGTTGGAATTGAAGAATATTATTGGACTGACCCATTCATCCCTGCATGCCAGATGGAGATAGAGGTATTAGACAATGAACCACTGTTGAATTACAGCAGGTCGGTAAATTATGAAACCGGTGAAGCCACCACTGCCTGGACCACCAAAAAAGGGCAATTTATGCGGTCGGTGTTTGCCTCACGCAGGGATGGGATTATATGCACAAGGTATAGCAGCCCGGATGGCTACTCGATCTAATTTCAGAATCAGGTTGTCCCAACTACCTGTGGATGATAACAAATCCGATGATGTTTCGCAAGAACTTAATAGAGCTGATGTCATTGAAGATGTGATTTATTCCGTCAGGAAAGAAGGGATTCTGAAATACACCAACCTTTTCCTGAAAAAATGGGAGGGCTCACTGAAAGGGTATACGGTGGAGACCCGGATTGCAAGTTATAATGGAACTATACGCTCTGATGGCGAATGGCTCTACTTGAAAGATTGTAGCGATCTAACCCTTCTTACGGATATTTCGCTCTCTTATGAATTACCGGTTTCAACTGAAACTTCAATTGGCAAAATTCCAGAGATGAATTACAAGGAGTTGTTAAAGCGACATGTCGATATTCACAGTGAAATGTTCAAGCGATTCTCTCTCAGTTTTGGTGACAATGAAGAAATGGATTCAAACCCCGGATCAGTTGATCCAAAGCTCATCTTTTGGGAATCTGAATAAGAGCCTGGTGGTGGAACTATGCGAAGCAGCACAGGTATATCAATATTAGTGCCACCGGTGAGTTACCTCCTTCACTGGTGGGGATTTGGGGAGGAACCTTGAGGCCTGAATGGTCAGGTGACTTTACCCTTAACGGAAATGTGCCATCAAACCTGGCCGGCGGACTAAATACAAATTTTCCGGAAATCATTGAGGCATATATGGATTACATGTGGTCAATGATGGACGATTTCAGGGACAATGCAAAGGACCTCTATGGAGCCCCGGGAATATTTGTTCCCTCCCGAAGCAGCGATTCCGGTAAAACTTATCACTATGGTTCCTGGCATCCCCACCTGTTCTGGTTTGCTGGAGGGGCCTGGACCGCACAGATTTTTTACGATTACTGGTTGTATACAGGCGACAAACAATTCCTGGAAGAGCGGGCCATTCCTTTTATGCTTGCAGCTGCTGATTTCATGGAATTCATTCTGACGGAAGATGAGGACGGCATGCTGATAATCATTCCATCCTACTCACCCGAAGTGGCACCATTGAGTAAAAACCCGCAAGGACATCAAACGCTTGCAATTAACGCAACCATGGATATTGCAAGTCTGAAACAACTTTTAAGAAACCTTTTGAACTTAGTTGACCAGGGTCTTCTGGAGTCTGAAAAAGCTAAAAAATGGAATGAAATTCTGACCAGGCTCCCAGCTTATGAAATTGATGAAACCGGGGACTTAAAGGAGTGGATCTGGCCGGGTTTCAAGAATAACAACAAGCACAGGCATGCTTCGCACCTCTATCCCCTGTTCTACGAACCGGATCCCGATTTTGAGACCAGCCCTGAACTCAAAAAGGCTGCAATAACTGCCATCGAAAACAGGTTAAGCTACAGGAGGGATAAAAATGGGGCAGAGATGGCCTTCGGACTGGTACAAATGGGATTGGCTGCAGCACATATCCAGGATGTGGAACATGCCTATGAATGTGTTGATTGGCTCTGTAACTCATACTGGTCGCCAGCATTCACGGCTTACCATGATCCCGGCAAAATATTCAATGTGGATATCTGCGGAGGTTTACCAGCAGTGGTGACAGAGATGATTATTCAATCATCAGCAGACAACATTATACTATTACCCGCACTTCCTGACCAATGGCCGAAAGGTGAAGTGAAGGGAGTACTGACTCGCTGTGGAGTCACCATAGATTTAAACTGGGAAGAAGGTAAGCCCGTTTCAGCGGTCCTTAATGCTCAACGAAACACATCTTTCCAGTTGCGATTTCAGGATAGTACATGGAAAATAAAACTCACAGCCGGACAAAAACAAAACTGGATCATAAACGGAAATTGATGATATCTTGATTTATATTTAACTTTGAAGCATATGTTAATTTCCATTGTCGTTCCGTTTTATAATGAAGAGCTGCTTGTCCATGAATTTATGGACAGGCTGAATCGCTGCTGTTGCTGGCACTCACTGTCGTGTGGAAATTGTGGCAGTTGATGATGGGAGCAGTGACAATACCCTCCCTCTTTTGCTGACAAACAGGGAGAAATATAAAAACATAAAAATTATCTCCCTTTCGCGCAACTTTGGTCTGCAGGCAGCAATACATGCAGGTATTGAACATTGTGTAGGAGACCTTATTGTTGTCATCGATGGTGATCTTCAGGACCCTCCTGAACGTATTCCCGAAATGCTTGATACCCTGTTGAATGATGACCTGGATATCCTTGTGGGAAGGAGGAATTCAAGGCAGGAGGGATGGCTGAAAAGGCGCCTGATTAAGTGGTTCCATCAAATCATTGAGCCAAATTATACATCAGGCGGCAGATATGACACCGGAAATTTCTGCATCCTTAAAAGAGTGGTTGCCCTTGCCCTGCTAAACAGCGGGGAGAAAAAGAGATATTTTCCCGGATTAAGATCCTATGTGGGTTTTCGCACCGGCTATTTTGATTATGACCGGGATGCAAGGGCAGAAGGCAGTGCGAAAATGACCTATGGGAAGTTGATTACCCTGGCCGGTGATGCACTTTTCAGTTTTTCCAAATGGCCCCTCAGAATATGCTTTTTTGTGGGACTTCTCTGGTTTTGCTTTCCTCTTGCTGGCTCTGATATATATACTTGTTTCAAAAAAAATGGGCCTGGCTCCCCTGGGATGGTCCTCTACCTTTCTTAGCATCTACTTTTTTGGGTCCTTACACCTGATCTTTCTTGGAGTCATTGGGGAGTATATATACAGGATATACAAAGAAGTGCAGAACAGACCACTCTACGTGGTAAGGCAATATTTTGACATACCAGGATGAAACGGACCAAAAAAAGCAGGTGCTTTGATTAACAGGAGTTGGTTTTTACTTTCTGAGAGGCGAATTTACCTCTGCTTCATGGCTCTCTTATTGCCTGTATTCATCATCCTAAGCCTCAATTTCCCGATAAATGTGGATGAAATTCTGCATTATAATCATGCCGTGAAGGTGATTGACTGGTATCAGTCTGGTGGAGAGGATCAATCCTGTCTGGACACTCCATGGAGCAATCTGAAATACTACGGGCAATCGGTAGATAATCTTACAGCCCTGATCAATAGCCTGATAAAACCTGCGGATCCTTATCAGACAAGACATATCACTGGTGCATTTTTTGCATGGCTGCTGATTCTTTTTGCCTCACTCATTGCCAGGGAGTTGTCGGGAAGCTACAGAACATCGATTTTAGCGGCCCTTTTGCTTCTACTCATACCCCCGGTAATGGGACAATACTGCAATAATCTGAAAGATATCCCCTTTGCAGCGGGCTATGCCTTTGCCCTTTATTCCATGATAAAGTGTTTTCAAAGGCTACCAAATGTTCCCTGGAAATACATTTTTCAACTCTGCTGCAGCCATTGCCTTCCTGGTATCGGTCAGGGTGGGAGGGGTGATCATATTTCTGTATCTTCTCCTCTTCTTTATTTTATGGCTCCTTACCAACAGGGAGCAGGCCCTCTTTTCAGTCCCTATGAGGAAAGCGCTTTACCGCCTGTTTTTGCAGGCATTTACCATTGTTGTTTTCGGCTATTTTGGGGGCCTTCTGTTCTGGCCCTACGCACTGATAAACCCGATTTCACACCCCCTTGAAAGTCTCTCGCTGATGGAGCATTACAGCATCAGTATCCGGCAACTTTTCCAGGGCAGCTGGTTCTGGAGCACCGAACTGCCGGATAAATATCTCTTTATATGGATGCTTATATCAATTCCAGAGATTGTACTATCTGGGTCTGGCCCTCTATGCCGGGACCCTGTTCCATAAGAAAGTGAGTCTTTCCCTGAAAGAGTTGATGGTCCTTTTTTTCCTGTTTTTTCCACTCTTCTATGTGGTGCTCATCGATTCGAACCTGTACAGTGGCTGGCGGCAAATGTATTTTGTATCTGGCCCCTTTGTCTGTAATTGCCGCTCTGGGCCTGGAGCGTATCTGCATGATATACAAGGGTCGCAGAGTGATTTTGATAACATTTCTTTCCGTTTTCGGACTGGCTTCAAGCCTGCCGGTGATTCACTATTTGCGGAATCCGGATACCTCCTATGTCTATTTCAATTCAATTTCGGGTGGAAACAGGAAGGCCTGGTCGAACTATGAATACGATTACTACTGGCACGGAATGAAAAGGGCAGCCGAATGGTTTGATCATAATGTCGATGAAGACGGGACCATAAAAACAGTGGCTTCAAATTTTGATATTTCGGTCTATCTGAAACATCGATCCGATATTAAGTTAAAATATGTCCACTATGATAACCGTAGCGAGGAGAACTGGGAGTATGGTGTATTTGGCCTTAACTATCTGAATCCCTACCAGCTGAAAAATGACACCTGGAAGCCTGAGCATATTCAGGAAATAATTAAGGATCATCATCATCCACTGGCCATCATCATTAAACCCATGTCACGTGATGACTTTGAAGGAGTCTCCCTTTTTAAAAGAGGCAGCTACCCAGAGGCCATTGAGATACTGGCAGAGGAGATTCTGCTATGACCCCAATAATTTCATCCTGTTCGAATACCTGGCTGATTGCTACTACGGCTTGGGGAAAGCGATGATTGTTTACGGGTTATTGAACTTGGCAAGGAAACACATCCCTGGAGTGAAAAACTGAACATGCTTGAAGCACAGCTCGATTTTGACAGGGGAGCCTATACATTGGCACTTGAAAAAACCCTGAAAATCTTGAAAAATAACAACAAATATGGTAACATTGTACCGCTTTTGGTGGCGTGCTATGAAAAGACTGGTGAGGAAGAAAAAGCTTTAGAATTAAAGAGAAAATTCGACCTTCCATGAATATTTAATCACTATAAGCTTTAGATTGAAATAGAATAATTAAAACATAAATATTAAGATGAAAACAAAATCTTTTTTTACCGGATTATTGATTCTTTTTGCATTTGCATTCGCTCCGGCAATTTTGACTGCCCAGGAGAAGGAAGGAACATTTGTTGAGGAGAGCGGAGATGCTCAGGACAGCACTAAAATGGCTAATATACTAGATTACAGCAAGGAGTTTGGAGAGCAGAAATCTTCAAGCACGGGCCTGATTGTTGGCATTGTGGCAGTAGTCCTGGCCGGAGGTGCTGTTTTCTATTTTATGAAGAAGAAAAAAAAATAGAGGTACCATTTTTTTCTGGATTTATTGATATAGATGCTTCGAATCATCCCTGTTTTGGTCATGCTTTTGCTGGCTGGGTGCACGAACCCTTCGGCCAGACTGCATCAAACAAAGCCGGGGGAGATGCCAAATATCATCCTGATTACATCGGACCAGCAGCGCAAGGGCGCACTTGGAGTATACGGTAATGACCTGATTCATACGGATCATCTTGATGCACTGGCTGCTGAGGGGATTGTTGTTTGACAGGGCGTATACCCCTCACACCACCTGTACACCCTCGCGCGCATCCATCCTGACCGGACAATATGCCTCAACCCATGGGGCTTACACCATCGGAACGGCACTTGCAGCAGATGCCTTGAAAGTGACCGATGTGCTTGTGGAGCATGGTTACGAGACCTATGCAGTCGGCAAGATGCATTTTACACCCGTGTCCACCGAGGGAACATTTGAATCGACTCCGAATATCCTGGATGAGGCATTCTGGAAGCAATTTGACGGTCCCTATTTTGGTTTTCAGCATGTCCGGATGTTGAACAGGCACACCACCGAATCTTTGTCCTGTCGCGAACACTATGGCTTATGGCTCAAAGAGAAGGGGCTGAACGAAGCGGATTTGGAAAAGTATTTCAACAACCAGTTCATTGGCAGGTGGGAATTGCCACGCGAATTGCACCCTTCGGTTTTTGTTTCGGAAAAGAGCTGTGCATTTCTGGAGGAGCATCTTGAGCAGCGGAAGGAGAAACCCTTTTTTATGTGGGTCAGCTTTCAGGATCCGCATAATCCACATGTGGTGCCCTGCACCTTACGATACCCTGGTGAATCCCGGGAAAGTGGAATATAAAAAGTACAGGGAAGGTGAGTTTGATGATAAACCACCCATCTATCAGGAACTGTATGATGTGGGATCGGGTAAGATTCATTTTTCAGACGGGATCGGTGTTCCATGTGCAAGCCCTGCCCATCCTGACCAGGAGGAGATGTGGCGGAAATCCATTGCCATCCATCATGGAATGGTGCAGTTGATGGATGAAGAGATCGGGAAAATCATTGCCTGTCTGAAAGCAGAGGATCTTTATGACAATACCATCATTATTTTCACCACCGATCACGGTGACTATATCGGTAATCATGGTTTCAGGGGGAAGGGTTTCCCCTCTTATGAAGAGGTCTACAATATACCCTTTCTCGTAAAAAATTCCCAACCAGGTGAATTCAGGGAAACGCAGCAGCGCACTGCTGGGTACGCGTGGATATCTCACCCACATTCTCGATATGGCTGGCATTGAAGTTCCTCCTGCCATGGAGGGACTTAGCCAGAAAGCCCTGTTTGAAGGGAGTACAGCTAAAATACGGACTGCAATTATTATTGAAAACAGGGCTGTTGAGAAGGGGTTTTACCAAAAGATGATCGTAAGTGAAAAGTACAAAGCGGTTTATTATTACGGACAAAGCTATGGCGAGTTATATGACCTTTCAAATGATCCCGATCAGTATCGTAATCTCTGGAATGATAAGGCTTTCAACGGGCTGAAACGCGATATGCTTTATCAGCTCCATGAAAAAAATGTAACACGAGATCCCGAGAAGAACGTACAAATTGATATTCCGGAATTACTAAAAATGCTTGATAAGCAGATTGAGGAAGAGGGCCCGGTTCAGAAGCGTACCAGCTTTTCTTAAGGATTCTGACATTATTATTCAAACAAATTTCCATATGAGACAATTTTCGGCGACCCTGCTACTTCTTTCTCTTGCTGCCTGCTCCAATCCAGGTAGCCCTCATCGGGAGGTCAGTTCCATATCCAATGGCCTGGTTGAGATCCAGGTTGACAGGGAGAAGGGAGTATATACATTTATAGACCCTGTTCGGGGTGATACCCTGGTTCAATCGGCAGGTTTTCAGTGTACTACGGATCAAACATATGAAAGGGGAAGAGAGCGCCTGAAATATTTCCGTCCTCATGAGGATGGCGCTGGAAACACTTTTTGTACCAGTGACGCCGGGCGTATAAACCGCATCAGCAAAGTCGAAGTGGAAACCAATATGGGGAAGGGGACCTCGATCAGTCTGAGCAGTACCCTGGAGGGCCAGAATGTATTGGTGGCCAGTTTCACCCTGTACCCGGATCAGTCTTTTATTGATATCTCCTGGGAATTTGAGAACCTGTCGGCCAGGCCCGTCCAGGTTCAAAAAGCAGACCTTCTTTATGGTGCAGTTGCTTTCCCTTCAGGTGGGAAGGGAGATGAATTTTTTATGCTGGATGGCAATGGAGGAGGACCCGATAACTCCATCAGGAGGGAGGGTGATATGCTCTCCTACAATAACCTGATGCTTTGCAGAAGGCGTGAGGAGCAGACGCAGAGTATTGTTCTGGGAGGGATCACTTATGAGGAATTTGTAAAATTTGCCGAAGTGATTGACAGCGGATCTAAAAAATTGTCACTCTATGCCGAGGACCCGGTGGGCAAAAGAGTTGATCCCGGAAAAACCTACCTCTCTCCGGATCGGTTTTACCTGGAGTTTTCATCACCCGATCCCTTTGATGCACTGGAACTCTACGGCCAGACCCTGCGCAGGGCGCAGGGCGTGGATCTTGACTACTACACTTTCCCAAGTGTCTGCATGTGGTTTCTATCCGTGGAACACTTTGGAGGTGATACCAATTCCACGAATGATACACCGGGAGCTGTTGCTGAGATGGAGAACGTGGTAAACAGTGGTTTCCTGAAGTATTCTCCGGTTTGCATCCGCCTGGTTCCGGATAACTATGAGCAAAACAATGAGCAAGGTTGGTGGGATGATGAGCACTGGCAGATGTACGGACGGAAGGAACGCTGTATTGTTGAGGGAGGACACTATAAGAAACCCTATGAAAGTACTGAAAAATGGGCTCAGGCCATCCTCGACCTGGGAGGTATTCCGATTACTTACATTGAACCGGGTGTACGTTCTGAGGATTATGCAGATGCTTTTCCCGGTCACATGCTTTTTAATGATCCGCACCGTTGTATTTTTCGTGATGGTGAATGCATAACAGATCCACACCAGATTATGGGGGCAATATATCAGAAGATCTACCAGGAAAACTATGACTATACAGACAGTGCTTTTATAAGCCATATAGAAGATGTTTACAGCAATCTCCGGCAGGGGGGAGTGAAAGGGAGTTTTTATGATTACCCTGAAAGAGCTTTCCCGGTCCTCGGAGGAATGGAGGATAAATATGCTACAGCCGCTTCTCATTACCGGGATGTTTTTCGCCTTGCGGCGGAGGGTTTTGGCAGGCCCTTCTATATACAGGAGAGAAATATCGGCATGGGATCGGACATAACCCTTGGGGTTGTTACCTCCCAGCGTACCCAGGGTGATACTAACATCATGCTTCCAAAAGCCGTGAGAAGTGCCGGATTGCGTTGGTATAAGAACAGGTCTGTAATCCAGTATGATATGGATGGAAAGGCCTTGCTTGTGAAGGGGAACCGCCAGGAAATCCCTGTCACTGAATTGGAGCGTCGTGCCATACTTACCATGAACTACACGGTAAGCGGCAGGCTTCTGCTTACCGAGAGCTTTTCACGCTTTAATGAAGAGGTGCTGTATGATTTAAGCCGGATCTATCCCTTTCATGCAACTACCTTATCACCGCGTCCTGTGGATGCCTTTGTTCATGAGATACCAAATATTTATGATTTTGCCATTTCACCCGAATGGCACCAGGTGGTACTCTATAATGACAGTGATAAAAGTAAGGATATTGTCCTTCCTCTGTCAGGTGGGCCCATGGAGGGAGCGCTCGGTTTAGGCGGAGATAAGCAGTATTACCTCTACGACTTTTGGAACGACCGCTTTACAGGTCTGTACGATGGTTCAATCTCTGTTTCTCAGCGCCTCGATGGGGGTGAGGCCCGTGTGATCTCTGTTCATGAGAAGGTGGATTATCCGCAATTTATTTCGACCAACCGGCATATGATGCAGGGTTATGTTGATATGCCGGAAAAACCGGAATGGAACTCCGGGGAGATGGAGCTTAAAGGGACCTCTGCTGTCATTGCAGGCGAAGCCTTATTCAATTATTATTGCCCTGAACGGATTTATCCCCGAAAGTGTATCCGCTGGCCATGCAAAGTCTGTTTTTGAACGCTTGGATGAAAATGAGCAATTGGCCAGGATAAGCATACACTCTGATAAAACAGAGGAGATTGTTTGGGAAATGAAGTTTGTGAAATAGCTCTATTTATCCGTAAATTCCCTGTTTGTTCAAGAGCTTCTGACAATCGTTTTTATCCTGAGGAGTATTATAAGGAGCGAAGAACATTGAGCGTTCTGTCAATCTCATCTTCATTATTGTAAATATGCAGAGAATGCCTGACTGCCTCTCCCTGTTTTCTGGGTCGTAGTTTTTCCCGCTCCCATAATATTTCTTGCAACTCCAATCCGCTTATGCCATTGACTCCATAAGTCGTAACTCCCGCACACATATCAGGGTGTGTGGATGAGTAAATCGTGACATTGGGGATCGACTTTAATCCGGATCTGAGATAATCGCCCAGGTATTTTATTCTGTTTAGCCACTTATCCGGGCCAATGATGGTGTTGTAAAAATCGATTGAGGCTTCTAATCCGCTTAATACGGCAGTATTTCCTGTGCCTGTTTGCATTAGCCGGAAACCATGATCTTCCTGATTATCCCATTGATAGCTTGCTATCGTGGTCCAGATCTCAGGTATTATTTCTTTTCTGATATATAATATACCACTTCCTGCGGGAGCCAGTAGCCATTTATGAAGACTTGCATAATATGCGTCGCAACCAATATCCTTTACATCCACCTTGATTTGGCCAGGGGCCTGGGCTCCATCCAATACTGTAAAAATACCTCGCTTTCTTGCCTCGGCGCAAATCTCCTTTACCGGCAAAATAACGCCGTACACTGATACGATGTGGGGAATGGCTATTACCCTGGTACGGCTGCTTACCTCTTTGAAAATATTCCGGACTATTTCATCCGGATCATTGGCAGGAAGAGGCATTTTGGCTTGCTTATAGATGCATCCTCTTCTTTTAGCCAGAAGCATCCAGGCAGCAAATCCGCCGCCGTGCTCCTGATCGGTATTCAGAAGTTCATCTCCTTCTTTCAAATCAAGCCCGTTGGCAACATAATTCATTCCATTTGTGGCATTCGGGGTGATGGCAATCTCGTCGAAATCAGCATTGATCAGATTCCCTATTTTTGTCCGCAAGGATTCATATTTAAAATAACCTGTCAGCAATCGAGGGCCCCCGTCCAGGTAATCTGTTTCAGCAGCATGGATGGAGTTTTCACGGATGTTTTCCATCATTCTGCTAATGGTATAGTCCGGCATTGGACCCAGGGTAGCATTATTGAAATAGCTTTGTCCCTGCTTTAGAGGAAACTGCATTCTGACTGCCTTCCAATATTCTGCTTCAGAAAGTAAATTTTTCTGTTTCTGGAACGATTCGAGAGAATTGTCACCGGCTGATAAACTATATACCGAATTTAAGGGTAATACTGCCAGAGATGACAAAGCAGTATTTCGAAGGAAATTTCTACGTGAGCTCATTTGACTTAAATTATTTAAGGTTTGCCAAAGTAGTTTATCTGATTTTTATCCATTGGAATAGGACTTATCGTAAGGTCTGGTTTGATATCCCTGGGGTATAGTATTACCTCTTCCCCCTTTTTCAGGGGGATTTGATAGCAGCCCTTTTCAACTTCTTCCAACTTCCTGCCATCCGGGTTCCATATTTCCGGTTTTCCCTCTATTGAGGGTTTGATTATACAGGGCTCACCAGCCAGACTCCTGATCCGGACAAATTCCGTTTTTCCGGCCTTTCTGCTTGCACTGACAAGGAAGGCCCCTTCAGCCCTGTAATCATGAAATGCCACATCCTGCCATTCGTCTGGCAGGGCTGGGAATACCCTGATTTTATCACCCCAGCTCTGGAGCAACATGTCCTGTACACAGGTATTGTAGCTGAGTGATGTTTCTATACATGGGGTAGCCAGGTAGTAAATCCCGTTTTTCCCCAGGGTTTCATTTTCTTCGTCCCTGTAAAGAATCTCATTCATGCGCTGGTGAGCCAGGTTTCCTAAACCTAATGCGGCGGCAGCAGGTGACGATTGTGAAGCACCCATTTTTGGCATGCGTTGCTGGTTGAAAGTTTCTGACTGATTTTTCAAGCAGGTCTCTGGTCCTCACTGCTGTCAGTATTTTCAAGATAGAGCGGGTAGATCATCATCAGGTGAGACATATGTTGATGATCCTTTGGTGATGTTTTATCACTGCCCAACCTGTATCCCAATTCATCCACCGGATAATCAACCAATTGGTCCCTGATCTCGTGCCCACTCCCATGGAAGCAGCGGATCGTTAATCTCTAATATTCCACAGATCTCGGTCAGTCTTTTGCATCCCCATCTAATAAGGCCAGATCGAAATTACAATCACTGGTAATTCCCGTTTCAGGTGAAAAAGTGGGCGGGAGATGCAATTTGCCATCATCACCAGTATATAGCATATGACGATATAAATTGATACTTCGTCGCAGCAGTGGGAAATACTCTTGAGCCTAAGCAAGTCCTGATCCATTGTATACCTGTAATGAAGCCAGCAGTTATTGAGCAGCCAGGGCAGACAACCAAGCAGTTCACTGTATCTCCCATCTCCATCCCTTTTTCCTTTTAAGTCAAAGGCTGTGGCCAAAGGAAGCAATGCAGAATCATGTTGCCACTCCAGTGGAACAACATTTTCAATCAGATTATTGCGGTTGCGATATAAAGATTCTACCAGTGCCTCTCCAAGATGGAGCCTGTTGCCAGTGTACACCGGGAAATGAACGGTTTGTGTATTAAAATCATGTGCACCGTAAGGCCACGGACCTCCGGAATTCCACATCCCTGATGCATCAATGTACTGTGCATCAGGACGGTACAACATGCCAGGCGGTAAACATTGTTCCAGTAGAAAGTCTGGCCGATGCTATCGGGAAAGGTGACGAAACTTTCAGGGTAATAATTGTGCCACCAGGACTGGTGTTTAGCCATCCATTCCTGCAGGTCGGTTCTCAATGCTCTTCCGGGCAAGATTGATGATCCTGACTGCTTCACCAGCTGCTGTTTTTTCAGGGTAAGCTGTTTTGAATTGTAACCAGTAAACTGGTTCTGTTTTTGCCAGTCTGACCTCTCCTTCCAGGCTGTTGCATAAGACCCTCCTAGCGGTCAGATCCTGAACTCCTGCATAGATATCTCCATGCTTTTCTCTTTTGTGTTCAGGATTTTTGAGTTTTTTATAGGGTGCATAAGCTTGTCCATAACGCTCATCCCCGGGATCTCCACTCCTGGAACCTTTAGCCTCAAAGGGATGCCACTCCCATCCCGAAAATTCCTCTTTTCCTGAGGTTTCAATCCCAGTATAGATTACATCATCATCTCTGTGAGTAAAATGGTGTATCTTATAACTTCCCAGGTCGGTATCAATGCGACCCCTTAGTTCGGCATTATATATATCCTGTCTCAGATCACACGCGATGATCTGGCCTTTTGGCTTGTAGAAGGAAAAATCCAATCAGGTAGCGGGGACGGCTGTATGCTGACCATCCATAGGTGTGATCGGCGTGATCATGGACATCAGCTCTGAATACCTGCAGACGAATCCTGTTTTCATCTACCCAGATCATAGATCCGATCCGGCCATTCCCGAAGTGAGGTGCTTCTTTCATATCTGAAGGAGCTTTTTTCCAGATCAGATCATGATCTTTCATCATTTCCTCCCAGTTAAGGTTTAACCGGATGGCTGAACTTCCTGAGCTTTTGATATTGGATTGAGCAGGATCACATGCTTCAAGTATCAAAGCGGAGCCGGGTATAACAAGTGTTCCAAATGTTACACCTGCTGTTCCTTTAACGAACTTACGCCGTCCGATTTTCTCCTTCATAATTTTACACCAAAGTAATTCTTCTTGTCCTGTTCAATCGGCATGGCTTCAATTTTGAGGTCCGGGTCTGTTCCCTCTGGATAGAGAATGACATCATCTCCTTTTTTCATATTCAGTTTGTAGCAATCATCAGATATATTTGCTGCTCTTATTCTCTTTGGGCCCTTCACAAGCAATTTACCTTCCATGGAGGTTTTTAATATGCAAGGTTCTCCGGCGAGACTCCTGATCCGGACAAATTCCGTTTTTCCGGCCTTTCTGCTTGCACTGACAAGGAAGGCCCCTTCAGCCCTGTAATCATGAAATGCCACATCCTGCCATTCGTCTGGCAGGGCTGGGAATACTCTGATTTTATCACCCCAGCTCTGGAGCAACATGTCCTGTACACAGGTATTGTAGCTGAGTGATGTTTCTATACATGGAGTAGCCAGGTAGTAAATTCCGTTTTTTCCCAGGGTTTCATTTCCGGTATCACTGTAAAGGATATAGTTCATTCTTTTATGGGCAAGATTCCCCAAACCCAGGGCAGCTGCTACAGGAGATGAGTGCGAGGCTCCCATCATTACCGCCCATGTTGGCTCGTAATTTCTGACTGATTTTTCCAGTAGTTCAATATCATCCGTATTCTCAACATTCTCAATGTATAATGGATAGATCATCATAAGATGCGACATATGTCTATGATCCAGGGGCCCCGTTTGGTCGGCTCCCATCCTGTATCCGTATTCATCGGCCGGGTAATCCACCAGATTGTCATGAATGCGTTTCCATTCAGGGATCAGAGGATCATCAATATCCAAAATACTGCAGGTCTCAATTAGTCTCTGACAGCCCCATTTGAATAATGCGAGATCCATGTTACAATCGCTTGTATTTGCAATCTCCGGAGAGTAGGTTGGCGGAAGATGGATTTTCCCGTCATCGCCTTCATACATAAGGTGCCTGTAGAGATTAATACTCCTCTTCAGAATTGGAAATAATTTATCCCTGAGCAAATCTTCATCCATCGTGTAGCGGTAATGAAGCCAGCAGTTATTCAGTAACCAGGGAAGGCAACCTACCATTTCACTATATCTGGCGTCACCATCTCTTTTCCCCTTCATGTCGAATGCTGTAGCGAGAGGAAGTAAGGCAGAATCGTCCTGCCACTCTTCCGGAACTACATTGTCGATAAGATTCTTCCGGTTGCGGTGTATCGATTCCACAAGGGCTTCTCCCAGATGAAGCCTGTTCGCTGTATAAACCGGGAAATGAACGGTTTGTGTATTAAAATCGTGGGTGCTATATGGCCACGGGCCACCAGAACTCCACATGCCCGGAGTATCAATATACTGTGCATCTGGCCTGGTGCAACATGCGAGGCGATAAACATTGGTCCAGTAAAAAGTCTGACCGACACTATCCGGAAATGTAACAAAACTCTCGGGATAATAATCATGCCACCACTCCTGATGTTTTGAAATCCATGATTCAGTATCAAGCTCTATTGCTTCCTGAGCCTTTTTAATAGCATGAACGGATTCGGTTTTAGAGCTCTTATCAGGATATGAGTTTTCTATATTTACCAGGAGGGTAGCCTCTTTGTTGCTCTTTCTTTTGTCCAGCCAGGCAGTGGCATAATCACCTCCTGCGGTCAGATCCTGAACACTGACCCTTATCTCTCCGCTGGATGTGATTTCATTGGCAGGGTTCTTTAGTTTTTTATAGGGTGCATAAGCCTGACCATAATTCTTACTGCCAGGATCACCACCCCTCGAGGACTTAGCTTCGAAGGGAAACCATTTCCATTCTGATAACGCTTCATTACCGCCACATTCAATGTTTGTATAGATCACATCATCAAACCTGTGCACCAGGTGAAAAAAGGAAAGGCTTCCTAAGTTTGTATGTATACTTCCTCTTAGTTCGGCATTAAAAATATCCTGCCGGAGGTGACAATCAATGATCTCCCCTTTTGGTTCAAGAAGGAAATATCCAATCTGATAACGTGGACTGCTGTAGGCAGGCCATCCATAGGTATGATCATTATGATCATGTACATCGGATCTGAAAACCTGCAGACGTATTTTGTTGTCTTCTACCCATAGCATTGATCCCAAAAGCCCGTTCCCGAAGTGAGGAGCTTCTTTCATTTCAGAAGGGACTTTTTTCCAGATCAGGTCATGATCTTCCATCATGACCTTCCAGTCAATCTTAAGTTCAAGATCAGATTTTCCCGAGGCTCTGTTTAAGGATCTGTTGCCAGCGTCACAGGAATCAAATAAGAAAACAGATCCGGGCAGGGCCATGGCCCCAATGGATGTGCCTGCAGACTGTTTTATAAACTTACGTCTGTTTATCCGTTTTTGCATATCCTATATTTCTTTTGTAATCAGATGTTTTATGCTGTTTGACTTTCCGATCAGTTTCCCATTGGAATATACCCTGAAACCTTTGCCGGTATTGTATTTTTTACCGCTTCTATCCCATACGATTGTAATAATTTTACCGTGGTAAAGGATATTATCCAGACAAAACCAGTCCCACTCATCTTCGGGGATTAGAGGATTCACCTCAATCTTTTCATCATCTCTGGGATGTAAACCCACAAGACCTGAAATGATGAGATCGCAGAAAGAAGAATGATTATAATCTTTACCTCTCTCTTTGCCTCCTTTTTGATCAGACCATCCTGTTTCAGGATCATAGATTTCCAGTTGTGCCCTGGCCAGCCACTCACCGGTGTAGGGATTGATGTTTTCATCAATCCAGGGAAGCTCCTCTCCCTGATCATTGATCCGTCTGTGGCTCCTGCTGTAGGTTTGAAGCAGGTCAAAATAGTCGGATTTTGAGATCACTTCCTGGGGATAGTTATTCAGAACATTCGCCATGGCAGTCAGTGTGACGGTGGTAGCAAAGGGCCAGCCGGGACCGTTCCATTTGCATTCATGACCACTGTAGGATAGCTCGAAACGAGGATCTCTTTGTTCTGCGGTGGTGGGGCCAAAGGGAGCTTTGAAACCGGCACTGTCTGAAATCTGTGCCCATGCGACTTCGTATCCTCTCTCTTTATCGGGAAGATTAAAATACCAGGGGGTGTAACCAATCAACTCTCTCACATCACTTAAGCCGGATGAATCGGTATAAAGGATCTTGAAAAATGAGGCGGATCTGTCCCATAATCTATCCTGCACAAGGGTTTTCAACACTCTTGCTTTCTCGCTGTATTCTTCCGCAACTTCAGATTCTCCTGCCAGCAAAGCGATCTTTGCGATGGCTGTTGCATCGCCAAACATATAGGAGTTGATGGAAGGGCGTTTCCCATGTCCGCCAATGGACAGCTCCATTCCATCCCGGTCGTCAATGGTACTGAAAAGACCATCGGGATTCAGACCGATATAGTATTTCCGGCCCCATTTTTTCCCTGCTTCCCATTGCTCATAATTTTCGACTAAATCGGGCAATAGTTCAATTACTAACTCCCTGTCTCCCGTGGCCAGGTAGTAAGCGTAGATCGCATCGGCCGCCCAGAAACTATAGCTCCTGGGACTGCCTCCCTTCCGGAACCAGAAAAGTGCATAGTCGTCCAGGTATTGTGTGTCATGTAACCACCGGCCCTCATAAAAGTGATGTCCGGCTGCACAGCTGATGGTGTTGTGTTTTCCCGACCAGCTTACCTGGGGCAGAAACTCTGTAATCACATATCCATCTGGTGTGTCTTTAATGTGCTTTCTGAAAGTCCACCATCTGAAGTAGTAGGTAAGCTCCAGCTCCTTATCGGGGCAATCGAAGAGCGGAATATTCTGCTTTAGGAAGGCCCATGAGGCGCTGTTGGGAATGGAATTAATATATAGCTCTTCGTCAAGGGCATTAAATTCATCCACATAGTGACGAAAATGTTCTGGTGTGAGCAAGAATCCATCAGAGAGGACATCGCTGTTTTCTCCGCAACCACACAAGAGAAAAAGGGGCAGTGCAGCTAAACATATCAAATGTTTGTGATGGATCATCATGATGTTCCATTTAGTAATATTACCTGTAGAGGATCAGCTCCTTTTTAACATAGGGGGCCGGGTAGCTAGTCAGCCATACTTCCGGCTTGAAATCAGCAAGTCCACCTTTCATCCCAAGTACAACAATGTCGATTTTTTTTCCTTTCATATCCTTTGTGAGTGGCACATAGTAGGTGTAATAGCCATCAGCCTTCACCACCGGATATTCCCATGGGTTTACAGGATAGGAGGGACTCCTGTCGGGCGCCCCAACTGGTTTCCCTTCCACGCGAAGCGCTGCATATGCGCCTTCAATACCATGTTCTCCTTCCAGGCAGATGGCAAGGTAGGCCCCGGCAGGGATTTCATTCAGGGTGGTTGAAGCTGACCAGGCATTTTCGGCCTTTACCCTGCTATAAGGACTGTAAAGGTGTGATCCGCGCCATTGGCTGCGATCCAATGCTTCTCCGTTCAGGAAGCCCTTTACTTCAAATACCTGATCGGGTGTCCCCATGAAACGCACATACCTTACAGGCTTTTCAGGATCAAGTTTAACTTTCATGGTATTTTGTGCCAGTATAATTATCTGCTCCCATTCAGCAAGGTCTTCAGATACTTCCAGGAATACGGCTTCTTCAGTTTTCCAGGGTTGCATGGCATGCTCACTTCCCACCTCAATGATCAATTCATCCATGGAAACTGCGCTTCCAAAATCAAAGCGCAGCGAACCTCCGTTTAAAAGGTCTGCCTTATGTCTTCGCCGGCTGACATAAAAGGATGTTTCCGGGATCATCATCAAACATATAATAATCCCATAAACCCCTTTCAGCAAAGAGATGCCTGATTCAGGAATGCATCCCTGGCAGCTTTCACTTCAGGTATTTTTGTTTCGCCGGAACGATCCAATTCCCTGACTTCAAGAGCGTTATTATCGGTGGAGAAAATAGTGGCCTCATACAGGGCCTCAGCATCTTCAGGCACTTCACAGGGTGAGAGATCTGCAATCTTTCGGTGGTAGGGCTCCAGGAGCTTTTCACCCGGGAATTCGATCTTCAGTGATCTGCCCTTTATCAGTGAACTTGCATTTTCCCCTTCAATGCTGGCACCTGGTATAAGCTGCTTCCTCCCTGATCAAGTTTAATACTGTGTCTTGTTCCGGGCAGTCCTTCCAGCATGATTCGGACAGCTTTGTCCGGAACATCCTGGATAATCTCATAATCACAAGCTGTGATTCCAAGACCCCCTTCCCCTTCAGGACAGATCAGAACCAGGGCTGCACGGAAAGGCTCCACCGGCACACTGAAGGAGTCTCCCTTTTTAAAAGTGCCTAAAATACGCTCTACCGGATGTAATAATCTGGCTTCATACTTAATATCCTCCGTCAATCCAATCTCTTCTCCGATCATAATGTCCACTTCTGAGGGATTCCAGTTCAGATTCCTGAGTGTGATAAGTCGTGTACTTGAGTCGCCCCTGGATACGGCCTTTTCCCCATAGCTTTCTTCAGGCAATATGCATTCCATTCACCATGATCGGACCATACTGCGTGCAATGTTGAATATTCTGGCAAGCTTGGGGTACTCATCATCTCTCAGGAACCAGGGGTTGCCATATAGCTGGGGCGACAAGATCAAAGATCTGTTAAAGGCCTGGAGGATCAGGTCATCTTCCCAGTAATTGAGACAGGATGAAAGGCAAACCCCGTGATCTTCGGTCAGTCGCATCAGGTCCGGGACGATGTCTCTTGAAAGGGCTCCTGCCCGGTGATGGGGAGCAGTCATTTTCCAGTTGGCCATGTGGACATCGATATAGGTCTCAGCTCCTCCCCAAAGGAAGGTTGTGGCATGTTTTTTTGCCTCCTCACTCAGGTTTAACCTGTGGTTCAGAAAAATCAGATCAGGGCTGTATTTGCGGCACTCATTCATCATTCTCAAAAAGGCATCCTGCTTATCGTCTCTCAGCTGACCCACCACAGCGTCAAATTTCAGTAACCTGAACTCGTAATCGCGACATAATTTCACCATCATATCAATGCGGGCCTGTTCCTCTTCAGGTGTATTCCCAAATCCATCGGGTCCGCCCCATGTTCCCAAGCCTGGTATTCATCGCCTTTGCTTCCTTGTATATCGGATCAAAACCATTTGGGAATTGCCTTTTGAACTCCTCCGAATCCATACTGCCATACCACCTGGCCTTATCGATGGCTCCGGCACTGATCACATAGATATCCAGCGACATACCATATTCGGCTTTTAGCCAGTTGAAAAATCTCAGATTGCTCAAGGGTCTGGGCCTCTGTACTGCCTTCATTGGTGTTGTTAATCCATGAGAAATACTGGGACAGGGAGGGTGTGTTTTCATCTGCTCCGGGGTAAACCTCTGTTTTTGAATCCTGACCCTTGAGCAAGATACCTGAGCATAAAGCCATGAATATAAGAATAGCTGTAAGTCCTGTGTTTTCCTTCATTGTTTCGAATCTCTGTATTTAATGCTAAATCTAATAATATTTGATATATTTACTTGCATGGTGTAAATAAATAAATTTTAAGTGGATCTTCATATGAAATATGTTTTTGCAATTATTATTGATTCATCTCTTCTTCTGACTTCATGTTCTGACAATCCGGAGACAGGGGGAGGGGAGTCGCATTGAAATTATTGTCCGACCATTTTTTGGATCCCCCAAATGATACCCGACCCGGGGCATTCTGGTGCTGGCTCAATGGAAACATGAGCCAGGAAGCAATTACCCGCGATCTGGAAGAGATGAAGGATAAGGGTATGAGCAGGGCAGAAATATGGGATGTGGCTGCTGCGCGCAATCCGGATAATTTCATTCCTGCAGGTGGGCGCTTTCCTGGGTGACAGTTCAGTGGCTTTGATCAAACACGCCCTTGCCGAAGGAGAAAGGCTTGGATTAAGAATCGGGATGATCGGTTCGAGTGGATGGAATGCAGGAGGCCCCTGGGTCACACCAGAATGGGCTTCAAAGGCTCTTTTTCATTCAGAAATTTCTGTCAAAGGTCCAGCAAAGATCAACCATTGAACTTCCCTTTCCCCGGTGCCCGATCTGTGTCCAAAAGACGAGCAGGGTAGGCCTCAGTTTTATGAAGAGGTAGCTGTATTGGCCATCCCCGATCATAAGCAGAAGAAAATTGAGAGCATGGACAGGATCATCGATCTTACAGAACACTTTAGCGAGGGTATTCTTTCTTGCGAGTTGCCTGCTGGAGAGTGGATTATCATGAGGTTCCTGTATTCAAATACCGGGCAATCACTGATCGTGCCCAGTCCAAATTCCAAGGGCTTATTTATCGATTTTCTGGATCCGATGGCCACAGTAAAACACCTGCAATATTTTATGGACCGCCTGGGTATGAAACCCGACAGTTCCTCAGAGGCCGGGTTATACTGTCTTGAATTTGACAGCATGGAGTTGGATGAGGGTATACCCTGGACCGATTCCATGGCAAATATCTTTAAAGAGAGAAGGGGATATGAAGTGATCAGCTACCTGCCGGTACTGGCCGGTTGGAGTGTTGGAGATGAAACAGAGTCGTTTATGTACGATTGGAAAAAGACCATCAGTGATCAGCTGATATTCAGTCACTATAAAACTGGACGTGCTTTTCTTGAGAAATATAATGTTGAGCTTGTTGCGGAAGCAGGTGGTCCTGGCCCTCCCATATGGAATACATGTCCTGTGGATGCCCTGGAAGCACTGGGAAGTGTAAGCATTCCAAGGGGAGAATTCTGGATAAGGCACCGGAATATGTTTTTAGTTAAGCAAATTGCCAGTGCTTCTCATATTTACGGTAAAAAAATTGTCGATGCAGAATCGTTTACAACCTGGAGGCGCTGGAAAGACTCTCCCTATGCGCTTAAACTTATTGTTGACAGGGCTTTTTGCGAGGGCTTGAATTGTATTACTTTCCATACTTTTGCTTCCACCAATCCGGAGGACGGGCTTCCCGGGACGGACCTACCATGCAGGAGTGGATATCAACCCTGCCACCACCTGGTGGGAAAAATCAAGACCCTTTATGGATTACCTTTCCCGATGCAGCTATATGCTTCAAAATGGAATGTTTGTGGCTGATGTCTGTTACTTTTATGGCGATCAGGCTCCAAACTTTTACCCGTTTTTTCATGATGTACCCGAAAAACCTAAGCTGGACAGGGCTGGTAAACGGGTATGACTACGATGTGGTCAACAGTGATGTGATCCTGAACAGGATGTCTGTTGAGGAAGGGAAAATTGTACTTCCCGATGGCATGAGCTATTCAGTTATAGTATTACCCGATCAGGTTCATATGCCTCTCCAGGTATTAAAAAAGCTTGAACAGATGGTCTTAGAAGGAGCCACTGTGATAGGTCCCAGGCCAGAATATGTTCCGGGATTAAATCATGCTGAATCTGATAACAAAGAGCTCACCCTGATTGCCGACCGTATGTGGCAGGATTTAGATGGAAGAGGAATAAAAATGGCTGCCTATGGAAAAGGACGGATATTTGAAGGTCTGACCATAAGCGAAGTTTTAGAGGGAGACCATATAAAAAAGGACTTCGATTACAGTGGTAACTCCGAGCTGGATTATATTCACCGCAGCTATCATAACGGAGACGGCTATTTTATCCGTAATGAAGGGGAAAAAAGTTTTTCGGGCACCTGCACCTTCCGAGCTTCTGGAAAATATCCTGAAATATGGGACCCATCCACCGGGAAACAGTATGCCTTGAAGGAATTCACCCGGGCAGATGGCCTTGTAAAAACGCAGCTGGAACTGGATCCTGGGGGATCACTATTTGTGATCTTCTGTGATACCAAAAGAGCATTGGCAGACTGGAGCACTTTCCGCGGAGTCATTGAGGCCGAAGAGCACGTGGCGGGACCCTGGAGAGTTAGCTTCCCGGAAGGATGGGGAGCACCTTCTGAAACCACATTTGATGAGCTGATTTCCTGGACCGATTCTGAAATTAAGGGGATATCCTATTTTTCCGGAACGGCCACCTATCATAAGACTTTGTTAATAGATCCTGAAAGGATCCGTCAGCATGGCAGGATCTTTCTTGACCTGGGAGAAATTAGGGATGTTTCTGAAGTCTACATCAATGGGAAATCAGCGGGAATACAATGGAAGAAGCCCTACCTCTTCGATATTTCAGACCTGCTTAAAGCCGGCGAGAACCAGGTGGAAATTGAGATCGTCAATCTTTGGGTGAACCGTCTGACGGGTGATATGCTTTCCGAACCGGGAGATCGGTACTGCCGTACCAATCATCCTTATGTAACCCAGGATAACTGGGCCGGAGGAGGCGACGAAACCTACCGATTACAGCCAGCCGGATTGCTGGGTCCTGTGACACTCCGGTATGCAGACTAGGGCTAACTTACCGTTCTGTAGTGTAAAGCAGCAGCTCCTTTTTCTCAAAGGGTATGGGATAGGACGTAATCCAAACCTCGGGCTTAAATTCAGATATCCCATCTTTCATGGTGAGCACCACTGCATCAATCTTTGCACCTGTCATTTCCTCACTTAAAGGGATGTAGTAGGTATAGTTGGAATCTCTCCTTCGCACCGGGTACTCCCACTGATTAGCCGAATAGGAGACAGATCTGTCGGGTGCCCCAATGGCTATGCCGTTTACACGAATGGCTGCATAGGCTCCTTCCACGCCGTGCTTCCCATTCAGTGCGATGGCAAGGTAAGTTCCCGACGGTACTTCATCCAGGGTGAATGAGTACTCCCAGGCCTCCCTGGCAGGATTACGGCGGTAAGCAGAAAAATGCTGGGAGGCTCTCCATTTATCCCGTTCAACAGCCTCCCCATTCCTGTACCCATCTATCTCAAAAATATCCTCGGGAGTACCCTGGAGGCGTAGATATCGAATCGGTTTTTCTGGATCCAGTTCTATCTTCATATCCAATCCTGCGAGGAAGGTAAGCTGCTCCCAATCCTTCAGGTTTGTGGAAACTTCTGCCTGCATGGCTTCCCAGGACTTAAAAGGTTGCAGGGCCTGTTCATCCTTCACCCGAATGACCAGTTCGTCCAGGCTGAGCTCTTCCCCCAAATCCAGGCGAAAGGATCCTCCGTTTTTCAAAAGATCACCAGAGCCCCTTCGGCGGGAAACATAAAAGGATGTATTTTCATCTCCGTCGAACATATAACGGTCCCAAAGTCCCCGATCCACAAATAATTCCTGCTCAAAAAACGCATCCCTGGAGGCCTGGACCTGGGGGATACTGGTAGGACCGGAGCGTTGAAGCGACCTGACTTCGAGGGCATTGTTATCAGCTGCAAAACAGCTGGCCTCGTAAAGTGCCTCGGCATCTTCGGGAACGGGCTTTGCGATCAGATCCCCCAGCTTCCTGTGCCAGGGCTGATCCAGTTTGTCTCCATCGAATTGTAAGGAAATCGTTTCACCCCTGACTAATTCACCAGCTTCTTTTTCATCTATCCTGGCAGCTGTGAACTTTGCTTTGCCCTTCTTCAGGGAAATTGTTTTTTCCTCTCCCGGCAATCCGAGCAGGGCAATTTTGACAGGCTTGCCCTTTACATCCTGTATGATTTCATAATCGCATCCCTCTATGGCATATCCCGGAGTTCCGTCGCTGCTGGCGACCAGCAGACAGGAGCGAAAGGGTAAAACTTCAACTTCCAGATAGTCACCTTTTTTGAATACACCCAAAACTTTTTCAGTGGGATGATATTGTCTTACTTCAATTTGTTTTCCCTTCTCCAAACCGATTTCTTCATCCAGTTTTACAGTAAAGGTAAGCGGATTCCATCCCAGGTTGCGCAAGGTGATTAGACGCGTTTTTTCGTCCCCTCTGGATACTGCATTTACGCCATACTTTTCTTCCGGAAGAACAAAACCCTCCACCAGGATGTCACGGTATTTACGTGTCAGATTATAGATTCGGGCCAGCCTTGGGAATTCATCATCCCTTAGCAGCCAGGGATTCCCGTAAATCTCCGGTGCCAGGATCAGGTTCCTGTTAAAAGCCTGAAGGATCAGGTCATCTTCCCAGTAATCGAGACAGGATGAAATGCAAACTCCATGATCCTCACTCAGCCTCATCAATTCCGGAGCTAAACCTCTGGATAATGCTCCTGCCCGGTGATGCGTGGCAGTGGTCCGATTCACCATATGCACATCAATATAGGTTTCATCCCCACCCATCAGGGAAGTTGTAGCGTGCTCTTTTGCTTCCTCGTCCAGATTCAACCTGTGATTAAGCAGGATCAGGTCAGGACTATACTTGCGGCACTGGGTCATCATGTTGATAAAGGCCTCCTGTTTGCTGTCCCTTAAATCTCCGCAGACAGCATCAAACTTGAATAGTTCAAATTTGTAATCCCTGCAGAGCGACACCATCATTTCTGTTCGTGCTGCTTCTTCTTCAGGTGTATCTCCAAAGCCATCAGGTCCTCCCCAGATCCCCAGGCGGGTATCTGATTCCTGCGCAAGAGCATACATGGTTTGAAAACCATTGGGAAACTGGGATTTGAATTTTTCGGAATAAACAGACCCGTAGTGACCTGCACCATCGATTGCCCCTGCATCATAGGCATAGATGTCAAGTTTCATACCGTATTCGTCGTTAAGCCACTTAAAAAAGGCAAGGTTCCTTAATGTCTGTTCCTCAGTGCTACCTTCATTGGTATTATTGATCCAGGAGAAATACTGGGATCGCGAGGGTGTTTTTTCATCGGCCCCCGGGAAAACTGAAACATCAGCGTTCTGAGGGAAAAGAGGTGAGCAGATTGAAAAAAGCAGCAGTGTAATTAAGATTTGTTTAATTGGCTTCATTGATAGGTGATTTAATTTATTTTAACTCCAGCTGCTGGATATCTTCATATCCGGCTCCCCTGATCTCCTTGAATGTGGCGATCATTTCCTCCAGCTTTTCAGGATTGGAAGTGGCCAGATTGTTTTGCTCGGCCGGATCCTCATCCAGTTTATACAGCTGGTATTCCATTGCGTTTCCAAGCTCTATGTTGACCTCTGCATTTATGGCCGGTCCCTTGTAGGGAGGAATCAGGATCCAATCGCCTTTGCGCAGGGCGGTTCTTGAGGTAGCCTCCAGGATCAGGTTTTCTCTTCCCTTCTGACTCTTCCCCAAAAGTACATCCATCAGCTCCTCGCTATCCTGTCCCCTTGATTCACTAGCTACCAAAGATGCCAGCGAAGAAAGAATGTCCACCTGTGAGATCAGCGCATCGGACACTCCGGGCTTGATCTGGCCTTTCCAATAGGTGATGAAAGGAACGCGTGTTCCGGCTTCAAAGAGGCTGTACTTTCCTCCCCTTAAAACACCTGCAGGGGTATGGCTGCCATTCCTGGTATCCGATTCATCATAATAACCATCATTCAGAACGGGGCCATTATCGCTGGAGAGGATGATCAAGGTGTTCTCCATGAGCCCTTCATTTTCCAGGGTCTTGATCAACTCTCCAATACACCAGTCGGCTTCCACGATGACATCACCCCTGGCTCCCAGGTTGGTGCTCCCCACAAAACGGGGGTGGGGAGTACGGGGGACGTGGGGTTGCTGCAGGGCATAATAGAGGAAGAAGGGTTCGTCCTTATGACTAATGATATAATCCTGGGCTTTCACCAGGAAGGTGTCGGCCATGTTTTCATCCACCCATTTGGCAGCTTCCCCGCCCTTCATATAGCCGATCCTGGAGATACCATTCACAATGCTGTTGTAGTGGCCATGGTGCCATTTTAGTTTTAGCATTTCAGGATTGTCCATTCCAGTGGGCTCTCCCGGGAAGTTTTTTCCGTAGTTAATTTCAATGGGATCGTTGGGATCGAGACCCACCACGTGCCCGTTTTTAATATAGACGGTCGGTACCCGGTCCTGGGTGGCTGCCATGATGAAAGCATCTTCAAATCCTACCTCGTTGGGTCCGGGACTGATTCGCTGGTTCCAGTCCACATGTCCGTCACCCAAACCCAGGTGCCATTTTCCCACAATCCCGGTCTGGTATCCTGCAGCCTTTAGCATATTTGGAAGGGTCAGCTGCTCTGTATCAATGATCAGGGGGGCTGTACCCGGGAGGATCTTTGCGTTTTCATTCCTCCAGGGATAGACCCCGGTGAGCAGGGCATAACGACTGGGAGAGCAGGTGGCCGAGGAGGCATAGCCATTGGTGAAGCGGATACCCTCATTGGCCAGGCGGTCCATATTAGGAGTCCTGATCTCGGTGGCTCCATAGGCACCCACATCACCATAACCCAGGTCGTCGGCATAGATAATCACGATATTGGGCAGCTTGGTTCATTCTCTTCAGTTTTGGATGATGACTGCAGGAAACAAAAATACTGGTGGAAATCACCAAAAAAAGGATCTTGTAAACTTTCATGTTCTCTGTCTTTGATTCAGATTTGCTAAAATAGTCTATTCAATTTTAAGTATGAAGTGATTCCAGTGGGTCAATATCCACCCTTGTTTTTGCTGCGCCATCCGAAACTGTCAGTTCCAGTAAGCGTCCGCTTAGCTGATCCTTAAGCTGATGAGTTCCTTCGGTCGAGATTCCATATTCCGACTAAATCGGGGCTGAAGCTGAAGCTCAAATCCAAAGCTATTTTTTGCATCGAAGTTGGAAATAATGATTAAACGTTCTTTTTCCTTCCACCTCACAAAGGAAAATACACGGTCGTTATACCATTGTGTGTGTTCTCGATTGAAGCTGTGGATTTCACATGTATTCACCCATCAGGGCTTGACTTTTACGTGTGAAGTTCAGCAGGGTAGCTGTAATAAGCCCTGAGCGCCTTCTCCTCTGGTTTCAAGCTGTCCACCATCAAAGGCACCTTCGTTGATCCACCTCACCTGGTGAAGGAACTCCCCAGTAATCGTATATGGTGGTCCGGGTTTCGGACCCCTGGCCCGGGTTTCCATCTCCGGGTTCTCCCAGCTCCTGAGCAAAATAGAGCATGATGGGGGAGGTGCCTATGGTAGCAGAAACCACCATGGCCGGCTTACCCTTTTCAGCATCGCCTGCAAATTCAGCACTTGCAATGCGCTGTTCATCATGGTTCTCCAGGAAATGAAGCATGTGAGGTTCGATGTCGGCCAGTTCATTCTGGATGTGGACAATGGCATCGGTACTTCCGTGGCCCTGCATAATTGTCTTCAGACTGTCGTAAAGCTGCACCTTGTCATAGAGATAATCCATTTTTCCCAGGCGGATATAATCCCTGTAAATATGGGGCTGGTAAATTTCTGCCAGGAGAAAGGCATCGGGACGGGCCATCTTGATGGCACTGTTCATATAGCTCCAGAACTCCACCGGCACCATCTCGGCCATGTCGTACCGGAATCCATCCACTCCCTTTTCGATCCAGTATAGGGCGATATCCCTGAATTTCTTCCAGGAATCGGGAACATCCTTATCCTGCCAGAAGGCAGCATGCATCTGGAAGGGTTCGTTTTCATATCCTGCCGGTAGTTCCTCGAAATCCTTTGCTGCCATCGGGCCTGATCCCAAAGTTTACTTTTACCGCTTCGTACCAGTCATTCATATCGGGTTGTGGACTCCGTGGAGCCATTGCCGGTCCACTTGGCCGGATTCTCATCAAAGTATCCCGTCGGCCAGGGGATGCTCTTCGCCCCCCAGTACCTGGTAGCCATCCCTCCACTCGGGTACCCTGAAGGCCTGTCCCGGGATGTAGTAAAAGTTGTTGTGCTTTTCATATTCCACACTTATATCATCCGAGGCTCCAAAATCTTCCACTCCTTCCGGGTTTGTAACCGAATGGTAGACCCTGGCCACATGGTTGGGCACGATGTCGATGATTACCTTCAGTCCGGCCTGGTGGGTTCGGTCAATAAGTGCTTCAAACTCCTCCAGTCTTCGGGAAGGATCCACCGCCAGGTCAGGATTTACATTGTAGTAATCCTTCACCGAATAGGGTGAACCGGCACGTCCCTTGACCACATCGGGATCATCGCCCGGGCAGTGCCAAAGTCTGAATAGTCAGTAACCATGGCATGGTGCAGCACACCTGTATACCAGATATGTGAGACTCCCAGGTCTTTGATTGCCTCCAGGGCCTCATCCGAAAAATCCTCAAATTTTCCCACCCCGTTTTCCTCCATGGTTCCCCAGGGTTTGTTGGTGGTATTTGTATTGCCAAACAGGCGTGTGAATACCTGGTATACAACAATCTTTATGATTATTTTCCTCGCTCATTTTTTCACCTTTTGATTCAAGTTTACATCCTGTCCCCATGAATAAGACTCCCAGAACTACAAGAAGTGCTTTGCCCCAGGCAACAACTGTAAGAATGATGGCCAGCCTGGTCGAGTCATTTCCAATGGTAATATGTGGGATATTATTATCGATTGGATTTATAGCTTTGGGTTGATAATGTCGATGAGTTCTCTGTGAATTCCTGAAGCCGAGGCAATGATGGTGTAGTTTTTGTCAAAGGATCGGGGTGAGAGGTCAAATTGTATCTCCCGTCCTTGAATGTCGCTCACCTTACCCCCGGCTTCTGCAATCATAAGCCATGGAACGGCGATGTCCCATATTTTTGTAGTCTGGTTGACTGCTGCCCCCAGGCGGCCATCAGCAGTGTAACAAAAATCCATGAGGGAGTTGGTGGACCGGATGTTCCTTACCTTGCCTGAAAGTCTTCCCAGGATGTCCATCTCGCTTGCTGTCTTATCAGCCTGATCATTAAAATCGAAGGAATAGGAGACCAGTAATTCGCTTATCTCCAGAGAATACGAACAATGAATGGGCTTCCTGTTCTTTGTGGTGCCCTCACCGGATACGGTGAAGTAAACTTGGTTCTCCAGGGGGAGGTACATGCCTCCCAGGATGGGTGATTTTTCCCTGAACAAAGCTATGATTACCCCAAACCAGGGAAGATTTGCCGCGAAATTGGAGGTACCATCCAGGGGATCCACCACCCATGTGTATTCTGAGCCATAATCCATATAACCAGTCTCTTCAGTGATTATATTGAAAGGATTACGGGCATTTCCAAGGATCTCAAGAATCGCCTTTTCGGAAGCCAGATCAGCATCAGTTACCACAGAGCTGATACTCTCCTTTACCTTTGTTTTCAGGCTTGCGCCCACATGGTCAAGAAGTACCTGGCCCCCCTTCTTAAGAGCTGCTTCGCATGTTTCACGGGCCTTATTTGGTATCATAATGATAAGGATTCAATAAATCTCAAATTTGCCGGGTAGTTCATCCAGGTAGACCTGCATCTCCTGCTTCATCTCTTCCAACATCTTTTTATATTAAGGATCATATAACATGCATTCGAAATATCCTTCTAATCATGGATTTTTAAAAATAGTGATATAAAGTGGATAAGTAAATAATTTTTAAATTAGGCCATTGGTATTATAAAGCTGAATATTTTGAATGAAGATAAAAAAACAATTGTTGTTACAGGAATTGGAGTATTTACTTCCATTGGATACAATCGTTTTGATTTCTGGGATTCGCTCATAAGCGGGAAATCAGGTATAAAAAGAATTCAGGCCTTCGATCCCACAGGTCACAAAAGTCAGATTGCCTCAGAAGTTTTAGACTACAATCCGGGAGATTATTTTGATCGGAAAGAATCCCGCAAAATGGCTCGTGTTTCGCAACTGGCATCAAGTGCAGCCATCGAGGCCATTAAAGGATGCCGGTATAGATTTGGATAACGAAGACAGATCCCGGATCGGAGCTGTCATTGGTTCCGCGGCCGGAGATCAGGCCTATCTGGAAGAGGCAACTGCCCGATTTATTAAAATGGGTCCGGGCTCGGTGAATCCACTTACTGTCCCCAGGGTCATTACCAATATGCCTGTATGCAATGTTTCCATGGTTCTGGGTATTCATGGCCCCAATCTGGGTGTTTCCGCAGCATGCACCACAGGCACCCATTCCATTGGCATAGCCCTGGGTATTACTGCGAGGGGGTATGGCCGATGTGATATTAGCCGGAGGTGCAGAGTCGACCATCACGCCCCTGGTCCTTGACTCCTATTCAAGCATGGGGGTGCTTTCTTCATCCAACGATAAGCCTTCAAAAGCAAGTCGTCCCTTCGATTTAAATCGAGATGGTTTTGTCATCGGAGAAGGATCCTGCGTTTTGGTATTGGAAACACTTGAACATGCCGAGAAGAGAGGTGCTAAACCGCTCGCCATTTTAAAGGGCTTTGGCATGACTGCAGATGCATATGGTATTGCAGCTCCTGAACCGTCAGGGAAATGGGCTGCAGCAGCCATGGTAAACGCAGTGAAAGATGCACAGCTTGAAATGGACGACATTGGATATGTAAATGCCCATGGAACATCCACAAAAATGAACGATAAAACAGAAACCCTGGCCATTCAAACGGCTTTTAACAAGCGGAATGTTCCGGTGAGCTCCATAAAATCAATGATCGGGCATACGCTTGGTGCTGCAGGGGCCATTGAGGCGGCGGCTTGTGTATTGGCAGTTCAAAACGGAATATTACCTCCCACGATTAATTATGAAACTCCCGATCCCGAATGTCAACTTGATGTAATACCTAATAAGGCACGTGAAGTTAATATTAGTGCAGCAATTTCGAATTCCTTTGGTTTTGGCGGACAAAATGGGGTACTGGTTTTCACAAAGGCTTAAGCATGTTTGGTAGAGTACAAATATTCGCAATTATCTTATCGTTATCTGTTCTCCTGGCAGGAAATACGTCATTGAATGCGCAATATCCACATCATGTGATCCATGCTGAGATTGATCATTCAAGCAATGAGATCACCGTTACTGATACCATCATTTTCCCGGAAGCGATGGCTAAGGATTTCAGTATGGCAGAGTTTACGCTGAATTCCAGGCTTATTCTGGATGAAAGTGAAGCAGGTACCCGCATTGAACAGATTGATGGTCATGGAGATGAGGGATCAAGGCGATATCGCCTAAGCCTGCCAGCAAACAGAAATGGTAAAACGATTGTTACGCTCCGTTACCGTGGGAAAATTCAACATGAAATCGAAACCGGTGCGGCTGAGTATGCTCGAGGATTTACCAGCACTGATGGCATCATAAGTCCGGAGGGAATCTACCTGGCAGGATCATCAGCCTGGCTGCCCTCCTTCGAAAATGTAAAATTGTTTACATTTAATCTGACAGCGGATCTGGATAAAGCATGGAAC
This sequence comes from uncultured Bacteroidota bacterium, assembly GCA_963716765.1. Classification (GTDB taxonomy): domain Bacteria; phylum Bacteroidota; class Bacteroidia; order Bacteroidales. The sequence goes on along the minus strand of CAVQUO010000003.1, from coordinate 21,817 downwards.
CTGGTAACACAGGGAAGCAGAACGACAAACGCTGTGGTAAATTTTCGCCGCAAGGTTCAATATGACAGTCCTGATCCCGTGGATGAAGTATACTTTATTGCCGGAAAATGGACCGAGTATTCAGACCGGGACGGGGAGGTATTAATCCAGGCTTTTTTAAGAAGCCCTGACGAGGCCCTGGCAAAACGCTATCTCGGGGTCACCGCAGATTACCTTGCGCTTTATGAAGAATTGATTGGTGAGTATCCCTATACCAAGTTTGCACTGGTTGAGAATTTTTGGGAAACCGGATTTGGGATGCCATCATTTACCCTGCTGGGAGAAAAGGTGATCCGTTTCCCCTGGATCCTGCATTCATCCTATCCCCATGAGCTACTTCATAACTATTGGGGAAACAGCGTATATGTGGATTACAGACAGGGAAACTGGTGTGAGGGAATCACTGCCTATATGGCCGATCACCTGATTAAAGAGCAACAGGGTCTGGCTGATGATTACAGAAGATCCACCCTTCAGAAATTTACAGATTATGTCAACCCGGAGAATGATTTCCCTCCTTCTGAGTTCATTTCCCGGAATAATCCGGCCGAGGAGGCCATCGGTTATGGAAAAGTATTGATGTTCAATAATATGCTTAGAGAAGATCTGGGTGATGAGGTGTTCAGGCAGGCCTATGCAGACTTTTACGAAAAGAACAGGTTCAGCTATGCCTCCTGGGATCATATTCAGGAGAGTTTCGAAAGGATTTCCGGAATGGATCTGAAAGCTATGTTCGATCAGTGGATCCTGAGAAAAGGCGCCCCGAACCTTGAGCTGTCAGGGGTGGAAGTCAAGCTTGTTGATTCTGGTTTTGATCTGACATTTAAACTCAGGCAACTTCAGGATGAAGAAGCGTTCAGCCTGAATATCCCACTTGCCCTTTACCTTGAAAACACAGAGGAGGTCAGCCTGAGAAGCGTGAGGATGGATAGGCGTGAAGAGACCTTTTCCCTGCATCTGGACAATCGTCCCCTGAAAATCAGTGTGGATCCACAGTTTCATTTGATGCGAATTCTTCATTACAGCGAGGTGCCCTCATCCCTGTCGCAGCTATTCGGCGCAAAGCGTTCGGCCATCATTCTTCCCGGAAAGAGCCCTCAAGCCGATCAATACAGAAAACTGGCCGAATCCTGGAAAGAGACACTGGCAGTCCAGGGAAAAGAAATGGAAATCCTTTATGATAAGGATATAAAGGAGCTACCTTCCGATATGCCTTTGTGGGTGGCAGGTTTTGACAACAGCTTTTATGAAATGATTAAAATCAATAAACTCTATCAGGAAGTTCTTACCGAAGAAGAGAGGGAAGCAATTCTTCAGGTTTCCAAAGATCAATCTTTGGTATATGCCATTCCAAATCATCAAAACCCCGGGCAAACAATCGGATTCATTGGCACACATTTCCCGGAAGCTATGATGGCCCTTGGCCGGAAACTACCACACTACGGAGGCTATGGATACCTGGGATTTACAGGCAGTGAATTTACCAATGTTCTGAAGGGCAGCTTTCCTGTGCTGAATTCAGTCCTGGACTACCTTATTCCTTACGAAGATAAGCCTACAGTTAATCAAAAGTTAAAGAGCCGAAAGGCCCTTGTTTATCCATCAAGATGAAAAGAAGAAATTTTTTAAGTACAAGCGGCTCAGTCGCCATTGGCTTAAGCACATTCCCAGGAAGTATATTTGGAAAAAACAAACCTTCTGTAAGGCTTGGCGGACCAGTTTTTGATCCCTTATGATGGTCCGGATTTCTGGCTTAAATCCCTTTCAGACCTGGGTTTTCGTGCAGCCTACTGCCCGGTTAATCCGGGGGAGGATGAAAGCAACTTATCCGGGCCTATGAAAAGGCAGCCAGGGAAAATGATATTGTCATAGCCGAGGTGGGTACGTGGAGCAATACCATCTCCTCAGATCCGGATGAGGCTAAGGCTGCCCTGGAGAAGTGCATTGCAGGTTTAGAGCTGGCCGATCAGATCGGAGCCAGGTGCTGTGTGAATGTGAGCGGATCGAAAGAATCCTGAATACTGGGCTGGTCCCCATAAGGATAACCTCACTGAGGAAACCTTTGATCAGGTGGTGGAGATTAGCCGTAAGATTATCGATGCTGTGAATCCGACCCGAACCTTTTTTGCCCTGGAGGCCATGCCATGGGCCTTCCCCGATTCAACAGAAACTTATCTTCAACTACTCAAAGCCATAAACCGAAAGCAATTCGGGGTGCACCTTGATCCGGTAAATATGATCACCTCTGTCAGAGAGTATTATGGCAACGGAGCCCTGATAAAGGAGATGTTTGCCAGACTTGGTCCCCACATCAGGAGTTGCCACGGCAAGGACATCACCCTGAGGGAGGATAACTACATCCCACAACTGGACGAGCTCAGGCCGGGCCTTGGCAGTCTGGACTATAGGGTTTATCTTCGGGAGCTGAGTAAACTGGATGATGTCCCCCTGATGATGGAGCATCTGAAAACGGCTGAAGAATACAGCCTGGCAGCTGATTATATCAGAGCTGTGGGAGAGTCCGTCTCGATAAATATTTAATTAAACCCCTTCGAAATGAGAAATTTAAGCTTCCCTCTTACTGGCAGTACTTTTTGTAAGCCTCAGCTCCTGTGGAAATCCGGGTAGCTCACCGGGCAAAATTGATCTGGATGCCATAGGACAGCAGTTAAATTTGTTGCAAAAAAATACGGAGCAAATTTTCGCTGAGACCAAAGGCCGTGAACTTGTTTGTCCAAGAACAATCAATGAGGATGGATCCCTGAGGGTGGTGCCGGGTGGAGACTGGACCAGCGGTTTTTTCTCCGGAACGCTCTGGTACATGTACGAGATGAGTGGAGATGAGGCATGGAAAAAGAAGGCCATAGACTATACAGCCATGCTTGAGAAGGAGCAGTACAACGGAAGTAACCACGACGTGGGTTTCAGAATGTACTGCAGCTATGGGAATGCGCTGCGGCTTACCAAAAATGAGGCCTATATTCCGGTACTTGTTCAATCGGCAAAAACCTTGATTGCCCGCTACTACGAAGAAGTGGGTTGTATTCGCTCCTGGAACTTCAATGAGGAGGTCTGGCAGTGCCCTGTGATCATCGACAATATGATGAACCTGGAGCTGCTCTTCTGGGCCTCGGAACAGACCGGCGATCCTGTATACAGGGATATTGCCATCAGTCATGCCCTGACAACCATGAAGAATCAGTTCAGGGACGATTACAGCTCGGTTCATGTGGTGGACTATGATACCATCACCGGGGAGGTGCGGCAGAAAAATACCCACCAGGGCTATGCCGATGAATCATCCTGGGCAAGGGGACAGGCCTGGGGCCTATATGGATTTACCATGAGCTACCGTTTTACAAAGGATGAGCGTTTCCTGGAGCAGGCCGAACATATTGCAGACTTTCTGCTTAAGCCATCCCAATCTGCCGGAAGACGGAGTTCCCTACTGGGATTATAATGATCCGGGTATTCCTGAAGTTCCCAGGGATGTATCTGCAGCTAGCCATCATGGCCTCGGCCCTTTATGAGTTGAGCACTTATTCTGAGAAGGGAGAATCCTACAAGATTGAGGCAGAACGAATCCTATTGAATATCTGGTCCCTTTACCGCTCCATGAAGGGTGAGAATTTTGGTTTCATCCTGGATCACTCGGTGGGCAACATGCCCGGCGGGTCAGAAATCGATGTACCCATCAACTATGCCGACTACTATTTCATGGAGGCACTTTACAGGAGTCAGAAATTTTAAAGCAGGACTTAAACCTTTTTATCAGCAGAAGGTCAAATTGGGTATTGTGGATATTTAAATTTTAAACATCACCCAGTTTTATGTTTATTCCAGGTAATCGACCAAGGGCCTTACTTCTTTTGATTCTCATCCTTTTCATCCAGCATCAGGGATTTTCACAGTTGCCTGCCTATCCTGTAGTGGATACGAAAGTATCTGAATTTTCCAATTTTAGTCATCTGATTTCAGAACCTTTGCCAGGAGATCCTTTTTACGGACAGGATGCAACTTATCATGGACATCAACCATCCTACACAGATCATGGGAATGGTACAATCACCGATAACGTGAGCGGGCTTACCTGGGAGAAGGATATGGGTGCAAAAATCACTTATGAAGATGCCTTTTTGAAGGCTGACAGCATGAACCTGGGTGGCTTTAGTGACTGGCGGGTCCCCACCATTAAGGAGCTCTATTCCCTGATCCTCTTTACAGGAAGGGTTTCCGGTGCAACTGCCATCTCTCCCTTTATCGATACTGATTATTTCCATCAGCCCCTGGGAGATCCGGAACTTGGTGAAAGGGAAATTGATGCCCAGACCTGGTCATCCACACAGTATGCAGGAGTGACCATGAATGGAGATTCAACTGTTTTCGGGGTAAATTTTGTGGACGGAAGGATCAAGGGCTACCCGAAGTACAGGCCCGGAAGCAACAATTCTTTGCCCCGGACCATGTATTTCAGAATGGTCAGGGGAAATCCTTCCTATGGAAACAATGAATTTGTTGAAAACGATATTGAAACCATTAACGACCTGGCCACCGGCCTGATGTGGCAAAGGGCCGATGATGGCGTGATGAGGGATTGGGAAGAGGCCCTGGCCTATGCGGAGGCCCTGGAGCTGGGAGGATATGATGATTGGCGCCTTCCCAATGCTAAGGAGCTACAGAGTATTGTGGATTACTCCCGCTCACCTCAGAGCACTGGCAGTCCGGCCATTGATCCCCTTTTCGAAACCACCGAAATATCTGACCCGGATGGCAATCCTGGTCAATATCCCTATTTCTGGAGCGGAACCACCCACAAGGATGGGGTCGAGCCTTACAGTTCTGCAGTTTATATTGCCTTTGGAGAGGCCCAGGGTGAGATGAATGGGAAGTTGATGGATGTGCATGGAGCAGGATCCCAAAGAAGTGACCCTAAATCCGGCAACCCTGATGCTTATCCTAATTTTTCGGTCCCCAGGGCGATGTGCGCTATGTCTTCACTGCGGTGAGGTGTGTCAGGGACATCAATACAGCGGCTGTCGATGTGGAAGCCCATGTTGATCAAATGCCCATGGTATATCCAAATCCAGTCTGCGATGTATTGACTATTTGTACGGGTGATGAAAAGGAGCACCTGGGAAGCTTCTATAATATCTTCGGGCAATGCCTGCAAGAATGGACCATTGAAGGAAGGAGTACCATTGATGTCAGTTTACTGAGTCCGGGCATATATCTCATCTCTGTGGATGGAAAGAGGGGTGTCAAATTCATTAAGAGATAAAAAATTTCGTAAGTTGCGTATTGTGATGATGCGCCTCTTCATTCCCCTTATTCTGTTCCTGATCACCCTTACCGGGTGTGGAACTGAACCTGGTCTGCCCAATATCATCCTCATCAGCGTGGACGATATGGGTTGGTCCGATCTGGGCTGTTACGGAAGTGAGATCAGAACCCCCCACATCGACCGCCTGGCTGAGAATGGCATGCGTTTTACCCAGTTTCATAATACCTCCAAGTGTTTTCCTTCCAGGGCCTGTCTGCTGACCGGTGTCTATGCCCAGCAAAACGGCTACGACCGCTCCTTCAACCAGCCCCTGGCCAATGCGGTTACCCTGGGGGAAGTGCTGCGGGAAGCCGGCTATATCACCCTCTGGTCGGGGAAGCACCATGGACTGGAGAATCCAATCACAGCGGGATTTGATCATTATTACGGATTGAAGGACGGGGCCTGTAATCATTTTAATCCTGGTGTGCAGCGAGACGGAGAGGGTGTTCCGGCGCGCAAAGGCACGGGATGGAAAGAAGACCAATCGGGCCTGGTGCATCGACAGCGTCATGTATGTTCCCTATACACCCGAGGCAAGAGATTTTTATACCACCGACTATTTCACAAACTATGCCCTGGAATGGCTCGAGGAGTATGAGGATGATGAGCGTCCCCTTTTCCTTTACATGGCCTATACTGCACCCCATGATCCCGCTGATGGCCTGGCCTGAGGATATTGCCAGGTATAAAGGGAAGTATGATGAGGGTTATGATGTAATTCGAAAGCAACGTTATGCCAGGCAGCTGGAGATGGGATTGATCGATTCCACCTACAGGCTTTCCGATGCCACCCATGGGGATTGGAACAGCCTTCCGGAGGAGGTCCGCAGGGAAGAGGCCAGGAAAATGGAGGTCTATGCTGCCATGATCGACCGGCTGGACCAGAATATTGGCAGGCTGATCGACAAGCTGGTGGAGACAGGCAGGGTGGACGATGTATTAATCATGCTGGTATCGGACAATGGTGCTTCGGCAGAAATGGTGAATATCGAAGATGATTACGGGGAGATCGGAAGCATGACCCGCTGGACCTCCCTGGGTCCTGAGTGGGCCAATGTGTCCAATACACCCTTCAGGTATTATAAGAATTACAGCTATGAAGGAGGAATCAATACACCCCTTATTGCAGCCTGGCCCTGTAAAATTGAAGCCGGGTTCCTTCAGCAGTTTCCCCGGACATTTTATTGATATCATGGCCACCTTAGTGGATGTATCAGGTGCAAAATATCCCACAGAATTTAATGGTGAAGAGATCACTCCCATGCAGGGTCAGAGCCTGCTTCCTGCTTTGATGGGAAAAGATAAAAAGCGTAAAAAGCCTCTTTTCTGGGAATGGAAAAACGGTCAGGCGGTCCGTGATGGTCGACTGGAAACTGGTCCGGGAAGGACTGGATGCTCCGTGGGACCTGTACAATCTGGATGAAGATCCGACTGAAACTAAAAATCTGGCCAGCGAATTCCCTAAAAAAGTGGGAGAGATGGAGTCTCTCTTTCTTCAGTGGAAAGGGGAAGTGACGAAGGACTAAAATTCCTCTTCGAGTAAGAAAGATTAGCGAATTGAAGTCCAGGTCCCGATAAATCCACCATATGGCTGCAGTTGAATCGTCAGTTTTCCATCACTGGTTTGTTTGGTGATGGATTGAAGGTCGCGGGCAGAACTACCATCCACAATCAAAGCCAGTTCAGCAGGTGCCTCTCCTGTGTTTGACAGATCAATGGTGATCTCCTTGGCCTGATTTTCCCCATTGATTCCTCCGATGTACCACCGATCGCCTTTTTTCCTGGCAATAACCACATCCTTGCCCGGGTATCCGGCCATATAGCGGGTATCGTCCCAGGTCACCGGAATCTCCTTAAGGAAATCCACAGCATAGGTCAGGGAGACCGAGGGTTTTGGCCGGGGTATCCATGATGATGCATGATTCCTGATTCAATGACAACACCGGCAATGCCAGTTCAAATCCATAGGTGCTAAGGTGCGGGAACTTGCTGTCGGAGTAGCCTCCGGGGGTATAATCACAGGGGCCAACTGCATTTCGGGAAAAGGGCAGGATGGTAAGATGTGGATGGAGCCTTCTCGGGAAATTCGGAATCGAAGCGGTAACATTCCCCTCCTTTGACAGCCTCCATGGAGACCAGGTTGGGCCAGGTTCTTCTCCACCCTTTGGGCAGGGTACATCCATGGCAATTGACCAGAAGTCCGAATGCGGCAGCATCTTCAAATATGCCCACATACTGGCCAATGATCTCCTGCTTATCCGACTGGAAGAAATCTACCTTTATCCCTTTGATTCCCATTTTACTGATTCTTTCAAACTCCTTTTTCCGGGCCTTCGGGTCATCCATCAGATCGCGAGGTTCCTCTTCCACCACGTTGTGTTTTCCTCCTGAATTATACCAGACAAGCAGACCCACATTTTTTTCATTGGCATATTCCACCAGTTTCTCGATGTTGCCATTTTTCATAAGATTCCAGTTGGCATCCACCAGGGAATACTCCCAGCCCATTTCAGCTGCCAGGTCGATGAAAGGGCAGGATTCGGTCGTAGTCCTGGGGACTTTCACTATCTGACCACCAGCTCCATGATGCACGGCCGGGTTTGATCCAGGATACATCCTCGATGGCCGAAGGGGCAGAGAGATCGGTGGGAAGCGTAGTCTCCACAAGCTCAGCAGGTGTGGCTCCGATGGCAATAAACCTCCAGGGTGTATACCATGGCAGGGTGGAGTGGGAGGTGTTTTCGTAATATCCTTCGGCCTCTCCCTGCTCGGCAAAGCGGATCATGTATTCTCCTCCTTCGCATTCGGCCTGCAGGTGGGAGGCCCCGTAGGAACCGTCAAAACCTGCTTCTGAAACCAGCATCCAGGTGTTCTGCTGATTCAATAAGGATGGGAAAGGCCCAGCCATTTTTGTTCCACGGTGCAGGGGTTCCCACTGCAAAGGGACCCTCGTAATAGGTTTCGTAGGCCGGGTTCCATTTGGTAAGCGTGTCATAAGGATGGGCCCAGAAATTGCCCTCTTTAAAATCAAAACCAGAGAGTTCTCGTATAACCCTGACATTGTTTTCACTCTTGCCCGGGAAATGGTATCTGAAAGCAACCCCATAGTCGTAGGCCCTGAAATTCAGTATCATTCTCTTATTGTCCTGGTTTTTCAGTGCTAATTTCCAGATGTCGTTAAAGCTGTTAGAGCACTCCAGTTTTTTTCCGCTTACCAGGGTATATTGATCCTCGATTCCCTTCCTGATCTGCACCGATTCAACTTCAAGTCCGGATACAAAACGGGTATCCTCCCTCTCAATTCCCAGGGGAGAGGGATCCATAATATCCACATAGATCCCTTCAATCAACCTTGAAACAGTGTATTGAAGTTTCCCTGTTTCTCCGGGACTCGAAAGATTAATTTTCACCCGGATCTGCTTGGTCGGGTGATTCCAGTTCCCAGGATTCAGGATTTTGCTGACAGGAGCATATGAAAATGATCGTAAGGAATCCTGCAAATACTTTCAGTTTGTTCTTATACATGATTAGTTTATTTAGCCCTGCGAGCGTTTAACTCTTTTTCAATTTCCAATAGTTTTGAATCCTTCAGGTTATAGAAGTACATGACGACTGATGCCGATCACTGCCACAGCAGCAGGCAGAAGGGTCATGCAGAACCTGATGGCCAGAAGCGATTCGGCAGATTGCTGAGCGTGTGCGATATATCCGAATGTGCCGATGAGGAACAACATAAATGATGCACCAAGGGTGGCCCCCGTCTTCTGGGCAAAGGTTGCTGCTGAATAGGCCAGGCCGGTAGCTCTTCTGCCACTTTTCCATTCCGAATAGTCGGATGAATCGGCCAGCATGGCCCACAGGAGTGGCATGGTTGGACCGGAGGCAAATGAATATATGATCTGGGTTGCAAAGATCAGTACAAGGTTTTCAGGACCCGCAAAGTAGTTTATGATCAATGATATGACGATGATGGAAGTGCATCCCAGGAATAGATTCCTCTTCCCGAATTTTTTTGTCAGGTACTTTGTGGGCAGGACCCCCAGTAATACCGACACTGTTCCTGAAACCATAAATGCCGCCGCCAGACCCTTTCTTTCAAGGAAGTATTCAAAATAATACATGGTGGATGCACTTCGTATGCCGATGTAAATCAGGAAAATCAGTGAGGTAAAAAAGAGAATGATCCATGGCCTGTTGTGCATCAGGTCCTTCAGGTCATCTTTCAGGGAGGATTTCACTTTTGGATCGGGAGCAACCCTTTCCTTTGTGGTCAGGAAGGCAATAATCAGTGCAATAACGCAGATCACTGCCAGGCCCAGTCATAGAGAGCTGGTAGCCCCTGGCCTCATTTCCCTGTCCGAGTCTTTTTACCATGGGAATCAAAAGGGCCTGAACGGTAATCGTAGCTCCATAGGCAAATACAAACTTGAATGAGGACAGGCTGGTGCGCTCCAGAGGATCGGATGTCATTACTCCGATCATCGAGTTGAACGGGACCATAATCAGGGTATACATGACCAGCAGCATAAAGTAGGTGACATAGGCATAGGCCAGTTTCCCGGAATCGGAAAAATCGGGTGTGGTAAACATCAGTACGGTAACGATACCCAGTGGTATGGCCCCGAAAAGCAGGTAGGGGCGGAACCTGCCCCAGCGACTTTTAGTCCGGTCGGCAATGGTTCCCATAATGGGGTCATTTAATGCGTCAAAAAATTTCACAATCAGGAAGAGGGTTGCCGCAGCACCTGCCGGTAGCATGTATACATCCGTATAGAATATGGGCACGAAAAACATCATGGTTTGCCAGAGTCCGCTTCCGGCAAATTCGCCCACACTGTAACCCAGTTTCTCTTTTATGGAAAGCTTCATGAAGGAAATATCTTGATGTGCGGGTAAATGTAGGGATATGCCCTCTGGCGCAGGTCTTTTATTTTTCCATTAAAGTATGCTATTTTCTTGCAATATATCGGACATATTTATTAATATGCCTGACTGAACTTTTGTTTGCGATCCATACTTTTAGGTTCATCTATACTACTGATATTTCATGTTAAACAGAAGGAAAATTTGGGTACCGGAACCCAATGTTGCTCAACTTGTTAGTGATCAATTTGATGACGTTCTGACATCACCCACCCAGGTTCTTGTACACACCCATTATTCACATATCAGTGCAGGCACAGAACTGGCCTGCATAGCCGGGGAAGAGTCTTTTTTTACCATTCCCGATACTCCGGGCTACACTGCTGTAGGTGAGATTATGAAAAAGGGGAGTGCTGTGGAGAACCTGGAGGAGGGAGACCTGGTTTATACTTACGGTCCGCATGCGGAATATTTTATAATCGATCTGGAAGACCGCTGGCACGGGGTCTGCGTTAAATTACCCGAGGGTATTGATCCTGCGCTGGCATCATTCACCCATATGGCAGGGATCGCCATGACCTCTCTTGCGGAACTCCAGGGTGGAACTTGGGGATCATGTGCTGGTGACCGGCCAGGGAGCCATTGGCATCCTTGCAGCACAGCTGGCGCAGCTTCAGGGCGGAGCGGTGCTTGCTTCCGATGTGGTCGACAGCCGGCTGGATATTGCAGGAAAATGCGGGATTAAAACTACGGTCAATCCTCTGAAAACCGACCTGAAAGGCATTTGTGGAAGAGCGAACAGGCGGAGCCCTGGTTTCCACCTATATTGATGCATCCGGTCAGGCTGCAGTGGTTGAACAGAGCCTTGACCTGCTGGCCCTTTATGGAGAGGTGATTCTGCTGGGTAGTCCGCGTGCCCCTCATGAAACAAATCTGACTGCACACCTGCAGCATTTTCATAATCTGCCCTGGTGTCAGACCATGAAAGGGGCACTTGAATTTACCTTTCCAACCCACCAGAACGGAATTTGTGAAACACTCCATCGAAAGAAATGCACGGATCATCCTGGACCTTATATTGCAGGAAAAACTGTTGATTGAGCCGCTCCTTTCCCACAAGATTGCTCCCGGAGAAATACAAAGTGCCTACGACGGTCTCAGGAATACACCCGAGGAGTACATTGGGGTTGTGATTGACTGGAGCAAATAGAGAATAAAAGCGATCTCGTATTTCTTAGCATCTTTAGCCTTATGGCATGCAATTCAGCCCAGGGTTCCAACAATGATCCGATCATATATCTGGAGAATGAAAACATCAAGGCAGCTTTTCTTCCGGAAGTAGGAGGAAGGCTGGTTTTCCTGGGCAGACCCGGAGGTGAAAACCTCTTGAAATCCGATTCCACTCTGTGGAGTGAAGCCGCCTGAGGAGCGTATTAACTCCATCATGCCGAAGCTGAATGGAAAGCCTACAACGGGCACATTATCTGGATCGGACCTCAATCGGAGTGGTGGACCCGTCAGGATCTGAACCCAGAAAGGAAGAGACAGTAAAGCGCTCTGGCCACCAGATCCCTATCTGATCTATGGTCAATTTTGAGGTACTTGAGCAGACTGCAAGTTCACTTGGTGCTTGAAGGTCCTGCACAGCCCCATTAGCGGGGTTCAGCTTAAAAAGAAGTATTCCCTCTCGGAATCGGGCCTTGAGATCGAGGTGAGAATGACCAATTGTTCTGATGTCCCCGTGTCGTGGGATATCTGGTCCAATACCCGTTTCCATGAATCCACGCTTTTTTTTGTCCCTGGCTGCGATAAGGGGATCCTGAGGATTGCAACTGATAAATCAGGAAAAACAGCAGGCATTAAGGGTGAAATTGTGGAAAGTGCTTTTACCTTTGTTACAGCGGCTTCCAGAATCCGGAAAATCCGGAGGCAATGCAAAAGCATTTCTTCATCCGGAGAAGGGCCGAATCGTGGCTGTGGCAAAGGGGTCCATGCTGGTAATGGCCTTCGATTATGTGGAGCAGGATCAGATGCATCCCGAACAGGGCTTCGTAGAGATCTATAAGATGGTCTCTCCCGGTGGCTAGATGGACTGCTTGAACTGGAACACCATTCGGCTTACGTAAAGCTTCAACCGGGTGAGTCGCATGTGCTTAAGGAGAGCTGGGTTATTCATGATTACTCGGGGAAACGGAAGCGGAGAGGCCATAAAATACTATAATACAATAATATTAAGATGAGTGAAGGAAAGAATTACAATATTGGAGTGATTGGAGCCGGGATGATCGCGAGGGTCCACATGGCCAGCCTTCAGAAAACAGGCAGGGCAAAGATCACCTGGCTTGCTGCCAGGAATCCAGAGAATCTTGAAAAAGTACGTTCCGAATTCAATATTCCCAATAAAACCAGGAATTATAAAGAAATATTGAAGGATCCCGAGGTGGATGTGATCCTGATTACCACACCCCCCGATCTGCACAGGGAGATGTTCATGGAAGCCATGAAGGCTGGAAAACATGTGCTTCTGGAGAAACCCATGGCCATGAACCTGGGTGAAATTGACGAAATGCTGACCCTGAAGGCAAACTATCCAGACCAGCTGGCCATGGAGTGTTCCGGGCGTCATTCACGCCTGATTCCCAAATTCAGAAAGGTAAAGGAAATCATCGATTCCGGGGCCCTGGGAGAGATCTATGCAATCCATCACAACTGTGTAGGGCGCCAGGGCAGGCCCGGGATTGAATATCATCCTACCGCCAAGTGGTTCCTCAACAAAGCCATTGCCGGAGGGGGACCTCTTTTCGACTGGGGGGTATATGACCTGTCCTTTCACCTGGGTATTTTAGGCGACCAGCATGAGGTGGAGCGCATAGAAAGTGTGAAGCTAATGAGTGGCCTTGATGAGGTGGATCCGGGAACTGATATTTACGATGTGGAAGAGCATTTTATGGTGAACATGGAACTTAGCGGGGGCATCAGGTACTACTGGGAGAGGGCCGGGCACGCCAATATGGAAAGCACCAACGAAACCAGGATCTATGGTACCCGTGGTGGGATCAAGCTTGGCTTTAATTCCTGGGATGATCCTTCCCTGATTTTTTATGATCTGGATGAGAAAGGAAAGGCCAGGAGTCAGAAAATTCAACTGGATTACTCCGGACAGGATGACGGGTATGCCCTTTCAGAGCATCTGATCAGGGTCCTGGACGGTGAAGAGGACCCTGTCATCTCCATGGAACTGGCCCGGAAGCATATGGATATTATATTCAGGTGCTATGAAAAAGCTGAGAATTAATAGAATATATAATATACATAAACAAAAAACATGTCGAAAGTAAGCAAACACGAAATAGCGAAAATGATCGATCACTCCCTGCTGCATCCCACCATGGATGATCAGACACTGAAGGATGGAATCGAACTGGCAAAACAATATGATGTGGCCTCGGTCTGTATCAAACCCTATGCAGTAAAAATGGCAAGCGGAGATGCTGGAAGGCAGCGATGTGATGGTATGCACGGTTATTGGATTCCCACATGGAAACAGCAGGGTGGATGTGAAGGTATTTGAAACAGAGAAAGCCCTTGAAGATGGAGCAGTGGAGATCGACATGGTGGTGAATACCGGGAAGGTACTTTCGGAGGATTGGGAATACGTTTATAATGAGATTGCGGCTGTGGTTGCTGCCACCAAAAAGCATGGAGCTGCACTGAAGGTGATCTTTGAGAACGATTTCCTGCCGGAAGATAAATACAAGATCAAGTTGTGCGAAATCTGCAGCGAGCTGAAGGTTGAGTTTGTGAAAACCTCCACAGGATATGGCTTTGTAAAGCAGCCCGATGGCAGTTACAACTATAAAGGAGCCACAGACGCGGACCTGGTACTTATGAGAAAGCATTCAGCTCCGGAGGTACAGGTGAAAGCAGCAGGGGGAGTCAGAACCCTGGAGGATACACTGAAAGTAAGGGCCCTGGGAGTGACCCGTATTGGAGCCACAGCCACCGAAGCCATTTGTAATGCGGTTGACGGAAAGAATGCCGGCGAAGCGCCCGAAGGCTACTAACGCACTAACCCACTAACCTCTAACCCATTAACATATCACCATGAAACAAATCTATTCATTGTTTTTGCTTGCCCTTTTCATTCATTGGGTGCAGTCCAAAAGACCACAGAAAAATCTCCGCCCAATATCATTTTTATTATGTCGGACGATCATGCTTATCAGGCCATCAGCGCCTACAGTGATAAACTGATTCAGACGCCAAACATCGACCGGCTGGCGCAGGAGGGGATGCTGTTTAACAATGCCTGTGTGACAAACTCCATTTGCGCTCCGTCCAGGGCAACCATTCTTACCGGGAAACATTGTCATCTGCATGGCAAGATCGATAACAGATTTCCTTTCGATACCACCCAGGTGACCTTTCCCCAGCTTTTCCAGAAGGCCGGCTACCAGACTGCCATGTTCGGTAAACTCCATTTTGGAAACAGTCCAAAGGGCATAGATGAGTTTAAGATTCTGCCGGGACAGGGAAATTACTATAATCCTGATTTTATTACCAATGAGGGTGAATATCAGGATCGAGGGCTATACGACCGATGTGATCACAGATCTGACCCTGGACTGGATGCAGAACAGGAGGGATCCGGATAAACCTTTCCTGCTCTTCTATCTGCACAAGGCACCTCATCGGGAGTGGCTTCCTGCACCACGTCATTTTCGTGAGTTTACGAAAAAGACTTTTCCCGAGCCTCCCACTCTTGTTTGATGATTATGAAGGACGTGGATCTGCAGCAAGGGAGGCCGAGATGAACATCCTGCTGCACCAGAACTGGGCAGGAGATTCAAAACTACGTCCCGAGGTACTCGATGAGCTGGGAATTGAACCAGCTTCCGACTGGGACAAAAGGGCCATGGAGAATCATTATAAGCGCTTTACACCCCAACAGCTTGCAGATTGGAACGAAGTTTATGATCCCATTATTGAGGATTTTAAACTCAGCGCTATCCCACCATGACCGTTGAGGATAAGATGAGGTGGAAATACCAGCGGTACATGCAGGATTACCTGGGTAGTATTGCAGCTGTTGACGAGAGTGTGGGAACGTTGCTGGATTACCTGGATGAAGCAGGGACTTGACTGAGAATACCATTGTGGTTTATACCTCCGACCAGGGATTCTACCTGGGTGAGCATGGATGGTTCGACAAGCGCTTTATTTATGATGAATCATTTAAGACACCCCTGCTTGTGCGCTGGCCCGGTGTAACCGCAGCCAGGAAGTGTAAACAATGAGATGGTTCAGAACCTGGATTTTGCCCAGACCTTCCTGGATGCAGCCGGAATTGAGGCCCCCTGAGACATGCAGGGTGAAAGCTTTGTATCCCTTCTGAAAGGAGAAGATGAGAAGTGGGACCGTGAAGCAGTGTATTATCATTATTATGAATATCCGGCTGTCCATATGGTAAAGCGGCATTATGGGATTGTCACCACCGAATACAAACTGGCGCATTTCTATTACGATGTGGATGAATGGGAGCTCTACGATCGCAAAAAGGATCCCATGGAGATGCAAAACGAATATGACAATCCTGAGTATGCCGATGTGGTGGCAGATCTGACCGAGCAGCTGGCTGAGATGAGGGTGAAGTACCTGGATTCGGAGGAGCTGGATCAGAAGTTCATTGATATGTATAATCAATAGTACTCAGTACTAAGTGAAAGTGCTAAGTACTTGCGATATAAAATAATTGCCATATGAAAAGGATCCAATTTGAACAGAATGTGTTGCCTGCTGCTGTTGATGCTGATCGTCTTTTCCGGGTGTAAGGAAGAGAAAGACAGGAAAGCTCCGAAAGAGCAAGTTGCCAAATATTGTATTGATTGTGGCGGATGATCATGGCCAGGGCGACCTGGGTTGTTATGGAAATGCAGCCGTAAATACACCCAACCTGGATGCACTTGCACTGGAGGGGATTCGCTTTAACAGGGCACACTGCACTTCAGCCTCCTGCAGTGCCAGCCGTTCGGTGATTCTTACCGGTCTTTATAACCATGCCAATGGCCATTATGGTCATCAGCACCACTTTCACCATTTTTCAGCCTATGATCATGTTTACTCTCTTCCCGGTATACCTGGAGGAGCTGGCAGGATACCATACGGGACGAATTGGGAAGTATCATGTGGCGCCTGAAAAGGTATTCCATTTCCAGGAGGTGATGGAAGCCAATCAGCGGAACCCTGTGGCCATGGCCGACAGTTGCGTTGATTTCATTAAGGCCAATCAGGATCATCCTTTCTTTCTTTACTTCTGTACCGCTGATCCGCACAGGTCAGCACCTGTCAATGATGCCCCATTGGCACCCGATGCTTTTGGAAATAATCCCGGGGGACACACGGGGGTTGAAGAAGTCCTCTTTACCACCGAGGATGTGATTGTACCTCCCTATTTGCCCGAATCCAAAGCATGCAGGGAGGAGCTGGCTCAATACTACCAGTCAGTTGCCAGGGTGGATTACGGTGTGGGCAGACTTTTCAGTCATCTGAAGGAGGCCGGGTGTATGGGATAATACACTGGTTATTTATATCTCTGATAACGGGATCGCCTTTGCAGGTGCAAAGACCACCCTCTATCAGCCCGGGATCAACCTGCCCTGCCTGATTAAGAATCCGGGGGGTGACAAATGCAGGCCTGGTAAGTGATGCAATGATTAACTGGGCCGATCTGACACCCACCATCCTCGACAGGGTGGGCATCCTTGACCAGGCCAATGCGCTGATGCAGGCACGGGTGAATGATCCTCAAATGAACTGGAACCAATACGGCCAATGCTGAGCTTCAGGGAAAATCCTTTAAAGCAGTCCTCGAAGATGTGAATGCACCGGGTTTCGATGAAACCTATGCCTCTCATACCTTTCATGAGATTACCATGTACTATCCCATGAAGTCGGTGGTGACCAGGAAGTACAAGCTGATCTGGAACATTGCCTGGCAGTTGCCCTATCCTCATGCCTCTGACCTGTGGGCCTCTTCAACCTGGCAGGTAGCCCTGAAGAGCGGTAGCGGGATGTATGCCGGCAGAACCCTGGATGCATATACAAACCGTGCGGAGTTTGAATTATACGACCTGGAGAACGATCCCTACGAGACCAGGAACCTGGCTGGGAACTCCTGGCTTATAAGAATGAGCTGGAGGCTTTGAAGAAAAAGCTCTATGATTTCCAGGAGCGGACCAACGATCCCTGGATTGTAAAGTGGGAACACCAATGAGTCGAAAGTCATAAAGTCGTAAAGTCATAAAGCAAAAAGTCCATAAAGACTTAAAGTCGTAGTATGAGAAAAAATTTGCTTGTCCTGATGGTGGCTTCTTCTGACCACTCCTCTGACTGAAGCACAAATCCTCATGCAATTTGAGTGGAAATTTAAAACCGGTGATGACCTGGTGGGCCTCACCCGATTATGATGATTCCGGCTGGGAAATCCATCGATGCTGGCTTAGACTGGGAAATGCAGGGTTATGACGCCTATGATGGTTTTGCCTGGTACCGTCAGAAGGTTTTTATTCCCTCTTCTATGAAGAAACAGAAGCTGAGCGAGATGGGTGGTCTGGTGCTCTACCTGGGAAGGATTGACGACGTGGATGTGACCTATCTGAATGGCCAGGTTCTGGGACAGAATCGGGTCAAATGCCCCCTGAATATATTACAGCTTACAGCGCTGTGAGAGCGTATACCATTAAGGTGGATGAGGTTCTTTGGGACCAGGAGAATTCCATTGCGGTTCGTGTATTTGACGGAGGTGGAGGCGGTGGTATTGTGGAGGGGCCCATCAGCCTGTCTGTCATAGGCATGGATGAGCTGGTATCCATAAAGCCTGTCATGGAACGTGAGGATCATCTCTTCCTGGATGAAGGAGCGGTAAATTTAACAATCATCGTAAAGAACGAACTAAAAGGAGCCCTGACAGGTGAAATGACTCTTGTGGCAAGCACTGATTTCGGTGAGGAAATTAAAACACTTAGCTACCCGCTGAAAGTCAGATCCGGCAAATCGAAAAGATTCCCGTGGAACTGGGAGAACTTGATCCTGGTTTCTACAATATATCAGCCAGTTCTGAAAAGCGATATGGATAATAAACGCTACGATTTTGCCATTGGAGTGAGGCCCGAGGAGATTGTTTCTCCCCTTGACCGTGCCGATGATTTTGAAAACTACTGGTATCAGGGCCCGAAGGGAGCTGGATGCTGTGTCGCCCCAGTTCAAACTGACCAGACAGGAGGATTTTTGTACTGATACGCAGAGAGGTTTATCTGCTGGAGATGCGTTCACTTGGAAATATTCTGGTGCGAGGCTGGTATATGCGCCCGGTAAAGGAAGGAGTCTATCCGGCCATCTTACATGTGCAGGGATATAGCAGTGGCAAGGTTCCCGGCAATCTCTACCAGGGTGATGACATGGTATCCTTGGCGCTGAATGTAAGGGGACACGGGAATAGTTGTGATCATGTGGATCCCGGGATTTCCGGGTTACATCCTTTACAATGTAGATGACAGGGAGACCTATATCTACAGAGGAGCCTACATGGATTGTATCAGGGCAGTTGACTTTCTCTTATTCGCGAGCAGAGGTGGATACCTCGCGCGTTGCGGTTGAGGGAGGAAGTCAGGGTGGTGCGCTCAGTTTTGCCACAGCGGCGCTGGACAATGAGCGCATCGACCTATGTGTTCCGCATGTGCCTTTTCTTTCCGACTTCCGGGACTATTTCAAAGTTGCCACCTGGCCGGGTAATGAGTTTTTTACTTACTTCAATGAGCATCCCGAGATTCCTGAGGATTCAAATCTACAAGACCCTTAGTTACATAGATATCAAGAACCTGGCTCCATGGATCAAGGCTCCGGTATTTATGTCCATCGGATCTGGTGGATAAGACCTGTCCGCCCCACATCAACTTTGCGGCCTATAACCAGTTGACCGTTCCAAAGCAATACCTGGTTTACCCCAATGCAGGTCATGGTCTACCAGGGAATTATAATAATGTGATGATGGAATATATCCGGAAGCAGTTTAAAATGGACGAATAAAACCTATCTGGCACATGAGGTATTCTTTAGGAATTGGTCTGATCGCAGTACTGGCTTTCACTGCATGTACCAGGCCTGAGGCTTCAAATAGCGCCAGTCTCCGGGAGGGTTTTATTTCTCCCCCCATTGAGGCGCGGCCCAGGGCCCTTTGGGACTGGGTGGATGGTAATTTTCAGATAGAAGAAATCACAAGGGAAATGGAGGAGGCTGCCCGGATGGGCATGGGCGGTTTCGACATCTGGGATGTTCGCAGCGTGGTGGATGAAGACAGCATTATGCCAGCGGGTCCGGCTTTTATGGGTGAGGAATCCGTGGAGGCCATATGTTACGCCATCAATGAGGCTGAACGCCTCGGGCTTGACCTGGGACTCATCGTTGCCAGTGGATGGAATGCGGGCGGTGCCTGGACCCTGCCCCAGCATCAGACCATGGGTTTGTTCTCTTCTGAAATTGAAGTGGCAGGTCCGGCCAGCATTGAACTTATTCTTCCTTTCCCTGAGCTTCCGGCCATGGCCGGCAAACCTGGCCGTCAGTTCAAAGCCATGATTCCAATGGATGAAAATGGCCTGCCTGAATTTTACAGTGATGTGGCCGTCCTTGCTTTCCAGGTGGATGCAGTGGATCAAATCCAAGGAGAAGTGATGGATCTATCAGATCAGTTTGATGCTTCCGGAGGACTTGTATGGAATGTGCCTGAGGGACAATGGACTATTATTCGCTATGTGTGCACCAACACCGGTCAGCCCATGATTTCCAGCACACCCAATTCACGCGGCCCCATGATCGATCATTTCAATGCTGAAGCCAGTGAAAAACATATCCAGTTCTTTATCGACCACCTGGAGGAGAAACTTGGAAAACCTGTAGGTGAATCCGGGCTCAGCTATTTATATACCGACAGCTACGAGGTTCAGGGCCAACTCTGGACGCCGGAAATGACGGCAGAGTTTGAAAAACGCATGGGCTACAGCATGCTTCCCTATCTTCCTGCCCTGGATGGTAAAATTGTAAAGGATCCGGATATCACAGGTAGATTTCTATACGATTACCGCAGGGTGCTTTCGGATCTTATTATTGAAAACCATTATGAACGTTCCCGCGAAATTTGCGAGGAGCATGGGATTGCTTTTGTGGCTGAAGCTGCAGGCCCGGGATGGCCGGTCCATAATTGTCCCTTCGAATCACTTAAATCATCAGGTTCCCTGAGCTTCCCCAGGGGAGAGTTCTGGCATTTGCCTGATAACACCGGTTTCTGGAGATCTTACCGAGGTACGGAACGGGAGAAGCATTACCTGGAAGATCTGGATGTGATCAAGGGAGTGGCCAGTGCCTCTCATATTTATAACCAGAAGTATGTGGAAGCAGAATCATTTACAGGCACCCACCTGTGGAATGAAGGTCCGGGTGATCTGAAATCCACTGTTGACAGGGCCTTCTGTGAAGGACTGAACCGGGTTATCTATCACACCTGGCCCCATACCCCCGAAGAAGCCGGAACACCGGGGTGGGTCTATGCTTTCGGGACCCTGGTCAACGAACACCGCATCTGGTGGCCTATGGCGAAACCATGGAATGAATACCTGGGCAGATGCAGTTTCATGTTGCAACAGGGTAATTTTGTGGGAGATGTGCTTTTCTATTATGGGGATTCAGTCCCCAACTTCGTCCCGGCCAAGCATGTGATCGAGGGCCTGGGCTATGGCTATGACTATGATGTGACAAATTCCGACATCCTGCTGAAAAGTCTGGAAGTGGTCGACGGAAGGCTTGTATTGCCCCATGGCCAGAGTTATGCCCTGCTTGCCCTTCCCGATGAGGTTTATATGCAGCCTGAAATTCTACAGAAAATTGAAAAACTGGTCAGGGAAGGAGCCACCGTTGTGGGGCCAAAACCATCCAGGAGTCATGGCTTGTTCAACTGGGAGGAAAGGGACAGGCAGGTGAAAGAACTGGCGGATAAGATCTGGGGCGTATGTGATGGAAGGAAAGTCACCTCAAATGATTACGGTAAGGGGAAGATTTACTGGGGGAAAGCGCTTCGTTCCATCCTGGAGGACAAGGGTATATGGGCTGATGTCGAACTTGACGGCGTTGAAGGTCTGGGCAGCATCGATTTTATACACCGGGAATGGGGCGAAACAGATATTTATTTCCTGAGGAATACCACCGAAAGTCCCCTATCAGGCACTGTAATTTTCAGGCAGTATGGGAAGGAGGCAGAATACTGGGATGCTGCCACCGGGGAAATGTACAAGGCAACCATTGCTGATGCTGGAAAAGGAAGATCCGGTGTTCCCCTGTTTTTGGATGCCCATGGTTCTCTGTTCCTGGTTTTTGCACCGGAAATGGAGGCGGATGGGGATTATGTATCCCGGGATACATGGACCGGGAGCCTGATGGCAGGAAAAGTTATTTCCCAGCAAGAACTTGATGGCGAATGGAAAGCTTATTTCCCTGAGGAATTAGCCGGGTTAGGGGAAACAATCTTTGATTCCCTGGTTCATTCTT
>CAVQUO010000002.1:0-160412 GCA_963716765.1 uncultured Bacteroidota bacterium | reverse complement strand
CAACTTTGCCTGACGGGCCAAGTGCTGGGTTCAGGTGAGCAACGACTTGAATCCAAACATGTTAACGTCGATCCACGTTGAGTCAGCTACGGCCTTCGGGCAAACCCATTTTAGTTCCGTAGAATTCACCGGGTTTTCGTCGATATCACGTACTTGAAACGCCAAGTGAAAAGGAGTGGCCATTGGTGAGCCTCTGCGGATCGTTAGGGGGAAGCGTAAGTAGTCCTTGCGGCAATCGACGTCACTCGCCGTCGGGGTCACTCGCCTTCGGGGTCACTCGCCTTCGGGGTCACTCGCCTTCGGGGTCACTCGCCTTCGGGGTCACTCGCCTTCGGGGTCACTCGCC
The DNA here is from genome assembly GCA_963716765.1 of uncultured Bacteroidota bacterium. Classification (GTDB taxonomy): domain Bacteria; phylum Bacteroidota; class Bacteroidia; order Bacteroidales. Next base: position 160,066 of record CAVQUO010000002.1, on the reverse strand, counting down.
TTCGGGGTCACTCGCCTTCGGGGTCACTCGCCTTCGGGGTCACTCGCCTTCGGGGTCACTCGCCTTCGGGGTCACTCGCCTTCGGGGTCACTCGCCTTCGGGGTCACTCGCCTTCGGGGTCACTCGCCTTCGGGGTCACTCGCCTTCGGGGTCACTCGCCTTCGGGGTCACTCGCCTTGGGGGCGGCTGCGTGGCTCGGGGTCACTCGCCTTGGGGTCACTCGCCTTCGGGGTCACTCGCCTTCGGGGTCACTCGCCTTCGGGGTCACTCGCCTTCGGGGTCACTCGCCTTCGGGGTCACTCGCCTTCGGGGTCACTCGCCTTCGGGGTCACTGGCCTTTCGGGGTCACTCGCCTTCGGGGTCACTCGCCTTCGGGTCACTCGCCATCGGGGTCACTCGCCGTCGGGGTCACTCGCCGTCGGGGTCACTCGCCGTCGGGATCACTCGCCGTCGGGGTCACTCGCCGTCGGGGTCCTGGGATAGGTAGCCGCTATCGATACGCAATTGGACAAACCCGAGGAAGGGCATATCGGAGCACAACGCTACAGACCGTCGGCTAAAGATTGTGATGTAGGATGTGCGTATCCGCAAGTTGAAGTAAACTCGACAGACATTTCTGGCCCGACTCTCCGCGTCGGTTGCCGCTTCACGAGTCGGAGACTCGTGCCACATGTACGGTCACAAGGGCTGATTGCATGATACGCACAACGATCCTTGCACTGCTGATTTCGGCTGCGGCTGCATTTGCAACACACGCACAGCAGCAAAGCGAGACGGCAACTTGACACCAGGACAAGTCGGTCTGTCCGGCCAAAAGCTGCAGCACATCACTGACTACCTGCAGAGCGAAGTCGACGCAGGCCGCATCGCAGGCGCCGTGGCGGCCGTGTCTCGGCATGGTCGAGTCGGCTATCTGCAAGCCGTTGGGCAAAGCGATCTTGCAAACCAGCCAACCGATGCAAACCGACTCGTTGTTCCGCATTGCTTCGATGACGAAGGCGATCACCAGCGCGGCGATCATGAGCTTAATCGAAGACGGCGAATTGTCGCTTGACGATCCGCTTGCAAAACATCTACCGGCCTTCGCAACGCCGAAAGTGTTGAAAAGCGTCGAGGGCCGTTCGACTGAGACTGTGGCAGCCGAGCGTGAACCAACCATACGCCGACTTGTTGACGCATCGATCCGGTCTGACCTACGGCTGGTTCGGCCCGGAAAAACTAGACGCGATTTATAAACGAAACAACATCCCTGATCTGTTCGAGCCGACCGATGAAACCATCGGCGATCGAGTAGACCGCGTTGCCAAAGTGCCGCTTAAGTTCCAACCAGGCAGTGCATGGGATTATGGCGTGTCCACCGACGTGCTGGGGCGGGTAGTTGAAATCGCCTCCGGGTTGACACTGGAACAGTTTTTTCGCGAAAGATTTTTCCGTCCACTGCAGATGCACGACACTTTTTCTATGTGCCGGAAGACAAACTCGATCGGCTCGCCGGATTGTCCACCGTCAACGAGAACAAACAGCTGCAAAGCGTGACCGACACACCTATACAGGCTGGATTCTTGCGATTTTCCGCCGACTACTGTAGCAAGCCCGGACGATTCTACTCCGGCGGCAGCGGATTGGTTTCCACGGCGTCCGATTACGTGCGTTTCCTGCACATGCTGTTGCGCGGCGGAGAACTTGACGGAGCCCGTGTACTCAGACGAGAGTCCGTCGCGTTGATGACGAAGAACCACATCGGCGAAATGACGATTCCGTTCCCTGGCCACGGCGATGGTTTTGGGTTCGGCTTTGGAGTCGTCACCGATCGCGGCGCGGAGACCGATGAGTTTTCCGTGGGTAGTTTTTCGTGGGGCGGAATTTTCAACACCTACTTTTGGGTCGATCCCCAGGAACAACTTGTCGGCGTATTGATGACGCAACTATTCCCTAACGACCACCTACAGGTGCGCGATCAATTCCGTAGTCTCGCATACGCTGCAATCGACGATTCGGGCTTCGAGCAACTGTATCATTACCAGCCTGGCGACGAACACGCGAATCCCCACTTCAACAAGCGGCAACTACGCGTCAACGCGGCGGAAGTTTCCACGCACCCCGAATTTGCTGCTCGCAGCGAACCGCGGTCGAGCGGTATGGCGCGTATTCGAGTCGACGAGGACTTGCGAACGGTCCGCCGCGTGGACCTCGACCTCGAAATTTGGGGCGGTCATCCGGGTACGGCCAACAAACGCGTGACGATCAACGGACGCAGTACGTATTACTTCCCCGATGTCGGGACTGCCGAGCACAACTGCACGCACCAATCGCCGTCGTTTAATCTACGACCGATTGATTTGGTGAACGGCTACAACGCGTTGCAGTTCGCATGCGACACGGGCGATACGTTTTGGGGGCACTACATCGTCGATCGAGCGACGTTGAGGATCGGTCTGCTGAAAATTCAGACCAGAGGCTGGCGCAGAAATGAACTGAAGGACTTCCAGGCGAGACGTCGCCGCGATGCCAGCTAACGGGCGATGGCGAAGGCTTTGAATTGACACTGGATGTGGCGAAGGAGTTTCGCAATAGAATCGCCAGCGTTCGCTACGAGGCTCGTTATTTCGGTTACGACGAAGACGGCAACGGTTGGCAAAGCGATTGGCACCCCGTGCAGAATCCGACAGCGTTCGACACCACACTGCTGCCCGCACAACGGCGCGTCGCGGTGCGGGCACTCGTCGAATTGAGGGACTGCCCAAACTTGCGTATCGAACTCCTGCGACGAAGAACTTGGCCATCTCTCCACGCGATAGTGAACGCGTTCAGCTCTTTACCTCCGGCGACCTGCCTCACCCATTCTGGTCGCGCGACGACAAGGCCAAAGAATGCAACATCAACCTCGACATTGATCCGAAAGATATCATTGCTGCCGAACTTCACGTGGTTGCGTGGACCGGAGCATCGGGCGATGTCGACAAGTACTTCACGTTAAATGGTAAGCACCTGGCAATCGCCGAAGGGGAGGGTCACGAAACGGTCTACTCATGCGTACCAATTGAACCATCGCTGTTGCGGCGTGGTGAAAACAAGATCGTGCTGCGCTCCGACACCAAACATCATGGCATCGAGATTATGTTGCCGGGGCCCGCTCTGATGGTAAGGCACCAAGTCGCTCCGCAGTCTGAGTCATCAGCTGCAAACGGACCGACGGCCACGAATGATGAACTTCGCTCGTTTGAGCAGTTCACACTGACCAACACAGGCGACGCCCAGGCCGGTAAGCAACTCTTTCATGATCAACGCACCAAGTGTTCCATCTGCCACCGAATCGGCAAGGATGGCGGGCAAGTCGGCCCCGACCTCTCGAGTATCGGGGGCAAATTCGATCGGCCACACCTGATTGATTCGCTGCTGTTCCCGTCGCGGCAAATCGGCTACGGCTATGAAACCACCACGGTGCTCACCGTTGATGGCAAGACCTACAGCGGCGTCATGAAAGAAACCGATGAAACGCACATTACGCTCTTGAACGCGAACAATGAGCGGGTTCGCATCCCCACAGCTGACATCGAAGAATCAAAAGTCTCGAAGACTTCCATCATGCCAACTGGGTTGGCGAACGTGCTAAGCCAACAGGAATTCACCGACCTCATCACCTATCTAGAATCGCTCGGGCCGGGCAACGGAAAATTCGGCAGTGGAGTGTCCGGGCCTGTGCGAGTCCCCAAAGGCTTCCAATTCACAACGGTAGCGACCGGTTTGTCCGGAGCTGTGGCCATGGAAATCGCGTCCGACGGCCGCATTTTCATTTGCGAACAGGGCGGCTCACTACGAGTGATCAAGGACGGCCAACTGCTCGAGAAGGCGTTCGTCAAGATTCCTGTCGAGATGAATTGGGAACGCGGACTCATCGGCGTCACCGTCGCACCCAACTTTCCAGCCGACCCGTACATCTACGTTGTCTACGTGGCCGACAAACCGTACACGCATCATCGCATCAGCCGCTTCCGCGCGGACGGTGACGTTGCAGCGGCAGGCAGTGAGGAAATCCTATTCCGAGGCGACGATCAAAGCAAATTTGGCGGCAATGTCCCGGCCGGACATCAGGGCGGAGGTATCCACTTCGGCCCGGATGGAAAACTGTACGTCGGCCTTGGCGAACAAACTGCCGGCACTCCCTCGCAGCTCATGGATGCACTTCAGGGGAAGATTCTGCGGCTCAATCCCGACGGTTCCATCCCCGCCAACAACCCGTTTGTCAACGAAACGACCGGCAAGTACCAAGCCATCTGGGCGAAGGGTTGTCGCAATCCGTTCACCTTCGCCTTCAGCCAGAGCGGGGACATGTTGATCAACGATGTCGGCGGGAAGTTTGAAGAAATCAACCGGGGCATGGCAGGCGCACAACTACGGCTGGCCGAATGTGGATCACGGCCCGACCGATAGGGTTGGCATCACCGGACCCATCCACATCTACCCACAGAGTTCCATCAACGGCGGCGACTTCTGCTCTGCCTCTAGCTCGTGGCCAAATCGGTACCATGGCAAGTATTTCTTCGCCGACTTTGTCCAAGGCTGGGTGAAGTACATTGATCCGACCGATCCGAAAACCTCTCACGAATTCCTCTCTGGCATCCGTCGGCCAGTCGATCTTCGCTTCGCCCCCGACGGCAGCCTGTACATTCTTCTCCGCAACGCTTGGGTCGTCGACGATGCATTCGCGGGCGGAACCGGAGCACTGGTCAAGATTTCAAATCAGTAACTCTTTAGGTCCTATCTCCTCAAGTCCGGCACCTGGGCCGCTTCTGACTTTGGCAACCACTCGCGATGCTCCGCCTTCACAATGGAGAAACGCTCGTCGCCGGCGAGATTTTTCCACTCGTGCGGATCCGTGTCATGGTCGTAGAGTTCCTCACTGCCATCGGCGTAGCAAATGTATCGCCAGCGATCTGTACGTACGGCATGGTTGCCCGGCATGTACGTCATTAGCGCGGGCTGGTCCCACTTCGCCTTCGGATCTCGCAACAACGGCATGATGCTTCTGCCGTCGCAAATGTCATCGGCAGGCAGACCACAGAGTTCAAGCAGTGTGGGGTAGACGACCATCATGTCCACCGGCCGGTCGCACTGGCTGCCCGGTTGCGTAACACCCGGCGCGACAACGATAAATGGGATGTGGTTGCTCTTTTCCCACAGGGCGAACTTCTCGATGTGGTCCTTCTCACCGAGGTGAAAACCGTGGTCGGACCAAAGAACAATAACCGTGTTATTCGCAAGCGGGCTTCGCTCGAGCGCATCGAGCACCCGACCGATCTGCGCGTCGGCAAAGGCGGCACAGGCGGCGTACGCGCGAATGAAGTCCTGATACGAACCGGCCTTCTGTCGCTCGACATCCATCATGCCTCGCCAAAACCATTTCGTGCGTGCCATTAGCGCAGCGGCTCCAGTCGGCAGATCGCTCCAGTCGTCGTCCTTCCGGCTCGGCAAAACAATGTCGTGGTAAGGCTCGTGATACTTTGCGGGCGCGAAGAACGGTGAATGTGGCTTGAATATTCCACATGCCAGCAATAGCGGCTTATCGCGCACCGGCTTGTCCAAGGCGTCAACACAATAGTCGGCGGTCCCGAAGTCGATCGAGTCCTCGACGCGTCGTGGCCACTCGCCCCAATCGGTGTTCCGCGAGCCATAATTAGCCGCCCCATTGAGTTTCTTCGCCGGGTAGAGCTGCGGTCGCATAGGCTGAAAATCGTGGAACGACTTGTCATCATGAAACGCTCCGTTCAGATGATGATGAAAAATCTTACCCGCCCCGCGGACCTCATAACCGGCCGCCATGAACTGCTGCATGATCGTCCGTCGATCCGGCATGGCACCCCGCCAATCGCTCCCGTTGCCGTATACGCCGGTGGTCGTTGGGCGAAGGCCGGTAAGCGTCGCAGCTCGGGACGGGTTGCATGCGGCCGACGCACAGTACGCCTGGGTGAACAGCATTCCACGCTGGGCGAGCCGCTCCAGATTTGGCGTTTGAATCGGTCCACCAGGGTCGAGTAACGAAATCCAATCGTTCAGGTCGTCCACGACGATGAAGAGGACATTCGGCCGAGAAGCTTTCACCTCGGCGTGGCCGGGCGGCAGGGCGAACCAAGTGCACAGCCCGGTCGTTACCATGAAAACGGCATATTGAATTGCCGGTGGAAGCGTACCGCACATGGCTTACATTCTCGTTTAAGCATTGGCAAAAAATAACGTAACAGTTCACGGAAAGGTTGTAGGAGACAATTCCGCAGGGTGGGTCGAGCTCACTAAACCGAGGTGGGGCGGCGCATTTTTTTGTGTGCGGCTTGCGAATTTCTCGAAGTGAAGGCTTTGAGCGTTGACCCACCACTCCTACTGCGTCGAGTGTAGCCAGGGAAGGCGGCGGAAGCATCCCATGCGCGGAATTTCTAGAGAGGATTGACGCAACTTGGCAAATCATCCGTTGGCTATTCAAAACCACTAGTGATATTCTAGGTGGAAACCGAGAGTGTGTTTGTTCGTTGCGGTCGCAAAAACCTGACAATAGGATTTATCGAACACTACATTCGCCAAGTCGACAAACTTACCTTCAACGTTTGGTTACCACATGAAATCGATCTTACTGACTCTGCTCGCGTTGACTGGCATTGCTACCGCGCAGCAGCCACCATACGACGTCTATCCGGATGCAGAACCACCATACTACCGCGTGCGATATGAGGCCTCGACGAAACCGGGCGAATTGAGCTTCCCGGTCAATTACACCGTTTGGATTCCACCGGGAGTTGAAGACCTTGCGAGGGGTGGTTGTTCATCAGCACGGCTGTGGCGAGGGTTCGTGCAAATCGGGTCTTACGGGCGCGTTTGACCTGCATTGGCAAGCGCTGGCCAGGAAACACGAATGCGCGTTGTTGGCTCCTTCCTATGAACAACCGCAGGATGCGGATTGCCAGCTGTGGTGCGATCCGAGAAACGGTTCCGACGCCACTTTTCAGAAATCACTGACAGACCTCGGCGAGGCGTCTGGTCATCCCGAACTCGCCACCGTGCCCTGGGCGCTGTGGGGACATAGCGGAGGTGGAATGTGGGCCGGCACGATGACTCTGCTGCATCCGGATCGGGTTGCAGCGGCGTGGCTGCGGTCGGGAGTTCCGCTCTTGGAAACACGTCCCGATCGGCCTTCGGCCAAGAAAATCAAGATTCCCGAAGTGCCGCTTGCGGTGCCGATGATGTTGAATCCCGGCACCGAAGGAAGGCGTCACCGTGAAAGAGGGCCGCTTCGCTGGACTCTGGCCACGGATGGAGCAGTTATTCCATGCGCTGCGCGGCAAGGGCGGACCAATCGGTGTCGCAGTTGATCCGTTGACCGGCCACGAATGTGGGAACCAGCGTTATCTTGCCATTCCCTGGTTCGACGCATGCCTGACGTGCTCGCCTACCGGACGAGAATGGCGAGCCACTCAAACCGATGCCCGCTCACGAGGCTTGGCTCGCTCCGCTGCTTGGCGAACAAGCTTTGCCCGCAGGCAATTTCGCTGGCGACAAAGCCGAAGCAATCTGGTTGCCAAATGATGCCATAGCGAAGGCGTGGGAGCACTACATCAAAGATACGAGCGTTCCCGACACCACCACTCCGCCCGCGCCGACTAATCTGCAAGTGACGGACGGAGAGCTCACGTGGAATGCCCAGGCCGATCTCGAGAGTGGCATCGCTCACTTCATCATCCGGCGCGACGGCCAGCAAATCGGGACGGTACCTGAGAAGCCAAAGAATCCGTTCGGTCGCCCGATCTTTCAAGGGCTCCAATACAGCGACACACCGCTGCAACCACTCGTCGAGATGCGTTTTGTCGATCTGTCCGCGAAGCCGAACCAGAGCTACACGTATTCCGTAATCGCCGTCAATACGTTGGGACTGGAGTCGCCGTAGCGACCCAAACCAGCTGAACCTTACCGGGTCATCTTCTTGTTTTATGGTCCGGCTTTGGCAGAATATGCGGTCTGCTTCGCAGCTCGGCTGCCCTGTCAGTCGCAGCTTCCATTGATCACATAGAACCCAATACTTGTGAAACCCACCGATTCTTCTCTGACTGATGCGACACTGACGGATCTCAGGGAGAGAGTCGAGGTAGACTTCCTGGCTCGCTTTGGCAGGCAACCCTCCGTCATCGTTGCCGCTCCGGGACGCGTCAACCTGATCGGAGAGCATATCGATTACAACGACGGGTTCGTGCTTCCGCTCGCATTGGAACGTTACGTTCTGATCGCTGCAGATTCGCGCGATGGCGAAAGCACCGATCGAACGATCTGCCTACACAGCCAGCAACTCGCGACTACGGCTTCCATTCGTGTCGCTGGGGACATTCGGCCCGGAAGTAACGACTGGACCAGCTACGTTAGTGGAGTCGTTGCGGGTTTTATCAATCTGGGCGTAGACATCCCGGCGATGGACGCCGTCGTTGGATCGACGGTTCCCGTCGGAAGCGGTCTCTCGAGCAGTGCTGCTTTGGAAGTTGCCACGGCTACATTAATTGAGCACATGACGAATCACCCACTTGGACTCGCGCAGAAAGCCCTGCTGTGCCAAAAGGCGGAACACGATTTCGCGGGCGTGCCGTGCGGAATCATGGATCAGTTCAGCAGCGTCTTCGGTCAGTCCAACGAGCTGATGCTAATTGACTGCTGTACTCAGAGCATTGAAGCGGTACCGTTTCACGCGGGTGACGTCTCGGTCTTGATTACCAACAGCAATGTGAAGCACGAGTTGAATGGAAGTGAGTACGCGTCGAGGAGAGCGGAGTGTGATTCGGCACTTCAGAAGATCGGCAAGAATTCCTGGCGCAACGTGTCGCTGAATGACCTAGAGCGGGCCCTCAAGGTATTGACTGAAGTTGAGCTTCGACGGGGTCGTCACGTCGTCAACGAAATTAGCCGAACGATCCAGGCTGCCGACGCGTTTCGCCAAAACGATTGGTTCGCCGCAGGAGAGCTGATGTACGCCAGTCACAATTCACTGCGTGACGAATTTGAGGTGAGCTGCTCCGAGCTGGACACGCTTGTTGAAATCGCTCGCGAAATCGGCAGCAGCGGCGGCGTGATCGGATCGCGTATGACGGGTGGTGGCTTCGGCGGCTGCACCGTTTCACTCGTCGCGAATGATAGACTTGATTCTGTCATCGATATTTTGAGTTTGCGATACGAGTCGGAGACCGACATCAAGCCCCATTGCTTTTCCAGCCGACCGGCCCCGGGTGCACATGTTTTGAAGGGCTAAGTCCGCCTAGTTCTTCGCTAGGTTAAATGTAGGCCGGACCGAGTGGAGCGAGTTCCGGCAAACACGGCGTTTTCTAGGGCTTCACGCCGGAACTCGCTCCACTCGGTCCGGCCTACGAGACGATCGATCATGCTTACAATGTAGATGCTGACAACCCATACAACAGGAGAGACCCATGAAACGATTAGTTCTTGCCGCTATCTTAACGCTGCAAGTATCGATGGCTTTGGCTCAGGTCAAAGATTTCGATTCGATCAAGCTGTATACGCTCAAAAATGACAATGGCATGACGGTGAACGTCACCAACTACGGCGCCATCATCACTTCAATTGTCGTTCCTGATCGCAATGGCAACCCGGGCGACGTCGCTCTCGGCTACAACCGTGTGGAAGACTACATCAATGCAGTCGACAAGCCTTACTTTGGCGCGGTCGTCGGAAGGTACGGCAATCGGATTGCGAAGGGTGAATTTACGCTGGACGGCGAAACATACTCGCTACTGAAGAACAATGGCGACAACCACTTGCACGGCGGTGCCATCGGTTTCGACAAAGTTGTCTGGGATGCAGACTATGACCAGACGGACAACGCACTCGCACTGTCTTATCTCGCCAAAGACAAGGAGGAAGGCTACCCGGGCAACTTAGCCCTGAAAGTCACCTATACATTGACTGATAGAAATGCACTGGTCATCGACTACCACGCGACGACCGACAAGGCTACGCCTATCAACGTGACTCAGCACACCTATTTTAATCTGAAAGGCGAAGGCAGCGGCACGATTCTGGATCACGAGTTGATGCTCAATGCCAAGAAGTTTACGCCTGTAGATGAAGGCTTGATTCCAACTGGAGAAATGCCGGGCGTCGCCGGTACACCGTTTGATTTCACGACCGCAAAGGCTATTGGTCGCGACATCGGAAAACCGCACGAACAGTTAAAATTTGGACTCGGCTACGACCACAATTGGGTACTCGACAAGGCTGGCAAGGATGGCGGGCTGACATTGGCCGCCAGAGTCTACGAACCTACAACGGGCCGCGTTCTCGAGGTTCACACGACGGAACCCGGCATTCAGTTCTACTGCGGCAATTTCCTGGATGGACGTTTAACAGGTAAGTCCGGCAAGGCGTACGTGCATCGCGGAGGATTCTGCTTGGAAACGCAGCACTATCCGGACAGCCCGAACCAGCCCAATTTCCCATCAACCATTCTGAAGACCGGGCCAAGAACACACATCGCAAACCATCTTCAAGTTTTCGACCAAGTAAGAGCAGATTGAAAGACACGAGCCATGAGCACTTTGAGATTTTACCCCTGCACTTTTTTGCTGCTACTGCTGCTCAGTACCACCTTGTCCGCACAGGAGATCGTCGACACTTGGAAGTACACGCTTCGGAAGCCAGCCGAAGGTTGGCAGACGCCGGACTTTGATGAGACAGATTGGACAGATGGAAACGGTGGATTCGGCGTTCGCGATACACCTGGTTCGCGGGTGGGAACGACTTGGGCGACCAATAGCATCTGGCTTCGAAAATCGTTCGAGCTGACAGACGTGCCGGCGAACCCGGCGCTGTTGATTCATCACGATGAAGACGTAGAGGTCTATGTCAACGGCAAAAGCCTGGCAAACTTGAAAGGATTCACCACCAAGTACGAAGTCGTTCCAATTCCGCCTGGTAAGCGATCAGTATTCAAGGCGGGGCCGAACTTGATGGCGGTTCACTGTAGTCAAAGGACGGGCGGGCAGTTCATCGATGTTCATTTGATCGACGCCGACAGCGTTCCGAATTTACCGGAACCGACCCGCAGCACGAGGCCGTTTGTGTCGGAGCTGATCACGAAGTGGGGCGAAGATGTCACGGTGGAGAATGCTTGGACAGAATATCCACGTCCACAAATGCGGCGCGAGGGATGGACAAACTTGAATGGTCATTGGGACTATGCCGTCACTCCAATCCAGGAAAGTGAAGCTCCGTCCAGGTGGGACGGCAAGATTCTCGTCCCTTATTGCTTGGAATCCAAACTCGGCGGCGTGCAGCGGCTGCTGGATGCGACAGAAGCCCTGTGGTACCACCGGACGTTTGATGCGAAGAAAACGAACAACAAACGAATGTTGCTGAACTTTGAAGCAGTCGATTATCGCTGCTCGGCATTCGTGAACGGCAAGAGTGTTGGCGAACACGTCGGCGGAAATACACCCTTTGCATTCGACATCACCGACGCAGTGAAAGACGGTGAGAACGAGCTGGTGGTGCGTGTGGAGGATGCTACGGAGGAGTATCAACTGCGTGGAAAGCAGGTGCTCAACGCACGCGGCATCTGGTACACCCAAGTGTCAGGAATCTGGCAGACAGTTTGGCTGGAAGAAGTACCAACGAATTACATAAAAAACATTAAGGTTTCGACGGACGCCACGACGGGTAGCGTCACCGTAAAGCCGATTGCACCCGAAGTTGGCAAGGCCCGAGTCGTTGTAAAAGACGGCGGGAATCCTGTCGCTGAGGCGTCTGGCTCGCACGAAGTTACAGTCGAGATCCCAGACGCCAAGCTGTGGTCACCCGCTTCGCCGCACCTTTACGACATTGAGGTGACGCTCATTGATGACGCGGGCCGGGAGATGGACCGCGTTCAATCCTACGTCGGCATCCGCGATGTTGGCAAAGTCAAAGACGCCGATGGTCATTGGAGATTTACACTCAACGGCGACGTCCTCTTTCACTTGGGCCCGCTTGACCAAGGATGGTGGCCGGATGGTTTGTTAACGCCTCCCTCGGACGAAGCAATGCGGTTCGATATCGAGTGGCTCAAGACGGCGGGTTTCAATATGATCCGCAAGCATATCAAAGTCGAGCCGCGACGCTACTATTACCATTGTGATCGAATTGGCATGATGGTCTGGCAGGACCATGTGAGCGGCGGAGTCGGGCAGGCCTGGCCGGCATGGACTCGACTACAACCCAATCCGGTCGATGCGCGCTGGCCGCCGAAGCAGCATACGCAATTCATGCTCGAATTGGAACGCATGATTAGCTCGCTGGAAAACCATCCCTCCATTGTCAGCTGGGTGCCGTTTAACGAACGGTGGGGCCAGCACCTCACAATGGAAGTGGGCGAGTGGACTGTCAAGCGCGATCCTTCACGGCTCGTCAATATTGCCAGCGGTGGAAACTTTTGGCCGGTCGGCGACGTTGTCGATGCCCACAAGTACCCTCATCCTGAGTTTCCGTTCGATCAAGGAGCAGGGGGTCGGTTCGATGACTTTGTTAAGGTCATGGGCGAGTTCGGCGGTCACGGCTTTCCTGTCAAAGGACACCTATGGGACGCCAATCGCCGCAACTGGGGATACGGTGACATTCCAGAGAATGAAGCTGAATACAAACAGCGGTACGTCACCTCAATTGAAATGCTTGACACGCTGCGTCGACAGGGAATCGCAGCGGGTGTCTACACCCAGACCACGGACGTCGAAGGCGAAATCAACGGCTTGATGACTTACGACCGAAAGGTAATCAAGATTCCGTGCAAGAACTGGCTGAACTGCACAAAGTTCTGTTCAACGCAATCGAAAGACAAGACGCCGCACAATTCCCCGACTCTGCGTTCATCGAACAGAAGACAGAACACAAGCCGGTATCGGTAATGGCCCCGGAAGCAATCCGCGCTGGGCTCAAATCGCACGATCGAGCTCAATCCGAAGGAATTTTTGAAACTGTTTTTTATAGCTCTTGAAGGTGCGAAACACATTCATGTGATCCCAGGATATTCCGGAAAGAAGCGTTATATGGGGATTATACTGGTGAAATCTGGGGGTGCGGTCGATCTGAGAGGAGAGGTATTCGTCTCCTTCAAGGATGATCACCGGGGCATCATCAGTTAATTTGACCTGGTCGTCGTAACAGGTGATTCGGGAACTCACCATGTAGTCAAAATCCCTCTTATTTTCCTTCAGAACATGCAAAACCATGGCAGTGATGGTTGTTTTCCCGTGGCTTCCCCCGATGACAACCCTTTTCTTGTTTTTACTGTGTTCATAAAGATATTCCGCGAGGGAGTATACCCTGATTCCAAGCTCCTGTGCCTTTTTTAACTCTTTGTTTGTTTTACGGCATTCATGCCAAGGATTACAGCATCCAGTCCAGCATGGATCCGATGCTTGATCCCAGCCCATCTTTTCCGGCAGGAGTCCCATATCCATCAGTCTTGATCGGGAAGGTTCAAAGATCTCCTCATCAGAGCCAGTGATTTTATAACCTTTTTTATGCAGCGCAATGGCCAGATTGTGCATCACAGTTCCACCGATGGCGATGAAGTGGATATTCATATAACATAAATGTAAAAGATATATCCAGCGCTTCCTTTCCTTAACTTATGAACGGGGGATGTTTTATGGCGAAACTATATAAGTTTCAAGCAAAACTTTGAGAATTTCTTTACCAGCCCTGGAAATTTTAGTTCCGGGTCCGAATATGGCAGTTACCCCTGCATCGTAAAGATATTGATAGTCCTGGGCAGGAATCACACCCCCGGCAATGACCATGATATCCTCCCGGTCAAGTCTTTTTAATTCCTCAATTACCTGGGGTATGAGGGTTTTATGTCCACCCGCAAGGGAGGAAACACCCAGAATATGAACATCATTTTCAACAGCCTGTTTTGCTGCTTCGGCAGGTGTCTGGAACAACGGCCCGATGTCCACATCAAATCCCATGTCGGCATAACCCGTACTCACCACTTTGGCCCCCCGGTCGTGTCCGTCCTGTCCCATCTTGGCGATCATGATTCTTGGTTGCCGGCCCTGTTTGGATGCAAATTCCCTGGCCATGTCGCAGGCCTCTGCAAAAGTTTCATCCTGTCCCGATTCCTGGGAATATACACCGGATATGGAACGTATCACTGCTTTATACCTGCCCGAAACTTCTTCAATGGCTGAGGATATTTCTCCCAGAGTGGCACGGTTCTTTGCTGCTTCAATGGATAGTTCAAGCAAATTACCCTTACCACTTTTAATACAGTCAGTTATAGCTATTAAGAGATGTTTTGACATCTTCATTGTTTCTTTCTGCTTTAAGCTGTTTAAGGCGGTCAAGTTGGGACTGCCTGACAGCTGTATTATCCACTTCCAGGATGTCGATCGGATCCTCCTTTTCCAGGCGGTACTGGTTTACGCCAACGATGACATCTTTCCCGCTGTCGATCCTGGCCTGCTTCCTGGCGGCGGCTTCCTCAATTCTCATTTTGGGAAGTCCCGTTTCAATGGCCTGGCCATTCCTCCAAGTTCTTCGATCTCCTCAATGAGTTCCCATGCCCTGTGAGCAAGTTCATGGGTCAGTGTTTCCACATAATAGTGAGCCTGCCCAGGGATCAAGGCTTCTGCAAATTTCAGTCTCCTCCTGCAGATGCAGCTGGGTATTTCTGGCAATCCTTGCAGAAAAATCAGTGGGTAGGGCAATGGCCTCATCCAGTGCATTGGTATGAAGAGATTGGGTATGTCCCAGGGCTGCTGCCATGGCTTCAACGGAAGTCCTTGCCACATTGTTGAAAGGATCCTGTTCGGTAAGGCTCCATCCCGAAGTCTGAGAGTGGGTTCTCAGAGCCATGGATTTGGGATTCTTCGGATTGAACTGTTTCACAATCTTTGCCCATAACATCCGGGCTGCCCTCATTTTGGCAATCTCCATGAAATGATTCATTCCAATGGCCCAGAAGAAGGAAAGCCTGGGGGCAAATGCATCGATATCGATTCCTGCTTCTACTCCGGTGCGAAGATACTCCAGTCCGTCGGCCAGGGTATAGGCAAGTTCAATATCTGCAGTGGCACCTGCCTCCTGCATATGGTATCCTGAAATACTGATGCTGTTAAATTTTGGCATTTTTTTGGAGGTGAACTCGAAAATATCCGCAATGATCTTCATGGAGATGGCAGGAGGATAGATATAGGTATTCCGAACCATAAACTCCTTCAGGATATCGTTCTGTATGGTCCCGCTCAATTCCTCCAGGGATGCTCCCTGTTCCAGGCCGGCAACAATATAGAAATGCCATGATCGGTAATACTGCACCATTCATGGTCATGGAAACAGACATTTCATTCAGGGGAATCTGGTCGAAGAGAATCTTCATATCCAGGATTGAATCAATGGCAACACCTGCTTTCCCCACATCGCCTACCACCCGTTCATGATCAGAATCATATCCCCGGTGGGTGGCCAGGTCAAAAGCCACCGAAAGTCCTTTCTGTCCTGCAGCCAGATTCCTGCGGTAGAAAGCATTGGACTCCTCCGCAGTGGAGAATCCGGCATATTGCCTGATGGTCCATGGACGCATGGCATACATGGCAGAGTAGGGTCCCCTGAGAAAGGGAGGAAGACCGGCTGCGTAGTTCAGATGCTCCATCTCTTCCAGGTCCTCTTTGCCATAGGAAGGTTTGATCTCGATATGTTCGGGAGTTTCCCATTTTGGAACTTGAACCAATCGTTCTCTTAGAGATCTTTAAATCTCTGAAATCTATATTGTTAAAATCGGGACGATTCATGTATAAGGTCTTTGGTTACTGGAAAATGGCGAATGCTTAGGAATTTAAGAGAATTTGGTTGAATTGTTGCAGCGATTCCAGCAGATTGGTCTTCATATGGATGAAGTGTTTGATACCCAGGCTTTGAAGTTCCTTTACAAATTGGGTGGGATTCCCGGCCACCACAAGAAGAGCATTGTTCCCAGGGCTTCGGAAACCAGAGGTGCAATGGTGGGGTATATTTCATCAGGACTACAGAGAACAATCAAATCCGGATGGGCCTTTTTTGCAGCTTTAATGCCTTCCTCAAGGGAATCGAAAGCCGGCTGGTCCAGAATTTCATATCCTGCACAGGCAAAGAAATTTCCGGAAAAAGTAGCCCGGGCAGTCGCCCAGGCCGGATTGCCGTATTTAAAGAGGAATACCGATGGACGTTTCCCGCTTCTTTCAGTCTCCAGCCGTAGATCCTCAAACATGGAAGCAATTCGGAAGGGTCTTAATGGGGGTGAAAGTAGGTTCAAGTGATTCAGGCTTTGCCTCCGGGATACCTGATCAAGAATTAACTCATTGAAATTTGGAAAGGCATTGGTACCCAGCAAATGGTCCTTTCCTGAAGCCATCCTTTCAAGTTTTCTTTTGTTTGGATGTCAGCACAAGGTTCTTGTATGAAACCTTTTTCAAAAGCTTTCCTGAAGCCTCCCTTTCTTTCCGTCTTCCTGAAAAGCTCCCATGCTTTTTCAGCAAGTGAATCGGTGAGGCTTTCAATATAATAGGAGCCTGCGGCCGGATCAGCCACACGGTCAAGATAGGCCTCATCACGAAGGATGATTTGAACATTTCGTGCGATCCTGTCCGAAAAAGCTGAACTCTTTCCATAGGGGTGGTCAAAGGGAAGAACAGTGATAAGGTCGGCACCTCCCAGTATGGATGACATCGCTTCAGTTGTTCCCCGGAGCATATTTACATGGGGATCATAAAGGGTCATGTTCCATTGTGAAGTGGTGCTGTGTATCCGTACCTGGCTTTTTTCAGCCGGGAGTCCGTACACCTCGCATATTTTGCGCCAGAGAATCCTGGCTGCTCTGATCTTTGCAATCTCCATGAAGTAGTTGGGCCCGGATGCAAGGCTGAATTGCATGCCTGCTGCCACATCAGCGGCATCGATTCCTCTGGCAGTAAGGATGGCCATATATTCATTGGCCATGGACAGGGTGAAGGCCAGTTCCTCGGTAAGGGTGCCTCCGGCCTCCTGGATCAGGGATCCGTTTACATCGATAATCCTGAGTCCGGGGCCTGACTTTCTGGCTTTTGTGACCAGTTTCCCAAGGGTGTCAAAAGTGGCCACCGGAATTCCGTAGTGGCCATTTTCCCAAGAGGATCTGCACCCAGTAAGCCCTTCAGTTTTGAAGGATCAACACCGTTTTTTGGCCAGGTCCGTAAAATTCTCATAAAGTGCATCAGCGCCCAGAAATCCCTGGAAGAGAATTTCGGTCTCACCCAGAGGGATACCCTCAAAAAGTTTTTCAAGCATTTCAAATTCCTGGACTTGAAAACTTTCCCAGTTGTATCCTGATGGCCTGGGCTCCACCCTTCAGGGCCAGCTTTATCCTTGAATTGGCCTCCCGGATCCTTATCCGGGGAAAATATCCTGACAAATTATCCATCCATTGGGAGCGGATGAAACCGGTTTCAGCGATCCGGCATGATCAAGGTAATTTAAGGTTGCCAGATCTTCTGACCGGTAAAAGGGTCTGAACGGGAATCCCTTCGTCGGTTTTCCATACCAGTTTTTTTTCAAAATCGGCACCTTTGAGGTCCGATTCTATTTTATTTCTCCAGGCTTCGGTGGAGATTTCCGGAAAATCTTTAAATAGCTGCATATCGCTTTTCTACTTTATATGACAAAATTGAAGTACAAAGAAAACACTTTGGAGTCATCTTAGCAATGTTATTAAATATGATTCCAATCACATATATTCTGCTGAAAGAGTAAGCCCTTAGTGTGTAACATATTGAATGAGAATTCGTATAATTGTTTAAGAAAGAATAATAAACCAATTTCATGAAGCGTCTTATTTTTATACTCGCCATTTTAGCCTTGGTTTCTTCAGGATACGCCCAGACAGTTGAGAATATTAGAGTTACTCAGGAAGGGGATCAGCTGAAGATCACCTACCGAATCGGAGCCTCCACAGAAACCCAGCTTTTTAATGTTTACCTCTCTTGCTCAATGTCCGGTGGTATCAAAGTTTGAGCCGAGAGCAGTCATAGGGGATGTGGGTGAAAATGTAATTGGTGGGAAGAGTTATTACACGGTGATGTGGGATGTTTTTGAGGATGTGGAAGAGGTGGTGGATCCTAACATTACAGTGAGAATTGAGCTGGTTAGTGATCTGGCGTACTCCGGTAACCCGCAATGCCCAGGCCGAGGAAGTGATCGAGCCCGAGCCCGAGCAACAGGAAGCTCAAACTACCCTGGAAAATGCTCCTGCTGCGACCGATGAGGTAAAGAGCGTTGATCCTTTCAGGAGAAATAGCTTTTTTACCTATAGTGGAATGTTGGGCTTTGGAATTCCTATCGGGATCAGCTTTGGATCTCTTAATAACTGGGGGTATTATGTGACTCCCCTCAGAATGGGAATTTATAGATTCGATTACTATGATGGGTGGTCTTATGTTTCGGATTTTGATTTACACCTGGTATTTGCTGCCGGTGCTACAAAGCACATAGTTTCCGGAGGGCCCTACCGGCTTCATGGCTATGCTGGAGTGGGGGGCCACGTAAGGACTATGAATGCTTCTACCGATCCTTATGCATACGGTCATTTCGTGATTGAGACCGGGATTGTTAATGTAATTGGCGGATTTAATTTGACAGCTGGAATTATGATTTCCACCGGGTATACCTATCCCGTTAATTTTGTATTTGGAGTTGGATTTGTATTCTAAGATGGTGTGATGAAAAAGTGGATAACGATATTTGGAGTGATAGCACTGTTCCTGGCCGGATCTGTGACCTTCGCACAAACTGCTGAAAAGTCCAGCGGAGTGGTCCCGATGACCATGAAAAAGGGGAAACCCGGAGCCAAGGAGACTGTTCAGCCCAAAGCCAAGGAATACTCCCAATCAACCACCATCCGGATGAGCAAGGCGAAGCCTGTCAGTCTAACTGCCACCGAAGCCACTGGATTCAGCTGGATCAGTCCTGCTTTCACCAGTGTGCAGACCGCTGAAAGCAACTACCCCATAAGTGGCACAGTGAGTTCGCAGGAAAATATTCGATTCATCAATCTCTTCGTGAATGACCAGTTTGTTAAAAATATTATTCCCCCGGTTCCTACATTGAAACAGATGCTCATTGATGAGGAGATGGAGCTGTCCCTGGGTGCAAACCAGGTAAGGGTTGAAGCAATTACGGTTTCAGGTAAAAAGCTTGAAAGCAGCCTGGAGATTTTATATGATATTTCAACAGCTACCTATTACGCCCTTGTAATTGCTGTACAGGAATATGACGATCCCGCCATCAATGATCTGGACCATCCCATCAGGGATGCATCTCGCTTCATAGAAGTCATCGAATCTGATTACAATTTTCAAAAAGAGAATGTCAAGTTCCTGGAGAATCCCACCAAGGCAGATATCATCGGAACCCTGCATCACATGCGTGATCAGGTTACCAACGAAGACAACCTGTTAATCTACTATGCAGGTCACGGTCATTACGATGAAGAGATGGAAACGGGCTACTGGCTGCCCAAAGATGCACGCAGCGATAATCCGGTGGATTGGTTGCCCAATACGGATCTTACCAACTACCTGAATGTTCTTAAGACCAAACATACCCTCCTGATTGCAGACGCCTGTTTCAGCGGGGGGATTTTTAAGTCAAGGTCGGCCTTCAATAATGCCCTGGCCGTGGAAAAGCTTTATAAACTGAATAGTCGTAAAGCACTTACCAGTGGTGCATTAAGTGAGGTTCCCGATGAAAGTGAATTTATCAAATACCTGATCAAGCGTCTCGATCAGAATACGCAAAAGTACCTTCCTTCAGAGCAACTTTACACCTCTTTGAAGGATGCGGTAATGAGCAATAGTAACACCGTTCCGCAGTTTGGTACCATCCAGAATGTGGGGGATGAAGGCGGGGATTTTATCTTTATCCGAAACGATTAGCCGCCCTGGATTCTCAGGATCCGATCATCTTTGACGGATCCACCCACTCATCAAACTCTTCACCGGTAAGATATCCCAGAGACAGTGCAGCCTCCTTCAGGGTTGATCCCTCCTTGTGCGCTTTTTTTGCTATCTCAGCAGCCTTTTCATAACCGATGTGGGTATTCAGGGCTGTAACCAGCATCAGGGAATTGTTCAGGTTCTGGGTAATCCTTTCGTGGTTGGGTTCGATCCCCACCGCACAGTGTTCATTAAATGAGGAGCAAGCATCTCCAATCAATCGGGCCGACTCCAGGAAGTTGCTGATCATCATAGGTTTGAAGACATTCAACTGAAAATGCCCGTTACTACCCCCAATGTTGATGGCCACATCGTTTCCCATTACCTGTCCGCAAACCATGGTCAGTGCTTCGGCCTGGGTGGGATTAACCTTACCTGGCATAATGGATGAACCTGGCTCGTTGGCCGGAATGATAATTTCTCCGATGCCGCAACGCGGACCAGAAGCAAGCATGCGGATGTCATTTCCTATTTTCATCAGGCTTACCGCCAGTGTTTTCAGGGCACCATGAGCCTCTACGATGGCATCGTGGGCCGAAAGGCCCTCAAACTTATTGACCCCGGTTACAAAGGGAAGTTCGGTAAACTCTGCAATGTATTTTGCAACCAGTTCACTGTAACCTTCAGGGGTATTGATGCCTGTACCTACTGCTGTGCCTCCCAGGGCCAGTTCCGAGAGGTGCTTCAGGGTATTCATCACAGCCCGAAGTCCATGATCCAGCTGGGAAACATATGCCGAAAACTCCTGGCCAAGGGTAAGCGGTGTGGCATCCATCCAGTGGGTACGTCCAATCTTAACCACCTCCATGAAAGCATCGGATTTTTCCTTCAGTGTATCCCTCAGTTCTTTTACACCCGGGATGGTGACTTCCATCAGCACCTTATATGCGGCAATATGCATGGCTGTCGGAAAGGTGTCATTGGAGGACTGGGACTTGTTAACATCATCGTTGGGATGGATCAGCCTTGCACCTTCTCCCAGTGAATTACCCTGGATCACATGAACCCTGTTTGCTACCACCTCGTTCACGTTCATATTGGACTGTGTTCCGGAACCGGTTTGCCATACCACCAGAGGGAACTGATCATTCAGATTACCTTCAATAATCTCATCGCAGGCCTGCATCATCAAATCGGCTTTCTCCTGGGGCAGCACACCCAAGTTCAAGGTTGGTGGCGGCAGCCGCTTTTTTCAGGTAGCCAAAGGCTTTGATAATTTCCAGGGGCATGCGGCCATCGCCGATCTTAAAATTCTCCAATGATCGTTGGGTTTGTGCTCCCCAATATTTGTCGGCAGGTACCTGTACCTCGCCCATGGTATCTTTTTCTATCCTGTATTCCATAAGTCGTATATTTTTGTTTTAAATATACCAAAATGGACTGGCAGAAAAAGAAAGAAATAGAATGTTCTAGGAAAGGAGAGGCTTAAGAGTCGGCTTTGGCAAGGAGAATGGTGATGTATGAGTTCCCGTCTGGATCGGATTCTACACCCACTCCGCACTGGGATAAATCCCCAAGCAGGAGTGAGTCCGCACCGGCTGTAAGCAGAAGTCCGTCAAGGATCTGGTCGGCATCATTCGAATCGGTTTTTATTACCAGGCCCGATCTGTTGTAGAAGGTGTATTTTTCATCAAGTCTGGCCCAGTGATCATCAAGCCCCTGGGTACCTAACGATTGTAAACCGGCTGCCATCAGATAGGAATAGAGTTGAGCCTCCTCCACCATCAGGAACTGGAGTACAAAGGGTCCATTCAGATCATTGCTCTCCCTGTACCTTTTGATGGAGTTGTAGATCTCACGCTCACTGTCTTTTACCTGGACATAGCTGGAGTTGTCGTCTTTGCAGGAAATCAGCAACAGGGAGAAAATGGATATAAGAAGCAGATGCCTTAAATTCATAGCTTTCAGGTTTTGCATATATTACGCAAAACATAAAGAAAAGGTTGCTTATAAAACATCCATGTTTTCAACCGGATTACCCAGAATGGCTTTGTATTTACCCTCCACGATGGGCCGCTGAATCAGCCTGGGATTTTCGACCATCACCTTGATCCATTCCTCGTCGGTCAGGCTGAGCCCTTTGAGTTCCTTACGGAAGTACTCCTCCTGTGTCCGGATCATTTCCATCGGTTTTTTATGCAACTTCATAAGCAAAGTAGTTAACTCCGCTTCACTCAGGGGCTCCTTCAGGTATTCCCTTACCTGGTATTTTTTTCCTTTTTCGTTGAGGTAGAGCAAGCCGGCGCGGCTCTTTGAACACTTTGGGTTATGATATACTGTATACATAATCAGGAGGATTTGATCCTCCTAAAGATAGAATCCACAATTTGTTTTATCAAGTCTATCTTGCGTTTGGAGAAGGAATGGTTTTGGTGAACCAATGGGCGATTGAGTCGTTTACTCCTAAATGTGTTGTTAAAGCCGAGCCATGATGCGATATTCCGGGGATGATCCAAAGGTTTCGGGGTTCTTCGGTAACCTTATAAAAAGTTGCTGAGATGCCTGGAAAATCGTAATCGCCCAGGTTATCAAGTTCACCTACGATATAGTATATTGATTTTAGATTGTTTCCTTCCAGTTCCGGAAAATAGCTCATAATGGTAGGGCCATCATTAATAACAGGTCCCAGAGCAACTGAGGTTCTTACCTCAGGGAAGTAGTTCCCTAAAACAGAGGCAGTTCCACCCATTGATCCACCCATCAATCCAATACTTGAAGAATCGACCCTGCTATGATGGATCATATATTGAACAGCAGCTTTGACATCACATCCCAGGTAAAATGCCCCCTTGGAAGATTTAAATAATTTTGTGTCAAAGGACTGTGAATTCCCATGTCCACGAAAGTTGAAAGTCATACAAACATAACCCTGTTGGATTAGAATATCCATTGTTTCTGATTTGGGCCATGGAGCCATAACCTCTCCCAATCCATGCATCATAATAATACCGGGTGACTTAGTGCTCCAGGAGCCCAGATAGTAAATATTGCCACGTAGCAGATATCCATCCATAGTGGATATTTCCAGTTTTTCACTGGTGTAGGAAGTTATAAAAGTTTTCTCCTCACTACTTGTGATGAGTTCAGCATTAGAGTCTAGCAATTCAAGACGAAAACTATATTTAGTAAGCCCCGTGAGTCCGTCCAACAGAATTGATCTGCTTGTATTCCCTTCAATGGAAATTGTACGGACTGATTCCGAAAGATCTGTTTCGTTACTTAAAATAATCCGGATGGAAGAAAATTCGTCTGTTGTAACGCCCCAATGAAGGACAACAGAAGTCTCCTCTTTATTGGAGATATCAACTGCAACAATTTCTGGGCGATCTTGCGGGGGACAGGCAGTTGTAATCAGCAGCAGGAATACTGATAAAGCCGAAATAATAAATGGATGTGTTTTCATAGTCTATGTTTTTATTTATGGGTGGCTAGTTCGTTAGGATATAATCAAGATTTTGAAGGGAGCGTCTTATTATCCTTTCCCATTGGGGTTTTAGGATCATTCTGTCAATGATTTTCCCCAGGACCGGGATGGGAAACTCGTATTCAAGGCAATAGGTGAATCGGGTCCCGTCGTCTACTGGTTCAAATATCCAGTATGTGATGTGTGGCGGGCCCTTTGTTGATATTCCCTTCCACCCTTTATTGGATTCAAAGTTCTGGATCCTGGTTTCAAGTGCGACTGAAAAGCAAAACATTCTGGCCTGATAAGCATACCTGGTTCCATTTCCATCACTGGTTTTTGTCAGAGGAACAAAACTCGAGACCCCTTCGAACCAGAGGTGCCATTTCCTCCAGTCGGAGGCGTATGAAAACACCTCCTCTAGTGCCGTGTTGATGGTAATACTGTTTTCAACCCTTGTCATACCAGAAAGCTTGTAGATCAGTTCCTGGTAAGCAAGAAGAATGCCATGAGAACTGGCTTTTCGAAAATCGAATTTAAGATGCAGTTATTCAAATGCTTATCATTAAAGAACCAGGCATCCTCGAGCTAGATGACAAAGCGCTAATTCGTCAAAACTGTCGAATTCAGAATTTCCTTATGGTGAGATTCGTTAATCCTGACGAGTGATCCCCAGGTTTTTCATTTTGTATCGTATACTATGTTCTGAAATCTCCAGCATTCTGGCCGCCCTTGATTGGTTCCAGTCGCAAAGGAGTAAGGCGTTTTTAATGGTTTGTTTTTCATATACTGCCACTGCCTTCCGAAGTGGTCCTGGCGCCTCATCCAATAGGGATGGATCGGGTATTTTTTCAAGGTGATGATGAAATTCTTTGGGTAGTATACTAATATCGATTGTTTCTAAATCCCCGGGCGCAAGGGTAACCAGCCTTTCCACCATGTTTTCAAGTTCCCTTATATTACCAGTCCAGGAGTAGGCTTTAAGAAACTCCGTAACTTCTCCTGAGAAGGATTCGGCTTTTTTGTATTGCTGTCCGGCAAATTTTTTCAGGAAATGCTCCGCCAGGCAGTGTATGTCTTTCCCTCGCTGATTCAGGGTGGGGATTTCGATGGGATAGACATAAAGGCGATAAAACAGATCCTCCCTGAATTCCTTTTGTTCCACCAAATGGCGTAGAGATTTACCTGAGGCGGCAATAACACGCACATCAATCTTGCGCATTTGATTACTGCCCAGGGGCCTGATCTCCTTTTCCTGCAGGACCCGCAGGAGTTTAGGCTGGACATCCAAAGGAAGGTTTGCAATCTCATCCATAAAAAGGGTTCCCCCATTGGCTTCTTCCATCAAGCCTTTTCTGTATTCCCCAGCCCCGGTAAAAGCACCTTTTACATGGCCGAAAAGTTCACTTTCAATCAGATCTCGTGGGATTGCGCCACAATCAATGGCAATAAATTTTCTAGAAGCCCTGGAACTGTTATGGTGGATCGCTTTGGCAACCAGCTCTTTCCCAGTCCCGCTCTCTCCTTCCAGTAAAACGCGTACGTCGCAATTTGAAGCCGCTTCAATGGCTTGCAAAAGGGCAATGAATTTCTCACTGTTCCCAAGCAAACCATGTGCTTTATACTTTTTTAGCAGGGTTTCTTGGGGAAGGGGAGTCGCGAAGTATTGCTGGATCTTTTGTATGTTTAGAAGGAAGGGGGAAGCAATGATTGCAAATTTCTCCAGGAAATCAAAATCACTGCTGTTGAAAGTATTTTCGACAGACTGGTTCAGAAGCAAAAGCGATCCTGTAATGATTCCGTCGCCCCTGAAAGGGGTACACATCACTGATATAACGGGAGTATCTTTAAACAATTCTTTTTGAAATCGCCTGTCGGTATGTATATTTTCGGAAAGGAGCCCGCAATTTTGCTCAAGGATCCATCCCGAAAGGAAGGTATGCAAAAGCTGGTAAGGACGAGAATCAGGACCCCCTCCCTCTCTGTACAGTGTTTTGACCGTTTCCCTTGTGGAAGGATTGATCATCATGACCAGGGCCGTTTCTGCATTAAATAGCGCCGCGGCTTTCTGGGTAACCAATCGAAGGATCTCCTGAAAATCAGACTGCTTTGAAAGAACAGAAGCCATATCAATGATCGATTCCAGTTTTTGTGCTGTCATGCTATTTTTATTTCCATTTCCTTGAATAATAACTGAGCCTGTAGATTTAAGGCAGCTGGATTTTCACCGTTCAGCTCCTCGTATTTACTGCCTGGTTCTGCTAATCTTCGGGATACCTCCTCCAATGTTATGGCAAGCTCCAACTTTGCACCCAGTTGTTCTGCTTCCCGGATAGCCTTAGTCCACCATTTTACGCCATTACGCTGCTTTCCCAATAGCCAGTTGAATACTCCCATAAGCCTGTATGTTTCAACCCTCTCAAAGGCGATTTTTCGGCAGTTTTTCAGGGCCCTTTTGCCTGTCTGGTAAATCTTTTTTTTGTAAACTGACTGGCTGATTTTATCCCCGGTCTGAAGAGATTCTTCCAGCATACGGGTTTCGAATAACAGATTTGTGGTTAGAAAGTAGGATAGAAAATAGGGGACAAGCTTTTCATGAGCGGAAAAATCATGCGCCACCTTTAAAGTTTCTTCTGCTCCGGCAAGATCCCCCAGCATGATCTGAGTCCGGATCTTCATGGAATAGATCATTAGCAAACCTGGTTTGTTTCCAAGTGTTTTTTTCATCCAGGCTATTCCTTCATCCGCCTTCCTTAAGGAATTTTCATATTCCCGAAATTTGAAGAGGTAAAGGGAGCCATGTGAGTATCTGGCCAGCCTGCCATAATCATATTCATAGATCTCAGAAATCTCAGAAAGCTTGTCGAGGATCTTTTCAGCAGTCCGGTCGCCACGTTCCAGGTAGAGATGGGCTTTCATTCCCAGATAGGTGACAAGATTATACAGTTCTCCCGCATTCATCCAGTTTTCAACCTGTTCTTCATGGTATACTTCATCTTTCCAGTCACCGGCAA
Organism: uncultured Bacteroidota bacterium; assembly: GCA_963716765.1. GTDB lineage: Bacteria > Bacteroidota > Bacteroidia > Bacteroidales. Next base: position 133,628 of record CAVQUO010000002.1, on the reverse strand, counting down.
CTAAATTGTGAAAACAGCGCATCGTTTCAAATGCCAATAGTGATTTGATATCATCGTGATGAAATTGTTTTGCGCAATGATCCAGGATCTTTTTGCTGATGGATAAGGCGATGCCACCGAAGGAAAAGATTGTATTTAGAACCATAAGGGTATTAAAATCTATAGTTCGATATCGTGTAAGCCTGGGAGTTCTGAAAAGTGTTTCCTGGACAAATCTCATGGATTCGGTTATACTCAAGGCATTTGCTTTCTTGAGGATCAGTTCATTTACATCTGCATCCTGTTCAGAAAGGATCCTTCTGCCCATAAAGTATGGAAACCTGATCCTGAACATGAAGATTGTAAATCCATAAAACAATCCCAGGTATATTACCACAGGATTTTTAGGAAACTTCATCCCATGGAAAGCGAGGACTTTTTCCAGATATTCGGCCGTTTCGATAAAGTGACCGGAATAAAAATGTGCGTATCCGATGGATTTATTCAGGTAGGCTACTTTTTCCGGATCGGCTATTTGACCGTGTTTTTCCAGATAGATTGAAAGCGCTTCCTTGAAATAATGCAGGGCTTCAATGGATGCTGAGGACCTCAGGGCCTGTTCCCCCGCTTTAATAAGGAAGGCCTCAGCCCTGTCAGGATCCTCCCCCAGCCCATAATGAAAAGAAAGAACTCCAAAAAAATCCTGCAACCTGTCTCCGAAAACGGTCTCAATACTTCTGGCAACTTTTAGATGCAACTCTTTGCGTTGACCGGGAAGAATGGTCTCATAAGCTGCCTGTTGGATCAGGGCATGTTTAAACTTATACTCGACCTCTTCCATCCTCCTACTTTCATTGATAAGCTGGATCTTCAGGAGGCCACCCAGTATTCTGTCCACTTCTATATCATCGTCTGCCACCTCAAAAAGTACCTTCTGGAAAAAGTTCCTTCCAATGACCGATGCGATTTTTACGATTGTGCGCGAATCCTCATCAAGCTTATCGATGCGGACCATCAATACTTCCTGGATGGTTTCCGGAATAACCAGTGTTTTAATTTTTTCAGAGACGCTGACTTTCCCATTTTCAATGGAGATAAACCCTTCGTCGATTATGGAATGTATTACTTCTTCCATAAATAAAGGATTACCTTCTGCCCTCTCATTTATAAGAGTCCTGATCTTCGAAGGGAATCCGGTTGTTGTTAGCAGTTTATTGATAAGGAGTTCTGATTCTTTTTCATCCAGAGATTTAAGTCTGATCTCGGCATGGTGTTTTTCGTACCTGTCCTTAATGGCAGCAAGTGCCATTTCAGCTGTTTCCTGGTAATCGGGGCGAAATACATTGATAAACAGTATCGGATGGTTTTCAACGGTTTTATAAAGAGAATTAAGCAGTCTGATGGAACTCTGGTCAGCCCAGTGCAGATCTTCGATGAGAAGCACAAGGGGCTTAATTAATGATACCCTGATAATCAATGTCCGAAGATTCTTCAGGATCAGTTTTTCCAGCCCTTCTCCTTCAAGCCCCTTCAGGCGTTCAGCATAGGTGCCTGTTGGGCTCATCCCCATCAGGGTAGCTATAAAGGGGAATACCTCTGATCGCTCCTCGAAACAGAAACGGCTGACTGCTTCCTCCAATTTATGATAGGCTGATGTTTCATCATCTGATTCTTTGATCCCGGCAAGACTCCTGATCAGTTCGATCAGGGGATAAAAGATAAGATTCTCGCCTGATGAAAATGCCCGTCCTTCGAGCACCAGCACCCTGTTGATCTCCTCTTTCTTGAGGAATTCGGCAATGAGTCGGGATTTGCCAATACCTGCCTCACCTATTACACTGACAATACAGCCTTCACCCTGGATCAGTTTCATCAGATAATAGTGCAGCAAGTCCATCTCATTTCCTCTGCCAACCATCTCCGATTGGACCAGACGGTTTTTCCCAACGGTTTTGCGAACATCATTAATATCACCTGATTTAAGCTTATATATCACTTTTGCAACTTTCCGTCCTTCAGGGACAACCGGTTTAAGTGGGATGAAGTTAAATAGCCAACTTGTAAGCCTGTATGTTAAAGGCCCTGTAAGAATTTCACTTCCGCCGGAAATCTCCTTCAGCTGGTGAGCAAAGGCAAGGGTCTCACCGATGATGGAGTATTCGACAGATTCCTTGCCCTGGATTACTTTAACTATTGCAGGGCCTGTGTTAATCCCTATTTTTAATGTAACAGGGAATCCATTCCCATCCAGTGTATATAGTGCTTCAAATCTTTTACCCAGGGCGATGCTGGCATTCAGGGCCTGAACCGGAGCATTTTCTCCGTGTTCAGTTATCCCAAACACAAGGGTAAAGCATCGGTCAGTTTTACTCGTGATAGTTCCGCCATACTTCCTGGCAATGGAATTGATAATTTCCTGGCATTGTGAAACGATTATACTGGTCCTCTCCTCATCATGGTTGGTCAATAGTTTATTATAGTCAGAGATTTCAGCCACCAGGATTGTTATCGGCCGTCGCTCTGCCTGTCTGGTGGGCATTAATTTTTTCCCGGAATCTTTATTTTCTTTTTCCTCCAGGCTAACACGGATAAGGTTTAACTCCTTCAAGAGAGCTTCTGCTGACTGAATACGTTCCTCCCTGTTTTTTCTCAGGCATTTGTATATGAGGTTTTCAACCGATCCGGGAAGATCTTCATTGATTTCAGTAGGCGGTAGTGGTGATTTATCTAATATGGAATAAATCACTGCGGCATCATACTCATGAGAAAACGGCAATACTCCGGTAGCCATTTCATAAAGAACGATACCAAAGGACCACAGATCCGACAGATGATCAAGCTCTTTTCCCTGGGCCTGTTCGGGGGAGATATAGTATACAGAGCCAAGTGCTTTCCCTGTTTGGATAGAATCGTGTTTGCCGGTCAGCTTTGCCAGACCGAAGTCAAGAATCTTCACTATTCCTTCCCGGGTAATGATAATATTTCCGGGCTTAATATCGCGATGGATAATGCTTTTTAAGTGCGCATGCGAGAGACCATTGGTAATTTGTATGGAATAATTTAAGATAAGATCAAGGGAGGAAATGCCCTGTTTGATTTTTTGCTGTAGTGTTTGTCCTTCATAGTAGTCCATACAGATGAACATCTCGCCTTCGCCTGACTCCCCTATTTCATGAATGGTACAAATATTCTGGTGCTGAAGTGAAGAGGCAAGCTGAGCTTCTTTCAGGAATCTTTTTTTTGTTTGCGGATCATTTGCAAGTTGTGGGGAGAGTAGTTTGAGAGCAACAATACGTTTCAGACGGGTGTCTTCAGCTTTATAAACAACACCCATCCCTCCTTTACCGAGTTCCTCGATAATGTTGTAATGGTTGACTCTATGCAACATCCGGCACAATTGATTAGTGCGACCCACATAAGGTACAAAAATCCAGTGAACTGTAACTCAGAATATTCGATCAAAAATTTACTCGGGTTCTCCTTCTTTTTTCCGGTTCACCGGATCGGCATCCAGGACAAACATACCCCGTCCATGAGTGGCGATGATGACCAGATTTTCGCGGGGGTGGATGGCCAGGTCGTGCACATAGGTGCATGGAAGGTCGCCAAGGATGTCCCAACTTTTTCCGGAATTTTTTGAAACATAAACTCCCACGTCGGTACCCACGTAAAGGATGCTGTCATTCTTTGGATCTTCGCGAATCACGTTTACCGGACCGGCAGGGATGTTGGCTGAAATATCTTCCCATGTATCTCCAAAATCGTTAGAGCGCCAGATGTAAGCAGCTGCATCATCATCGCGTCGTCCGGTCTGGCATACATATACGGTTCCAAAATCGTAATTCGAAGCAACGATGCGGGAAACCCATCTCTCTGGTAGTGGACCTGTTCGAATATCGTCCCAGCTTTCGACCTCCGTCTTTTGTTCTCCAGAGTCTTCCGTCGTCGGTCCCGGCATAGAGTAGCGCCGGATTGAATGAGGATTCTTCCAGGGCACTGATGGTCTGGTAAGAGATGTCTCCCTGTTTTTCAGGATCATTGTAGGTGAGATCCGGGCTGATCTTCGTCCAGGTTCCTCCCTGGTCGTTCGATTTTAATACATACTGTACACCGTGGTATACAATATCAGGGTTATGGTTTGACAAAAGGGTGGGGGCCATCCACTGTCCGCGATACTCGGGCTCATCCGGGAAAGTACTGTGCAGGACCCACTTAAAATCTTCGGGGTATCCGTCGACACTTGCCCTGGCCAGTTTGCCGTAAAAAAGTGAGGCAAAAATGGTGCTGTTATCCCTGGGATCAACCACATGGGTGCTTCCTTCGGCGCCCAGGGTATATTCCCATTCGGTGGGTTTGATTTTATCCTTTCCGTTTGAGAGGTCCACTTCGCTGTAGAAACTGTGGTGGTCCTGAACCGATCCATAGACCCGGAAGGGTTCATGCATGTCAAATTCCACATTGTAAAACTGGGCCAGGGGCAGCTCCTCGATCAGATTTCTCCAGTTCTCCCCTTTGTCATAAGAAACGCTGATGCCTCCATCGTGTGCAGCGAGGATGTAGTTGGAGTTGTCAGGATCGATCCACATGCCATGCTGGTCGGCATGGATCTTCCTGCGGATGGGTTCTGAAGCTGGCCCCACCATCGGTGGAGACGTTGATCCACAGCCCCATGGTATATACCCGGTTTTCGTCATTGGGATCGACACGTATCTGGGCGAATACCCATCCATAGGTACCCGAATGCCCCGACATATATTTTTTCGTTTTTTCGGTGAGCCCACTCACCTGTTGCCAGGATGCTCCGGCATCATTAGAGCGGTAAATCGTGGCGCCCTTAATCACATCTTTCTTGGGACGGTCGTAGGCATCAAGCTCACCTTCCTGAGCCTGAAAGGCCACTTCGTAATCATCCACGAAAGCATAAAGCACATCGGGGTTTGATCGGGCCACATCGATGCCGGTACGACCCATAAATTTGGATTCCGGTAGTCCTGATGTCAGCTGGATCCATTTTTTACCACCGTCGGTGGTTTTCCATACACCGTTGTTTTTATGATTTTTATAGGTGCGGGGATCGTTCCATTTCATGCGGGTACGTTGCCACGTGGTGGCGTAGATCACATCCGGATCACGTGGGTCCATCACCATATCGTTTACTCCGCTTTCGGGACCCTTATCCAGGATCAGCTCCCATGATTCGCCCCCATCGGTGGTTTTATATAGCCCTCTTTCCTTATTTTGTGTCCATTCATGACCTGCTGCAGCAACATAAACGATGTCTGGATTTTCAGGGTGGACCAGTATTCTGGAGATGGTGAAGGTCTCTTCCAGCCCCATATGGCTCCAGGTTTCTCCACCGTCGGTGGTTTTCCATACCCCGCAACCGGGATTGGAAGATCTGAAAATATTAGCCTCACCGCTACCCACCCAAACAATTTCGGGATTGGATGGGCTTATGGCCAGGTCACCGATGGTGGAGGTGCCCTGGTGTTCAAAAACGGGTTCAAAGGTGACCCCTTCGTTGATGCTCTTCCAGACACCCGAAGAGGCAGTGGCCACCCAGATGGTATAGTTTTTTCCTTTTGGGTCCCACAGCTTCCACATCGGTGCAGCGTCCGCTGATATTGGTGGGGCCGATGAAGTGCCAATGCAGTTCATGAAAGGGCGATTCGCTCCGCATCTGTTCATGCTTTTCATACATGCCGAGCTTTTCGGCTCCGGAAAGGATGGGCTTTTTTACCTGGGCAAAAATAAGCGCTGGTAAAAGAAACAAGAGCAATGCAAACAATCTGGGTTTCATAAGTGTTTAGATATAGTCAGGTTTAAAAATAAGCGATTTTTAATTGTATTCGCTTTTTTGTATCTTATTTGCATTAACAATGGTTTTTACCACATAAATTCTGCATCCATGAAAAAATTTCTAATCATTCTGCTTGCCGGATTACTATTGAATGGAGTATTAACATGCTCAAGATCATCTATTCCTTGAGGAACAGGAAATTACCCTTGCCGACGGTAAGGTTAGCGCATGGGTATTCCCTGCAGCGGACACCCAGGAAAAGACCCTTGATGATTTTAAAGAATATCTGAAGGATCGCAGTGATATAAAGCTGAAGAAAGAGGGAGATGATATGCTCATTGCTGAAGAGGTATCCCTGCCCGCCATTACAACCAAACAGAGGTGACCTGATCGGGCTTTGTCGTGTCACGGAGCAATATTACTCCATGGCCATCATTTTTAAAATGGGTTATGATATATCACTTTCCACAAAAGAATGGCCCACCGAAATGGAAAATATGCGCCACTATGTGAAAGCTTTCATGACATTTCACTATGAAAGGGTCTATGCCGATCGGATCTCTGATCTGGAAGATCAGATCAAGGATGTTGAAAAGGAGAGGGATCAGACCGAAAAACAGATTGGAAACATAAATAATAAGATCCAAGGCAATACCAAGAAAATCTCCAAAGAGACCGACACTGGTAAAATTAATGAACTAAATGCAGAGAATACCACCCTGGAAGGTGAGATGAAAGTGTTGTCGGATAACCTTCCTGGCCTGTTGTGCTGAACTCGACAGACTGAAGAAAAGAGTGGAGGAAAACAAAACCGAGCTCAATGCTTATTTGAGTACGATTTCGGCTTTTTAGATCATAGAGTCCTACTGCTTCAGGGCTGCTTTTGTAAAAATATACTCAGGTATATCCTGGTCAAACTTTACACTGACTCATTCTGAACTCGGTGCCCTGACCATCCTTTAGCATGTCCTTATAGACCATGGTCATGGGAAACCAACGTCCCTGGACCTTTTGGACATCAGAGAGAGTGGTGCGCTTGAGCAGCTGTACCGCTCTTGGCAAACATCTCCTGTTTCAGGGGGACATACCGCTCACTATCCACCCACATTTTCTGAGAGTGGTAGGCCACATCATCCACCTTGGCGATCAAGCTCCAGTACATAGCAGTCCCTCCTTCAATCTCCTCATGACCCTCAACGGTGGCATCATAAATCTCTGTGAGTTTCCGGTCATCCATCATATCCTCGTAGGAGAGGTCGGAACCCATCACCGACTGGCGCAACATATGCCCGGAAATCTGGATGGTTCGGTCGGTGGAAGGTGAATAGATCCAAAGTTGATCCTCCAGCTTGAGCATCTTGGTCCCCTGCTCCCGGGCAGGGGAGAGGTATTCGGTAAAGGACTGCTTGTCGCCTACCGAATAGGTTCTGGAAGCAATGGTCCGACTTGATCGCCGTCCATGGATAATCATATCTGATTCAAATACCCTGTTCTCCGATGACATATTACGGTCAACAGTCTCCAAAATTTCTTTGGCATCCTGTGCAGTGGCCACAAGACTCCCGCGAGCATAATGATTGCAAATTGTATCTGTTTCATTTTTACACTATACTTTTTACATCTTTACTTTAACTTTACGCTTTAAGCTTTACGACTTTAGACTTTACGAATTAGACTTTACAGCTTTAGACTTTACGCAGACTATTGTTACACTTCCAGCTCTTTAAAAAGCTGTGCGGTTTTTCGTTTGTAGATTGCAAAACCTGCCAGGGCGCTTCCCATTAACGGTGGCTATTACTCCGGGAATAAATCCTACAACATACATGGAAGGAGTCACGACTGCTCTGAAAATGGTGGGCATCATCACTCCAAGATTATCCATCATACCTGAAAAATCAATTCCATGGGACTGTAAACGGTAGGACAGGGCCAGTCCGAAAATTGTACCCACGATGGATCCGATTATTCCAATCAAAACAGGCTTCCCACAGTGTAGTTCGGTAGATATGCTTCTTCTCCTCCCCCAGGGCCAGTCGTACACCAAACTCACTGTAGCGACGCAGTCCACCCAGTAAGCCGGTATTCCATAAAACGATGGACATGGCAATGATGAATATAAAGACCATCATGCCCACCATGTTTTCAGCAATGGCCAGGTAATCTGCCATACCTGCTGCCTCGGCCAGCCGCATCATTTTTGGAGAAAATTCATCCTCTTCCAGGCTGTATTTCTCATTAAAGGATGTGGCCAGGGCCATTGCCTCTTCATCGATGTAGGGTTGATTATTGAAATAACCCAGAACCTCAGTTGCTCCATCTTCCATATCCATGGCCAGCTGGGCATCTTTGATATCAATCAGGATTGCCCCCCGGTCAAGCAGCGTATTCCCGAAGCGAATGGTCCCGCTTACGGTGAAGCTATAGAACATCATACTGCCATTCATGGTTGAACCAAAGAGGGTTACCTTGTCTCCGACAGCCACATCAAATTTTTCAGCAAAATCATTACTGATTAATGCCTCTCCCAATTGGTCGGGGAGTTCTCCTTTGACGATGGCATCGGATAAATTCATACGTTCCACCTCCCTGCTGTCCGGTGAAACCAGGTCAATGGCCGTTACCATGGCCGGGCCCTGGCCCCGGGTTTCCCCTTTTTCATCAGGCACGTCCAGGAGTCCCCCGGAATGGATTCGTTCCACCCATTCCATATCCGGATACTCCTCGTTCAGCTGATTTTTCAATTCAGTAACATCCAGGAGGGCAAGATCGAGCGGAGCCTGGTCGGAATTTTCATCATAGGCCCGGGTCATAATTTTCACATGTCCTGAAACAAAGCGGGCATTCATATCGATCATGTCTCCCATGATTCCCTGGAACCATCCGCTCATAAATACGGTCAGAAATACACCCAGGGCCACTACGATGACCGGCAGGAGGCTCCGGCTTCTGTCCCTTAATATTCCTTTTAGCAGAAATCGTATCATTGTAGTTTTCCTTTTAATGCTTCAGTTGGTTTCATTTTTGATATTTTCCTGGCAGGCAGATAACTCACTATGGTGGCAGTTATTACCACGATCATAATGGTCATCAGGATCAGCCGGAAACTATAATAGGGAAAAATGGCTTCGGCAACGGGAAGGTCAAAATCCATATCCTCTGCATAGCCCATTCCAATCCCGTTTTTGTTTAGCAGGAGGAGCAAGGGGATGCCATAGGCGGCTCCCAGCAGAATGGCAAGGATGCTGTGAGCACCACCTTCCACCGTAAATATGCCAACCACCTGGGCCCGGGTCAGTCCGAGAGCAATGTAGGTGCCGATTTCTTTCTGCCTTCGAAAGATGGAGAGTACCTGGGTGTCAAAAATGGCAATCAGGGCAATGATCAGAAGCAGGCCCTGTAAGACGGATCCCCCAACCTTCTTCGAGTCAATGATTGCCTGAAGATCTGCCAGCAGAAATTCATTGTCTTTGAAATCCCAGCCATCCAGCTCACGCATTTCGAATGCTTCCCCGGCCACCAGCAGGGTGGCTTCATTTTCCATGGCCAGCATTTCCTGGAGAGTCGAAATGGCGATATAAACCTGTCCCTTATCCACTGCCGGAACATTGCATTTGAATATTGCTGCAATTTCCACTTCCCTGGCATCGAAGGTGCCATTTTTATCTCTCCAGCGAAGCAGGAGCTTATCGCCTACCTCCAGCTTGGCCGAATGGGCCATGCTCTTTCCGATGATGGCATAGTCAGTCCCGTTTGACTGTGGCAGTTTCGAAGAGGGAAGCTCCAGGACTTCCTGTTCCGGATCAATTCCCCTGAGGGTAACCCCCATGGCGCGACCCTGGGGATAGGCTGTTGCCTGGGCGATCAGGACCGGTGCGAGCGTTTTGTTTTCTATCTCTTTTAGAATCTCCTCCGATAGGGGAGCATGAGCGTCTTCAATGGTAAAAGGATCATACTTGTCATAGGCAGGGTGCCAGAATTGTCCTACACCCGTTTCCCATGCAGCAGTATCCCTTTGCGCCTGTCGGTTCCAGCCATCAATCATTCCGTTATAGAAGATGATGAGCACAAAGGCAAATGACAGGGCAAGTAACATTGAGCCAGGTTCTTAAACCTGCACCCAATAGGTTTTTAAATGCCAGTTTTAATGAGAGCATGATTTCAGTTTTTTGGATTCTTCATTATTTCATCCTTCACGATCTTTCCATCTTCAAGAGAGACCTTCCGGTTCAGGTATTGCATCACCTTTTCATCATGGGTGGCAAATATAAAAGTGGTATTCAGCTCCTTGTTCAGATTCTTCATGGTCTGAAGGATGTGATGGGAATTTTTGGAATCCAGGTTGGCTGTGGGTTCATCGGCCAATACGATGTCGGGTCTTTTCACCATCGACCGGGCAATGGCCACACGCTGGCATTCACCTCCCGACAACATGGAGGGTTTTGATTTGATCTTATCGGTCAGACCCACCCACTCCAGCGCATCCATTACCGCTTTTTTCCTTTCTGGCAGTGGCAGAAGTTTTTTGCAGTAGCAATGCAAATTCAACATTTTCGTACACCGTATATACCGGCAAGAGATTATAGGTCTGAAAAATAAATCCGATGTGTTTGTTCCTGAGCCTGGAAGATTGCTTATGACTTAATGAGGCGATGGATTTGTCAAGGACAGTGACGCTTCCTTCAGATGGAGTGTCAAGGGAACCAATGATATTGAGCAAAGTGGTTTTGCCCGATCCGCTGGGCCCAACCAAACCCAGAAATTCACCCCGGTCCAATCGTGAGACTGAGGTCGTTCAGTGCGGTGAAAAAACTTTTCCCCACAGGGAAGCGTTTGATCAGCTTTTCAATCTGAATAATTGAGGAGTTTTCCATTGTATGATAGTTTAATGATTCAGTACAAACATGATTTGAATGCCTCTTCCGGCATATAAGTTTTGTTCAATTTCCTGGGTGGGGATTCTGTAATCCTCCGGATTCCAGTATCCCATCAGGTAGAGTGAGAAGTTCCTGAAGTCCCTTTGCAGGTTGATGAAATTATAGAGACTGCTATTTTCCCAGTCGTAATAAACGATTCCCTGGATGTTGCCAAAAAGGCCCATAGGGTAGGAGAGGGAAAGGAGGGAAAATGTGGTGGTATTTTCAAAAGAGAAAGCCTTCTCATCGTAGGATGCCACCAACTGCTCAAAAATCATATACAGGCCATTCCCAAGTCCAAAGGTGTAATCCACTCCGGCACTGAAAACCTCCTGGTTGGTAAACATTTCCAGGTTTTCATCCGCTATTGACCCAGGATCCCTCCAGCCAGACCCCTACCACCAGATCGACCTTCATATCAAGGCCGATTCGGTTTTCCTGGACCCTTGCAAATTCCGGGATGGCCGGATTCACTCCCCTTGTATCGGAAACCCTGTGATGATAGGAGATGGCTGCTTCGCCAGCAGGTATGGGCGACTGTAATCTGTCCTCCGAATTCGGGAACATCCCGGTTTGTGGGGGCGAAGTCCCACCCGCGGGCATTTTTATTTCCGTAAAGGCTCCAGAACCAGACATTCATATTGTTCAGAAAGTAGTATCTGCCCAGTACGCCCCAAACTCCATCGGTAAGGCCCAGCGGATCGCGGGGGTCGACCTCATCGAACCACATGAGTGGTCTGATGAGTTGAGCCGAACCAAAATTGATTTTTTGCAATCCAAGCCTCACTTCAAACTGGCGGGAAGAGTAGCGGCCCCATAGCCTGTAAGGTTTGATTGTACCTGTGGCCTTGAGGGTATCGAAGGGCTGAAATCCGAAATTTCCGTTGATGTTGGCTGAGGCCTCAAAATCGATGAGCTGGTCCTTCTTCAGTTTGATCTCATAATTGAGCTGGGGGATGTACCTGCCACCCATGTAAACAGGCAGATCCAGTCCGCCATTGTAAAGGGCCCATGCAGATAGCTGACCTTTGAATGTGAGGCTGTCCTGTGCTGGCAGCGTCCCCGAGAATACCTGAAGGAGACAAAAAATTAATATGAGCCCCGTGGATTTCATTTTTTTATTCGTGTGGCGAAATTCCGTAAACAAAGAGATTGGTAATCTCCATGATAAGCTCCTGTGATGTTTCAAAAAAGTGCAGCATTTCATCCCCGGAGAATATGTCAAGGGATTTTCTGGTAAAAGCCATAAAGAAGGGTATGTTCAGGTCTTTTCTGACCCATCCGTCTTCCTTGCCCTTTTCGTAAAGAGTGATAATTTCTGCAAACATTTCATTTGTTCTCTCCTCCAGGTATAATTTCAGATCTGCCTCAGGATTGGCATAGAGATCCTTGATGAATTCTTCACTAATATCGCGGGTACCTTCTGATTTAAGCTGCAGAATCCGTCTCAGGGTATTGCCGGGTGTATCATGCTCATCTGAAAGCTTTCTGATTTTAGAAATGGTTTCTTCAAAAACAGCATTCAAAATTGTTTTAGCCAGTTCCAGCTTGTTGGGAAAGAACTTATAGAAAGTCATTTTACTTACCCTGGATGCCTTGCAAATCTCCTCGATGGAGACTCTTTTAAAGCCAAACTTCCAGAATAACTCTTTCGCGGTGGCCAGAATTTGCTTTCTCTTCGGGCTGGACGTAGTTTTCATAACTATACGAAATAAGTAATAAAAGACATATACCGTACAAATCTACGATATTAGTTTTCATTTGTCAAGAGAAACCAAAAAAATCTTTGCTGATGTTGATTTTTTTAAAAAGAGGAAGATAAATATGGGCGGCAGTCGTTGATATGCATAAGATTTGCCATAATGGTGGATGCAGCAGAATGCCTCTTTAAAGAAAAAACCGCCCTTTTGAGGCGGTCTTTCTATCTGAAACTATATGACTATGGAATTATTCTCCGCTTTTTCCGTAGTTGGGAAGAACCCTTGCGCTGGGATCATTCACATCGCAATTCTCCCATTCCTTGTTAGGCATCCAGAAATCCGCTACTACACTCGAGCGACCTGGGAAATGGGATTCAAATATTTCCCTGTACATGAGGGATTCCTTCGAAATTGGGGTGGCATGATCGTATTTCATTTGTCCTTTCGAGAGATCCTCATCGCTGTACATCTCTTCGGCGTATGCTTTGAGGTTATCCACACAACTATGACCAACTGCATCTGAGAAAGCAGCCTTCTCCCTGTAAAGGATATCATGGGGCAGGTAATCGCCCTCGAAGGCCTTGCGTAAAATGTATTTCCCTACTCCGGTAAAATTCATTTTCTTTTCGGGTGGGATGCTCATCACGTACCTCACGAAATCCAGATCCCCAAAGGGTACCCTTGCCTCCAGTCCACATGAAGAAATACTCCGGTCGGCTCTGAGGACATCATACATATAAATCTCCTTGAGCCTTTTCTCAGCTTCTTCCTGGAAGGCCGAAGGGGAGGGGGCAAAGTCCGTATACTTGTAACCAAAAATTTCATCGCTGATCTCACCGGTCATCAGTACCTTGATATCGGTGTTATCGGCCACATATTTGCTCACCAGGTACATTCCCATGGAAGCCCTGATGGTGGTGATATCATAGGTTTCAAGGTTATAGATAAGCGGCTCAGGGTGTCGAAAATATCCTGTTTGGTAAACAGAACCTCGGTGTGATCGGCTCCCAGGTAATCGGCAACGATCCTGGCATATTTGGTGTCGATGGGATCCTTATCAATCCCCACAGCAAAAGTACGAATGGGTTTATCCATCATCCTTTGCCCTATGGCGCATACCAGGCTGGAATCGAGCCCTCCGCTAAGCAGGAAACCCACAGGGACATCTGCATGAAGGCGCTTTTCGACCCCCTTGGTCAGCAGATCGTTGATGTGCTGATAAACTTCTTCTATTTCGTGGTCCACAAACTGCTCCACAGCCGCTATATCTGTGTAGCAAATGAATTTGTCGCCATCATATACATATCCCGGGGGAAAGGGTTTTACCTCTTCGCAAAGTTCACTCAGGGCTTTCATCTCACTGGCAAACATGATTTTCCCGTCGGAAGCATAGCCATAAAACATGGGGCGGATTCCCACAGGATCCCTGGCCGCATAATATTTGTCCACATCGGCATCGTAGAGAACGCAAACAAACTCGGCATCCAGGCGGCGGGCTGTCTCCTCAATTCCCAGTTCCATGAACATGGGAATAATCACTTCGCAATCGCTGGCCGACTGGAATTCATACTTGTCCTTGTACTCATCCATCAGAGCCTGGTAATTGTAAACTTCTCCATTTGCCACCAGGTGTATTGCTTTGTGAATAAGCGGTTGGTTACCCTCGTCGGATGTATCAATGATCTTAAGACGGTGAAATCCCATCCAGCCCTTCTCTCCTAAATCGACAGCCACAGAATTGTCAGGACCGCGGTATTTGATCTTTTGAAATTCGCTGACTACACTGAGTCGCAGCATTTTGTCACCCCCCGTATACACTGAAAATCCACACATAAACCAATCTTTTTATTATAATTTCGTAGAAAATAGGCCTCAAATATACGAAATTATAATTTCAAACCAAGAAAAAGTAACAAAACGTCTATAATTAGACATGCTTTGTGTTAATCCAACAATTTGATGTGAAAAAATTCACAAAGAAGATTAAAGGCTGAACTCCAGTTTTTGGTCCCGGGCTTTCAGTGAGGAATAGTCCACTGTTACACTGCCTTTCCCGGAAATCAGAAACTGGTATTCCAGCTTTCCGAAACCTGGCATTTGTATAAACTGAATCTGAGGTTTGTGTTCTTTGTAAACAGCCTGATTCATAAAAGCATCCTTTAGCTCGCCTCCTGCATGTACCTGAATCGAAGGTCCCGATATCTTCAGAATATCCTGTCGATGGGACTTGTTTTTCATCGACTGGTAGGTCAGGGTGGGAATGGCATGATCATTTATGAGCCGAATCCTCACCTGGTAAAGATCTTTCCCGATTTTTTCCTTTTCCATTAACTCAAGCTTGAACTTCAGGGGTCTGAGCGGCGGAAAAAATGACGGCACTGGCATTTCTATGAACCAGGTCCTGGAGCATGAAAGGGTGGGGTAGCCTGGAGCTCATTTTAGTCCACCCCCCAATCTCGATCTCTCCGTATACAGGATGCTCAAAAGGGGTCCAGGGTTTGTAGAGTTCGCCCTGGACCACATGATCATTAAACTTCAGACGCTGGTGATTGGAATCCCCGGCGCCCTGCTCCCGGTCACGCTCACCTGGTTTTTTCTGGTCCTTGTTCAGAGCATAGGTTTCAGATTGAGATTGAAACAACTCTCCCACAAAACCGTAGGACCCGATGATGTTGGTCGTAAATCCGGTAAAATCCCCATAGGTAGAGTAAAGGTCTTTCCAGACCAGTAAATAACGGTACCCCGGGGTAATCATCTCACTGTTTTCTCCCAGGTAGTCGTACACAGCCAGATCGCCTGAAGGAAATTCTCCTTCGTCTTTGGTGGAAGGTCCCCTGAGGAACATGCCTCCTGAGTTATGAAAGGCCCAGACCATGATCACATTGGGTCGCTCAAGCAAATAATTTGCCAATGGCTTTGAGGCCTGTTCCTGAAAGCGGGTAATAACCGGCTCCTCTCTGGATATAGTTTGGTGCCCAGTTGTAGCCCCAGTTTCTGTTCGGGTCCACGTAACCCTCGGTATCTTCATTGATTCTCCCGTCGCCATCATTATCAATCCCTTCTCTTCCCAGCAGGATCCACTCTCCTTTTTCACCAGGCTTCACACGCACCATCAATCTTGAATCGAAAGGATCGGTGCGATGGGTACCATTGGGATCTCTTTTTCTCATGTCACAGATGTTTCCATCCCCATCCAAATCATCGTAGAGATCCTCATCAAACAGACCGTCTTTGTCATCATCTTTGGGTCTGCGAAGACTTCTGCTTGAACTGGAAGTGTTGGCATCTTCAAAAAAATGATACCTGCCATCCACATTCACAGCCGGGATGATGTAAAAACTGTTTTTATCAACCAGTGATGTGATTTGCTCATTTGATCCGTAGAGGGTAAGCAGCCTGTTGGCCAGATAGAGACAAACTTCACCAGCCTGTACCTCGTTGCCATGAATATTGCCATCCACATAGACTCCGGGTTTCGACAAATGATTGCCCGTATTGGGATTTGAAATGGTCAATGCATAAATGGCCCTTTCTTCGTCGCTGTGACCCACCAGGTCCAGGGTAGTAATATCGGGATATGCCTTGTGAAGTGCCTCCATCGCCTCAACAAGCTGGTCGTAGTTATAATAATGGTCAAAGCGAAGAGGAAGCTCCATATCCTGGGCGGATAGAGATCCCAGAATCATAAAACCTATGGCGAATATTAAAATAAGTATTCTTTTTCATGACTTTATTCTCCTATTTTAATGGTTTGCACATCGTTCCCGCCTGTTAGGCTTTCCAGCTTCAAAATCAGATCACCAGGTTTTTCCATTTGGATGAGCAGGGTCGTTTTAACCCTTGAATTTCCGGGCACGCGGGAAATGGGAGTCCTTCGATATCCGGAAATAAAATCCATCTGCTTTCCCTCCAGGGATAAAATGGCAGGTGCCGGCCTGCCTGTTCCTGCTTCCCATGGCTGTGGGAAAGGGAATAAATGCGCGGTTTTCAACCCAGATATCCAACTGATATAAACCATTTCCTTTTGGAGATGATTTTACCTCATCGATATGTAAATCGGGCAGCTCCCCGGCCAGCTTGAGTATCCAGGGTACCTGAAGATTTAAAAGGGAATCTGCCCAATCATAGGGTGGGGTAGTGCCAAGAAAGGGCACAAATCCGCCAATTTCCACCGACCCCAGTGTGGGGTGATCATATGTTTCCCATTCCACAAAGCCTTTTTTCCCGCGCAGACTGTCTGAGTAAGCAAGCAAGGCCTCCTCCAGTTCCATCGTATCCTTCAGACTCACTCCCCACAGGTCCATGCTGAATACCGGGACTCCCACCTGGAAGTATCCCCAAAGTTCAAAAGAACCGTCTTTAGCAGGCAGGGGTTCAGCCCGTTCCTCCAGGCCACCATGCTCCTTAAGAAAGGATTTATAATCTTCGGCATATTTCTCATAAAAAATCAGATCCCCTTCCTGGGGATTTAATGCAGCTCCCAGCCCTAAATATCCTGCAATCATGCTCTCATCAATATTCGATTGTGGATTTTCTGCCTTAAAAAACCCGACCAGCTCAGTAATGGTATAGGTCCTGTTCTGATCCAGATTTAATTGCCTGGCTTGCCGCTCTGATAACTTGATCTTATTGAGGTCGGCTTCACCCTTTCTCCCTCCTTTGGGTGGGGTAAGGCACCAGTTTGTTGAGCCAAATGAAACCATCATGGCAATGTCGGGATGTTCAAAGACAAATTTCATGATGGCATAGGATCTCGGGCGTTGAACCGGGGAACAGACCTCCATCTGCGGAAAAATGCTGGAATAGCTGTGGGAAGTTTATTCCAACATTGGTACCTCCCGGCCCATCCTCGTTGTAGAGTCCATCGCCATCGTCGTCGTTCCCTTCGGAATACACTTTATATACTCCCTGCTCTCCTTTTTTAGGATCTGCCTTTTTCATGAGCCTGGGATCCGAATCGGAGATGATCCATTCACCATCGGGATGTTTCACCCTCATCTTTGTAATCCATCCGTCCCCGTTGAGATCATTCACGCCATCTTCATCGGTCTGCTCATCCCGGTCATCATTTGTTGGAAAGTCATTTCTGGAATCCTCACACAGGGGAGTGGAAAAATACTTACTTGCAGCATCGGGGTTTCCAAGAGGCAATATATACCAGTTCAGGGAATCATAATTCGCTGGATCTGAGAGTATGGTTTCAGCCAGAAAAATGGCTCCTTCTGTAGACAGCGGCCTGTCACCCTCAAGGTTTGCTGCAACAAAAACGGACGGAAAGGCTGGCTTTTTGGCTTCAGTCGTTTTGCCAATTCTAATAAGAGATAGAGGTCTTTCACCGGGTGTGCTTGCAATAAGGCTTGAACTTACCAGTCCCGGATACTCATTCTCAATCTGTTTTATCCAGGAACCTACCTGCTCAGGAGATTTATAATCGGAGGTCTGGGCCTTTGTATGATTCAGGAAAAATCAGGATTGCTAATAAGGAGGAAATAGTTTAACAAAACGAAAGGTCTTTTCATTGGGCGGAGTTTAAGGGCATGAAGCTACAAAAAAAAGAAAAACTGAAAGGGCAGATTATCCGAATTCGGCAATGGATTTGAGCGTCTCCATATTGACAATATGGATGGTTTTTCCGTAGATCTTCAGAATCCCATCCTTTCGGAATTCACTCAGTGACCGGATCACGTTCTCGGTGGTCATGCCCACATATTCGGCCATCTCTTTTCTGCTGAGAGGCAGATCATATTCATGCTGAGAGATATACATTTTCAGAAAAGTAAAGCAGGAGGTAGGCCACCCGTCCCCGGAGATGTTTTTTCCTGATTTCCAGGGAATCAAGAATAATACGGTCGGCTGCCCTGCTCATTTTTTGGAGGAGACTTAAGGCCAGGTTGCCATTTTCCTGTCATCATTGATCGCAGCTCATCCAGGTCCAGGTTGCAGGTAACCGAATCTTCCAGGGCTGTTACCGAGTAATTGTACGTTTCATTAGAGAATACGCTGAGCAGACTCACATAATCCATGGGTTTGGCAATGGTGATAATCTGTTCATTCCCCGACAGAATCGCTTTTGAAAAGTTTCACCAGTCCACTTTTCAAATAGGTAAATTCCCGGATTTGTGTCCTTTCTTTAATGATAAGTTCTCCGCTGGAATATTCCTTCTCCTTCTTACTTGAACATACTGCTTCCACATGATCATCCTCCAGGCTGTCCACAAAGAGTTCCTTGAGTTCGCAATTATCACAACTACACCTGGGATCCATTCGCTATTATGATCATAATGTTGATTAGCATATCCTGAAATGATACTTGTCATGTTATGACATTTATCATACCGGGATTGTAAATCTAGCAATATCTCTTCTGTTAT
Source organism: uncultured Bacteroidota bacterium (assembly GCA_963716765.1). GTDB lineage: Bacteria > Bacteroidota > Bacteroidia > Bacteroidales. Next base: position 114,865 of record CAVQUO010000002.1, on the reverse strand, counting down.
TTTTGTAACAGAAATAATCGAGATTAAAAAAAACAATATTATGAAAAAGATTTTAATACTTGGGGGGTGGTACTGCCGGTACCATGATGGCCAACAAGCTTTTTAAGGCCCTTGACCGTCAGGAATGGGAAATAACTATTGTGGATCAGCACAAGACCCATTATTATCAACCCGGATTTCTTTTTATTCCCTTTGGCATTTATAATAAATCAGATGTGATTAAACCCAAAGGCGATTTCTTTCCCTCCGGAGTAAAGGTTATTTACCAGGAGATTGACAGGATTGAAGGGGAGGAGAACAAAGTGCATTTGATGGATGGTACCTGTCTAAAGTACGATTTTATGATTATTGCCACCGGAACCCAGACCCGGCCTGATGAAACGCCTGGATTGTTGGGCGAAGAGTGGCGGAAATAGCATTTTTGATTTTTATACAGTGGAAGGCGCAGTCGCCTTACAGCAATTCTTCAAAACCTGGGAAGGTGGCAAACTGGTCATGTGCATTGCCGAACTACCCTTTAAGTGTCCGGTAGCACCCATCGAATTTGTTTGTCTGGCCGAAGCCTATTTTACCGAAAAGGGCATCAGGGATAAAGTGGATATTACCTATGTAACTCCGCTGCCTGGGGCATTTACCAAACCTATTGCGACCAAAATGTTAAGTCAGCTCCTGGATGATAAAAACATAAAGGTTATTCCGGATTTCTACCTGGAAAGTGTGGATAATGAAAAGAAAGTCCTTAAATCCTATGACGAAATTGAGATTCCTTTCGATGCACTTACCATCGTACCGGTTAACATGGGCTCGGAAATGATTGAGCGCAGTGGTCTGGGTGATGATATGAATTATGTGGAGACCGATAAGGAGACACTTCAGTCCAAGAAGTTCGAAAATATTTTTGTTCTGGGTGATGCTGCGAATCTACCCACTTCCAAAGCCGGTTCTGTGGCTCACTTTGCAGCTGAGATTCTGTTTGAGAATCTCATGAATGCCATTGAGAACAGGCCTCTGACTGCAAAATTTGACGGGCATGCCAACTGTTATATTGAAACAGGATATGGTAAAGGAGCCCTGATCGATTTCAATTATGACACTGAACCCCTGCCCGGCACCTTCCCCCTTCCTGGCATTGGGCCCTTTGGCTTGCTTGAGGAATACCAAGATTAACCATTACGGGAAACTGATGTTCAGGTGGATTTACTGGCACATTCTCCTTCGGGGCAAGGAGATGCCCATTGAAGCACATATGACCATGGCTGGCAAGAAAAATGACATTGCTTAAAGGATAATCAGATGGCAGAAAATACTTCACAACAAATCGCTGAACTGAACCAGAAGGTGGATACCATCCTGGAATATGTAAATCAGCAGACGACTAAAGTCGCAATCCCTCGATGACCTGGTGGCCGATGCATCCATCATTGGAAAAGATGTCTACGACAGTACCGTAAAGGTGCTTGACGAACATGAGGTTGTCCTGGATCCCGATCAGCTGCGTGAACTGGGGATCAGGCTGGCCCAGAACGTAGAGAATTTCAATAACATCCTTAATACCCTTGGAAGTGTCATGGACCTGATGAAGGACCTGTGAGCCCATTGCCAATGAAGTGATCATCGATGCAACCAAAAAACTTCACGAGTTTGAACAAAAGGGCTACTTCGAATTCTTTAAGGAGTTCGGACGCATCATCGATAACATCGTGACACATTATGGCGCTGAGGATGCCCGCATGCTGGCCGATAATGTGGTGGCCATGCTGGATGTGGTAAAAAATCTGACCCAACCCGAAATGCTCAAATCCATTGATAATGCTGTCAAAGTATTTGCCAGCATGGAAATGGACAATGTACCCGAGTACTCCATTTTCAAAGTGATGCGGGAGATGAACAAACCTGAGATGAAAAAAAGGATTGGATTCGTAATGATGTTTTTAAAGAATATGAGTAAGGATAACAATAATTAATAACCAATAAATATTGAAAGTTATGGCACAAAAAACAATTGCAGGACAAACGTGTTGAAGTAAATGACGAAGGATATCTGGTGGATGCTTCCCAGTGGAACAAGGAAATTGCAACAGAGATGGCCAAAGAAGATGGGATTGATCTGACCGACAAACATTTTGAGGTACTGGAATTCCTTCGCGATACCAGTGCGAAGGGTGAGACTCTGACCATCCGAAAGGTTGGAAAATCAGGGATTACCGATATCAAGGGATTATACGAGCTGTTTCCCAAAGGTCCACTGAAATTGTCATCCAAATTTGCAGGGATTCCCAAGCCTGCCAGCTGTGTTTAATCATTAAAAAAATCAAAAATTATGGCTACTAACAATGAGAATCCGTTAAAAAAAGTATGCATCATCTGTGCCAAGGGCACCATTGAAGATGTATATGCAACACTGGTAATGGCCAACGGGGCTGTCATGGAGGGAATCGAAGCAAAAGTATTTTTTACCTTCTTCGGACTCGATGCAATTACCAAAAAGCAGATGAACAGGATCAAAACCGCCACTGTGGGTAATCCTGCCATGAGGGCACCGGGTGGACTGCCTTTCCCGACCATCCTTGGTATGATTCCGGGAGTTGAGGCGGGAGTATCTGCCATGATGAAAAGCTCCATGGAAAAACTGGACATCCCCCCTGTGGATGAGTTTCTGGAGATGATTACAGCCGGAGGTGGTGAGATTTATGCCTGCAAACTGGCCATGGACATGTTCAAGCTTGAGAAAGAAGATCTCTGGGAAGAGACAAAAGCTGTGCTTACCGTTGGTGAATTTTATGCCATGTGTGGAGGCGAAGGAACACAAATTATCTTCACCTGATCTAGGCAATCCTTAATTTTACATTGACAGCGAAGCAACCTGGGATTAATTGCGAAGCATTTAACCACGTTGCGAGCTGTGAATGTAAAGATTTAAGGAGTTGTTTTAGACAGACAGTTCCCTTTTCTTTTTGCCAATGTAAAGGATGGAGTCGCCATCTTCAAATTCGGGGTAATCTTGAATCACTAAAGGGTCAAAATGTTCTCCAAACATCGACCTGAGTCCGTTGTCGCTGTGGTAATTGACAAAAAGGCCCTTGAAGGTTTCCGATTCTTCGCCCTTCCAGAAAGTGTGGCAGACGACTCCCCCCGGGTTCAGGATTTCTGCCTGCCGTTTGATGGAAGCTTCAGGTCATTGTCCTCAAGATGATGCAGCACTTTATTGGAATAAATCCCGTCAAACTTAAGATTGCACATAATGGTGGAGGCATCTATAAGAAGGAATGCCCCATCAGGGAAGGAAGCATGTAAGCGTTTCAGAAATTCAGGTGAATTATCTGAACCTGTTATTTTGTAATGCTGCTTCAGAATCTGCCAGTCAGTTCCTGGTCCGGTTCCGATTTCAAGTACATCAGAATTTGCAGGTAAAAATCTTAAGTAGCTCTTCAATGATTTTGGAGCCATTGTGTCCTTGGGCTGCCTTGATATACTCCTCAACCGATTCTCTGGTCTGATAATATTTTCCCATAACTTAGCTTATTTCCCCCAAATTCCATGAGGAAGGCTTTTACAAAGGGATCAAGGTCGCCGTCCAGGACTGCCTGGACATTTCCTGTTTCATGGTTGGTACGCAGATCCTTCACCAGTTTGTAAGGGTGCAGAACATAGTTGCGGATTTGTGATCCCCATTCGATTTTCATCTTATTCCCTTCGACCTCAGCCTGTTTCTCCCTTTTTTTCTGAAGCTCAATTTCGTAAAGATGGGATTTCAGGATACGCATGGCATTCTCCCTGTTCTTATGCTGGGAGCGGGTTTCAGTATTGTCCACTGTGATTCCTGTGGGAAGGTGGCGTACACGGACACCGGTCTCCACTTTATTTACATTTTGTCCTCCGGCGCCACCCGATCGGAAGGTATCCCACTCAATGTCGGCCGGATTGACGACAATCTCGATGGATTCGTCGATAACCGGAGTTACAAATACCGATGCGAAAGAAGTATGCCGGCGATTGGCCGAGTCATAGGGTGAAAGACGAACCAGGCGGTGAACCCCTGATTCGCTTTTCAGGAAACCATAGGCAAAATCGCCTGTGAATTCAAGGGTAACCGATTTGATACCGGCTTCATCTCCCTGGACCATATGAAGCTCCTTGATCTTGTATTTGTGCTTTTCGCCGTAGCGAAGGTACATGCGCATGAGCATCTCGGCCCAGTCCTGGCTCTCAGTTCCACCTGCTCCCGAGTTGATCTTCACGATGGCCCCAAGGCTGTCGGCTTCATCCTGAAGCATGTTTTTTGATTCGAGTCCTTCAATAAGTGACTGGGCAAGATCGTATTGCTCCTCACTCTCCTCCTCGGACGATTCGCCTGCTTCCAGGAATTCAGCAAGTACATTCAGGTCCTCCACGGCGGTTTCCACCGTGTTGTAACCATCCACCCAGCTCTTTAAGCCGGGCCACTTTTTTTAATTGTTCTTCGGCAGCCTTTGGATCGTCCCAGAAATCAGGTTCCTGGGTTTTTAGCTGCTCCTCTTCTATCTGGATGATTTTGCCATCCACGTCAAAGATGCCTCCTTAACGCAGCCTGGCGATCTCTGAGGTCTTTAATCTGGTCTGAAGTGTAATCATGTTTGAATTTGATGCAAATATAAGAAAGAAATCGCTCAGGCAGGATTATTCCTTTTCAAGCTGGTCAAGAGCCCTGTAAATCAGATCGGGTTCAAATCCATGGCTGGCAGCATATCTGAATAACTTTCCCTTTCCTTGAAAGGGATTCTCCTCTTTAAGTTTTGAAGACTTGTCCCTAAGATCAGTATCAAGGCAGGCCTCGTACCATTCCTCATCATCAATTTGGGATAGTGCATTTTCAATAAGCGCCTCATCTATTCTTTTTTGCCGAAGCATATGGGAAATTCTGAATTCTTCCCCAGGCATTAAATTTGAATTTATCCTTTGCATAGAAGCCTGCGTATCGGCCATCATCAAGAAACTTTTCCTCGGTGAGTTTCAGAATGATTTTTTCCTCATCCTTTTCGCTCACATTCCAGGATTCCTCAGTTTTTCCCTGATGTGACTGGTGCATTGCTCCTGACGGCTGCATAGTCCGGCTGCCCTTTGAAGCGCTCTTTCGTAAGATCCGCCCCTAGTTTCTGGCTTCGATGAAGCGTTCTTTTTCATGGATGTCTTTATGGATTATGGTCTTTGAAAATCCTGACTCTTTCATCAGCCTGACAAGCTCCTGTCCAAATCTTTCATTGATCTCAAGCCAGAGTGATCCTCCCACTTTGAGGATCTCTGGAGAAAGCCGGGCAATGGCTTTGTAGAAAATCAGAGGATCACTATCCTCACAAAAAGGGCAGCGGGAGGTTCAAAATCCAGTACGTTTTCTATTCATCACAGCCTTCTCACTCATCAATACATAGGGTGGATTGCTAACCACCAGGTCATATTTTTCTGTGAATGGTGCTTTCAGTCAAAACTCAGAATATCTCCCTGAATCCATTCCACTTCCAGGCTGTTAATCTCTGCATTGCTTCGGGCAAGTTCCAGGGCCTTGATGCTGTTATCCAATCCGGTAACATGGGTTTCAGGAAACTCCTTTTTAAGGGCAAGGGCGATGCAGCCCGATCCGGTACACAGGTCAAGAATGTGGTCCGGTGGTTGTTTCAATGCTCTGGATAATCCGGTGAACCATCTCCTCTGTTTCGGGTCTGGGAATCAGTGCATTTTCATTGATCCGGATGGTCAGATCAAGGAAGTTTGTTTCTCCGAGAATATATTGTATGGGTCGCAGTGTATGAATATCAGCTAACTATTTCATTAATTTGTGCCACCGTAGTTCCGGCCGGGTCTGATGTTGCGGATTCAGAAAGGGTTCCGGAGAGGGATACCCGAAGTGCTCCATGAATTAATTTGAGCAATGGAAGCTGATTTCACCTCCGGAATAGTTTAGCGACAGCTCTTTTTGAAGATATTTGCTGATCTCGCTGAGAGTGGCATGATTTTGGAGCATGTATCAAAAATAGTAATAAAGGAAGAGTCAATTGACAGAGAAGGATAAAATATACATGCGCCGCTGTTTTGAGCTGGCCAGAAAGGGCTTGGGACTTACCAGGACCAATCCCCTGGTTGGCTGTGTCATTGTTCATAATGACCGCATCATTGGCGAGGGCTACCATCACGAATTTGGTGGCCCTCATGCGGAGGTTAATGCCATTCGTTCCGTTAAGGATCAATCCTTGCTGCCCCATTCCACGCTTTATTGCAACCTGGAGCCCTGTGCCCATCATGGAAAAACACCGCCCTGTTCCATCCTGATTCATCAAAAAGGAATTCGACGGGTTGTGATTTCCAATAAGGATCCCTTCCCCAGTGTAAACGGAATGGGTATATCTCAAATGGAAGCAGGCTGGTATTAGGGTTGAGTACAGGTTGTTTGGAGGAAGAAGGATACCATCTGAACAGGCGATTTTTCCATTTTCACCAGTTGAAACGTCCCTATGTGATCCTTAAATGGGCACAGACCATGGATGGATTCATTGATATGGTAAGGGATCCTGGCGATCCTGTGGGAACCAACCTGGATTACCGGTAAGGTGAGCAGAACCCTGGTACATAAATGGAGATCAGAAGAGGCTTCCATCATGTTGGGGACCAATACAATTATTACTGATAATCCCAGGCTAAATGTCCGAAGGTGGACCGGTGATCAGCCTGTGAGGATCACGCTTGACCGGAAGGGTAGAATATCTCCCGAATCAAATATCCTTGACGGCAGTCAGGATACCATCGTATTTACAGGTGTTCCGGGAAAGTATTCGGGGAGAACCCGCAGTATCTTTGTGGATCCTTCGTACGACCTTGAGGCCCTGATGGAAGAGCTGTATGATCAGCATATCATTTCTGTATTTGTGGAAGGCGGTGCTGAATTGCACGAGTCATTTCTGGAGTCCGGACTCTGGGATGAAGCCAGGGTATTTACCGGGAAAGATGTCCTTTGGACAGGGAGTAAAAGCGCCTGAATTAAAGTCCGATCCTGTTGAGAGCCTGGGATTCCGTAAAACAATGCTTCAGCTGTTTATGAATCATCAGAGAGTATTAAATAGTGTAATCTCCTTTAAATCTGTATCTTTGCAAAATTTGTAAAATGAGTAATAAGATTAGGTAACAGTGAATTATGAAAAGGTTGATCACCATATTGATCCTGCTTCCATTGTTGGGCACCATGATGGTTTTCGCCCAGTCATCGAAGCAGTATATGAAGGCAGGTGAGGAGTTTTGCCGAAAGATGAGCATTCGATGATGCCATAGAACAGTTTACAAAAGCCATTGAACTTGATCCCGATTTTGACAAGGCCTATATCCAGCGGGCCTTGCATACTTGCAATTGAAAGATTATGAAAAGGCATCGATCGATTTTGACAGGGCCATTGTTTTCAATGAAAAGGATGGCGAGCTATACTATCTTTCAGGCAACGCCTACTATCAGCTGGGGGACAATGAAATTGCACTGGACAGACTCAACAATGCGATCGATTTCAAAAATAACTTTCTGGAAGCTTTACAGGTAAGATCGCTTGTTCTCATGGAGTTGAGGCGATATAAGGAGGCGCTTGATGATTGCCGGAAAAGTCTGAGGATTAAAGAGGATGAAAAGGGCTATCTATAACCTGGCCATGGTATATGAAAAACTGGAGATGTATCCCGAAGCAGAAGAGGCATACCGGCAATCCATTGAGGAAAATCCCCGTGTATTTGAAACACATTTCGCCCTGGCCAGCTTGCTATACCAAACAGAGAACTTACGCTGATGCATATACTTCTGTTAAGCCAGATGCTGGAGCTTGATCCTGGCAATCTTGAAGGCATGTTACTTCAGAGCTCAGATTCTTGCGGCTCAGAAAGATTACCCCAAAGCCATTGAGGTCCTCTCCCTGGCCTCCATTGATAATCCTGATGAAGGAAGGATCTTTATTGTACAGGGGTGATTATTATATTGCTTTAAATCAGCCAGCCAATGCCATTGTCGATTATACAAAGGTCATTGAACTGGACCCCGGACATTGCCGATGTTTATTATAAAAGAGCTGGTGCATATGAAGATGTGCGTGATTATCAGGAAGCCCTGGCCGATTATGAAAAATTGCTTGCCATGTCCAAATTCGATGGCAATGCACAGCGCTTGCATGAGCGGCCAGCCATAAGAATGTTCGAACTGAACCGGGAAAAAAATAAGCCCGTCGTTACGCTTACTGATCCGGTATCAAAGGAGCGACAACAGTATTGATATACCCAGGGGAGTCACAGGTGATTGCCGTCACTGGAATTATTTCGGATCAGAGTGAAATAAAAACGCCTTCAGGTAAATAATTTCACTGTTCCCGTGGAGCAAATCGCCGGATGGCTATCAATTTCTGGCCAGTGTGAATGTACGCGAATCCGATCAGATTATTGTTCAGGTTATCCGATGTGTATGATAATGCTGAGACGGCTATATTTCACGGTTCGGAGAACCGAAGTTGAGCCCCCGTGGTTCAAATGATTGCTCCCTATGGTTCTGAGAATAACATCCTCTACCTGGACAATGATGAACCGGTGATTTACCTGGAGGGGCGTGTTGAGGATGATAGTAAGATCTCAAGTATATTTATCGACAGTGTATCGGCAAGTTATATACCCAGTGATTTAAATCCTGCCTTTTCAGCCATGGTACAGGATCGAAAATAAAAGCAGTCTCACTGTAACAGTGGAGGATGAGTTTGGAAACAGATCTCAAACCCGATTTACGCTGAACAGGGATGCCCAGGCTTTTGGGGATAATCCCATGGGGAAAACATGGGTCATTTTCATTGAGAATTCCAAATATGAGTCTTCATGACCAGTCTCGGTGGACCGGCTAAGGATATCACCCTGATGAAGAGTGCACTGGCCAGGTACCAGATCCACAATGTCATACACAAGAAGAATATGACCAAGCAGGACATGGAGCGCTTCTTTGCCATCGAATTGCGGGATCTGATCAGAAGTAACCGGGTAAACTCCATCATGGTTTGGTATGCCGGTCATGGTAAGTATATCAATGATACAGGTTACTGGATTCCCATCGATGCCAACAGGGATGATGAATTCACCTATCTTCAGTGTGAATGCGCTGAAAGCTTCGATGCAGTCTTATCCTCAGTACGGTGAATCATACCCTGGTAATCACTGATGCCTGTGAGTCAGGTCCCAATTTTTACCAGGCCATGCGTTCAGATATTGTGGAAAGAGATTGCAATGACTGGGAGGCCACCAGGTTTAAATCATCCCAGGTATTTTCCTCGGCAGGTTCTGAGCTGGCCATGGATGATAGCCAGTTTACCAGGACATTTGCCAATGTACTGGCCAATAGTCCCGAGGCATGCGTCCCCATCGAAAGTATCGTTCTGAAGGTAGTTGCCGCCATGGAAAATACCAATCAGCAAAAACCGCAGTTCGGAAAAATAGCCGGTCTTGAAGATGAGGATGGCACCTTCTTCTTTATCCCGAAATCGTACTGAGATTCTTTCCGGAAGTCAAAAATTGAGACCTAATAGAGCGCTTCCAGCTTTGCAGACGATGGTGCTTTTAGGTACTGCACCAACCTGTTTGTCAGCAACCTCTCCATTCTTGAAGAAAAGGATGGTCGGGATGTTCCTGATGCCGTATTTGGCAGTAATTCCAGGATTGCTGTCCACATCCACTTTGGCCACGATGGCTTTACCCTCATACTCCACTCCAACCTCTTCAACGATGGGTCCTACCATGCGGCAGGGTCCACACCATTCTGCCCAGAAATCAACGATTACGGGTTTATCTGCTTTTAATACCAGCTCTTCAAAATTGCTATCTGTTGCTTCTAATGCCATTGTTATTAAGAATTAAATTCGGGTCAAAATTATAAAAAAAACCTTTACGCTAATCGGAAATCAAAATCTCTCCCTTCTTTAAGATAGTTCATAAATTCATCGCTAAGGAGAACCTGCTTTTTTCTGGAGAACAGGTTGAGCTTCATCTGGCTTTCAGGATCGTGGAGTCTGAATTTAAGTACCTTCCCGTTTTCCTGTACAGTAAAACGTTCAATTTCATCCATTAAATCGGGCCGGATTCTGTTAACATCCATGATCAGATCCACCGATTTCACCAGTTTTTCCCTTACATCGGATAGCATGTAGATCATTTTTATTTTTAAAGAATAGATCTTCTTCTGGGGTTCCTCCCTGGGGCTCCATTCATTGACCGTGGCACGGATCATAAGGGCCACATCCGGACTAAAATACTGTTTAAAATTGACGTAGTCATCATTCTTCAGTCTTAGGTTGTAGGCTGTCGGTATAATCTTCCAGCTGAGCCAGGAGATAGGGCTTGTTTTTCCACTGGTCGACACCGTCCCTCACACTTTTAACCATCCCGCAAAAGACCAGGTCCCGTCCCCGGTGTGTACCCAGGTCATGTAGCTGGTGCAGGGTATTGGGACAGAATGAATCGATTTCAACCTTATATCGGTCAAGGGGGTGAGAAGTCAGGTAAATACCTATGAGTTCCTTCTCACGCTTGCATTTTGTTGAATCATCCCATTCAAAAAGATCAGGAGGCTCAGGCTTTGAAACGGAGATGGCTCCTATCTCTCCAAACAGGTTCTGCTGGGGAGTATCACGTTCAAACTGGATCTTATTTCCGTATTTGATCAGCTGTTCAATGAAAGTGGCCTCTTCTGTTTCAACGGTTTCGATGTACTGGCTCCTGCAAATATCCTTGAAACAATCCAGGGCGCCGGAAATGACAAGTCCCTCAAGGTTCTTTCGATTTACCTGTTGCAGATTATTTCTCTCAACAAAATCGTAGATATCTTTGAAGGGTCCGGATTTGTTTCTTTCCTCGATGATGCTCCTGACCGCATTCTCCCCAACCCCTTTGATGGCCCCCAGTCCAAAGCGGATATCTCCCTTGTCATTCACGGTAAAACGTACATTACTTTCATTCACATCGGGTCCCAGCACCTGGATGCCCATTCGCCTGCATTCATCCATGAAGATACCGATCTTCTTAATATCAGTGATGTTACGGCTCAACACCGCTGCCATGAATTCGGCCGGATAGTTGGCCTTCAGATAGGCGGTCTGATAGGAGACATAGGCATAACAGGTGGAGTGGGATTTATTGAAGGCATACTGGGCAAAAGCTTCCCAGTCGGTCCATATCTTATCGATCTTGGCTTTGGGAATCCCGTTTTTCAAACATCCTTCTTCGAACTTCACCTTGAGTTCGTCCATCATCTTCTTGATCTTCTTCCCCATCGCTTTTCGAAGCGAATCGGCTTCGCCCCGGGTAAATCCGGCCAGCTTCCTGGAAAGAAGCATCACCTGCTCCTGGTAAACCGTAATCCCGTAGGTGTCTTTCAGGGTCTCCTCCATTTCCGGAAGGTCATATTCAATCTTCTCCCTGCCATGTTTCCGGTTGATAAAACTGGGAATATACTCCATGGGTCCCGGACGGTACAGGGCATTCATGGCGATAAGATCTTCAAAACGGTTGGGCTTCAGATCCTTCAGGTACTTTTTCATACCCGGGGATTCAAACTGGAACAGTCCGGTGGTATCCCCCCTTGAGTAGAGCTCAAAGGTGGGATGATCATCCATGGGAACATGATCAATATCCACCTTAATTCCTTTGGAATCCTTGATATTGGCTATGGCATCCTTAATAATGGAAAGGGTTTTTAGTCCCAGGAAATCCATTTTCAGCATGCCCACATCTTCCACAAAATGTCCGTCAAACTGGGTTACCAAGAAGATTTGAATCTTTAAATTTGCAAACCGGCAGATGTTGGGTCAGGTCATTTCGCCCAATGATTACCCCGCAGGCATGTAGCCCTGTTTGTCTGTACCGAACCTTCGAGCCGTTCGGCAATTCGTAAGGTGTTTGAAATAAGTGGATTGCTTGAGCTTCGTTCTGCTTGTAGTTCAGGAACCTCCTCATAGGCTTTGCTAAGGGTGGTTCCGGGTCGTTCGGGTACCAGTTTGGCCAGGCGGTCGGCTTCAGGGAGGGGAAGTTTCTGGATCCGGGCCACATCCCTGATGGCCATTTTTGCAGCCATGGTGCCAAAGGTAATGATATGGGCCACCCTTTCATGTCCATATTTATTCACCACCCATTGAAGCACTTCCTCCCGGCCATCTTCATCAAAATCAATATCAATATCAGGCATGGAGATCCGGTCGGGATTCAGAAACCTTTCGAACAGCAGATCGTATCTGATGGGATCGATATCAGTAATTTTCAAACAGTAAGCCACTGCCGAACCGGCTGCCGATCCCCGGCCCGGCCCAACTGAAACACCCATCTCCCTGGCAGCAGCGATAAAATCCTGTACAATCAGAAAATATCCCGGGAAGCCCATTCGCTGGATGGTTCCCAGTTCAAAGTCGATCCGTTCCCTGATGTCATCTGTGATGGTTTCATACCTTAGTTTTGCTCCTTCATAAGTAAGGTGTTTCAGGTATTCATCCTCATTATCGAAGCCCTCAGGAAGAGGGTAAAAAGGCATTACGGGATTGGAGTTAAGTTCATATTCCTCCACCTTGGCGGCCACTTCCAGGGTGTTCTTCAGAACCTCGGGATGGTCGGAAAAGACTTCCCTCATCTCTGCCTGTGTTTTAAACCACTCCTGCCGGGTGTAGCGCATCCGCTTGGGATCATCCAGGTCCCTCCCGGTGTTGAGGCAAATCAGGTGATCATGTGCTTCGGCATCGTCCATATCCACGAAATGCACATCGTTGGATGCAACACATTTTACCCCATGCTTTTTCCCCAGTTCCAACAGGGTTCGGTTCACAAATACCTGGTCGTCAAAAACCAGTTTATTCAAATCGGGATCATTGGACCGATGACGCTGCATTTCCAGGTAGAAATCTTCCCCGAAGATCCTTTTGTATTCAATAAGCACCTTTTCGGCTTCTTCCACGCTTCGGTGCATGATGGCCTGGGGAATTTCACCGCCAAGGCATGCCGAGAGGCAGATCACCCCTTCACTATATTTCTCAAGGAGTTCCCTGTCGATCCGTGGTTTGTAATAAAAACCTTCGGTCCAACCCAATGAGATCATGGTTGTAAGATTTTTATAACCTAAATGATTTTTTGCAAGCAGAACGATATGATCAATCCCATCCAGATTTTTATCCTCTTTTGTGTTCCTGGAGCGGCGGGCGATATAGGCTTCGCATCCAATGATGGGTTTGATACCTCGTTTGGTGGCTTCATTGTGAAACTCTTTGACCCCGAACATATTTCCATGATCGGTAATGGCCACTGCCCTCATGCCATCGTCGATTGCTTTTTTGAGCAGGTTGGGAATGCTGGCGGCTCCGTCCAGAATGGAATATTGCGTATGGACATGAAGATGACAGAATCCAACCTCCTCATCGCTGGTTTGAGGTGTGTCGGATTCCCCTTTTGGTTCTGTTTCAGGAGCCTGCTCAAGGCCTGGTTTTTCTGGTGCCTGGAAGGAGCCGCTTTCCCAATTGGATGTGTGTGAAAGTCCAAACCGTTTTATCTTTCCCGGGATTTTTGGAGATGAAACTACCATACTGTTCAGGTCCAAGCTCAAGGGATTCGGGTGTAAGAACCTTCAATCGCAGCAATTCAAGGAAACAGCGGGCAGTGGCCTCCACATCTGCTGCGGCGTTGTGTGCTTCTGAGAATTGCTCATTGAACAGGAACTCGTATAGTTCCATCAGTTTGGGGGGTTTGAATTTCCCTCCTCTTCCCCCGCTTAGTTTCAGATAGTCGGTGCTGGAGCGCATGGTGCAGACCTGCTGCAATTCCAGGAAAGAAGTTTCAGTTCCAGTCCTGATGAACTCAGCGCCCAGGGCATTCATGTCAAAGCGGATGTTATGCCCTATCAGAACCCTGGTTTGTTCAAGTGATTTGTTGAAGATGGCGAGAGCCTCCTCAAGCGGGATTCCTTCTTTTTTTGCTTTTTCGGTGGAGATTCCGTGGACCTTTTCAGCCGAATAGGGAATCTCAAAACCATCTGGACGTATAATTACATTGTGATTCCCAGTTAGTTCCCCTGTTTCGTCGTGCTCTTGCCAGGCAATCTGCACGACCCTTGGCCAGTTATCAACTTCACTGATAGGCGCGTTATCGCGTTTTGGAAGGCCGGTTGTCTCTGTGTCAAATATTAAAAACATCAATGGTAAAGTTAGGGGAATTAGGTCCACGATTGACCCATGTTAATAAATTTATGGCAGGGTTTTTGAAAGCTCATAGACAATGAGAAATTTTAACACATACATTTTGGGGCTGATTGCTGGAATCTTGTTTTTTGCAATCCAGCCAGAAGCCTATTCTCGGACTTTGAATGAGGGAGCCCCCCCCATGGAGAAGAGCATCACTATGAATCTGTATCCAAATCCCTCCAATGGAGAGTTCCGGATTGAGATGAATGTGAAGGAGAAAGGGAAACTTACAGCCAGGCTTTTCGATATGACCGGAAAGCTCATTGAGGATTTGTCAGAGCAGTTGAGTCTGGATTTGGGGAGGGTTTCAGGAGATATCAAGCTGAAGGACCTTAGTCCAGGAATCTACTTCCTGAGGGTTGAAATTGGGGGTCTAACCGGATCCAAAAAAATCATGATCAGGTAGGCTTTGATTTCCGGAAGCTTAAAATCCTGTAATTCTTTGCAAGTTATCCGATTAATGCTACCTTTGCCACGCTTAAAATGTAGGTATTTAATCATTTAAATTTAAAAGAGTATGCCAGCAAAAATCAGATTACAAAGACAGGGTCGTAAATTTCATGCGATCTACTCTATTGTAGTTGCTGATAGCAGGGCGCCACGTGATGGTAAATTTATTGAATCATTGGGACAATATAATCCCAATACCAATCCTGCTACCATTGTTTTGGATTTCAACAAAGCCATAGAATGGCTGCAGAAAGGCGCTCAACCTACTGATACATGTAGAGCTATCTTATCTTACAAAGGAGTATTGTACAAGAAACACCTTCTTGAAGGTGTTAAAAAAGGGTGCTTTTGACGAAGCCGAAGCCGAAAGACGTTTCCAGGCATGGATGACTGAGAAAGAACAGAAAATCCAGGCCGGTATGGACAAAATCAAGTCGGTGAAGGACACAGATGAAAAGAGCCGCTTGGAAGCGGAATCTGCCATCAAGGAAAAAAGAGCACTTGAGATTGCCAAACGGAGGTCAGAACTTGTTGCAGCTGAGGCTGCCGCTGCTGCTCCCGCAGAGGAGAAGCTCCTGCAGAGGAGTTGCTGAAGCTCCCGCAGAGGAAGCTGCTGAAGCTCCCGCAGAGGAAGTTGCTGAAGCTCCCGCAGAGGAGCCCGAAGCTGAAGCTCCCGCAGAGGAAGTTGCTGAAGCTCCCGCAGAGGAGCCGCTGAAGCTCCCGCAGAGGAAGTTGCTGAAGCTCCCGTAGAGGAAGTTGCTGAAGCTCCCGCTAGAAGAGCCAGCTGCAGAGGACGAGGACAAGAAGAAGGAGGAATAAGATCTCTTTCAATGACGGTCCAGGGAGGTGTAAAAGCCGGAAAAATCTCGAAACCGTATGGACTCCAGGGAGATGTTCATATAATACTTATCCCTGTCGTAGCACAAAAATTGAAACCGGGAAACCCGTTGTTCATCGATTTAGATGGGCAACGGGTTCCTTTTTTTATGGAATCTGTTGACCTTGTGGGTCCCGAGCAGGCCATTGTTAAAGTTGAGTTTATTTCCTCGGTGGAGGAAGCCAGGAAGCTGATCGGTTGTGATGTATACATTGATGGGATGGAAAACGCTGAGTTAGATTCCCTCACTGCTGCACCCCAGCAGATTGATCGCTTACCTTGTCCGTCGACCTGAACCTGGGTGAGATTGGGGTGGTCTCTGACCATTTACCCAATGAAATGAACCCGGTATGGGTGATCAGACATGAGGGAAGGGAGATTATTGGTTCCTGCAACGGAGGATTTCATTCAGAATATCGATCACAAAAACAAACAACTTCACCTGGATTTACCCGAAGGTATCATGGAGCTGTAACACGCCGATTTTTTCATCGTCTTTAAGTCGACAATCAATCCAAAATTAAAGATTAAACGATGAAAAGAGTTATTCAATCCTTCACTGGCATTGAGTTTACTATTACTGATCACCGCTCTCTCTGCCAGCAATGTGAATGCACAGGAAACCCGTGATCTTAAGTCCTTTTACCGGGATAGGAATTAGCATCAGTGCAGATGTATATTATACCCCGGGCGACAGCCATGAAATTAAAATTGAAGGAAATTCCAAGGATGTGGAAGACCTGATTACCAGGGTTGAGAATGGAATGTTGAAGATGAAGTATGAAGACTGGAGGATCAAGCAGGTCCAAACTCACCATTTATATCACCTCCAAAGAACTTGACAAAGTTTCATTATCGGGTTCAGGTAAATTTATTTCGGATCAAAACGATTAATTCGGAGGAAATGTCCCTTGCCGTTTCGGGCAGTGGAGATATGAATTTCTCAAAGCTCTTCGTTGAGGAGATGGATGTAAAGATCTCCGGATCGGGTAATGCAAATATTGATAAGGGTACTGCCGAAGAGGTAGATGTGAAGATTAGCGGATCGGGAAAATTTTTGGCCGAAGGCATTTGAAGTATCTGAATTTTCAGCCGCCATCAGCGGATCGGGCTCATGTAAGATTACAGTCACCGATGAACTTGAAGCAAGAATTTCCGGAAGCGGAAGTATCTATTATCATGGTGATCCCCAGATTAACAGTACATACCTCCGGATCGGGTAAAGTAAGATCCTTATAAGAAACGGAGCCCCCATCCTCCAGGAGGGTGGGGTTACAGGAGCGGTTGTGATAAGCAACCACCTGAGGCTGCCCACGCAAGTGGGCAGCCTTTTTATTAATCGAAGAATTTGATATCTTGTAACGCTAAGAAAAAATATTCTATTTAAACTGAAAAAAATTATAACTATGAGAAAAACATTTACTTCAATGCTTTTATGCGGATTATTTGCAGTGGGTGCGCTGGCACAGAGACCCTCTGTAGTAATCAACAAAGCCTCGGTTGATCCGGTTATTGACGGTGTAATTGATGAGGTCTGGGCCGATGCAGCATCAGAAAATAACATCGATCGACCTACCTTATCTGGAGACGTACCTACCACTCCTAGCCTTGGCGCATCCGGGGAAACAACCTGGCAGGGCTTATGGACCTATGATGGTATTTATGTACTCCTTAGAGTGAATGATGATAATTTCCACCCTTCTTACGAAGTGCCCGGTACAAATAGCTGGGAGTATGACAAACCGGAACTCTATTTTGATGTTAATTATACCCTGGAGGATGAGGGCGGACCCATGACAGGAAACGGGCACTACCAGGTGGCCCCTGCATTTACGGAAGGTGGGACTGACGGTACACTTTTTACGTGTGGGTTTAATGGCACTGCTGGAGATTTCGTTGAGTATGCTTTTATGGTAGAGGATCCGAGCTATATCGCTGAATATTTTATTCCCTTCTCGAGCCTTTTGGACGAGACTGGAGTTGCAGTTGACATTACCGGTGAAGTAGGTTTCGATGTGACCATCCTTGACCGGGATGAGGGAGATGAAACCTACAGTGGTGCCGTTTGGTCAAATATCGGGACCATCGACGGTTCATGGGTGAATATGGACGAGTCCGGAATCGTCACCTTCGACGGTGCTGCAACCGGTACTTATATTGACGAAATTACCATTCAGGATGGAGCAATTACTGAGAACAACGGAAAGCTGCAAATGGAGGCTACAATTCTACCCGAGGATGCTTCCAATAAGAACCTGATTTGGAGCGTGGAAAGAGGAACAGGTAAAGCAAGCATCAATAAAGATGGCCTGGTTACCGGTATTCTGGATGGTGATGTCACTGTTAGGGCAACATCAACAGATGGTTCCTTTGCGGAGGCCTCTGCAGTTGTAAGCATCAGCAATCAGATTGTTTCAATAGGTGAGATCAATGTAATCAAGAATCCTAATTTTGATGATGTTACGGTACTACTCCAGCCATATGGTCTCAAGGCGGAAATCTTGGTGCACCGATAATCGTACAGGATGGAGTAGCAGTTTTAGCTCCCGGGGAGGCGGGGGAAGCAGACTGGCAATACTCACTGAATCAGAGTGGCTTAACCGCTGATCCCGACGTAGAGTATGTTTTCAGTTTTCTGGTGTGGGGCGACGATGTCCGGACCTTCCACGTTGACTTTGAAGATACACAGGAAAATAATTGGAACAGGTACGGGTCATCAGGACATGAGCTGGCTACAAATGGTGAATCCGATTGGATCTTCGACATTTCAACTGAACCGACCCGATATACTTTTGATGTCATTTTTGATGATATGGTGGAAACCACGGTTCAGTTGGTAACCGTCCAACTGGGAACCGCTGCTGAGACGGTTTATCTGGATAGTTTTTTACTGGCCACAGTGGATGATTTAGCGCTGGTTACTGATTATATTCCGGTGGAGAGCATCGTTGTAAGCGGTGCCGACAATGCCAACAATGTGCCTTTGGAAGGCACCCTGCAAATGAGCGCTGAGGTATATCCCGCTGAGGCAGACTATAAGGATGTGAAGTGGAGTGTTGTAGATGGAACGGGTAGTGCCACCATTGATGCAGCGGGTCTATTAACTGCTGTCACTGCGGGAACAGTTACGTGTAATCGCTTCTGCTGTGGATGATAGTCACGTTATTGGGGAAAAACAAATTACAGTGGGCGCGAGTAGTGGAATTCTTGGGAATACGTTAACACCCCTGAAGGTTTATCCCAACCCTGCAGTTGACGAACTCTATGTTGAGCTTCCTTCTGGAGAAAGTACCATATCGATATACAACAGTGTAGGTATGAAGATGGATGAGGTTCGGGTAAGCGGAGCCAAGTATATATTCGATATCAGCAGCTATGCCGCCGGTATCTATTTTGTGAGAACTGAGCAGTCTGTTGCAAGATTTGTAAAGTAGACTGACAATACTGTATTTGGGGATTATCAGGGTCTGATTACCGTGATAATCCCCTTTTTATTTAGTTTGAGTATGGTGGATGCACTTGCCGGATCAGTCTCATCCTGGCGAAGACCAACCACATAATCCACTTGTTCCCCTGATGAAGGGGTCTATCTCACTGAATAGGGCAGGAGATGGAAAAGAGGAGATATTGGCTGAAGTTGAGACCAGGGGCCGGCCGATAGACTCCGTAAGTTTTATGCAGAAGGGATCCGAAGTGATTCGGATTCCCACGGAGCCATCCTCTGCCAACAGGTTGGGGGCGAGGTTCCTGGCACCCGGGTAGATGATGGTGGTCGGTTTGGTGGCCAAAGAGAGAATCTCAAGCGCCTTTTCAGGTATATTTTCCAGGTACATTGTTCAACATTTCCAATCCCGAGACCAGTACCAGCATGCTTTTGGAATCGGATCGTTGTTTGAGCTTATAAATACGCTGAACGGCTTTGGGATTTGTGGCATCGCAACCAATGCCCCAAATGGTGTCGGTGGGGTAAAGGATAATGCCTCCTGAAGAGATGATCCCTTTTGCTGCTTTGACTTCGGAATCAATCATTCTTGCACTCCAGGTATACATTATACAGGGCCGGAATGGTTTGTTCCTCCCGGAATTTGAGTGCATGGGTGCCCCCTTCCCGGATCAGGCGGTCCCTTAGACCGGTGTCCTCCAATACCTTGGTAATGGCAGTGATCATTTGATCCCGGTTGTTGGGATCAATAAGGAGGCCCCCCTTGCCAGCGGTTTCCTCCAGGCATCCCCCTGCAGAGGTGATCACCGGCACACCAGAATTTAGCGCTTCGAGGATCGGAATCCCAAAACCTTCATAGGAGGATGGGTATATAAAGCCGCTTGATCCCTGGTAGATGGCCGGAAGGTCCGACACCAAAACCTGGTCAAGAAAATGGATGTTTTTCATTCCATTTTTCTCGATGTAATTTTTAACCTGATTATAATAGCCTGTTTTGCGCCCCACCACAACAAGGGGGCAATAAATATTGCCCTTATCAAGGGCTTCAACGATCTTAAGCAGGTTTTTGCGCTCCTCGATTGTGCCGACGTAAAGCAGGTATTCGCCGGGCAGGTCAAAACGCTGACGGGTGAAATCCAGGATTTCCGGACTGACTCTTTGATAGAACTGCCTGTGACATCCCTGGTATACCACCCTGATCCGAGATTCATCCACCCCAAGAAAGCGGATGATGTCATTTTTGGTCTGATTACTCACCGCAATAATTCTGCTGGCATTACGTGCTGCGTACAGAGACTTTTTGGTATAAAAATACCTGTCGATGGCTTTGTATAATTCGGGTCGTTCCATGAAGATCAAATCATGGATGGTAACCACCGAACGCACCATGGTACGGTGGATGCCATAGGGAATTTCGTTGGAAAGTCCATGGAATACATCCACACCATCGTCATTCAGCTGATTTGCGAGGCTGATACTTCGCCAGTAAGTGCTGGATAGTTTACCCAGCTTAAGTTTGGGTTGTTTAACTATGGCCTTTTGAGGCTCCTGAAACAGGTCAGGATCGGCAATGGAGGGGGTATACAGCAGACACTCATTTTCGGGATAAAATCTGCAGATATTGGATATGATGTACCTGCTGTAATTTCCCAGTCCACTATAATTATTGAAGGCCCGTTTGGCGTCAAATCCGATTCTCATTATACTGCTACGTTATACTCCCTCAGGGCATCGTTCAATGAAGTTTTCAAGTCGGTAGAGGGTTTCCTTTTTCCTATGATCAGGGCGCAGGGTACCTGGTAATCTCCGGCGGGAAAACTTTTGGTATAAGACCCGGGAATAACCACCGAACGGGCCGGTACAAGCCCTTTGTTTCCAACGGGGAGCTCCCTGTCACATCAATAATACGGGTCGAATTGGTGATCACAACATTTGCACCAAGAACCGCTTCAGATTCGATCCTGGCTCCCTCTACGACGATGCATCTGGATCCAATAAAACAGTTGTCTTCAATGATCACCGGGGCAGCCTGAACCGGTTCCAGCACTCCGCCAATTCCCACTCCGCCGCTGAGGTGAACATTCTTCCCAATCTGTGCACAGGAACCCACGGTTGCCCATGTATCCACCATGGTGCCTTCATCCACATAGGCTCCGATATTTACATAGGAAGGCATTAATATTACCCCTCTGGAGATGTAAGCTCCATATCGGGCAATGGCATGTGGAACCACCCTGATGCCCTTCTCTTTATATCCGCTTTTCAGGGGGATCTTATCATGAAATTCAAAGGGGGGAAGCTCTATGGTCTCCATTTGTCTGATGGGGAAATAGAGGATTACAGCTTTTTTTACCCAGTCGTTTACCAGCCATTGACTTCTCTATCTTCTGAGCTACCCTCAGGACACCCCGATCCAACTGGTCAACCACCTCAAAGATGACTTCCCTTACCTCTTGTTTTTTCAACAATTCCCGGTTTTCCCAGGCCTCTTCAACAATATTTCTCAAGTTCATTCCATATATGGTGTTTTAACGGGTTCCAAATTTAACAACTTTCACGATGCGTGCAGCTAGGTATAATATTACAAGTGTAAAAATGATGCGTTGCTCCCGAGGGGATATCCAGGTAATATGAAATCAGCAGTCCCATGAAAGAACCAATAAAACCAATGATCACAGAAGCAATCATAATGATGCCAAAGCGATTGGTAAAAAGATTGGCAATATTCTGAGGGATGGTTAATATGGATAGAACCAGGATAATTCCTGCAATCCTGATGCTCAATACGATGGTGAGAGCCACAAGTATGATCAGGATGTAATTCAGAAGCATGACCGGAATTCCACGTGTTCGGGCAAATTGCTCATCAAATGAAATATAAAGAATCGGCCTGTAGAGACAGGATAAAGAATGCTGCACAACTACCAGGGCAAGGGCAAGCATCAGCCACAGGTCGGTTGCATTCACAGTGATGATACTGCCAAAAAGAAAGCTCATCAGGTTGGGAGCATAGCCAGGGGTGAGGTAGACAAAGATGATGCCCATAGCCATTCCCAGCGACCACATGATGGCAATGATGGAGTCGTTTCGGATGATCTTTCTTCGTGTGAGATTTTCAGTAGCCAGGGCTGCAAGAACAGCAAAAACGGCTGCGCCGGCAAGGGGTGGGATTCCAAGAAAATAGCCCAGGCCCACTCCTCCAAAAGAGGCGTGGGTGATGCCGCCACTGATAAAGACCATTCGCCTGGATACGATGTAGGTTCCGATGATTCCGCAGGCCACAGACATGAGGAGTGCTGAAAGAAATGCATTCCTGAAAAATCCGTATGTGAAAAGTTCGGTGATATCCATCTGTCTTAGTGCTTATGTGTTTTCATTACCCTGTGAGGAACAGTTCCATGGGTGATGATTTCAATGGGACAATTATATACCTTCAGTTGCTCCTCATTGATCTCATTGGATGCGTGGTAATGCAAATCGCGGTTTACACATGCAATGGATTTAATATAGGGTGAAATGGTTCCTATATCGTGTGAGACCAGGAGGATGGTCATACGCTGATTAAGTTCACGGAGAAGATGGTAAAGCTCCATTTCAAAACGGTTGTCCACATGGGTATCCGGCTCATCAAGAACCAGAAGCCTGGGCGAGGAGACAATGGCCCTGGCCAGAAGTGTTCGTTGCAGTTCCCCTCCTGAAAGTGCACCGATGGGCCTTTTTTGAAGGTTTCTCAAGGCCGGTTTTGTTCAGTGTTTTCTCCATCTTTTCCCTGTTCGCTTGATTTAATCTGAGTCGCGACTGCAAGCCTTCTGTTTAAGCCCTGAAGCCACCACCTCACGAACCGTAATTGGAAAACTTTCATCCAGCTGATTGCCCTGGGGGAGGTATCCTATCTCTGATCGGTCAATGGCATACTCCACGCTTCCCTTTAATGGTTTCATGAGACCCATCAGGACTTTGAGCAGGGTGGTCTTCCCTCCTCCGTTGGGGCCTATGATTCCAATAAAATCATGTTCCATAATGGAGAGGGATACCTTGTTCAGCACCAGGTTTCCCTGGTAACCAGCATCCAGATTCCGGATTTCGACAATCGGTCTTTCCATTACCATTGTCCTTAAGTTTTTTGGCAATATTCATCATCTGGGCGGGCCAATCCTCATCAAGGGGATTAAGAGGCACGATTTTGGCACCAATCTCCGTGGCAAGGACCTCCGCATTTTTCATGTCGAACTCCACCTGGACAAAAATGGTGGAAATTCTGATGTTCCCTGCCCAGGTCGCTCAGTTCTTTCATGTGTGAGGGTGAAGGCGTTTTGCCTTCCCAGCTCAAGGGAGAGTTGTTCAAGTCCGTAGTCCCTTGCAAAATAGGAGAGAGAGGGGTGGTAGATCATAAAACTTCTTCCCTTAGCATCGGCCAGGAGATTCCCGATCTCCCTGTCCAGAGAGTCAATCCTGTTCAGCAGAACGGAAAGGTTGACTGCAATTTGCAAGGAGTCGTCTGGCAATAGCTTTGTCAGCGCCTCTGGCCATATTTGCAGCGATTTTCCCGGCATTTCTTGCTGACATCCAGATGTGGGGATCGGTGCCCCCGTGATGTGTGGCCGTGGCCCTGATGGCCGTCATCCTCCCCGGGCATAAATCAGTTCCACTCCATCGGAAAGATTGATTATCTCCATGGATGGGTTCACAGAACGAATCTTATCCATCCAGCTCAATTCAAAGCCCAGGTAGCCCATTTTCATATAGAGGCTCGAACGGTCCAGCTGGCTCAATTGGGAGACCGAGGGTTCATAGGTGGCCGGACTGGCACCCGGGGGAACCAAAACATTCACCTCCACCTTATTCCCTGGCGAGTTGTTCAATGAAATATTTCTGGGGGAGGATGGAAACACTGACAACCGGAACTTCCGGAGTTTGATCCCCGTTCTGAACACATGAGCTTATCAGATAATAGAAGAAGGCTTATCAGGATGCTAATTTTCATGTTTCTGTTTTGTAAATAGTTTTATAAAACGGAGTACCACGGGCAGGTACGGGATCGTGACCATGGCCTCCCCAGGGATGACAACTTAGAATCCGTTTTGTTCCCAGCAGCAATCCGGTAATCGGACCATGTTCGCGGAGTGCTTCGATGGCATATTGCGAGCAGGTGGGATCGTAACGACATGTCTTGGGGAGCCAGGGAGAGATGATCCACTGGTAAATTTTTACAGGGAGGATTAGTATCCAAACCAGTATGGTTCTGATCCACCTGATCAGAAAGAAGTTATAATAATTAGTATCCGGTTTTCCCCGGATTTTCCATTGTGAGAAGGCTGTAATACAAAATTAGTAATAATACGACATTAATTTAGATCATTTCAAGGGGGTTATATTTTCAATTTTATGTAATTTCGCGGCTTAGTTTTACAATAAGTCAGTAAGATCAATATTTTTATAACAAATCATAATGATGAAAGATGCTGTAGCTATACTTTGTGCAGGCGGACCTGCCCCTGGTATCAATACCGTGGTTAGTTCAGTTACCAAAATATTTATCAATAATGGATTTAATGTGCTGGGTATCAATGGCGGGTATAAAAGCCTGTTTGCCGATGAGCCTGCATTTGAGTATCTCGATTTTGACTATGCCGACCAGATATACAGCCGTGGTGGGTCTGCACTTGAAAATGAGTCGCTATAAGCCAAAAGATGAAGAGTTTAAGGTCGATTTCTTCAAGAAGAATAATGTGAAATTGCTCGTTACCATCGGGGGAGATGATACTGCTTCGACAGCAAACCGTCTGGCAAAATTTCTGGCCAAACAGGAGATGGATGTGAAAAACATTCATGTTCCGAAGACCATTGATAATGACCTTCCTCTTCCCGAAGGAACACCCACTTTTGGTTATCACTCGGCCAAAGAGGAAGGAGTTCGTCTCTGTACTACCATTTATGAGGATGCCCGAACCAGCGGAAACTGGTTTGTTGTCAGTGCCATGGGCCGCGAAGCGGGTCACCTGGCCTTTGGGATCGGGACCGCCTGTCACTATCCCATGATTATCATTCCTGAGATGTTCAATAAAACCAAAATCACCTTCGATAAAATCACAAGGATGGTTATTTCATCCATGGTGAAAAGGAGGATCCTTGGAATCGATTATGGTGCGGCCATTATCAGTGAGGGTGTATTTCATTTTATGAATGATGAGGAGATCATCGACACAGGGATCAACTTTACCTATGACGATCATGGTCATCCCGAACTGGGCAATGTAAGTAAATCACACATCTTTAATATGCTTGTGCAAACACATATGAAGGACCTGCGGATCAACGTGAAGAGCCGTCCCGAGGAGATTGGTTATGAGTTACGCTGCTGCAGGCCCATCGCCTATGATCTGTCCTATGCCACCCGACTCGGACTTGGAGTATACAGTCTTTATTCCAAAGGAGAAACCGGTTGCATGACTACCATTGACCGTGCCGGGAATATTTCCCCCCTTTATTTAAAAGATGTGCAAGATGAAAATGGAAAGGTAAAACCACGTCTTGTGAATGTTGATTCTGAGCAGGTCCAGGTAATCTTCAGAAACAACCTGCATTACATCACCAAGGAAGATTACAGGGAAGCTAAAAAGTATGTAAAGGATCCTGAAGAGTATGATTTTCTGAGAATTCTGGAGTGGGAATAGTAGCTGGGGTATTTTAACATTTCACGTAAGCTGTTTAACCCTTTTATTTGTTTACTCACTGCCCACTACCATTGATTTATTTCAATTATTGCGTTACTTTTAAAAGAAAAAATCATGGCAACCGGGATAGGAAAAAAAGGAACCATTGGAATATTAACGGGAGGTGGAGATGTGCCTGGCTTAAATCCGGCCATTCGTGCTGTTACCATACGTGCACTGCGTGAGGGATACCAGGTGATCGGACTAAGAAAAGGTTGGTCCGGAATAACGGAAATTATTCGGGAAAAGGGTGCTGATAACTCGGAGCACTACATGTTATTATCCGAGCAGATTGTTAATAAGGCTGGCCGTACCGGCGGGACCTTCCTGCATACTTCCAGGGTAAATCCCAGCAGGATCAAAAAGGCTGATGTGCCTCTTCATCTTAAAACCTAACTATTCCAAGAGGTCAATGATCTTACACCTGAGGTCCTGAAGAACCTTGCATTTCTGGGGATCGATTATCTGATTCCCATCGGGGGTGATGATACTCTCAGCTATGCTGTTCGACTGTATCAGGAAGGTTTCAAGGTTATTGCTATTCCTAAAACCATGGATAATGATGTGCCCGGTACCGATTATTGCATCGGTTTCAGCACCTGTGTAACCCGGACCATTAATATGACCAATACACTTCGCACATCGGCAGGTTCCCACGAAAGGATACTGGTCATGGAGGTTTTTGGTCGCTATGCAGGTTTTACGGCCATGATTCCCACCATGGCTGGCGCTGCTAACCGCTGTGTGATTCCGGAACATCAGTTTGATGTAACCAAACTTACCGAGTTACTTGGTGGAGGACAGGATCCAGAATCCCAGTAACTATTCCGTGGTTCTCGTTTCTGAAGGAGCCACTTTCAAGGGTATGGATGAAATGATGTTTAAGAGTGGGACCGAAGACGATTACGGTCATGCCAAACTGGGAGGCATTGGAACCGCAGTGGCTGATGTGATTAAAATGGAGTCGGCTCAATTCAACAATGGGATTCCAATTAATGTCATTAATCAGCACCTTGGTTACCTGGTACGGGGAGGAGATCCCGATGCCATCGATTCCATTGTGCCAATGGCTTATGGAAACCTGGCCCTTGACCTCATCTTAAAAGGCATTCACGGTCGTCTTGTTGTATTAAGGAACGGACGCTACGATAATGCACCTCTTGATGTAGTTACCAGCACTAAAAAACTGGTTGATGTGAAGAAGCACTATAACACGGAAAGGTTGAGGCCACACTTCAAAAGCTTTGAATTCCAGCCCCTCTTCATCATGAGTGGCAGTTAGAGTCCGTAAAGTCCATAAAGCTTAAAGTCCATGCTAAAGTCTAGTAAAGTCTTAAAGTCGTAAAGTCCTAAGCATAAGTATTAGGGGAGGCAAACTTTAATATTTAACCACCCACTTTTAACTTTTAACGACTTTTGACTTTCGACTTTTGACTTTCGACTTTCGACTTTCGCCTTTCGCCTTTCGCCTTTCGATTTTGGACTTTTTGAACTTCCTTGCTATTCTATGTAGATCCAGGCCGTTTCAATAACTTTTCCCGTACGGGGCCAAGGGCATTGAGATGGCTGCATGGATTGATTCATGCGAACTGGCTGTCACAAGATGAAATTGTAAGGGCCGGAAATGATATTTACCGTCGTACCCCGAGCTTTTCATAACAGCAGAGAATTCGTCGGCATTGGAGCTGATTTTAAAGGCTCCTGTGATAATGTGAACCTTTGATTTGACATTTTCTTCACAGGCAGACAGCTTCAGCATGGCCTCATCCAGTTGCATCCTTGCCAATGCCAGCTGATCTTCCATATCCTTGCTTTTTGTAGCCTGCGATTTCAGTGCAGAGTTTTCAGCCACCATCGCATCAATTTGCTCCTGAGTACATTGATGGCTTCTGGAATAAGTTGCACGAAGAGACAATCAGTGCCAGTAAAACAAAACCTACTAAATTCTTCATAACCTTTGTGTTTTGGTTCTTCATCAATAAAGATAACAAATTTTTATACCAAAAGTTGTAAGGCTTGAATTGAAAGGCTCGTCTAAAGGGCTAAACATAAGTATTGTGAAAAGAACATATTTCTGGATGCCTTTTTGTTGATGCTATTTCTTCCCGGCATGAAGGCCCAGGAACCTTATTTCAGACTTAAGGATCTTTCCAACCAGTGGAAAGAATACGGTGATCTGAAGGGAAATAATCTGACGGTCATAGATTTCTGGGCCACCTGGTGTCAGCCCTGTGTTCAGTCCATTCCGCATCTCAATGAGATGGCATCGCGTATATGCCGAGCGGGGTGTCGCTTTTATCGGGGTCTCCATCGATGGACCCAGAAACCAGTCAAAGATTGTCCCTTTTATTCAGATCAATGGGTGTGAGCTATCCCATACTGAGGGATATCAACAGTCGAATTGATGTCCGAACTGAATGTTACGGCAGTCCCCACCCTGCTTATTTATGATTCCTCAGGTAAATTGGTCCATATCCATGAGGGTTACAGGCCGGGTGACGAGTTGTCCATCGGTGAAGCGATCGAATCCTTCCTAGATTAGACTTATGACAAGAAAATCCCTCATACCAGTTCTTTTGTTTGTTCCTGTTATTGCAGATGTATGGACAGCTAAGTGGGAATAACCTGGCGGAATACCAGCTTGGAAACCTGCCCTATACCGATCCTGCTTGCCCTATCCTCACTATACGATCAGCTTAACCTGGGTTATCGGTATAAGGGTTTGAAAGCTTCTGTGAGGTATGAGCAATTTCTGAGTCAGAATGAAGGCAGTTCATACTATAGCCTCAGTCAGTTCCAGGTTCAATACCGGAAGGAGAAGCTGGAGCTGAAGGTTGGAAATTTTAATGAGACCCTGGGGAATGGTTTACTGATGAGAGGCTATGAAATTGCAGGATCGGTATTTGAAGAGGAGGCCTACAGGACACGTTATGGCTTTTACAGGGATATGCTTGGTTTTTCAGCCAAATACACGGGTGATATCTGGTACCTGAATGCACTTAGGGGAAAATCATTGGTTAACTACCTTACCTCCCACCTTAGATCCCAAAGAACGGCGAATCGATCTGGTGGAGGCTGTTGAAACCGGAATTTCCCTTTATTCCCAGACCCTTGGGATCATCGTAATGAGGAATAGCAATCCCTTTGATGAAGAATTATTCTATTCGCTTCTTTTCTCCGGTGTCACTGTTTGATATGTTTTCCTACAACCTGGAGTATGCACATGATGTGGCGGAATGATTTACCCTGGTTTGGTAATGGATGATCAAAGTCGTTATGGTTTGTATGGCTCACTGGGTTTCGCCATGGGCTCATTCGGGATGAGCCTGGAAATCAAAAACTATCATAATATGTTCATTGGAAGTGGGATCAGTGATCCTCCCACGGCCGTACGCGAACAAAAATACAAGGTGTTGAACAGAAGCATTCATGTCCCCCAACTAGACGATGAGTCAGGGCATTCAATTGGAAGCATATTATTCCTTTGCGGATGGTGAGCATCTTGTATTTAATTATGCAAGGGCCTTGAACCAGTTATACCAGGATTACCTATACAATGAGGTCTTTATGGAATTCAGTTTTTATCCCGGAGAGAAAAATAGTCATTACAGTGTTTGCCGACTATGCCTCGGATCCCTTTAAGTTTGAAGAAACCCGGCTGGCAGGTGGTGTGCTCTGGGATTACTCCCTGGCAGGACGGTGGTCAACCCAGATGCACCTGGAGTACCAGTATATTGAAAGAGAGATTGTTGAACTGGAGTAAGATTCACAATGGGGTGGTGATCCTTGGGGTTTCCAGGTCGCCCGAGTTATCTCTGTCCCTCATCTGGGAAATAAGTAATGATCCCTATCTGACGGATCTCGGAGGGGACTCTGGATCAGAAAAGATAATCAGGTACTGGCCGGGAGTTGAGGCCAGTTACAAGATAAACAGCTCCAATACCATCTCTCTTTTTGCCGGAAAAAGAAGGGGCGGACCTGCCTGTACCTCCGGTATCTGCTATGAAGTACTGGATTTCGAGGGAGTTGAATTAAGATTAAAAACCAAATTTTAAGAAGAAATATTATGAAAAATCAAGAGAAAATCAGAAGCTGGATTCTAGTTGTTGGGTTTATGCTTACAATTGGTATAAGTCCTGCCTATGGGCAGACTGTTGGTGAGATGGGTCCCGATTTTGAGGTAAATACCCTGGGGGGAGGTACCTTTAAGCTATCCGACCAGCGGGGTAAGGTGGTATTTGTTTTCCTTTTTGGGAATACCTGTCCCAGCTGCAAGGCAGTGGGGCCCACAGTGGAGTCATCTATTTATCAGCATTTTAAGGACGAATGAGGACTTTGTGGCCATTGGTCTGGATACCTGGGACTCAAGTTCAGGAGAAAGCAGTGTGACCGGATTTAAAAATTCAACCGGGAATCACTTTCCCGCTGGCCATCAAAGCTGGCTCGGTGGCAGCTGCCTATGGTACCACCTATGACAGGTTCATGGTAATTGACCGTGATGGGGTCCTGGCTCATAAGGGGATCGTTGGAGCTTCCAATGATGTGAATAACACCATCGCTGTCATTGAGCAAAGCCTTATGGTCTCAGGTATTTTCCGGGCTCCTGCAGCTGAAGCAGGCGTGAGGGTTTATCCCGATTCCTGCCAGGATGAGGTGCATTTCGAATCGGAAGAGCCCCTTCGCCATGTCCGAGCTTCTATGATGCTGCAGGTAAGCTTGGTGCTGAGTGAAATAGATTTTTCGGGACCTGGCAGGACTTAGGCCGGACGATCTCAGTTTCAGGGCTGGAGAGGGGCCTTTATTTCTATCGACTTCAGAGGGCTGATGGTGTTGTTACAGGCAAACTGCTTATTCAGCGCTAAGTGACCGGGAAGATAGATCTGAGCGCTGATGGGGTAGTGGTCGGAGTATTCTTTTTTGATCCTTTTAAATTGGTATGGAACCAGGGGTTCCCCCACCATGATATGGTCGATGCGAAAGGAAGGAAGGTCACCAGCATAGGTATTGCCAAAATCCCCTGCCCGACTTTCTGAAAGCATCATGCAGTCCCTTTTTAATCTTCCTGTAAGCATAGGAATTGGGGGTATCATTAAAGTCGCCCATGGCAATTACCGGGTGGGGTGAATCCTTAATGTAATTGGCAATCATTAAAGCCTGCTCAGCCCTCATGACAAAGGCGGTCTTTAACCTTGATCCAATGCTTCTGATCCCCTTCATCTGTTCATCACTGTACTTAAGGCGGGCTGTATCCAGAAAGGCATAGTTCTCCTGTTTGAAACTTGATGGATTGAAGGTGAATGTTGAAAACCCGTATGGTGTCATTATAAGATCAGATGATCGGTATACATGGCTGCATTGTTGCTGGAATTGAATGGAATCCGGCTTCGTTTCATGATGGGGAATCGACTGTAGGTTGCTATTCCAAATCCGCTCTTGTTATTCGGATCTGTGGTAAAATAAACGCTCGATTGGGGGAGCTGGCTGAGTTGCCGGGCAATGTCAGATTGTCTTTCACCCTTCGTGGATGAGGCATAATACTCCTGGAAACAGATAATGTCGGGGGCCTGGTTTTGGAGGAACTTGAAAATCTCGCTCCTGGTATTGGGATCGTCTGTCCATTTGTAACAATCAAAGCCCCGCACATTGTACGAGAGTACCTTAAATATTCTGCCAGGGTCCGCTTCCGCTGACACTTCATGGTTTTTTCCGCTCATTGGCAAGAGGTTATTCAGATGACTCCAGCCCATCAGGATCACTAAAAGGGAAATGAGCAGCTCCTTCTTCAGGCGAATGATCCAGTAAAAAAGGAAGATCAGATTCACAAGAAGGAAAAAGGGGTAAGCCAGCCCGAACAGCGCCGGAAGAAAAAATTTTGATGGGTTGATAAGGGGGGCCATGTAAGAGAATAACAAGGCTGCCGCTGAAACCAGGTTTAGCGATAATAATATGCCGTATGAAAGTTTCTTCACGGTCTTATTTCTTATCACTCATTTTAAATAGCAGCTCTTTTTCCTTGGATGTAAGACTTTCATATCCTCCCTTGGATATCTTTTCGAGAATCTTGTCCACCTCTTTCTGCTCCTCTTTTTTATTTTTGTTGTATTCCAGGTCATCCGCAGAACGCTTGTGGGTGACCTTCATATTTGATTTTCGGGGTTTAAACCAGGTGGCAATTTGGTCCATAAAACGGTCAAAACCACGTGTAATATCTTTTCCCTGCCTGTAGTAGTAAGCAAAAAGAAAACCTGTAAGAGCACCACCGATATGTGCAATTTTCCCTCCAGTATTGACCGAAAAATCAACCATGGAGGTCAGGATAAACATGGCCAGTGCGATGTATCCGATCTTTACAGGGCCGATAAACATCATGTGCATTTTTCTGTCGGGATTGTATGTTGCTGTGGCAACAACCACAGCCATCACCGATGCAGAGGCCCCGAGGGCAATGGCACTCCCTTTTACCTGGGCGAAAACAGGGAATATGTTATAGAAAAGCACGAAAAGGAGACCTCCCATCAGGCCACCCACAAGATAGGTGCTAAGTAATTTTTTCAGTCCTAATTCCTGGATGAAAACCTGTCCAAACCAATAGAGCCAGAGAAGATTGAAGAGTATATGCAGAAATCCTTCATGAAGGAACATGTAGGTAAAGACCGTCCAGGGTCTCCTTGCGAGAACCTCCGGATTGGAGGGGATGGCCAGGTACCTCAGGAAAGTGTCATATAATTCCGGTGTATTTGATAGAAGAAAGACAATTCTGACAATTTGTACTACCAAAAAGAGCCCCAGATTCAGGTATATGAGCTTGTGAAGGGTAGTCCCCTGCTTAAATGAATCCTTAATTTCATCGACAATATTCATATCAATAACAAGTTAATAGAAATTTCGTGTAAACCGGTTCCAATACTTGATGAGAATGAATCCAAAAATCATACCTCCAAGGTGGGCGAAGTGGGCAATGTTGTCGGTCGATTGTGAAATTCCCAGGAATAATTCAAGGGCTCCAAATCCGATCACAAGCCACTTGGCCTTGATTGGGAAGGGAATGGGAATAATGAAGAGCTGGGTGTTTGGGAAGAGCATGCCGAAGGCAAGCAGGACACCATATACTGCTCCCGAGGCACCAACGGTTGGGGTCCTGAGTGCACGACCCAGTTCGTAAAAGGAATTGCCCGGCTTCATAATTTCGTTGAGTAATTGGCTATTGATGCGGTCGACCGAATAGGCAACCTTAAGCTCGGCCACTTCGGGTCCCAGCTGGAAATAGAGAACCAGACTGTGAAAAAAAGCTGCCCCCAGGCCTGTTGCCAGGTAATAGACCAGAAATCGCTTACTACCCCAAACACCCTCCAGTGTTTTTCCAAACATCCAAAGCGCCCACATATTGAAAAAGATATGCATGATGCTTCCGTGCATAAACATGTGGGTAACAATCTGCCATGGCCCGAAATAGGGTGATTGAAAATAGAATAGCCCCAGTATTGCACTCAGCGGGATATTGGCTTGTCTGAGAACCATTGTAATCAAGAACATCACCACGTTGATGATGAGCAGGTTCTTTGTTACTGGGGGTGTATTACCAAATTGACTGGAAAAAAAACGACTCATGATTTTAAGCTTTAAATTGATTATCCAACTCATCCAGATCCAGAATCTTCACAATGAGTTTACCAGAGGGTGTATAATTGGGATTGTCACAGGCAAAAAGCTGATCTGTGAGTTCCTGCATCTCCTGATCCGCTAATTGCAGCCCGTAAGATATGGCTGAAGACCTGGCAGCGGAACGTGCAATCTTCTCAGAGATTTCCATATTCAGCTCTCCCTTCAGGGATTTAAATTGCTCGATCATCATCTCCAATGTTTCCACACCTCCTTTCCCTGATATATTGAGTTCGGAAGGCATCCCATGAATGACCACGCTCTGGTTTCCAAAGTCGCGGATATCAAATCCCCAATGTTCAAGATCTTTCATCATATCGAGGCATACCTGGTAATCGCCTGTATTCAGCTTAACGGTTTCGGGGAATAAAGATTGCTGAGCAAGGGGCTGGTGATTTTCCATCGACTGCATCATTTTCTCATAGATGATTCGCTCATGTGCCCTGCGCTGATCAATTATCATTAACCCTGATTTAACAGGTGAAAGGATGTATTTGTTCCGGATCTGAATACGCTTTCCCATTTTGGGAGCCGCTGAGGGGGCCGGATCAAACATTTGCTCCCACCCTTCATAGCGTCCTTCCTGATATGGTCTTAGCTGCTTTTCCCTTTTGTAGCTGTCCTCTGCCTCGAAGGGATTGTAGGTAGGATTTGTATCGATGGAAGGGGTTTTGATTTCGGTAGCAGATGTGAGTACCGGGATGTCGATGACTCCCTCAATGCTGAAATCCAGTGAAGGGGAAAGGTTGTTTCTGCCGATTGATTCTTTCGCAGCGGCCAGCAAAATATGCCAGATGGATCTTTCGTCCTCAAACTTCACTTCGGTTTTGGATGGATGGATGTTCACATCTATATTGGAAGGGTCTGTTTCTAAAAAGATGAAGTAGGAGGGGAGGTGATCTGGCGCCAGGATCTGGTCGTATCCCTTCATCACTGCCTTATGAAAATAGGGGTGTCTTATATAGCGGTTGTTGACAAAGAAAAACTGTTCCCCATAGGTTTTCCTGGCATGTTCCGGTTTCCCGATAAAACCGCTGATTTTAATAATGGAGGTCTCCGTTTCGATGGGCAACAGGTAGGCATTGCTTGCCTTACCAAAGACTCCGATAATACGTTGGCGCAGATTGCCAGGTGAAAGCTGGAGAATCTCAGTGTTATTATGGATCAGGGTAAAGCGGATGTCGGTGTGGGTGAGTGCAAGATGGTTAAATTCGTTAATAATATGCCTTAGTTCTGTGTGGTCACTCTTGAGGAATTTCCTTCTTGCGGGGATATTGAAAAAGAGATTCCTCACCTGGAAGCTGGTTCCCACAGGAGTTTGAACAGGCTCAACCAGCTCGGTTTTTGAACCCGAAATTCGCACCTGCGTACCAAGCTCATCGCCTGGCATTCGGGTCTTCATATTCACTTCTGCCACCGCTGCAATGGAAGCAAGTGCTTCGCCTCTGAATCCTTTGGTCCTAACTGAAAATAGATCCTCCGCACTTTTAATCTTGGAAGTGGCGTGTCTTTCAAAACTGCGAACGGCATCTCCTGCGGTCATTCCTTTTCCATTGTCAATAACCTGGATGAGGGTTTTCCCTGCATCCTTCACCTGCACGTTAATGGAAGTGGCCCCCGCATCAACTGCATTTTCCATCAGTTCTTTCACCACTGAGGCAGGGCGTTGAATAACCTCTCCTGCTGCGATCTGGTTAGCCACCGCATCACTTAATAAATTGATGATGTCGGCCATTTACGCGAAAAATATCAGGTAGGCGATCAAA
This sequence comes from uncultured Bacteroidota bacterium, assembly GCA_963716765.1. GTDB lineage: Bacteria > Bacteroidota > Bacteroidia > Bacteroidales. Next base: position 79,718 of record CAVQUO010000002.1, on the reverse strand, counting down.
AAAAGTACAGCCAGGATGACCACCAACCTCAGATTGCTGTTTCTGGTGGCTTTCACTTTCGCCTGTTGGCGAGCCTGCCTGAAAGAGCCTCTTTTTATAGTGGTTCTGTTTGGATCACGGGGGATGTCAACACCCGCCTCCAGTTTGATCTGTCTGATCCTCTCCTCAAACTCCTCTTTCTCCGGATCCCAATACAATGGAGTATAATCGAAGCGTTTATAGCCTGGGAGTTTTATAAACCTGGGTAAACCCATTAAAATTTGTTTTAGCATGTAAAGTTAGTAAAAAGTACTCAGATCGCAGTGCAAAGTATGCAGTGCTCTCCATATGATTGTATGGGGGAAATGCTAAAGTTTCTTACTTTTGAAAATATGAAATCGATTATAGAAGCCAACCTGGTTGAGGCAAGAGAGGTCCTTGATGAATTTATGACCGATCCAGAGAACATTGCGGCAATAGAAGCTGCCGCCGGGATACTTACCTCCACGCTTAAGTCGGGTTATAAGATCATCTCCTGCGGAAACGGCGGATCCATGACCGACGCCATGCATTTTGCAGAGGAACTATCGGGTGTATTCAGGGAAAAGCGGCCAAGCCTGGCAGCCATCAGCATCTCTGACCCTTCTCACATTACCTGCACCGCAAATGACCTTGGTTTTGATGCAGTTTTCTCCAGGTTCATCGAAGGTATTGGACAGGAGGGCGATGCACTGCTGGCCATCTCTACATCGGGCAATTCCATGAATATCATTAAAGCAACTGAGGCTGCCAGGGAGAAGGGGATGAAAGTGGTGGGCCTGACTGGGAAAACCGGTGGTTTACTTGCGGGTATGGCAGATGCCGAGATTCGCGTTAAGGGAAGAAAGTATTCAGATCGAATCCAGGAGGTTCATATCAAGATCCTTCATATCCTCGTCCTGCTCATCGAAAATAGTCTGTCAAAAATCTAAAAGCTTATCATTTTATCCTGAAAATATTTTCACGAATTTTTGAGCTGACTATTCCTAAGTTAGCCCAATGATTTTCAATGCAGAAGCATACCCAATATAATACTCCTTATTCCGCATTAAAAGGAATCATATGGTAATTGTTCCGGGATATTTTTTTGAGTATACCCTTCCGGACCATTTCAGAAAGGAACCTTGGCAGATAAACAGGATTCACATCCGGGAATTCCCTCACCACATCCTGAAATGTAAAACCAAAGCTATTCTTTCCCGAAAGCTGCCTGATAATGCTCCGGCTCAGCTGATTCCACATGATGAAGGTTTTTTATTATCTGTTTATTACTCTAATAAGTAAATAACCGGATAATAAATATCTATCGATGAATATATATTATCTATCTATTTACCAATAAAGTTAATAGACGGATAATAAATATCTATCTCCTTTTTATATTTTTGCCCTAACTGTCGATACCAGCCCTGAGTCCATATCCCTGGGTCTATATAGCCTATATTCCTGCAAATAGTCCTGCAAATAGTCCCCAAATAGTCCTGCAAATAGTCCCTGTAATTCGTCCCTCCTAAAAGTCATCTATTCTAAGAGGTGTTTTTGAAGGGAACTGGGATTAGCTATTGAGCTGAGCTCGTAAACTCGATTTTTTACACAGTAATTCAGCCGCAGGCACTGAGCTTTTGGCGAAGAATCCCCTTTTAAGCAAGCTTGAGAAAAAAAACCGTCCCACAATATTTTGTGAGACGGCCCCCTTTTCTGAATCGGCTTAGAATCCAGGATTATTCTTTTTCTGCATTAAATTTTACGGGGACTACCACATTGACTCTTACGGGTTTTCCCCTCTGTTTGCCAGGACTCCACTTGGGCATACCTTCAAAAACTTTGACAGCAGAAGCCTCAAATTCCTTTTGGGTACTGCTCACGGCCATAATATCTCTTAATTCTCCCGATACTGGCACGGTAAACTGAACCATAACCTCCCCGCTGACCCCCTTCTTTTTCATCTCGGCCGGGTACTCCAGGTTTGAATAGATGTAAGTTTTTAGTTCGGCTTTTCCCCCGGGGAACATGGGCATGTCCTCCACCACGTAAAAGATCTCACCTCTACTATTTATAATATCCTCTCGCTCTTTCAGTGCTTCTTTTTCGGCTGTGGCAGCTGCCTCTTTCGTTGTGATTAGGATTACCCCGTCGGGCGCATTATACTTTTTCACTTCTTCCGAGTCTGGATCTTTGACAACAGAAATTGATTCAATGGTCTCCGGATCCATATTCTCAACCTCCTTAACCACTTTCCCATCCACCACATAGACTGGTTTTGCATCGGGGTCGGCGCTGGCTTTGGTGGCGATTGCACTTGCTTCCCCTTTCATTTGAACAGGATCTGTATCCAGGTTCATTTTATAAATTTCTTCTTCAAGTTTCAGTGGTTTCTTGCCTATTTCTGAGGCTTTAACCCGAAGGGTTTTAAACCCAACAAAAGAGATTTCGATTTCAGGATTTCCCTCCACGTTCAGTGTAAAGTTTCCATCTATGTCAGCAACCGTTCCTGCGTATGTAGATGCTACGACAACTGATGCACCAGGGGCCGGACTGCCGTCCTCGGCAATTACAACCTTCCCTTTGATGGTTTTCTCCTGCATGGGGGTCATTCCCGTGGTTAGCCCCATGGCGATAAGCAGGGCAGGAACCATCATGCTCATTTTTATAATTCCAAAGATTGAGTTTTTTGGCTTTTTCATCATTTTAAATCTTTTAAATGTGAGTGAATGATTAAATTGATTACCCAGCCTGAACACATTCACCCCAAGGGTGTGATTGAGCAGCTGGGCCCGATACTGAGCCGGATTGACGCCGGCTGAGAGCACCTGCCTGTCGGCAAGATGCTCGTGGTTTTCTTTAATCATCCTGGAAATAAGCCATGAGAAGGGATTAAACCATGTGAGCAGAAGTGTCAGCTCCATGATCATCAGGTCGATGAAATGAAGTTGTTGTACATGCGCTCTTTCGTGGAGCAATATGTTGTCAAGATCCTCATCGTTCCTCAGTGATGCCGGAACAAAAATCTTTGTAAAAAGAGTGAACACCTGGTCGGATCGGGTAAAGGCAACACCCTCCTGGTTCCTGTTCTTTTTCCAGCTCAGGTTCCATCGAAGGATAATAAACAGGTTCTTAAGAAACATAAAGGAAAGACCTGCCAGGTATACCATCACCCCGATTTTGATCCAGTTCAGGGTAATGCCGGTTGTAGTTGCAGTGTTGTTGATGCTGATGGGAGCGACAGTTTCTTCACCCAGATCAATAAACACAGTGGGGGTCAGGTTCAGAAGGAGTTCCGGCTTGCGGAATACGATCAGGGGAAAAATCCACGATGCCATTAATCCCAGTAAAAGATAAAATCTTTTCAGATTCAGGTTTGGGTCATTTCTGAGTAAGAAATAATAGGGAAGCGAGATAATAGCCAGTCCGGCTGCTACCTTCAAAAGATATATATGTAGATCATTCATGAGTATCCTTGGCGTTGAGTTCCGATTCAATCTCTCCCATTAGCTCCTTGAGCTCACCCAGGTTGAGGTCGTTTTCCCTGGCAAAAAATGCGGCCATGCGGGGAAGCGATCCATTAAAGTAGTTTGCTGCAATGCCGGAAAGGTGTCCCACCAGGTAATCCTTTTTCATCGAGCAGGGGGCGGTAGAGGTAGGTGGTCCCAATGGCTTTATGACCCACAAATCCCTTTTTCTCCAGTACTCTTACTACGGTGGATACAGTGGTGTATGGAATTTCTGTTTGCTTCAGCTCGTTCATCACCTCCCGGATGGTACATTCCTTCAGCTTCCAAAGGATCAGCATAATCTCCTCTTCTGCCTTTGTGAGTCTCTTTGTCATTGTTTTGAATTGTTGTTCGGAACAAATATATAACTTAAAAAAACGTAAAGCAACTAAAAAAGCAGTAGACTAACTAAAAAATAAGTAAAAGCATTGATTTTCTACAATTTAAATCTTAAAAAATTGCGATAATTTTTATTTCAAACCATTAACCTTAAACAGATAAAAGATGCTAGTAAAGGTCTACAGCAGTACATACAGGGGAATAGAGGCCACATTGATCTCCATAGAGGTTCATATTACGCAGGGGATCAGATTTTTTATTGTGGGACTGGCAGATCATGCCATCAGGGAAAGCCAGCAACGAATAGAGGCGGCTCTGTCGAATAACGGCTTCGGGTGGCCTCATTTCAGGGTGGTAATTAACCTGGCCCCGGCCGACATCCGGAAGGAGGGGACCCATTTTGACTTACCCCTGGCCATAGGAATTCTGGCTGCCACAAGGCAGGTTGATACATCCCGGCTGGAGGGGTACATGGCACTGGGGGAGCTTTCACTGGACGGTGGTGTTACCCCGGTTAAGGGGGTTTTACCCATGGTAATGATGGCAAGAAAGAAGGGCTTTGCCGGGGTGCTGGTGCCCCGTGGAAATGCTGCCGAGGCTTCTGTTGTGGAATGTATTGAAGTGGTCCCTGTTTCCAATTTGATGGAGGCAGTAGCCTTTCTCAATGGCGAACCGGCACCTGTTATTAAGCTTAAGCGTTTTGACCAATCCAATGTCAGGACAAAGGATTCCAATTCACTGGATTTTGCTGAGGTGAAAGGTCAGGAAGCTGTAAAAAGGGCCATGCTGATTGCAGCTGCCGGACGACACCATATCCTTTTAATTGGTTCTCCCGGATCAGGGAAAAGTATGATTTCGCGTCGCCTACCCTCCATATTACCTCCCATGCCTGTGGAGGAATCTCTGGAAACTACGGTAATTCATTCAGTGGCCGGCAACGTGGGCAGAGAACACGGACTCATCCAAACAAGGCCGTTCCGGGCGCCCCATCACTCCATCTCGAACATTGCAATGATTGGTGGAGGGAGCTCTCCCCAGCCCGGGGAGATATCCCTTGCCCATAACGGGGTGCTATTCCTTGATGAGTTACCCGAGTTCAAAAGACATGTCCTGGAGGTGCTCCGGCAACCTCTTGAGGACCGGGAGATTCATGTGAGCAGGGCCAACTACAGGGTTGTATACCCTTCAGATTTTGTGCTTGTGGCAGCCATGAATCCATGTCCCTGTGGTTACTACACTCATCCGGAGCGGGAATGTACCTGTGGTCCGGGGATGATAAAGCAATACCTCTCGCGGATCTCCGGACCACTGCTGGATCGGATTGATATCCATATGGAGGTGGCCCCCGTTCCCTTTGACAGTCTGTCGACCGTTGAAAGTTCAGAGGAGAGCGTGATCATGCGGGAGAGGGTGATTTCGGCAAGGGAGATTCAGAGAGGGAGATTCAAGGGCATAAATGGGGCTCAGTACAACTCAGGCATGGGACCTTCCCTCAGAAACAAGCACTGTTTGCTGGATCTTGCCGGGAAATCTCTTCTCAGGATGGCCACCGAGAAACTGGGCCTTTCGGTAAGGGCATATGACCGGATTTTAAAGGTCTCCCGCACCATAGCAGACCTGGAAGAGAGCGAAAAAATTCTTGCAGCACATGTGGCCGAGGCGGTCTCCTATCGCAACCTGGACCGGGAAGGATGGTCGGGTTAAGTTTTGAATAACAAAATATCGATCCGGAAATCCTTTTAAGCTAATTTGCTTAAACCCGGTCAAAAGAGCTTATTCATAAAATGCCCTGGCCACCTCCATTACCTTTTCTTTGATTTCAAGAGCTGTGGGATTTAATTCCTCTTTTGTAAATGTTCCCTGAGCCACATCAATTTTCTCAAAAACCATTTTGTACAAGTTATAAATGATGTGGAGGCTGAGTAAATAGCGGCCGCTCAATTCATTTTGAAGTTTTTCAAGCACTTCCATTGTCTGAAGTCCATAATAAAGAGCGTGGTCACGGTATTCGGCCACCACCTTCCTGAAATGTTTCAGGGATCGGATTCCCCAGGGCAATCTCTTTCAGTTCCGCGAAGGTGATCCCATGCTTTTCCAGGATATCCTCAGCAAAATAGTTCAGATTGTTCAACTGGTCCTCCTGGAAGTCGCGTATGATATGTACCAGGTAAGAGAATATTGCACAGGGTTTCGCCAGCTCTATGGGATCATAAGCAGGAACCACGTAGAGACCGTTCTTTTCCTCCAGGCAGCACAAATGCACAAAAATGGAAGCGGGTGCCACGGAAGCTCCATCGGAATACTCCAGGAAACTTTCCAATGTTGGGAAGGCATCATTGTCTATATCATAGAGCATGGATTTCGCGAAATTGTGAAAAAGCTTCAGGGGGATCCTGAAAGTGGCAATGGTCTTAGACAATTCCTCGTAAAAGGGATCATCTCCCGCCGATCCATCCAGGCATTCGATCCAGTGGTGAACTTTTGTACTGAGCTCTTCTCTTTCCAGGCATGATATCTCTTTGCCAGTGGCTTTGCGGTTGTCGATATAGTCGTCGATCATCCGCATGAATTTATAACATACCCTGGCTGCGTGATACCTCCTGTCGTCCCAGAACCTGGCAGCAATCAGGATGTTGGGATGCTTCTCTATATGGTCGAAATCAATGCCCTCGATCAGTGCTTCGATCTCTTTCTTCATATAATCAGTTTGGATTTCCATAAGTTCTGTCAATTCGTTCGGTTACAAGTCTGGCTGAGAGAATGGATAAAGGCATACCACTGCCCGGTTGCGTACTACCCCCTGAAAAGAAAAGGTTCCTGTACTTCCTGTGATAATTTGCCGGTCTCAGGAAGCCCATCTGGAAAAGGTTGTGGGCCAGGCTTCCAAAGGTTCCCCCACGGGTAAGATTGAACTCCTTTTTCCAGGTCTGCGGTGTAAAGCAGAGTTCGAACTTCACATGTTGTTCAAAATCATCCATTCCTTCCTCAGCAAAGCGCTTCAAAATGGCCGACCGGGCCTGGTCAATGATTTCCTTCCAGTCGTAGTCCCGGTTCTCTTCCAGGTTCCCGGTATGGACAATCGCTGTAATGGAATCCTGCATATCAGGAGCTGCGCTTTTGTCGGAACGGACCGGTGAATGAACATAAATGGAGGGTTCATCCGAAAATCCATTTTCCTTAAAAATCGTTTTACAGCTTTCCCTGTGTTTGTCGGATACAAATACATTATGCTGTACCAGCTGCGGGTAAACCTTGTCCACTCCCCAGTGAAAAACAATGGCCGCGCAGGAATACTTTTTCCGGTCCATCCCTTTGCTTATTCTCCCTGCTGGAAGCAGTTCCTTGTATACGTAGGGTAAATCTGCATTGGCGACCACAAGGTCGGCTGCATGGAAGGAACCGTCGTTCAGGGTGACTCCCCTGGCCCTTTTACCCTCAACCTCTATCCTTTTTACCGGGGAGTTTAATTCAAGTCTGGCCCCCTGCTCTACAGCGATGGATAAAAGGCTTTCCGCCACCTGGTGCATTCCCCCTTTTGGAAAATAAACCCCATCGGAGAGCTCCATGAAAGGAAGGAAGGTATACATGCCTGATGAAGAGAAAGGATTCTGCCCCAGGTAGAGGTTCTGAAAAGTGAAAAGAGCCCGGAGTTCATCTGAGCGGAAGTAGCTGCTGATATATCGGTAATGATTGTGAAATGCCTTGTACTTAAAAAGCAGGAAGGGATATTTTAAGAGGGAAATATCAAAGGGACTGAAATAATTCCTGCTGATCATGCTCATGGACCTGTTGTAGATATGAAAACCCCTGGACATCAGTTTCAGGAAACGATTGTAGCTTCCCTTTTCCAGGTCTTCAAATTGCTTCTGCATATATGCCATATCGGAGCTGAAAAGAACCTGCTTCTGATTCCTGAACTTCACTTTATAAATGGGATCCACCCGGTTTAGTTCCATCTCCCTGAACATATCCCTTCCAAGCGAAGCAAATGCTTCCTGGTAAATCCCCGGCATCATTAGAAAAGTGGCTCCAATATCAAAACGGTGTCCGTCTTTCTCATAGCTCCCGCACCTTCCTCCCGGGAAAGCATTTTTCTCGAAGATGGTCACCTGATACCCCCGTTTCGCCAGGTTGGCTGCCGTAGTTATTCCCCCGATACCCGAACCGATAATGATTGCATGCTTTTTCGCCATGTCGCTAAAGATATTAGAAAAAGCCCGTCCCATATGTCTGAATCGGCACAAAATCGGTGGAATTTCAGGTAAGCCTCACTGTGAAAGGGCGGGCTCAATCAGGTGGGCGCATATGGATTCTGATATCTTATTAATTTAAGATTGTTTAACTTCGGTCTGAAATGAAATTTCGGGCTGCAATAATCATCATATATCTTGCATTCATCATAGGCGGAGGCACCGGACTTTTGGCACAAAGCACCCAGAGCATTCGCGGAATGGTGATCGATAAGAATACAGGCGTCCCACTCATTGGGGCCACTATATTGCTGCTTGATCATGAGCCATTGTTGGGAACCATTACCGATAAGCAGGGTTATTTTCATCTGCAGGGAGTACCGGTGGGAAGGCGCGGAATCAGGATCGATTATCTGGGCTACCAGTCGGTTTTAAGGCAGGGCCTGGATGTGACAGCAGGCAAAGCTTTCACTGTAAATATTGAAATGGAAGAGAGTGCCATCATGGGGGAGGAGGCCGAGGTCCGGGCTCATTTAAATAAGGGTCAGGCCCTGAATGAGATGGCACTTGTAAGTGCACGCTCTTTCAATATGGAAGAGGCAGAGCGTTATGCAGGTAGCTGGGGTGATCCTGCCCGGCTGGTGGCAAACTTTGCCGGAGTGCAGAGCCCGGCCGATCAATCCAACGACATCATTATTCGGGGGAACTCTCCCGCAGGACTTCTTTGGAGGATGGAAGGCATCAGTATCTACAATCCAAACCATTTTGGCTCCATCGGCTCCACGGGAGGGCCCATCAGTATGATCAACAACAATATGCTGGCCAACTCTGATTTTTATTCAGGGGCCTTTCCCTCCCAGTATGGGAATGCCACCTCAGGGGTCTTTGATCTGAACCTTCGCAGTGGTAACGGTCAGGATAGGGAGTATACTGCCCAGCTTGGGTTTAACGGTTTTGAATTTGGTGCTGAAGGACCATTTTCAAAAAAATCCAATGCATCTTACCTCTTCTCCTACAGGTATTCGTCCCTGGCTTTTTTCGAAGCACTTGGAATGAACCTGGGTGTACCTGCAGTTCCTTACTACCAGGACCTCACCTTTAAGCTTGATATTCCCCTGAGCGAAAAAGGTCGTCTTACGATTTTCGGATTGGGAGGAATTAATCATATTGGCTCCGAGGAAGTCGATGGAACCACTTACGACTATTTTCGTTCCAATGCCTGGACAGGTGCCTTTGGGATTTCCCACCGTTACTATTTTAATGAAAAAACCAGGCTTCGAACCATTCTTTCATGGAGTGGAATTCGTAATTTCGGAGTTGATTCTACAAGCGTGGACGGTGTGCTTACCGATCAGTATGGTCAGAACTTTTCTGAGCAGAAGGTCACTTTTCAAAGTGACATCCGTCGACGCTTAAGTAGTCGTGACCACCTGGTGGGAGGAGTGGAGATCTCTTTCATCAGAGCAAACTATGTGGATAGTGTGTATGTTCCCGGATGGAACCTTTTCTTCCAAACGGCCAATACGGCTGGAAATTTGATGATGCTTCAGAGCTTCATTGATTGGAAGCATAAATTTACTGAACAGCTTCAATTGGTGGCAGGCCTCCATTACCAGCAGATTTCCCTGAACAGGGACCTGGCCCTTGAGCCCAGGGTGAGTATGAGCTGGAAGTTCAGAGAAAGGCAGGAGATCAGCCTGGGTTATGGATTACATAGCCAGGCTCAACCCAGGACGGTCTATTTTTCAGAAACCCTCGTTGATACTGCTAATCTTGAGTATGCACAGACCAATAAACACCTGGGTTTTACCCGTAGTCACCAGGCAGTGCTGGGCTACCAGGTACTGTTTGATTCAAAGCACCGCCTGAAATCAGAATTCTATTTTCAGAAGCTGTTTGATGTTCCAGTAAATACCTTTCCTTCCCACTTCTCCATGATTAACTATGGGGGTAGCTTTACCAGCTCGGTAAACGATTCACTTGAGAACCAGGGTGATGGGTGGAATATGGGATTGGAACTTACCATGGAGCGGTTTTTCTCCAATCACTTTTATTATCTGGCTACTATTTCACTTTTCGACAGTAAGTACAGGGCCAGCGATGGTCAGGTCCGAAACACAGTCTTTAACGGGAATTTTATTGTAAACCTGCTTGGAGGCTATGAATGGAAAATCGGGCGGCAGGATGCACTAACAGTGGATGGGCGGATCAGCTGGGCAGGTGGATTAAGAACCATCCCCATAGACCTGGAGGCCTCCAGGAAAGCCGGAAAAACGGTTCGGGATTACACCAGGGCATACGAATCGAGAGATCAGGATTATTTTCGGATCGATCTCAGAGTTGCATACAAGTGGAACCTCCGGGCTGCCACATTAACCTTTGCAGCAGATATTCAGAACGTGACCAATCACCTGAATCCCTTTTTTAAGGAATATAATCCGGAAACTGATCAGATCGAACAGGTCTCACAAATTGGAATCATCCCCGCAGGGGTAATCAGGCTGAACTTTTAACAACCTCCCTGGGCCTTCTTTTTAGTAGGCCTGGGAGCAATCTTAGGAAGTTCAGGAGCCACCTGGCTGGAGGATTCCATTACGCTACCTCCGCCAAGGGCCTGACTGGCGCCCATACGGAAATCGTATTTGGCAATATCCTCATTGGGACTGGTGGAGGCTGGGACTGTGGGATTCATGATCGTTTCTACCCAGTAGTTAAGGCCTCCCTGCAATACATAGTTATTCTGGTATCCGAGCTGTTTGGTAAGCATCCAGGCCTGGTTAGCATTGACGGTTCCGTTTGAGTAAAACACATTGTACCTCAGGTCCTGGTGCAGGTAGTCTTTCCACTCATCATCAAGTAGTGAGGATAGAGGAATGTTTAAGGCCCCCGGGAGGTGATATTTTTCATATTCGGTTTCTGCCCTGACATCTATCAGCACCAGTGAGGGGTCCTTGTTCACGATCATGTCAGCTACCTCATCAGGGGTGAAGTATTGCATCCCACTATTAACATATTCCAGAAGATCCTTTGGCGAGAGTTTGTAAGGATGGGTAGTGTTGGCGGGTACAAATGCCAGGATCATTCCCAGGGGAATGATGAACATGGCTAAAAGAACTCTTGGATTTATTTTTTTCATTTTTTAAGGTGCTATTATTCAGTATATAAACAATTAAAATCGCTTTTGGTTTAGTGTATTCTAATACTCTTCGCGGGGGAATTTCTTTTCGGCCCATTCACCGACCCAGAACATTCCCAGTGCAACGAGAATGATGCCCAGGACCACCACGCCATCCTTAAATCCAAGAGCCTGGGGAAGAGTGGGTGAACCCCTGAATGATCCATTGTAAAAGTCTTCAATGAGAGGATATACCTCTGCAAAGATGAAGACGCCAAGGAAAATCCCTCCAATAAAAAAGAGGGCGTCGATTTTTCCTATGGCAGCTGCACAAAAGCTGGTTCCCGGACAAAATCCACCTGTAATAAAACCAGCACCCATGATCACTCCGCCAATGATGGTGGACCAGAGGTAGGTGGGATTGACATAAACCATGTCCAGATCAATCCAGTTAAACAAACTCATGAAGAGCAAGCCTACCATGGCCACAATGGCCGCTGTAAAAAAGACTTTTAAAACTACAGTGTCGTAGCCATAAAAAACGCCAGCCAGTTTGCGGCTGGAGGAGAATCCGCTGCTTTCAAGAACAAAACCGAAGCCAATTCCGATCAGAAAGGCGAGGAAGAAGTTGGTATTCTGTGTGATAATATCGTTGACAATTAATGGTCCCATGATGCAAATATTATAAGATTAAATCCAGTTTTTTCTAAAGAACCAGGCCAGGGCAAAGGCGGTTCCGAATATAAATGCCATGGAGATGAATCCTCCCAAAGAGAGTATTCCCATTCCACTCAGGGCAGATCCGCTGGTGCATCCCCTGCCCAGCTGCGAGCCAAATCCAAATAGAATTCCACCGATCACAGCGAAAATGATTCTTCTTTTGGAAGTAATTTTTGGGGAATGTTCCACCTTGAATTTCAGACGTTTAAAAATTGCTCCTGAAAGGAAAGCTCCAACTATCACCCCCAGCATCTGGAATACCAGCCACGATTTCATGGGTCCTTCAGGATGTGATGCGTTATACTCCGCATAGAAGGGTGCACTTTCGGCATGACCGGGTGTTACCGTATTGACAGCAGCGACTAACATACTTTTAGCCGCACCACTGGCTCCCAGGCCCCTTCCTGCTACAAAATTGGCTGCAATCAGCACCAGGCCTAACAATACACCGCCCAGATAGGGATTGATGTATTTGGTCTTTTTGATAGGTTTGATCGATTCACTCATTATAATGATATTTATATTGTTGGGTTAAAATATTTTTCTCTTTACAGACTTTACGACTTTACGACTTTACGACTTTACGACTTTACGACTTTCGACTTTACGACTTTCGACTTTACGACTTTACGACTTTACGACTTTCGACTTTACGACTTTACGACTTTACGACTTTCGACTAATAAAGCCATCGGCTTTCCTGACCCGCGTATGCAATCAGGAACCTGAGCATCAGGCTTCCAAATAATACAAGTCCGGCCGGTATCACAACCGGAATTTTAAATTTTTTCAGTTCGAGGACCTCCAGAATGACTGGCACGATCATCCCCAGAATGACCACAAAAATCCAGAAGGGTGCTGTCCAGGGGCCTCCGAGGAAAAGTTCAGCAGCATTGATCTGCACCTGGGTACTTGCCAGGAATCCCATAAACATGTGTATAATCAGGAATAGCTCCACGACGATGATACCAATGTCAATTTTGGCAAACATCGATCTTTCCTTATGTTTTTTTGAAAATAGCATGATCACTGCAGCTCCTGCCGAGAGACCTGAAGCCAGGAAAAGGGGCCCCAAAATGGAGGTATTCCAAAGGGGTCGGGCATTAAAGGCTGAAAACAGGATGCCCGTATAAACACCAAGGATGATGGAAGAGAGACCCATTACCCAGGCAATGGCCTTCTTCTGTTTGGAGAGAAAGGCTTCAATTTCCTCTAAAATCTTAAATTTCCAATCCCACCTGGGAAATATCTCCTTGATATGAATGGCGGACCAGACAAATGATAAAGGGGTAACCAGCATCAGGACCCAGGCACCCCATGACATGGGGGATTCAAGTCTGATAGTGGTATAGAGCCTCCAGAAATACAGTTTGTGTTTCAGGTCAAGCAAAAGGGCCATCAAACCAATGATTAGAAGGAGGGGTACAATGTGGGGGGCAATTTTTACAGCTGCCCGGTATTTGTCCTCTTTACCCATGAGGGTAAAAAATGCTGCAAAAAACAAAATTCCTGCTGCCATCCCGCCGAGAAAAAGATAGAGCGGGATTTGCCAGTGCCAGATGTGCAGGTGCGGGTCGATCAGGTAATTGTTACGTCCGCTGACGATGATTTCTTCTCTCATGGTAAGCTAGATAAGGAAATAAAGTTGGGGATCAGTCCCTGCCTCAGGAATCAGGGTTTTATATTTTCTAACTTTCAGGATTTCGGAAACCGGACTGTTTTGATCATCAAGATCTCCAAAATACATGCATTTGGTAGGACAGGCAGACACACAGGCGGGTTGAAGGCCCTTCTTGATCCTGTGTATACAAAAAGTACATTTATCCACGTAACCTTCAGGATGTGAATACCGGGCATCGTATGGACAGGAAGTAATACATGCACCGCAGCCGATGCATTTATGATGGGTGACCAGAACAATCCCACCTTCGGCATAATGACTTGCCCCTGTGGGACAGCAACGTACGCAGGGAGAGTTATTGCATTGGTTACAGCGTTCCGACCTTAATTCTATCTCCAGTTGTGGATAGGTGCCATCTGTAATCTCCACCACCCAGTCGCGACAATATCCTATGGGGACCTTGTTTTCGGTCTGACAGGCCACTACACAATCGCTGCAGCCCACACATTTCTTGGTATCTATGGCCATTGCATATCTCATGATGCGACCTCCTCTCTATTAGATTCAAACTTAAAGGTGACAAAATTGCCCCTCATTCCTGTTCCTCCCATGATCGGGTCCACAAGGACCTTGGTGATCAACTCCGAATCGCTGGCGCCTTTTCCGTATGCTCTCGACAAATTCTTATTGGTATGGCCAAATCCATGGACCATATAAACCGTATCCCAGCGAACCCTTTCAGTTACCCTGGCCCTGATTGGGAAGGAGGAGCGTACACCATCCTGGTTCTCCAGCCAGATGTACTGTCCATTCTTTATACCCCATTCGCCGGCCACTTTAGGATTGATCCATGCCGAATTTTCTTCCATCAGGTCCGTCAGCAGGGCATTGTTCGCTGTCCGTCCAAAAGTATGCATGGGAGCACGTCCGTAGCTAAGCCGATAGAATCCGGCCGGGGGTTCCTCGTGGGGAGTATATTTTGGTAAGGGGTCAAAACCTTCGGCTGCAAGTGCCGTGCTGTAAAGTTCTATTTTTCCTGTATTGGTGAAAAACTCGTGCTCCTCTCCCGGAGAGAAGTAGAGGTCATCATAGGAGCGTTCGAATGTTTTGACTCCGATGCGCTGCATTTCTTCAAGAGAGGTACCTACCTGTTTGAATTGCCAGTCGAGCATCTCCTCGAATGAGTTCCAGCTGAAGTAATCTTCCAGGTCCATCTTTTTGGCCAGTTCTTTGGCCATCCAGTAGGCAGGTTTGGTATTATACATTGGTTCTGCAGCAGGCATCCGCAATGCGATGGCCGGTTTCCGGTGGGGAGAATCCCTGATGGTATCGTATCGCTCCAGGTAGGTGCACTCGGGCAGCACCACATCAGCCCATCCGGTAATGTCCATGGGCATGGTGTCAATCACAACCAGGAGCTCCAGGTGCTGGATGGCTTCCAGGACTTTCGCAGAATCAGGAATTGTTTTAATCAGATTGGTGCCGTTGACAATCCACCCTTTGAAATTGCATCCCCTGTTTACATCCGGGATGGTTGCATCACAAATACCTGATGCAATGGTTTCATAGGCCAGGTTATATTTCCCGGGATAGGCATCTCTCCAGGTGCGTTTTGGCTCCGGGAATTCGGGATGGGGCCAATCGGGGACCGCCGTGGTTTCCGGATTATAAAATCCTCCTCTTCTTCCCCATGAACCAAGCAATGCATTGAGGATGGCCATGGCCCGGCTTCGCTGGGTATCATCACCGTACCAGGTGACATGACGTCCGGGATGTATGATTACTGATGGAGCGGCATTGGCCATTTCCCTGGCCGATTCGCGTATCAGTTCTGGCTTCAGGGTGGTGATCCCATAGGCCCATTCAGGAGTCATTTGCTTTACATGAGCTTTCAGCTGATCGAATCCGTAGGTGTATTTTTCAACATACTCTTTATCGTACCAACCTTCTTCAATAATTACATGGATCCAGGCGAGCAGAAGGGCCAGATCGGTGGCTGGTTTGATGGGTAGCCAGTATTTTGATTTACTGGCAGCGATGCTGTAACGGGGTCAACGGTGATGATGGCGGCCCCTTTATCAATGGCATCCGACATTTCCTGCACCTGTCCGTTATGCATATTCTCACCGATGTGAGAACCAATCAGCACAAGACACCTGGTATCACGGATATCGGTTCTTTCGGGACTTCCCACACCTTCACCAAAAGTAGTGTGATAAGCGACCTCCCGGGGACCACGGCACTGAGCATAAGAAGGGGCAGCAATATTGTTGGATCCATAGGCCTTCAAAAGGGTACCAAAATATTTCCCGCCAGATCCGTGGGTCAGCAGGGCCATACACTCGGGGCCGTGCTCTTCGGCAATGCCTTTCATCTTTGCGGCAATGTAATCGAATGCTTCGTCCCAGCTTACATCTCTAAAAACCTGCTTCCCCCGCTCTTCGGTTCTGATCTTTGGCGTTTTCAGCCTGTCCTCATCATAATACATTCCGGGGCCACCGGTTCCCCTGGGACAGAAGCGACCATTGCTGTGCTGATCCTCGTCGTTGCCAACAATTTTCCAGATTTTGCCCTCTTCATTTTTATACACCCAACCGGCACATTTCCAGAAGCAGATCTCACAAATTGTCGGGGTTCTGGTAATATCAATTTTCATCTCTTCTCCTAGCGGAGGAGATGTACTAAGGTTCCTGTATACCCCTAATCCGGAAGCACTGACTGCCAGTCCCCCGAGGCCCAATCCGGATATCTTGATAAAATCCCTTCTGTTAGCCATTTATACTTTGTTTTAAAAAAAATGGAAGTAGTAATTTTGGATCGCCAAAAGTAAATTAAATTCCACAAAAAACATATATATCTAGATATATCAATATTTTATAAGTGCCAGGATAAGAGGCTACTAAGTTCTATTTAGAATTGTGATAAACTGCTATTTCAGATGTGTTTGAAAGCATCTGAGCTACATCCCCGCTTTTCGTCCATCGTTCCCGGGCAGGCTTTCCAGGTCTTCTGTTCGGTTAATATTCAGGAAAAGGTTTGGGTGGTAAAAGGGCAGATCTGGCTGAATGTCAAGGACCAGGGAGCGAGACCGAGCTATGGCCTTATGCACCGCATATTTTTTTTCTTCAATCATGGCTCCAAAGAGAGCACTCATACTTTTTCTGTAAAGTGCACACAGTGGTTCCGGCCTGCCCTTTTTTATGGCGGGTACCACCATCTCCCATGCTTCACTTTTTTCAAGCAAATAGCTTAGTAAGCCAGCATTGATCAGGGGCAGATCATATGAGATTACCAGGTTCAGGTCGTTGGAGGAGCGTTTCAGGCAGGCATGTATCCCCGCCATGGGGCCGATTCCACTGACTTCATCGCAAACGTAGGGGTAAGAGAGACTCCCCGGAAGTGGTGTGCAGCTCGAAATAAGGATTTCGTTACAGACGGCCTCTAGTGCTTCCAGTGGGTATTTATACATCATGCGGCCATCGATCATCAGGGTCCCCTTTTCGCGGCCCATTCGACTGCTCATCCCACCTGCCATCAATATACCGGTGATTTTCTGACTTGATTTTTTCATGGTAACTCCAGAAAAAGTATCCTAAGGTAAGAATGTTTGTATTATCTTATGACAGTAAAAATCATTATTCAATCTACCATGACAAGCACCAGAAGGAATTTTATCAGGCAGACAGCAGCCGCAACAGCAGTACTCGGAATTTCATCAACCTTCCCGACCCTTAGAGCCGGCATCCTCGGCGCCAATGAGAAATTGGTGTGCGGGGTGATTGGTGTAAAGGGCATGGGGTTTGCTGATCTGAAGGCCTTCCTTAAGCAACCCAATACCGAATGCGCAGCCCTGTGTGATGTGGATGCAAATGTGCTGCAGGAGAGAATGGCCGATGTGGAAAAGATTCAGGGAAAAAAACCAAAAGGTTATAGTGATTTCAGGAAAATGCTCGAGCATAAAGGACTGGATGTGATCATCATCGGCACACCCGATCACTGGCACACCATCCCCTTTGTAAATGCCCTGCAGGAAGGATACAGCATTTATTGTGAAAAACCACTTGCCAACTCCATCGAAGAGTGTAACATCATGGAGCGTGCTGCGAAGAGATACGGAAATGTGGTACAGATCGGACAGTGGCAGCGAAGCGACCAACACTGGCAAGATGCCATCGCCTATGTTCACTCGGGAAAACTGGGTAAAATTCGTACGGTCAGGGCCTGGTCTTACCAGGGTTGGATGGGTTCGGTTCCAGTGGTAGCCGACTCGCCGGTGCCCGAAGGGGTTGATTATAATTTCTGGCTTGGGCCGGCACCCGACAGGGCTTTCAACAAGAACAGGTTCCATTTTACCTTTCGATGGTTCTGGGACTATGCGGGAGGAATGATGACCGACTGGGGGGTTCACATCATGGATTATGCACTTTACGGCATGCAACAATATGCTCCCAAATCAGTAATGTCCATGGGGGGCAAATTTGCCTATCCCGACGATGCCTGCGAAACACCCGATACGCAGCAGGCGATATTCGAATTTGATGGCTTTACCTTGCTTTGGGATCATGGGATTGGGATTGACGGCGGCTACTACGGCAGGTCTCATGGTGTAGGATTTGTAGGAAATGAAGGAACCCTCGTGGTTGACAGGGGAGGGTGGGAGGTAATTCCCGAACCCAAAGGTGGTCATCCTACCCTCGAACGGGTTGACCTGATCAAGGGTGATGGTAAAGGATTGGAGAACCACATGGCTAATTTTATCGACGGCATCAAGAATGGGGCTAAACTTAACTGTCCCGTCGAAATCGCTGCCGGAGTGGCCCGAACCTGTCATTTGGGAAATGTGGCCTACAAAACCGGAAGAAGACTATATTGGGATGCAGCCAATACCAGCTTTATTAACGATCCTGAAGCCAATGCTTACCTGGCTCCCAAGTACCGGCAGCCCTGGGTGCTCCCCAGCGTTTAGCAAGGATCTTACTTCAGCAGCTTGATCCGCATCAAAAAGTTATCTGCGGTCATATAAAGGTAATCCTCCCTGGCATCCAGGGTACAGTTGGAAGTGGCCTGACCTGTTCTGACAATACCAAGATGTGTTCCATCGGGTTCGAAGATCCACACTCCTCCCGGTCCCGTTGCAAAGATGATTCCGTCGCTGCGCACTGTGAGCCCGTCAGGTGCCCCTTTTAAGCTATCTCCAGCTGGTCCTGCGTCATAGAAAAGCCTTTCATTGGTATAGGATCCGTCGGGAGCACGGTCGAAAACCTCCCATATGAGTCCCGAAGATTTTCCTGAATTGGCAACGTAAAGGTGCTTTTCATCGGGCGACAAACCAATACCATTTGGAGCAGAAAGCTGATCTGTCACAAGGCTTACTTCACCTTCCTGGTGAAGCCAAAAAACCCCTGTGAAGTCCATTTCCCGCTTAGGGTCATCATAACGAAATTCCATCCCGTAGGCGGGGTCAGTAAAAAAGAGGTCTCCCGCTTTGTTGAAAACGGCATCATTCGGAGAGTTAAATTTTTTCCCATCCCAGTTGTCTGCGAGTGTTGTAAAACTGGCTTCAGGCAAAGCTGTTGAACTATTCATTCGGGCCATCCGCCTGTCGCCATGCTGGCAAAGGACCAGCTTCCCGTCTGGGTCCAGCAACAAACCATTTGACCCGGTCTCTCCTCCCCGGGGAATATCATCCGTGTAACCTGAAGGCTTAAGGTATAAGCGCACTCCCTCATCTTCACTCCACTGAAAGATGGTATTTTCGGGGACATCAGAGAAAATTAGCACCTTTTGTTCGGGCAGCCAGAGGGGGCCTTCAGACCAGTCAAATCCATCAGCCAGAATTTCAGGAAGGGTCCCCGGTGCAATGATTCCGTCCATTTCGGGAGAAAGTCTGTTCAACGAACCTGTTGTGGGATATTCTGGTTTAACACTACATTGTGACAGAAAAAAAGTCATAAACAGGATGCCTGGCAGAGGAGATAAGTTTATTTTCATATTTAAGTTATATTCAAGGTTATACTAAAATACAGCTTTTTTATTTACCAATATGATTAGCTTTAAATCCATGAACAAGATTGAGAACAAGGTGGCACTTGTCACCGGATCAAGTTCAGGCTTAGGAAAAGCGCTTGCCCTGGAATTATGTTACAAGGGTGCCTTTGTTGTTCTGAATGGCAGGGATTCTGGCATACTCGAAGCAACGTTCAGAGAATTTAAGGCGCTGGGGTTTCCGGTTTCCTTTATTTCCGGAGATGTAAGCGCGCCGGACGACTGCAGGAAGATCGTCGAACACTGTATTGAAACCTTTGGTAAGCTCGATATCCTGATCAGCAATGCAGGATTGGGAAGTGGGGGGACTTTTGCTGATACTGCTCCTGAAACCTTCAAGATGATATTCGACATTAATACCCTTGGGACCATCTATATCACACGTTTTGCACTTCCTTATGTCCAGGAGTCCAAAGGGAGCATTGTTTTTATTTCCAGCCTGGCAGGGATGGTCGGACTCCCATACTCTTCCCTATATTGTGGATCAAAGATGGCCCTTACTGCCATTGCCCAATCTCTGCAATTAGAAATGCAAGGAACAGGAGTGCATGTGGGAATTGTCTATGCTGGTTTTCTGAAAAATCATGCTGAGAAATGGTTGATAGGGCCGGACGGATCAAAGCAGAAAACCGGGGAGAGGAACCCTGCGCTTCTACAAGCTCCAAGTTCAGCTGCCCAATCTATTATCAGGGCGATAGAGAAGAAAAAGCGAAAGATTGTAATGTCGCCCCTTGGAAAGTTTTTAAATATTATGTTGAGGGTATCTCCATGGATGGTCTGGTGGGTCCTGAAAAGCGGACGAGGGAAAGCCAAAAAAATGTATGAGCCTCAAGCCTGAAGCTCCTCTAACCATTTTACAGTATTTGTGATTCCCTCCCGGGCATTTATCGGATTGTATCCCAGTTCTTTGATTGCTTTCTCGGAAGATACGATCCAGTTGTGATTAAATTTTTTTACCAATCCCGGTAAAATCAGTGGAGTCATTCCTGTTAGTCTGGTCCACAGCTTCATCAGCCTGGCTATTGTGAGCATCAGCCATAAGGGGATGTGGAACAGGCGGAAGTTTACTCCGCTTGCTTCACGGGTAAGGTCAAAGAGCTGATTATAGGTGATATTTTCTCCTCCGAGCACGTAGCGTTCTCCATGTAAGCCCTTCTTCATGGCCAGCAGGTGCCCACTGACCACATCCTCGACAAACACATAATTGCCGGAGCTGTTTCCGTCCCCAGGAATAAGTTTCCATTTGCCATCCAGGTACTTTTCAATCATTCGGCTTACGCCGTTGGATTCGCTGAGCACCCCCGGTCCATATACCCTGGTCGGGTTGACAATTACCACCTCTGGACCTGGATTGCTCAGTTCACCAAGTCTTTTTTCCATGATCGATTTTGAGGCTTCATAATCAGTAAAGAAGGAGGATGGTGGAGGGCTCTCTTCATTCACTGCCTCATCCTCTGAGGGGCCCAGAATGCCAGCTGTGGATGTGATCAGTACTCTTTTTACCCCACAGCTTGCTGCAGCCTTTACCACGTTCAGGGCTCCATCTACGTTTTGCCTGTAAATAAGGCCAGGGTCCTTTGACCAAACTCCTGCGAAGGCCGCCACATGATAGGCCTCATCACAGCCCTTCATGGCTGAAAGTACTGATGCCTCATCCAGGATATCTCCCTTGAAGAGGATTACCCCTTTCCGGCGGATGAGATCAGCTTTTGTTTCTGAACGGTAAAAAGCATGAACGACTGAGCCGCCCCCGAGGAGTCTCTCCACCAGCCTGGAGCCGATAAAGCCGGTAGCACCGCTGACAAAGATCCGTTCTCCCATGATTATTTTCTGAGCACTTGCATCTTAGGTTGTGCCCTGAGTGAAAACCACTCATTGGAAAGGGCTACTACCGAATGAAGGGCCACGGCACTCCAGATGTTTCCCGTTTGAAGGGTGAGATAACAAAATACTACCCCCGCTAAAATGGCTCCAAAGGTCTCGCCAGGACCCTTATAGAAATGTGCAAATCCATATAATGAACAGTTCAGAGCGATGGCCGGCCAGGGATCCAGCACTGTCAATGAAGCAAATAGAAGAAATCCTCTGAAAAAGAACTCGTAGGCCACCAGGAAGGCAATCCAACTGCCTGCACTTAATGCCACAATCTGGCCGCTCCAATTTTTTATCCTGATCTGGGGATAGAGGGCCAGGTTTGAGGGGGAGGCTGTCTGGAAATAGCTTGCAATAGGAATCACCGGGATGAGTAAAAAAGTCCACCAGGGTGGAGGCGACAGGAAGGAGAATCCCAGGCCGTAGCTTACAGGGCTTGCCTTCCAAACCAGAAGAATGATCAATAGTGAGGCAAAACCCAGGAAGAGAACTCCCCAGGAACGCTGAGTTAGCACTTCCCTCACTGTTCCTGAGGATGACTTTTTATGTGCCAGGAAATAATAGGCAGCAAAGCCAATCACTGACCAGAGAATGGCAACCACAAATTCAAAATGATCCATCACTCACAATCCTTGTTTGCAACAATTTCGTTGACAAGATTGGATACGGAGCGGAAATCAATTTTCCCCGTGCTCATCATGGGTAACTCTTTTATAAAGAAGAATTGACGGGGCAGGGCAATATTTGGCAGCTCTGCTCCCATTTTTCTGAGGATGGCGACCTTATTAATTTCTTCGGTGACCGCAGCCACAATGGTTGATCCTTTGATCTCGTCGGGAATCTCAACGATGCAGCAGGATACACCTTCAGGCAGGTATTTTTCCATTACGTTTTCAACATTCACCAGGGATACCATCTCTCCACCGACCTTCACAAAACGCTTAAACCTTCCCGAGTGCCATAGATAGCCATCTGCATCCAGATAACCCATGTCTCCGGTATTGTACCAGCCGTCCACAATGGCTTCAGCGTTTAACTCGGGCGCATTCAGATATCCTTTCATAACCAGGTCACCCTTTACCATAATCTTACCCACCTCAGAGGCTTTGCAGTTTTCACCGGTATCCAGGTGTTCAATCCGCACCTGAACACCGGGAATTACTTTCCCTATACTTCCGGGCCGGTTGAACTCTATGGAATTGACAGAAACAACGGGTGAAGTTTCTGTGGCCCCATAACCCTCCAATAAGATGACTCCATGTTTTTTCTTATATCCTTCACGCAGGGCATCGGGACACTTGTCGGCCCCGGCTACCATTACGCGTACACTTTTAAAATCACCGGGTTCCGATTTTTGAAGGTAGCCCCAGAAGAAACTGGGGGTTCCTACCATCACGGTTGGTCTTTCCTCCCTGGCAATATTGCTGATGGTCTGGAATTCTGTGGGATTTGCATAGGTAAGCATGGTCAACCCCTTTACAAAAGTGACCCAAAGATTAACTGTTAATCCGAAGATATGAAAGAATACCAGGTTGGCCAGCATGATATCCGTATCATGAATGTCAATATAGTCACAGAAGCTGGTAATATTTGAGGCCAAATTTTTATGCGTTAACTGAACAACCTTGGGCTCCTTTTCGCTGCCACTTGTAAAAAGAATGGCCGCATTGTCATTCTCATCTCCCTTGTGGATACTGTTCAGGATCATCCCGGCGGGAAGCTTTGTAAGCAGGGCAGCTTTTAGTTTATCCACTGTGCTGATACTCTTCATGATATCCTCAATGAGGACCATCCCTTCGATCACGGGGCAAGAGATTTTATCCAAAAGTGCTTTGGAAGTAATGATCGTTTTGAATGAGCATTTCTCCTGTGCAAACCTGGAATTTTTTTCTGCGCCTGTGGAATAGTTAATCATTACCGGTACCCTGCCGCTCATCAGAGCTCCCACTGTGGCCAGCGCACATCCTGCGGAGGTGGGGATCATAATTCCAATGTAGCCCTTATCATATTTTTTAAATTTCTTTGAAAGAATCAGGGCAGCTATAAGTGCTCTGCCATAGGTCACATTACTTTTTGTGGTTTTATCCTTGATGGCAAACTTTTTCGAATAGCGTTTTGCGTTACGGACGAACTCCTGGTGTAGCAGCATAGTGTAAATGGTTAGCGTAAAAAAAGTTAAATTAGTGGGCTAAATATAAGAATTAGTTCGAATCCCAATTAAATGAGGTCACTAATCTTCTGTCTATTAATACTTTTTTTTGCCTCTGCCCGGGGACAGAATACCGGGACAGTCAAGGGAATATTGCGGGATGCTTCAACAGGGGATCCCTTGATCGCTGCGAATATAAGTGCCGATCGGCAATCAGGCAGCAGTTCCGGGGAGTTTGGTGAGTTTTCCTTCATTCTTTCCACTGGGAAGCACTTGCTTGAATTTTTCTACGTGGGTTACGAAAGGCTTTCCATGGAGATTACCATCCATGGCGGAGACACTTTGCTCCTGGATGTGGAGATGGCTGTGAGCAGAAAGATGCTGGATGAAGTTGTGATTAGTGCAGGAAAGTTCGAACAAAAGCTGTCTGATGTAACTGTCTCCCTCGAGATTCTGCATCCCCGCCAGTTATCCAATCAAAACATAACATCCCTGGATGTGCTCCTGGAGAAAACTTCGGGAATCAGTATTCTGAACGGTCAACCCAGCATCAGGGGAGGTAGTGGTTTCAGTTATGGGGTAGGCAGCCGGGTATTGATGCTTGTTGATGACCTTCCAATGATTTCAGGAGATGCGGGAGACATTAAATGGAGTTTTCTTCCTGTGGAGAATGTGAACCAGGTTGAAGTGATCAAAGGAGCCTCATCGGTCCTCTACGGTTCCTCGGCCCTCAACGGCGTGATCAACCTGAGAACTCGTTTCCCGGGGAATGAACCTCAATCCGAAGTAACCCTTTTTTCAGGAGCCTATTTGAAACCGCACAGAAAAGAATTGGTATGGAAAGATCGGACACCTTTTTATGGCGGTGGATCTTTCTCCCATCTGAGAAAAATTGGTAACCTGGATTTGTCTGTGGGGGCAAACTATTTTTATAATGAGGGCTACAGGGAAGGAGAATATGAACAACGAATCAGGGGTAATCTTGCCCTCCGTTACAGCTTCCAGAAAGTAAAGGGTTTGTCGGTGGGGATTTCAAGCAGTGCCATGTACACCGATCATGCTGATTTTATACTCTGGCAGGATGCCGATTCCGGTGCCTACCTTCAGAATCCCGGCACCTATGCCCCCCTCGTAGGAAACCGATATAATATAGACCCCTATGTGGAGTATTTCACACCGGGGGGCGATAAACACTCCTTAAAGACCAGGTTATACAGTGTGGGTAATGCTACGGTTGATGAGACAAAAAACTCCTTTTCTAAGGTCTGGTATGGAGAGTACAGGTACCTGAAAAGATTTGGAGAGCAGATTTACTGGACCAGTGGTGTTGCTTTTATGAAGAACACGGTGAAGGCCGGACTCTTTGATAATCACGAGGGATCCAACAGCGGAATATATACCCAGTTGGATGCAAATATTGTGAAGCAACTCAAGGTCTCTGCAGGCATAAGATGGGAAGTCAACACCCTGAACCAGGAAGTTTTCCTCGCCCTGCCTGTGTTTCGTGCCGGTCTTAATTACCAGCTTGCTGAGGCCTCCTTTCTCAGGGCCTCCTTTGGTCAGGGCTACCGTTTCCCGTCTGTGGCTGAAAAGTTTGTGGAAGCAAGAACCGGAGGTTTGAATATTTTCCCCAATCCGGAACTGAATGCCGAACATGGCTGGAGTGCAGAAATTGGAGGTAAACAGGGATTTTTGTTTGGATCGTGGAGCGGTTTTGCAGACCTGGCCCTGTTCTGGACGCAATACAGGGACATGATTGAATATACTTTCGGTTACTATCCCCCGGAAAATCCAACGCTTCCCCCTTTTGAATATGTTGGATTTAAAGCGCTGAATATTGAGACTGCAAGGATCATTGGTGCAGAATTTACGCTTAATGGACAGGGGCACCTGGGTCCCGTTGGGATTTTCGTATCGGCCGGGTACACCATTATGGATCCTGTAGATCCAATTCTGCTCGATTCTCTCGGGCGAACCGCAGATGAGGCCTATGTTCTTAATTATCGGCGGCATCACCTGGTGAAAAGCGACCTGGAGGCAGAGCTTTTTGGAATTTTTGCAGGAATCAATATTTTATACAATTCACGCATGGTAAATGTGGATGAGGCCTTTACCGATCCATTGCTGGGCAACACCATACTGCCGGGATTCCCGGAATACTGGGAGACGCAGGCAGGTGGATACCTCCTGGTTGACCTGAGGCTTGGATGGAATATCTCCCCAAAGTTCAGGATCAACACCCTTATGAAAAATGCTTTTAATAAGGAGTACCTGGGACGCCCGGGTGATATCGGACCTCCTCGTCAGCTTACCCTTCAGATGAAACTTACCTTTTAGTTTTGATCAATTTACCGGTGCGGTAGAGCTCATGGTTTGTAACCCGGTAAAAATAGGTTCCGGGGGCTAAAGTGTGTCCGTCAAATTCAAAAGTATACTCACCCGGGGGGAAGCCCCCATTCTCCTCATGTACCAAAGTTCCCAGAATATTGTATACCTGCAATTCGACACGGTCGTCGAAAGGTGTGAAAAACCCAACAGTGGTTTTTTCGGAAAATGGATTGGGTTTGTTGGGCAGCAAATGGAATTCAGTAAAAAAGCCGGGATCAATTCCGGAAGCTTCAATGACCGTCACAACCACAGAAGTATCATTGACAGCCTGAGGGGCTGGGATGGTTGTGTTTCCATAAAATATGTAAGGAGTTATATAAATTGCCAGGGTATCTATTCCGGCCTTAAGGGGTATGCCGCTTATCTGAACGCAATATGCCGAGTCAGCATAAAATTTCTCAGCGTTGGCGGCATAGGTAATTCCTTCCGGAATGTTGGTGATGCTATCGATGACTATGTAATCGATAAAGACAGTTGAGTTTCCGAAGGAGACTTCTCCGGGTGCGATCACTGTGATTACTTCGTTGTAAGAGACATTCACCTGGGCGTCGGGAAGGTAGCGTGGGCAGATCTGACCGGGCTCATCAGTATCCTTGCAATTCGTAAGGTCCGGCTCACATTGTCCGAACAATGCGGTTCCTGCAAAAGAACCTGCTATCATAAGAAGTATCAATCTTTTCATGATGAACCATTTAAGTTAGATACAAATATACAGCAAATCCATAGGATGTCAATTCATCAGCATTGTTATTAATTTAACATCATTCTAAAAGCATTTTCTATATCTTTGCTTCTTATTTTAAATTAAACCCTTAAACATATAGAGTTATGAACAATATTTTTGCGACTGTTCTGGTTACTCCCTCTGGCTGCAGTTGTTGCGCTGGTATTTGCCTGGTTATTCTTCAAGAACATGATGAAGAATTCAGAGGGAACTGACCGGATGAAAGAGATTGCCCAGTACGTACGTGAAGGTGCAATGGCCTATCTGAAACGCCAGTATCAGAGTTGTTGGATATGTATTTGGTGTCCTGTTGATTATCTTGATTGTACTGGCTTACCTGGGGGTTCAAAATCCCTTTGTACCGGTGGCCTTTCTTACCGGTGGTTTCTTTTCCGGTCTCTGTGGATTCCTGGGAATGAAAACGGCAACTTTTGCTTCTGCAAGAACTGCCCAGGGCGCATCCCAATCTTTAAACAAGGGATTGCAGGTTGCCTTTCCGTAGCGGTGCAGTGATGGGTCTGGTTGTTGTTGGTTTTGCACTGCTGGATATTACCGGCTGGTTCTGGGTCCTGAATAAATTTATTTTCACCCCCGAACATATGGAGCATGGTCTTCATTGGATGGGCCTGACCTTTGTTCACGAGGGAACCACCGAACATGAGAAACTGATTGAAATTACAGCCGTGATGCTTACTTTCGGTATGGGTGCATCCACCCAGGCACTATTTGCACGTGTGGGTGGTGGAATTTATACCAAAGCTGCCGATGTGGGAGCTGACCTGGTTGGTAAGGTTGAAGCAGGTATTCCTGAGGATGATCCGCGTAACCCTGCAACCATTGCCGATAACGTGGGTGATAACGTAGGTGATGTGGCCGGTATGGGTGCTGACCTATATGAATCATACTGCCGGTTCCATCCTGGCTACGGCTGCACTTGGTGCTGCTTTACCCGGACTGTCCGGTGCTGAACAGGGTATGGCTGTTGTGGCTCCCATGATTGTTGCTGGAATTGGTATTATTCTTTCCATTGTCGGTATCTTCATGGTAAGGGCCAAAGAATCTGCCACCCAGAAAAACCTTCTGAATGCCTTGCTTCTTGGTACAGGAGGCAGTTCTGTTCTGATCCTGATTGCTATGGCCATCATGGCCTCTCTGGGCTGGGTAAGCTGGGGTATTTTTGGTGCTGTTGTTGCCGGTCTGACTGCCGGTGTTGTTATTGGACAGGGAACAGAACTTTTTACATCTGATGAATATAAAGCTACAAAAGGTATTGCAGCTCAAACACAGCAGGGTCCTGCTACCACCATCATTGATGGTATGGCAGTTGGGATGTATTCTACCTGGATTCCGGTTGTAACCATCGTTATTGGTATTATTGCTGCCTTTGGATTCGCCGGTGGATTTACTGAATTCTGCAAAAGGTGTTTATGGAATCGGCTTTGCCGCTGTAGGGATGCTCTCCACACTGGGAATCACCCTGGCTACAGATGCATTTGGACCCATTGCAGATAACGCAGGTGGAAATGCTGAAATGGCTGAACTTCCCCCGGAAGTTCGCGAACGTACCGATGCCCTGGATATGCTTGGAAATACAACTGCTGCCACCGGTAAAGGTTTTGCCATTGGTTCAGCTGCACTGACTGCCATGGCACTGATGGCTGCTTATATGGAAGAGGTAAGGCTCTGGCTTGGTAAAATGGCCGATAAAACTGTTGAAGGTATCAAGCAGGTTGGCGATACCATTTTTTATACGGATCAAGCTCCGGCTGCTGCCGACGGACTGAACATCGTTCAGCTAAGCACTGCAACCATTCACGATTTTGTTGCTGCATATGACCTCTCTATTTTTAATCCCATTTTGCTGGGTGGAATTTTCCTGGGTGCCATGATGGCCTTTGTATTCTGTGCCATGACCATGAAAGCTGTGGGTCGTGCTGCAGGTGCCATGGTGGATGAGGTTCGCAGACAGTTCCGTGAAATTCCAGGTATCATGGAGGGTAAAGCCACTCCTGAATATGCCAAGTGTGTGGAGATTTCCACCAAGGGAGCACAGAAGGAGATGCTTCTGCCATCCCTGCTGGCCATTGCTGTTCCCGTTGCCATTGGTCTGATTCTTGGTGTTGCCGGTGTGATTGGTTTGCTGGTTGGAGGTCTGACCACCGGATTTACCCTTGCTGTGATGCTGAACAATGCAGGAGGTGCCTGGGATAATGCCAAGAAATACATTGAAAAAGGTAATTATCGGTGGAAAAGGAAGCGAAGCTCACAAAGCCGCAGTGGTTGGTGATACTGTTGGTGATCCTTTCAAGGATACTTCAGGACCTTCATTGAATATCCTGATCAAACTGATGACCATGGTTTCTGTTGTTATGGCAGGTCTTACCGTTGCCTTCAGTATTTTCTAGTAAGAGCATAAAACTCTCATAGAAAAACCGCTCCCATTTCCGGGGCGGTTTTTTTGTGCCCGGAGATATCGTATTCCTCCAGGATCTGTCTCCATTTGTTGAATCATTTGCAGACGAAGGATAAATAAGAATAAAATCCCTGACCAGGTGAAAAAACTAAATGGTGATGATGGTACCGCGGTCCGGGAAGAATTTCTTCAGATGAAGCTCCTCCCCGTCAAAGACTGCATAGGTGAAGTTACCGATCCAGTCCCCCAGGCAAACCACCTGGCTCGAAGGAGATAACTGGATCTGGAAGGGAACGTGACGGTGTCCGAAGATGAAGTAATTTATGCCGGGTTGAGTCTCCAGCATCTTTTTGGCAAAGATCACCTGGTGCTCCTTATCGGTGCCCAGGAAAGGCACATAGGCTCCTTGTTTGGCGCGACTTTTCCTGGACCACCACTGAGCAAAGGAAGTGGAGCCGTTTGGGTGAATCCGGGCGTACAACCATTGCATGGTCGGGGATTTGAAAACGCCCTTCAATAAACGGTAAGCCCGGTCCGATCTTAAAAGCCCGTCGCCATGACCCAGCAAAAATTTCTTGTTGTTCCAGGTTTTTTCAAGTGTATCGTGGTGAATGCTAATACCCAGCTCTTCAGGAAAGTAAGAAAAATACCAAACATCATGATTCCCCGGGAAGAGGTGAATCTCCACTCCTTCATCCACAATTGAGGCAAGCTTTCCTAAAAATCTGACAAAACCCCGGGGCACCACTTTGGAGTATTCAAACCAGTAGTCGAAGATATCACCAAGCAGCCAGATCTCCTTTGCGTCGTGTCGAATTTGCTCCAGCCAATCCACAAAATAAGCTTCCCGAAGCCTGCTATTCTCCTGGGGAAACATTCCCAGATGAAGGTCTGATGCAAAATATATCTTATTCTTTTCAGCCATTTTTCCTTTATAGCAAGTTGTCCAGCCAGGTTTCCAGGTTTCTCCCGAAAAGATCCTTTGCCACAATATCACCCTCCCTGTTGATCAGGAAGCCCGCAGGCAGAGAGCTCACATTATAAATTTTATCCGACATGGATTCGGGATAGGACAATTCTGACACATTGGTCCAGCTGAATTCATTAAAATCGATGGCGTTCATCCATTGAATCTTGTTGTTGTCCAGGGATATAGCATATACTTCAAATCCTTTTTGATGATAGAGCTTATAGGTGGATTTTAGTTGAAGCAACTGGTTTACACTGGCCTGGTTTCCGGATGCCCAGAAGACTACCAAAATTGCCTTGCCTTTGAAATCGCTTAAGGAGATATTTTTGCCTTCCCTGTCAGGGATGGAGAGATCGAGCAAACCAGAGGGTTCTCCTGCCATTTCCATTAGAGTATTCATTTGATTGGCTCTGGCGAATTCGGCCTCACGGCGAGAGATGTCAGCTCTCAGAGATAAGGTGAGAGAGGAGTTGGGATAGTAAAGCTCCAGGGAATCGGCAATTACCTTGAAGTATTGCAAATCTGACGGAAGCCCCATCACCATAATTCCTTCATCATACTTCTGGTAAAGTGCATATACACTGGATAGTGAGGTCATATGTCCAACCAGGTAGCGGATGGTGAAACGCTTTTGATTAACCATGGTCTGGGCATAGGCGTTGCGGATCACCTGCATATGTGGTGAATCAGGATCATCCACAGAGGCCGCCACACTCTCCAGGGAGTCGAGTTTGGAACGTGTAATATCGAGCTGTTCCACAAGGATTCTAATGTTTTCCGATTCTTCCGATCCCTCAAGGCTGTATGCTTTTCCATATGAACTGGCATCGGTAGTGAGCTTGATGCTTTCGCCCGGAGAGATCAGCAGGTTGACAATCTCACCATTGCTGTACCTGAGCACAAATAGTTCGGGTTCCTCAATATTTGTGCTTAGGGTAAAACGATCTCCCTTCCCAATTCTTGCAGAATCCAGCAAAAAGGTTCGGTTAACATCCAGCCTTTCCAGGGTGATGGTCTGACCCTCTCCTTCTAATACAGAACCCTGTATGTTTACATTGTTTCTCTTACAAGCACTTCCAGCCAGAAGCAGAAGTAAAAAAGCAGCGTATTGAATTCTCATTTGATTTCTAGTTACTATACAGATTTTTTATAAGTTCAAGCAACTCAGACCCGAAAATATCCCTCGCTATAATTTTACCTTCAGGGTCAATGAGGTAGTTAGATGGTATTTTCTCAACCGCATACAGATCTGCTATTGCTGATTCCCATCTTTGCAAATCGCTCACATGGTACCATGTCAGTCCATCCTCATCTATGGCGGAGGTCCAGGTTTCTTTATCTTCGTCGAAGGATACCTGAAGTATATTAAATGCAAAAGAACCCTTATTTCCCCAGATCTCACTCAAGTATTGATTTTCCTCCCTGCTCAGGCTGCTCCATCCTGCCCAGAAGCTGAGCAAAAGATAGTCTCCTTTCAGATCCGATAATGCTAATTGTGAACCATCAGGGCGTGAAGATACAAAATCGGGTGCGATCTCACCTACTTCCGGTCGGTGATCCTTTTCAGTTTTCTGTTTTGTCGCCAGTGCTTCAAGAACCTGGGCATGCAACATTTGAGCCGCTTCAAATTCCGGATAGTGATGCTGAAGTAAGGAGTCAACAAAGAGGTAGCTTTGAAAGTCCGCGATGGGATCAAAAACAGGGAGGCCCTGTCCATAAAGATTATACAGGGCAATCAGGATGGCTGGCGACTCCTGGTATGTATTAATGAAGTTCTCTGAGTAAGCCTTGAATGAGGAGGTAATGGAGTCAAATTTCAGATCAAGCATCATTTTTATTTCCGTATAATCTTTCAAACCTTGTGACTCCCGGGTCTGGTTTACGATATTCCCAAGTTCATTTAAAGTTCTTTTATGTTCTGCTGAAAGCTTCATCAGCGCTTCGGATCCATCAGATCCTTTCACGCTGTATTGATCGGGCTCCTGGTAAGAGCCATTCAAAATAATTTTTTGACCCGGCTCAATTACAAGGGTAATGTAACCGCTTCCTCCGATCCTAAGCACGTAGAAGGCTGTTTGTGCCTGCCTGAAGCTTATCTGAAAACGCCCCTGGTCATCGCAGCTTACGGTGTCGATGGGAATGTATTCTCTCACAGCCATCTCTTCCAGGACCACATTACCCTTCCCTCCGTCTTCCAGAACTCCTTCAATGAGGGTTTCTTTGTAGATACTCCCGCTATTCATATCGGTTTGCTTTCCGGGCTTACAAGCGGTGACTGCAAGGCCGGCAAATAATAGAATTTTGACTATGTTCCTCTTCATTTTTCAAAAGAATTTCAATGTAAAAATAGTAAGAAAGCAATATGTTGTAATTAGTTACTAAATTTGCCCCACAACACTGACTCAACTTACTGCAAACTTCTTTTTTTTAACGCTATATTTGTGTTTTAAATATAGATTCGCTCTCTTTTTCGTAATTTACATTCAAATCGTTGAGTAAATGAGTTTTCTGAAGTTTGAAAAATCGGATTTAGTTAATCTGGAGTATGCATTATCCAGGGAAGTGATCAGAACGAACCGTGCTGGTTCATATGTATCCACCACCATTATTGGATGCAATACCAGGAAGTATCACGGGCTGCTCGTTTGTCCCCTTGACGAGATGGGAGGAGATCATCATGTACTTCTTTCAACGCTCGATGCTACGATAGTTCAGCACGATAAGGAATTTAATCTTGGAATCCATAAATACGAGGGAGATCGATATGTTCCCAAGGGTCATAAGTATGTGCGCGACCTCGATGCTACAAAAGGATCCCGCCTGATTTACCGGGTGGGCGGAGTTGTCCTTTCAAGGGAGATCCTGATGGTTTCCAGGGCAGAGCAGGTACTGGTGAAATATTCCCTTCTGGAAGCAAATTCGGATACGATTCTGAGGTTAAGCCCTTTTCTTGCTTTTCGGAACCAGCATGCCCTGAGTAAATCCAACCTTTATGCAAATACCCGATACCGTGAAATTCCCAATGGAATAGCCTCAAAGCTTTACGAGGGATACCCGGAACTTTATATGCAATGTTCCAAGCCTGTTGACTTTGTACCAGTACCCGACTGGTATTATAACATCGAGTACATTGAGGAGCAAAAGCGGGGCTATGAATATAAGGAAGATCTTTATGTTCCCGGTTATTTTGAAATGCCGATAAAGAAAGGCGAATCGATAGTATTTTCTGCTTCCACGAAGGAGGCTGCACCAGGTGGCTTGAAACGGAAGTTTACATCTGAACTGGACCAAAGGATCCCAAGGGACAGCCTTACAAACTGTTTGTTGAATTCGGCAGAACAATTTATTGTCCGCAAAAAGAAGGGGACCGAAATCATCTCTGGCTTCCCCTGGTTTGGAACAAGGGGAAGAGATACATTTATGGCCTTGCCGGGTCTGACCATGACTACAGGTGATCTCTCAACTGCACTGGAGGTAATTGATACAATGCTGACCAGGCTAAACGGAGGTCTCTTCCAGGAGGGCCCTGGATGGAAAAACAGAGCATATCCCGTGGCTGATACAGCACTCTGGTTCATCTGGGCATTACAGCAATTTGCGATTTATGATCCAGCCTTTGATATTTGGAGAAAATATGGGAAAGCCATCAAGTCTGTGCTCGAGACCTACCGGGAGGGGACTGCCGGAATAGTTAAAATGATGGAGAATGGTCTTATTTATGCAGCTCAGGAGGGGCAACCCCTCACCTGGATGGACGCCATAGTGGATGGAATACCTGTTACACCCCGCAGGGGATATGTGGTTGAGATCAATGGCCTTTGGTATAATGCGGTTTGCCAGGCACTGGAGTGGGCTGCAGACAAGGATGAGAAGTTTGTGGCGAGCTGGGCTCCTCTGCCTGAATTAATCGCTCAATCCTTTAATGAATTCTTCTGGGATCCTGAAAAGGCTTACCTGGCCGACTATTTCAATGAAAATGAAAAGGATATGTCGGTAAGACCAAACCAGGTTCTTGCAGTCTCCCTGGATCACTCTCCGCTGACCCTTGAGATGAAAAAATCGATTCTTGATGTGATCGAAGGGGAGTTGCTGACCACCTGGGGACTAAGGTCCCTCTCTCCAAAGAATGAGGCCTATAAGGGGGTTTATGAAGGAGACCAGAGTCAGCGTGACCAGGCATATCACCAGGGAACCGTTTTCCCTTGGTTTCTGGAGCATTTTATTAAGGGCTACCTGGGTGTTTATAAAAGGTCGGTTCATCATCAGGTCAAACAAATATATGAGGGATTTGAAGAGGTCCTTACCAGCGGTGGAATTGGAAGTATTTCGGAGGTCTATGACGGCAACCCCCCCCATTATCCAAAGGGTGGGATTTCGCAGGCAACTGCGGTGGCGGCATTGCTCAGAATCGGGGAAATAATTGAAAACTTTAACGAATGAACGAAACAGCATGAGGGTATTGATGTTCGGGTGGGAGTTTCCACCGCATATTTCCGGGGGACTGGGGACCGCCTGTTACGGGCTTACCCGTGGCATGTCTTCTATTCCCGGTCTGAAAATCCTGTTCGTTGTTCCAAAGGCTCATGGGGATGAAGATCAGAGCAGGATCAGGGTTCTGGGAGCAGGGGATGTTTCCTTAGACATACGGAAAGTAAATGAGCATAAGTTCTTAAAGGATCTCTCCTACATAGAAATTAACTCGAACCTGGTACCCTATACCTCACCTGAAGAATACGAAGAACTGGTTAACAAGTCCGAGAACTTTGACAGACGTTTTGTGGAGACCAGTATGGGAGGGAAGCTGAACTTCACAGGGACCTATGGCAAGAACCTTTACGAGGAAATAGCTAACTATGCGGTGGTTGCCGGCGAAATTGCCCTGTCAGAAGAATTTGATGTGATTCACTCCCACGACTGGTTAACCTATCCTGCCGGGATCGCAGCCAAAAGGGCCACCGGCAAGCCCCTGGTGATTCATGTTCATGCCACCGATTTTGACCGCAGTGGAGGCAAGGTTAATCCCACTGTATTTGAGATTGAGAAAACCGGGATGCACATTGCAGATAAGATTATTGCTGTGAGCAACCTGACCCGGAATACGATAATTGAAAAGTACGGCATTCACCCTGATAAGGTTGTGACCGTATACAACGCCGTTGACCCTCTGCCCGAAGATGAAAAGCTGACATTAAAAAGGGGGATCGATGATAAAATAGTGACTTTCCTGGGGAGGATCACTTTGCAGAAAGGACCGGAATATTTTGTAATGGCAGCACACAAGGTGCTTAAAAAAATGGATAAGGTCAGGTTCGTGATGGCCGGAAGTGGAGAACTCCTGGAAAAGATGATTCAGTGGACAGCTGAACTGGGTATTTCTGATCGTTTTCACTATACTGGATTCTTAAAAGGAGATGATGTATTCAGGATGTTCTCCATCAGTGATGTTTACGTGATGCCCTCAGTATCTGAGCCATTTGGGATCTCTCCCCTGGAAGCGATGCAATCAAATGTACCCTCTATTATCTCTAACCAATCGGGTGTGGCCGAGATCCTTAAACACACTTTCAAAGTGGATTTCTGGGATGTAGATGCCCTGGCTGATGCAATTTACGGATTGTTGAACTATCCCTCTCTTGCTGAAATGTTCAAAAAGTATGGTGCACAAGAAGTTAACGATATGAAGTGGGAAAATTCGGGAAAACGTGTGCACAATATATACAAGGAATTTGTTAAGTAACCTGATGAAGAATTAGTATGAGAACAATTTGTCTGTATTTCCAGGTCCACCAGCCCTTCCGTTTAAGAAGGTACCGGTTTTTTGATATAGGAAACGACCACTACTATTATGATGACTATTCCAATGAGTCGATTCTAAATAAAGTTGCCGCAAAGTGTTACCTGCCCGCCAACGAGCTAATGCTTGATTTGATCAAAAAGCATAAAGGTAAGTTTAAGGTTGCCTACTCCATATCCGGAATGGCTCTTGAGCAGTTCCGGCTCTATGCACCCGAGGTACTCGATAGTTTCAAAAGACTGGCTGAAACGGGACAGGTAGAGTTCCTTTCAGAAACTTTCGCCCACTCACTCAGTTCATTAAAAGACAGCAAGGAGTTCAAGAGGCAAGTTCTTGCTCACAAGGAGCTAATCAAGGAACACTTTGGACAGGAACCGGCGGTTTTCAGGAATACCGAATTGATTTATTCCGATGAGATTGGAGCTATGGTTGCCGATATGGGATTTAAGGCCATGTTAACCGAGGGAGCAAAGCACGTTCTGGGTTGGAAGAGCCCCAATTTCCTTTACTGTAACGCTATCAAGCCGAAGCTTAAACTATTGCTTAAAAACTTTAAGCTCAGTGATGATATAGCTTTTCGTTTTTCCAATAAGGCCTGGCCCGAATATCCCTTAACTGCTGAAAAATATGTAAGCTGGCTCAACCAGGTTCCTAAAAATGAAGAGGTTGTAAACCTGTTTATGGATTATGAAACATTTGGCGAACACCAGTGGAAAGAGACGGGGATTTTTGAATTTCTAAAGGCTCTTCCGACGATTGTATTAAGAGATTCTTCCTATACTTTCAGTGTGCCCTCAGAGGTAGCTAAGAAATTGCAGGTTGTTTCTGCAGCCAATGTGCCCAATCCCATATCCTGGGCTGATGAGGAGCGCGACCTCACCGCCTGGCTTGGGAATGAGATGCAAAATGAAGCCTTCAATAAACTTTACTCCCTGGCGGAGAAAGTCTTCCATGCAGAGGACGTTACCCTCAGGCAGGACTTTGCCTATCTTCAGGTGAGTGATCATTTTTACTACATGTCCACCAAGTTCTTTTCCGACGGGGAAGTACACTCCTACTTTAATCCCTATGATTCACCCTATGATGCTTTTATCAACTACATGAATGTTTTGAGCGATTTTGAAATAAGAGTGAATGCTGTACAGAATTTGCACGTGGACAATGATCTGGCGCGCTTGAGTAAAATCATACAGGAGAAGGATGCTCAAATTGAGAAGATGGAAAAGAAAATTGCTTCCCAGAAGAACACTGGAGTTAAAAAGAGTACTAAAACGAAGAAGAGTAATACCGCGAAGGAGAAGTCCCCAACCAAAACAGGAACTGCGGGCTTAAAAAAATAATTAAATTTTCAGTAATAGAATTGCAACATGAAGAAACCTGATCACATATTTGAGGTTAGTTGGGAGGTATGTAATAAAATTGGAGGAATCCACACAGTTATTTCCACTAAGGCACTCACCCTTGTTGAGGCAATGGGTGATCAATATATTACCATTGGACCAGATGTTTGGCGTGAAAGCAGGGAGCATCCCGAATTTGAGGAGGACCTTACTCTTTTTCCTGATTGGAAGGACCATGCTTTCCAGAACGGAATCCGGGTGAGAATAGGGCGCTGGAAAATAGCCGGCAGACCCATCGCCATTATGCTGGACTTTACACCCTATTTTACCCAAAAGGATGAAATATTTAAAAGTCTGTGGGAAACCTATAACCTGGATTCCATCAGCGGACAGTGGGATTATGTTGAACCAGCTTTGTTTGGTTATGCTGCCGGGAAAGCCATTGAGAATTTCGCCAGGTTTTATGAACTGGAAAACCAGAACCTGATTGCTCATTTCCATGAGTGGCAAACAGGAGCCGGTTTGTTATACCTTGAACAGAATCTGCCCACCGTTGGAACCGTATTTACCACCCATGCCACCACTGTGGGTCGGTCCATTGCCGGAAACGGACAGGCACTTTATGGTCATATGGATCAAATCAACGGGGATCAAAAGGCCCGGGAATTGAATGTTGTTGCAAAACATTCCCTGGAGAAAATGGCCGGTAAGCATGCTGATGCTTTTACTACTGTAAGTGAACTGACGGCCAGAGAGTGTAAGCAATTTCATGAGAAGGAGGTGGATGAGGTGCTCCCCAACGGCTTCGAAGACAGTTTTGTACCCCTTGAACCGGCATATGGAGATAAAAGAAAAAAGGCCAGGAGAAAAATGCTTGAGGTAGCCTCTGCTCTTTCCGGAGAGGAGATCTCCGATGGAGCTATGCTCATGGCCACCAGTGGGCGCTATGAATTCAGGAACAAAGGGCTTGATCTTTTTATCGATGCTCTGGGGGCATTGAACAAGGATAAGAACTGTTCCGGGCAGGCCGTGGCTTTTATCCTTATACCGGCCAACCACTATGGTCCTCGCAAAGATCTTCAGGAAAGCATTGCAGGGAAGGGTAAAAATGAGCTGATAGAGAAGCACCTGACCCATAATCTCCATTATTCTGAGCATGATCAGATTCTCAACAGAATCCGTGACAATGGACTCAACAACGGGAAGGATGACCCTGTAAAAGTGATCTTTGTTCCCTCCTATCTGGATGGATGTGACGGGATTTTCAATCTTGCCTACTATGACCTTCTGATAGGCCTGGATCTTACCATTTTCCCTTCCTATTATGAACCCTGGGGTTATACCCCTCTTGAAAGTCTTGCCTTCAGTGTTCCCACAGTAACCACTTCTCTTACCGGCTTCGGTCTGTGGGTAAACGATGAGTATAAAAAGGAGGTTCCGGGAATTACGGTCATCCCAAGAGATGACCATAATGATCAGGAGGTGGTTCAAGGGATAAGCGAAGCCATTCTCACACAATGTAAATTACGGAACGAATCAGATC
The DNA here is from genome assembly GCA_963716765.1 of uncultured Bacteroidota bacterium. Classification (GTDB taxonomy): domain Bacteria; phylum Bacteroidota; class Bacteroidia; order Bacteroidales. The sequence goes on along the minus strand of CAVQUO010000002.1, from coordinate 40,986 downwards.
AAGAGTACAGAGAAGGTGCTTACGCCATCTCAAGGATTGCTTTGTGGAAAAACCTGATTTCTCATTATTGGACAGCCTACGGTATTGCTTTGGAAGGGTCTTCAGGAAAAGAGCTGATTTATTATGCAAAGGATCGTATCGAAAGGCTTCCGGAAACGGAGCAGGCACTCGTGGATATACATCCTTTCTGGAGAAAGGTGAATGTTCATCAAAGCATTCCTGATAAACTAAAGCCACTGGAAGAGCTTTCAAGGAATCTCTGGTGGTCATGGAATCAGGATGCCATTGACCTTTTTGCATCCATCGATCCTGATCTATGGATCATTGTTGAGGAAAATCCGGTGGAATTATTGGAAAGACTCTCCTTAGATATACTAAAAAATCTGGAAGCCAATAAGGACTTTTCAGATCGGCTTAAACTGGTATATGAAAAGTATCTTACATATATGTCCGAGAAGCCCAAAGAGGGACTTCCCACCATTTCCTATTTCAGCATGGAATATGGTATACACAATTCTCTGAAGACCTTTTCCGGAGGCCTTGGATTGCTTGCCGGTGATTACCTTAAAGAAGCCAGCGATTATAATGTTCCCTTGACCGGAGTCGGACTGCTTTACAGATACGGATATTTCCGCCAGTTAATATCCGCCGGTGGAGAACAGGTAGCTCTGAATGATCCCCAGCACTTTTCAAGTCTTCCTGTTTCCCCTGTGAGGGATGAGCAGGGTAACTGGAAAGATGTCCGGATCGTTTTACCCGGAAGGACCCTGTACGCAAGGATATGGAAGGTTTTGGTGGGACGGGTAACCCTTTACCTTCTGGATACCGATTATGAGGCCAATGAAGCAGGGGACCGGACCATTACCCACACCCTTTACGGAGGCGACAATGAGAACAGGTTGAAGCAGGAGATCCTTCTGGGGATTGGTGGAATCCGGGCATTGCGCAGCATCGGCCTGGATACCGATCTCTATCATTGTAATGAAGGGCATGCGGCTTTTACAAGTCTGGAAAGACTCAGGGAATACATTCAGGATGATAACATGACCTTCCCCGAGGCGGTAGAAGTGGTCAGGGCCTCCAGCCTGTTTACCACACACACCCCTGTACCTGCCGGGCATGATTCCTTTGAAGAGAATATGCTACGGACCTATGTGGCTCACTACCCTGAAAGGTTGAGGATCTCATGGAACCAGTTTATGAACCTGGGCAGGTACCTTCCAAACCATACCCATGAGAAATTTTCCATGAGTGTGCTGGCTGTAAAACTTTCACAGGAAGTGAACGGGGTCAGCAAACTGCACGGCGAGGTTTCACGTGAGATGTTTACGGGACTGTGGCCCGGCTACCTCACTGAAGAATTGCATATAGGATATGTAACCAATGGGGTTCACCTGCCGACCTGGCTTGGTCCGGAATGGAAAAAGCTCTATGAAAAAACCTTTGGTTCGGATTGTTTTAACAGGCAGGAAGACCGTAAGATGTGGGATAAGATTAAGCTGGTGTCCGATCGTGATATCTGGGATCTCAAGTCAGATGAAAGGGAGCGCCTGATTAACTATATCAAGGAGAGACTGGATGAGGCTTCCACGACCATGATGGACAATCCCGGACTGATGCTTGAAGTATCCACTGCATTAAACAAAGATGCACTGACCATTGGATTTGCAAGGCGCTTTGCAACCTATAAGCGTGCTCACCTTCTGTTTACGGACCTTGACAGGTTGGCCAAAATTGTAAACAATCCCGATAAGCCGGTTCAGTTTATTTTTGCCGGGAAAGCCCATCCAAGGGATATTCCCGGACAGGATTTGATCAAGAAGATCGTAGAAATCTCCAAATTGCCCAGATTCATAGGGAAAATCGTATTCCTTCAGAACTATGACATCTTGCTTGCCAAGCGACTGGTTCGCGGAGTGGATATCTGGCTCAATACTCCCACAAGGCCCCTGGAGGCATCTGGTACCAGTGGAGAGAAGGCGGTTATGAACGGGACCATGCATTTCAGTGTTCTGGATGGATGGTGGGCAGAAGGTTACCGTGAGGATTCCGGATGGGCTCTGCCCATTGATCGTTCCTTTGGTAACCAGGAACCTGCAGGATGATCTGGATGCAGAACGGATCTATACCCTTCTGGAAAATCAAATTACGAAAAAGTTCTATGATAGAAATCAGGAGGATATTCCGGAGGACTGGGTCGGGATGGTACGGTCAAATCTTGCCCATGTGGCCCCTGAATTTACCATGAACCGGATGATCAGGGACTATTTTGACAGGTTTTACATGAAGTTGTACCATCGTACCCTTAAACTAAGGGAGAAAGATTACCAGATCCCCAAGGAGATGGCCTATTGGAAGCACAGGATACTTGAACGCTGGAAGAACATCCAGGTGCTTGAGTATGATCTTCCTGATATTGCCCGTGAAGAATTTATGGTAGGTAAGGTTTATACCGGTAAGGTGACCCTGGACCTGGACGGCCTGTCGGCTGATGAAATCGGAGTGGAAATGGTTCATGCCAAAGGGGTCAGTGAGAATGGTGAGACCCGTTTCAGGGGAACTCAGGAGTTTGAATGTACCCGGGTTGATGGGAGCATTGCCGAATACACCTTTCAGCAGGAAGTAAACGAAACAGGAGTGTTTGACATCGGGTTCCGTATTTATCCGAAACATGATGATCTTCCCCACCGGATGGACTTTCCTCTGGTGCGGTGGATTTAATAACGGATTGATTGTCAGGAATTCCAGGGGTGTTATCTCACCCTTGGAATATCCTGTCTTCGCAGAATGATTCCTGTTCGGGAGGGAAGGTAGAGCTTAAGATTTTGCTTGAAGCCAAAGGAGCGCTCAAGCTGTGATCTGTGAACAACACGTGTATCATAGCGATCGAAACCGCCAAACTCTCCCTGGTCTGTACATAAAAGGGTGGTGTATTTTCCGGCATCTACTGCCAGTCCATAATCGGTGTAGGAATTTGAGGGATGGAAGTTAAACACAAACAGCAGTCCGGCCCTTTCTAAAGCAATCACAAGATCCCCCTGGTCGGTTTTCACATGATTGGCTGAGTGATTGTAGATTCTGAACCGGGCCAGAATCTCGAGCATGGCACATTCAAAATCAAAAAGGAAGTGGTACTTTAATTCCGGATTTTCGATCAGACTCCATTGTCGCCTGGCATACTGATAGGACCAGTTGTTTCCTTCCCTGGGAAAATCGATCCATTCGGGATGGCCAAACTCATTTCCCATGAAAGTTAAATAACCGTTGCCTGCTGTGGAAGCAGTAATCAGCCTGATCATTTTATGGAGTGCAATACCCCGGTCCACAACCAGGTTCTGGGAGGCTTTGTCCATGTGCCAGTACATCTCCTGGTCAATCAGCCTGAATATGATGGTTTTATCTCCAACCAGTGCCTGGTCGTGTGATTCGGCATAACCGATGGTTTTTTCATCGGCCCGTTTGGAGGTGAGTTCTGAGAAAATCTCTGCCATATTCCACTGCTCATCTTCCCTTTCCTTGATGCTTTTAATCCAGTAATCGGGGGTACCCATGGCGAGTCTGTAGTTGAATCCAACGCCTCCTTCCTGAACCGGAACAGCCAGTCCGGGGTAACCGCTCATGTCCTCGGCAATGGAGAGGGCCCCTGGCTTGATCTCCTGCATCATCTTATTGGCCAGGGAGAGATAGATAATGGCATCTTCATCCTGACCACCATCAAAATAGAGGTCGTAGCTTGTAAAATCTTTCTCCAATCCGTGATCGTAATATAACATGCTTGTGACCCCGTCGAAGCGGAAGCCGTCAAACCTGTACTCGGTGAGCCAGAAATTCACATTGGAGAGCAGAAAGTGCGTGACTTCATTTTTTCCATAGTCAAAGCAGAGGGAATCCCATGCCACATGTTCCCTTCGGTGATTCCCATGGAAAAACTGTGCGGGGTCACCATCCAGTCGTCCCAGTCCTTCGTTCTCATTTTTGACCGCATGAGAATGCACAATATCCATGATCACTGCGATACCGTTTCCATGGGCCTCATCGATGAGTTCTTTCAGTTCTTCCGGAGTTCCGAACCTGGAGCTGGCTGCAAAAAAGTTCGAGACATGGTATCCAAAAGAGCCGTAGTAGGGATGTTCCTGTACGGCCATCAGTTGAAGGGTGTTGTATCCGCTGCGAATCACATGGGGAAGCACTTTTTTCCTGAACTCTGCATAGCTACCCACCTTATGCTCCTCAGTGGCCATGCCGATATGGGCCTCATAGATTAATGGTTGCAGATCCTCCAGGGGAGGCGTGGGGTGCTTCCACTGGTAAGCCTGTTCGGGCATCCAGCACTGGGCATCATATACCTTGCTTTCCGGATCCTGAACGACCCGGGTACACCAGGCAGGTATCCGTTCTCCTTCACCACCCTCCCATTTGACCAGGAGTTTAAACCTATCCCCGTGGTTAATGGTACCCTTATCAAGTCTTATCTCCCAGTTACCATGGTCAATCTTTGTAAACTTGTACTCCTCAAGGGCCTGCCACTTGTTAAAATTCCCAAGCAGATATATCTCACGGGCGTTGGGCGCCCACTCCCTCATGATAAGACCCCCTTCATGCCTGTGAATTCCAAACCAAAGATGCCCGCTTGCAAAGGATTGCAGCGTGCCTTCTCCGGCAAGTTCATGCTCCCTTTTGGCGCATTTTTCCATACGGCCAGTAATGGTCGCCCTGTAGGGTTCCAGCCAGGGATCATTTCTTATCAATCCGGGATCGTTCATAACAGCTCCCTAAATTTATTAAATTTGAGGACGTAAATGGCGAATCACTGTAAAACTGTGCGAATTTTATGAAAGTATGGACCCTGTATGAGCCTGTCTCAATCCTAAAACCGGTTGCCACCATCGGCATCTTTGATGGCGTTCACACAGGCCACAGGTTTATCCTGGAGAAATTAATGGAGCATGCAAAGCTGCATGGAGGGGAGTCGGTGGTGGTGACACTATGGCCACATCCAAGGATTATTCTCAGCAAAGATCTGCAGCAATTTAAACTATTGCATTCGCTGGAGGAGAAGATCCGGCAATTGGAGCTTAGTGGTATAGACCATCTGGTGATCATCCCCTTTGACAAGGAAATTGCTTCCCTTACCGCCTGCGAGTTCACCCAGCATTACCTGGTGGATCGTTTGGGAGTGGAAGTATTACTCCTGGGCTACGATAACCGCTTTGGCAGGGATCGGAAGGGCGATCCGGACGGCCTGGCCCTTTGTGCTGATAAAAATAATTTCAGGATTGAAAAAATTCCGGAATTCAGCCAGGGTGATGACAAGGTAAACTCAACGAACATCAGGGATGCGATAGGAAAGGGGGAAATGGACAAAGCGCTGAGGATGCTGGGCTACCACTACTATCTTACCGGCCATGTGGTGGAGGGCAATCAAATCGGGAGAGAAATGGGTTTTCCCACTGCAAATATCCATCCCTATGATCCCGATAAACTTATTCCCATGAACGGGGTATACGCCGTTCGCGCAGAGCTCAGGGGCCAATTATATGGGGGAATGCTCAATATTGGGTTCAGACCTACCCTCGATAGCGCCTCAGCAGTCAAGACCATCGAGGCGCACCTCTTCGATATTACAGGTGATTTTTACGATGAAAAAATAGTAATCCACTTCGTAAAGCGAGTCAGGGATGAAATGAAGTTTGCTGGAATGAACAAACTCAGGGAGCAACTTGTTCTGGATAAGATTTATATCCAGCAAGCTACTTAAATGAAAGTAAAATCAATTTTGATTTCTCTGAGCCTTATTGGCTTCTCCTTTACTCTCCTGGCCCAGGAAGCCATCCAATTTAGCCCGAAGAATTTGAAACACATCTCAAAACGCTGGATCAAATACCAACCCGAAGCAGAAGTTCTCCTGCATAACGGTGATACCGTAAAGGGGCAGCCCATTCATTTCAATATGGAGGAGTTCTACATCTTTCCTGCGGATAGTCTTCCGCTTGGATTAGAAGACCAGTTGAAAGTGATTCCTTCAGTGGAAATCGACCGAATCTGGCTGACCAGGGGAGGCACTTCCACTGCAGCCCAGACAGGTGGTGCACTCACTGGAGTTGGCGCTGGCATCGGCCTGGGTATGTTAATTGGTGGCCCTGTCGGCGCAGTGATCGGTGGAAATCTCCTGGGTGTTGGCCTGGGACTTTCCGGGAAAGCCATACACAAGTCTGCAAGCAATGAAGAAATCTGGTTGGATTCCAGCAGCCATGATTACGAGGATGATCTCATGAAGCTTCGCAACTGGTCCGTATTTGAGGATTCGCTTTTCTACACTGGCGATCTTGAGAAGCTCCCTGATCATTCTGCAGTGGTACGCAGGGCCTTCCCGCAAAAGCACCTTCGGATCACCCTGGGAATAAATGGTGGACTAAACAGCCTTGAGAATGACATGCAGGATGCGATCTCAATCTTCCGGACTTCCTGGCATCCAAAATTTCGGTCATGAAGCCATGGGATTCGAATTTTTTGATTTCAGCTGGCGTTTCAATTACCACTGGATCGTGGGTGGCGGGATCATGAAAAACAGGGAAAGTATGGCATATGCCTCTGGTTGGGCTGGGAATGATTCTGTTAATAATCAATATTACTACTCGGTGAATCCGACCGATTACCGGATCTACATGGAATATGCCATCAGTCCTGTGAACAGGTTCTTAACGGATCGTACCGAATTCCTGGTGGGTGGAGGATTCATCATCAGCAGGCCCAATACCTATTTCAATTATTCCGGGTATAATCCGGCCAATGGATACTCTGAATTTTATGGCAGCTATGGTCCAAACACCATATTCGGATTCCAGGCCCGGGCTGAAGCTTATTTTTATTTGTTCCGGAACTTTTCCCTCTCGGGTGGTTTTGAGGTGAACCTTTACCAGAATCTGAATATGCCTGCGTTGGAACTTTCCCCCGGCCAGACCGTTCTTGATGCGCATGCTTTGAATTACAGCACCATCAGGTTTAAAATCGGTGCCCACCTCTATTTTTAGCCCTTTTGATAGAGTTTCCATTGATTTTCAGCAACATTTTGGGCTTTCGGGCGTAATACTTACAGGATTCTCAAAAATGGGGATAAATCACTACTTTTGCATTCTTAAAAGATCGAAATAAATGGATACAATGACGTATAAGGAAACACTACCTTATAAGGTGGCAGATATCAGTCTGGCAGAATTTGGTAGGAAGGAAATTGAAATTGCTGAAAAGGAAATGCCCGGGCTGATGTCCATCAGGAAAAAATGGGCCAGTGAGAAACCACTAAAAGGCGCCAGGATCATGGGATCATTGCACATGACCATTCAGACGGCTGTGCTGATCGAAACCCTGGTGGAACTTGGAGCAGATGTTCGTTGGGCCAGCTGTAATATTTTTAGTACCCAGGATCATGCCGCCGCTGCCATTGCAGCTTCCGGTGTTCCGGTATTTGCATGGAAAGGAGAGACACTGGAAGAGTACTGGTGGTGTACCGCCCAGGCACTGGCCTTCCCCGAAGGAAAGGGACCTAATATGATCGTGGACGATGGTGGAGATGCCACCCTGCTGATCATTAAGGGATTTGAAGCTGAAGACGATGCGACAGTGCTGAATGTGAAGGCTTCCAGCAAGGAAGAGGAAGTGATCCTCTCCACCCTGAAAGGTATTCTGGCCGAAGATCATGGTAGATGGCACAGGGTCGTACCTGAGATGAGGGGCGTATCTGAAGAAACAACAACCGGTGTTCACCGTCTATATCAGATGATGGAAGCAGGAAGGTTACCCTTCCCCGCTATAAACGTAAACGATTCTGTTACGAAATCGAAATTTGACAACCTCTACGGTTGCCGCGAATCTCTGGCCGATGGCATCAAGCGGGCGACCGATGTGATGATTGCCGGAAAGGTTGTCGTGGTTGCCGGATATGGTGATGTGGGCAAAGGATGCGCCCATTCCATGAAATCCTATGGTGCAAGGGTGATTGTAACTGAGATTGACCCCATTTGTGCGCTGCAGGCTGCCATGGAAGGATTTGAGGTTACCAATATGGAAGAAGCGGTGAAGCTTGGAAATATCTATGTAACCACGACCGGGAACAAAGACATCATCACAGCAGAGCATATGGCTGCCATGAAGGATCAGTCGATTGTGTGCAACATTGGTCATTTCGACAACGAAATCCAGGTGGAACAGCTGGAAAGCTGGGAAGGCATCCACAAGATCAACATTAAGCCCCAGGTGGATAAATATGTTTACCCCGACGGACATGCCATCTTCCTCCTGGCGGAAGGCAGGCTTGTGAACCTGGGCTGTGCAACCGGTCACCCATCCTTTGTGATGAGTAACTCCTTCTCAAATCAGACCCTGGCTCAGCTGGAACTCTGGAAAAATGATTATGAAGTTGGCGTTTATATGCTTCCCAAGCATCTGGATGAGGAGGTGGCTCGTTTGCACCTGGAACAGTTGGGTGTTAAGCTGACTACCCTCACTCCTGATCAGGCAGAATACCTGGGTGTGAAAGTGGAGGGGCCCTATAAGCCAGACCATTACAGGTACTAGCAAAGGGCCCGAAACCATTCATATATCAGGAAGGGATGCCGTCTCACAGGGTGCTTAACTGGCTTCGCTAGTGAATGCCAGCTTGCCTCTACGGCATCCGTTCCTGGTTTAATAGTGTCTTGTGCTGCAGCCCACTGCTCATTATGGGGGGAAGAAAGCCTCCCTCTTTCCACATTTTAAAGGGTATCTGCCTCCGAAGCCTATAATTAGCGAAGCGAATTTAAGCGAGGAGGCAGATACCCTTTAATAAGCAATGCGAATTTAAGCGAGGAGCCAGATACCCTTTAATAAGCAATGCGAATTTAAGCGAGGAGGCAGATACCCTTTAAGGTTTAATTGTAGATGTGGAGGACGTCCCCCTGGATGGAGCTGGCGTATTGTACCAGGGGATAGCGGGCCGGACCGGAGTTTGATTCCGCCCCGTTCATCAGGAGAAAGCTTGATCCACACTCCGGGCACTCATATACACCAAAGAATGTGGGATTTTCCACAACCGCTTCATCATGTTCAGGGAACATGGTACAGGTGCGGTCATAGGCGTAGAACTCCAGGTCTGATTCCCGGTAGAGGACAATCCCGTTAACCCCTCCTGGAATCAATTTGGTACTGCCTATTCCCATATCTCCCAGGTCCGCATAAAGCAGAAGGTAGATATCCACCTTGATCACAGGAATCAGCTGCCCCTTATTGCTTTCACAGGAAGGCAGGAATAATCCCGGGCTTAGGAGGAGAAAAATTGAGATATATAGTAGCCTTGAACGTTTCATTTGGGCTCAAAAGTAATAAAACCACCTATTTTTTGTAATTTTAACTCTGATAAAAGATTAATATTGCATTAATCGATGCATTTATGGACTTTGATATAGGAAATATATTATACGTAGTGATCACCCTGGTGGCGATCATTGCCAGTTTACTGGGAAAAAAGAAAAAGCCTGGCGGAAAAGCTGCCAAGCCAGGATTTTTCGAAAACCTGGAGCAAGTTCTCAAAATGGGACAGGAGGATCCTGAACTGATGGATCTTCAGGAGCAAGAACCCGAATTGGCTGAAGAGATTGAAGAATTTGATTACAATTATGTTAAGGAAGAACCTGCCTCGATTTCAAAAGCTCCCTCTATGATGGAGGAGTATGAGAGTCTGATGATGAATCGTGGAGCTAAATCTGAGGGGGAGATCCAAATGGAAGGAGCCAGATCTAACGAGCAGATGGAAGTGATCCAACTGGATGATGAAGAGGATCCGGATTATTTCAATATCGTGAAGGATTTTGATGCCAGGACCGCCGTGATCTATTCGGCCATTATCAACAGGATTAGTTATTGATTATTTTTTTATAATTTTGTACCGAAGAGTTCCGAATGGCCGGAATTCTTTTTTTTTATTAATTAAGTTAGGGAGGATAAAACTATGGCACAAACTTCTTATATGACAGAGGAGGGCATGGCCAAATTGAAAAAGGAACTTGACCAGCTCATTAGGGTGGAGAGACCTTCTATTTCGCAACAGATTGCTGAGGCGAGAGATAAGGGGGATCTTTCCGAGAATGCCGAATATGATGCAGCAAAAGAGGCCCAGGGAATGCTTGAGATGAGGATCTCCAGGATGAAGGATATGCTTGCCAATGCAAGGATACTTGATGAATCAAAGATCGATACCTCCACTGTTCAAATCCTGAATAAGGTAAAGATTAAAAACACCCAGAATAATACCATTGTAGAATATATGCTTGTATCTGAGGCAGAGGCAGATATCAAGAATAGGAAGATTTCGATTACCACACCCATTGCCAAAGGCTTACTGGGTAAAAAAGTGGGAGATGTGGTTGAGATTAAAGTTCCTTCCGGGGTGATGTCCTTCGAAATTGTTGATATATCCCTTTAATATTTCCCCATGCCAAGCATTTTTTCAAAGATCATTGCCGGCGAGATTCCTTCCTTCAGGATTCATGAGAATGAACGCTTTTATGCCTTCCTGGATATCAATCCACTGGCAAAGGGTCACACCCTTGTCGTTCCTAAAGTTGAGACCGATTACCTCTTCGATCTTGAGGATGATTTACTGGCTGAAATGATGGTTTTTGCAAAAAAAGTGGCTGCTGCCATCGACCAAACCATGGATTGCAAACGTGTCGGCGTGGCAGTATTGGGCCTTGAAGTCCCCCATGCCCACATCCACCTGGTGCCCATCAACGGATTACATGACATTGAGTTCAGCAAGCCAAAGCTGAAACTATCCATGGAAGAATTTGAGGACATTGCAGCGCAAATCTCTGCTGCCATCAAATAGGTCTATTTGATTCTTCCCGGGTTCTTCCGGATAAAATCCTCCCAGTTTTTAGACCCCGCCTTTTTTTCTGGACCCCCTTTCTGGTAGAAATGACATAGTGCTACGGCCAAACCATCCGTAGCATCCAGGTTTTTTGGAATTTCCTTCAATTTGAATATCCTGGCAAGCATGGCTGCCACCTGCTCCTTGGATGCAGCCCCTCCACCTGTGATGGACAGCTTGATCTTCCTGGGAGCATATTCTGTCAAGGGGATATTCCGGGAGAGTACGGCGGCGATGGCGACTCCCTGGGCTCTTCCCAATTTAAGCATTGATTGTACATTCTTACCGAAGAAGGGAGCTTCAATGGCCACTTCATCAGGGAGAAAGCGATCGATCAGCTCAAGGGTGCTTTCATGAATGTGGCCGAGTTTCATGTAAGGATTGGAAATCTTCTTCAGGTCCACAAACCCCATATCAATGTATCCCGGCGTATTTCCTAAGCCCTTGATCACTCCAAAACCCATGAGGGTGGTTCCCGGATCAATTCCCAGGATGATTCTTTCACTGTTTTTGTGCATTTCTTGTTATCATATTTTGTATCAAAATACCTGAAATTAACAGGATGATACCGTAGAGTGTGGTCAGAAAGATCGTCTCATGTAAAACCAGCCTGGCAAAAATAAGGTTGATAAAGGGGGCTATAAAAACCAGGTTGCTAATCCGGTCTGAGCTTGGGGCGTACTGCATCGCAAGTAACCACAGTACAAATGTAATTCCCATTTCGAAAACACCCACATAAATTGCGCTTGCAAGGGCCTGGGGTGTGCCGGCGAAAAGGGTTCCCCTGGAAATTCCTACTACAAGCAGGATGATGGAGGCAAAAATAAAATTCAGAAATAACCTGGCCACCGGATCCTTAGAATCGCGTGCATTGTAAATGAAGTAGATGGCCCAAATGATGGAAGTGGAGAGTGCCAGTACAATCCCCAGACGGTTTTCAGGATCCTTACCGCCGCCCCCTCCCTGCATGGAGATAATAACAATTCCCGAAAAACTGATAAGCATAGCCCCGATACTTTTCCAGCTAATCTTCTGTTTCAGCAAAGGTATAGATATGATTACCAATACGATGGGCCATATCATATTCAGGGGTTGGGCCACCTGGGCAGGAAGAACTGAATATGCTTTAAAAAGAATCAGGTAGTAGGCCACAGGATTCAGCAGTCCCATCAAAAGGGAGAATCGTACATCAGGCCAGCGGAAATCTGCAAGTTTTTTATAACGTTTTCCCGGCAGGAGAAGGATTCCCAACACCAGGGCGGAAGTAAGGGTGGCCCCTGTGAGTAGTTGGAGTATATCCTGGTGTTGCAGCCCAATTTTAAATGCTGTGGGACTGGTACTCCAGAAGAGCACAGCCAGGATGGCTAAAAAAAAAGCTTTCCTGGCTGATTTTTCTTTCATCCTGTATAATCTTATCTGATGATCTCGTTTCCCTTGCCCATATACCTGTGCAGAACCTGGGGTACCATAATCCCATCTGGAGTCTGGTTATTTTCCAGGATAGCGGCCATGATTCTGGGTAGAGCCAGGGAGCTTCCGTTGAGTGTATGCGCCAGGACCGTACGTTTTTCACCGCTTTCCCGGAATCGAAGCTTCAGGCGGTTAGCCTGGTAAGCTTCAAAGTTTGAGACGGAGCTTACCTCCAGCCATCTTTTCTGGGCCGCAGAATAAACCTCAAAATCATAGGTTAGTGCCGATGTGAAACTAAGATCACCGCCACAAAGCTGGACTATTCGGTAGGGCAAGCCCAGGCTGACAACCAGTTTTTCCACATGATTTACCATCTCTTCAAGTGCTGCATAGGACTTAGAGGGATGCTGAATTTGTACGATTTCTACCTTATCAAACTGGTGGACACGGTTCAGGCCTCTCACATCCTTTCCGTAGGATCCTGCCTCGCGCCTGAAACAAGGGGTATAGGCCGTATTTTTTATGGGAAGATCACTTGCATCAAGGATCACATCCCTGTAGATATTGGTAACCGGAACCTCTGCAGTGGGGATCAGGTAGAGGTTGTCGGCTGTTGCATGGTACATCTGACCCTCCTTATCAGGCAGCTGACCTGTTCCAAATCCTGAATCTTCATTCACCAGAAGGGGAGGAAGAATCTCTTCATACCCGGCCATGGTATTCTCCTCAAGAAAGTAGGAGATGAGGGCTCGCTGCAGCCTGGCTCCATTGCCACGAAAAACAGGGAAGCCTGCTCCAGTGATTTTAACCCCCAGGTCAAAATCAATCAGCTTGTATTTCTTGCCCAGCTCCCAGTGAGGGAGGGCCTGCTCATCCAGTTCGGGAATGGTACCTCCCTCGCGGATCAGTTTATTATCCGCTTCACTAAATCCGGGGGGGACCGATGGATGGGGAATGTTTGGGACCTGAACGATCAAATCATTCAATTGTTGAGAGCTTTCCTGAAGATCTTTCTCAAGGGTTTCGAGACTTTTTTTGATAGCGGAGGTAAGCTCCTTTGCCTGGTTGGCCTTTGTTGTCTCACCCTGTTTATAAAGCATCCCGATCTCCTTGCTCAGCTGATTCATTTCCGACTGCAGTTCGTTGGTTTTCACCTGCAGGGACCTTCTTTCATCATCCTTGGAGATGATTTGATCGATGATTTCAGCTTGTTTAAAATTCTTGATTTTAAGTCTCTCAAGAAGTGTTTCACGGGAATCGCGGATAAATTGGATGGTCAGCATTTTATAAGCATAAAAAAACCTGTAATACACATTAAAGATAGTGCATTACAGGTGGATCATATATTGATTTAATATTTTTCTACTGGTTTTCTACCGGTTCAATGGATACGTAGGATTTGTTATCCCTTTTCTTCCGGAATTTAACGATCCCTGCGATTTTGGCGTAAAGGGTGTGGTCTCTGCCAATGCCAACATTGTCACCTGGGTTGTGCACAGTACCGCGTTGTCTGACGAGAATGTTTCCAGCTTTTACAAGCTGTCCGCCATAAAGCTTCACACCAAGTCGTTTACTCTCTGATTCGCGACCGTTTCTTGAACTACCGGCTCCTTTTTTGTGTGCCATAACTTATATCTTTTGACTTTATACTTAATCTTATTTCTTATCTGCATCCTTCTTGGGAGCAGCTTTTTTCTCAGCAGCAGGCTTTTTCTTAGCAACGGCTTTTGGAGCAGCCGCTTTTTTCTCAGCAGCAGGCTTTTTCTCAGCAACAGGCTTGGCCTCGGCTTTTGGAGACTCAGCTTTTGGCTTGGCATTACCGGTTTCGGAGATTGCTTCGATCTGAATCTGGGTCATATATTGCCTGTGACCATTCAGCTTCTGATAACCCTTCCTTCTCTTTTTCTTAAAAACCAAAACTTTATCGGCCTTCATATGGGAGATAATCTTGGCTGAAACTTCGGCTCCCTTTATCAGGGGTGCTCCAATTGAAATTTTACTGTCCGTATCGATCAGCAAAACCTTGTCAAAGCTAACTTTTGTGCCTTCTTCGCCCTCTAATCTGTGAACATACAACTTCTGGTCTTTTTCAACCTTAAACTGCTGTCCGGCTATATCAACAATTGCGTACATTAATACAATGTTTTTTACTTGATGTCTGAATTTGGGTCGCAAAGATAGAAAAGATTGTGTGATTCACAAAGTTATACGCTAAATATTTTACACCTTGGCCTAAAGATTCAAGTAAGAAATTAAGAGATGAATTTGTCAGAGTAATTTCTATATTTGTGTAGAACGAGCGGAGAAGGGGTATGGAGAAAATAAAGCTAAATGTTCTCGGAATTTCATACAGTCAGACACAATCAGGTGCCTATGCGCTTGTTTTGTCCGAAGAAGAAGGAAACAGGAGGATTCCGATTATTGTTGGAGGATTTGAGGCCCAGGCAATTGCCATTGAACTCGAAGGTCTTACTCCTCCACGGCCACTTACCCATGATCTTTTCAAAAAATTTTCAGATTCCTATGGAATCCGACTTCTGGAAGTAAATATTCATAAACTCGATGAGGGTGTGTTTTTCGCAAATATTCTATGCGATAATGGCGATCAGAAGATTACTCTTGATGCCAGGACATCTGATGCCATTGCCCTGGCCTTAAGGTTTGAATGCCCCATTTATACTACGGAAGAGATTGTTGAAAAGGCTGGTATTGTGCTGGATTTTGAAAAGGGAACTGGATTGGAGCCTACCTCGGAGACAGATAATCCTGAGGTAGTGGAAACACCCGAAAAGCCAGTGAAACGAAGCATCTACCCTGGTCTTTCCGATAAGAGTATAGAGGAACTCAAAGTCCTGCTTGGTGAAGCCATTGGCCAATGAGGACTATGAAAAGGCCTCCGAGATCAGGGATGAAATAAACCGCAGGTCTAAATGATAGCCGATACCACTTTAGTGGATACCGCTGCTGCAGTTTTACAGCAAGCCAAATCTGCTACATCAGCCATGTCAAATATATTACCTGCAGAGGCAGGATTTGATTTTGACCTGGTCCGCCTGCTCAGGGGATTGCTGGGGATGGTGGTCCTTATTGGTATTGCGTGGGCATTCAGCACCCACAGGAAAGCTATAAAGTGGAACATGGTTGGGAGAGGCCTGGCCTTCCAGCTGATTCTGGCCGTGGGTATTCTTTATGTGCCCTTTGTGCAGGACTTTTTTGAATTTATCGGCAAAGGATTTGTGAAAATACTGGCCTTTACCAATGAAGGTGTTACCTATCTTTTAAAGAGCCATGTCACAGGAGAATTGGCGCCGGGTCTGCAGAATTTTGCTTTTTCCATTCTCCCTACCATTATCTTTTTTTCTGCCCTTTCCAGCCTACTGTTTTACCTGGGGGTGATTCAGATTTTCGTTAAGGGTTTTGGCTATGTTCTTTCCAGGGCTTTAGGTTTATCTGGCCCTGAAAGCCTTTCTGTGGCAGGAAATATTTTTCTTGGACAGACCGAATCTCCCCTTCTGATCAAACCCTACCTGGAGAAGATGAGCCGATCGGAGATCCTGCTGGTGATGGCCGGCGGAATGGCCACACTTGCCGGAGGGGTGCTGGCGGCTTACATAGGCTTCCTGGGGGGCGGCGATCCTGTGCAGCAAATCGTGTTCGCCAAACATCTTCTTACGGCTTCCATCATGGCTGCTCCCGGAGTGGTTGTAATTTCAAAAATTATTGTTCCTGAAACAGAATCTTTCACAAAGAAGATCGAAGTAAGCAAGGAGGAGGTAGGCAAGAATCCCCTGGATGCCATTTCCAACGGGACCAGCGACGGACTCAGGCTTGCGGTGAATGTGGGAGCCATGTTGTTGGTGTTCATTGCATTTATTGCTTTTGCCAACTATATCTTTGTAAAAATAGGAGGGTGGACCCATCTGAATGACAGAATATTATCATTCAGTAATGGGAAGTATGATGAGTTGAGTCTTGAATTCATCCTTGGGTATATGCTTTCCCCCCTGATGTGGCTCATTGGAGTAGCAAAAGAGGACATTACCCTGGTGGGTGCGCTGCTGGGCGAGAAACTGATCCTTACGGAATTTATAGCTTACATCGACCTGGCAGATATGAAGGCTGCTGGTGTTTTTACCGATCCCAAATCAATTGTCATGTCTGTGTATATGCTCTGTGGCTTTGCTAACTTTGCATCCATCGGGATTCAGATTGGAGGCATCGGTGCCCTTGCTCCGGGTCGCCGGGTTTTGCTGGCGCAGTTTGGAATGAGAGCCTTACTCGCCGGAACACTGGCGTCATTACTATCGGCCACGATTATCGGGGTCCTTATGGGATAAACATGAAAGGAAAACAGAGATTTGATTTCGACTTTTCAGGCAAATCGGTGCTTGTGGTGGAGGACACTATGATGTCCTTCAAACTCTTTTCTGCTGTACTCTCCCAGGTAAATGCCCTGGTAACGCATGCATCAAACGGGCAAAAGGCCATTGACCTGTGTAGCGGTGATCTTCACTTCGACCTTGTGGTGATGGACCTTCAGATGCCAGAGGTAAACGGGATTGAAGCCACCAGGGCGATAAAGAAAATGCGCCCCTCACTACCCATTATCGCTGCCACGGCCAATACATTCGACGATGAGGAGGCTGCCTGCCGGGAAGCAGGCTGCGAAGGTTACATAACCAAACCTCTCAAATTCAACAAACTATTCGAGTTAATGCAGTCACTTTTTGACAGGCAAAACTAGGCAGATGCTTCTCCCGCTTTCAATTACCCTTATTATTTTCTTTTGTTACTTTTTGCTCCTGTTCCTGTATTTCCTGGGCCTTCTTTTTTTGAGAGCGCCCGGGGAATCAGAGTCTGATCCAAAAACGGAACTAAGCGTGGTGATCCCATTCAGAAATGAGGCCACTCACCTGCCAGGGATGATTGCCGACCTTAGGGCACAGATCTACCCCGCTCACCTTCTTTCTGTTATATTGGTCAACGACCACTCCACCGATGGATCTGAGCGCCTGGTGGCTTCCCTGGTGGAAGATAGCCCTGGCTACACATTCCTGGATCTTCCTCACGGGAAGCAGGGCAAGAAGGAGGCCATTGCCCTGGCTCTCTCCCATGTGACTACTCCCTGGGTCATTCAATGTGATGCTGATTGTCGGCTGGGCCCCCGTTTTATATCCTCCCATATAAGTTTTCTTGAAAAAAAACCCTCTGATCTTGTGGCCGGGATGGTTACAAGCGCAGGAAGAAGGGGAGGATTCCTGGAGGTTTTTGAGCGACTGGATCTGCTGGCCTTGAATGGTAGCGGCGCCGGATCCTTTGCTTTGGGCAGACCCATCCTGTGTAGTGGGGCAAATCTTCTTTACAGCAAGAAGCTCTACCAGGACACCCGGAGCTTTGATCCCACGGACCTGACCGGATCGGGGGATGATATGTTTTTGCTCATTGGAGGCAGAAAACTAAAAAGGAGATTGGCCTTTAATCCGGACCCGGATTGCCTGGTACAAACGGCTCCCGTCGAAGACCTGGCATCTTTAATTGGACAAAGAGTTCGCTGGGGGGGCAAATCGGCATATTACAGGATGGCCGATATCCAGTTAGTGGCGGTTCTGGTTGTTGCAGCCAATCTATTGATGCTCCTGGCCCCTCTATGGATGCTTAAGCAGCCTGAGTATTGCCAGTGGCTTCTTCCTGGTATGGGCCTGAAGCTGATGGCCGATTTTTTAATCCTTGCGCTTGCTTCCTCTAAAACGCGTCAGACAAAAATCCTCTGGTGGTATCTACCGGTGTCGGTGGTATATCCTCTTTATTTGGCAGTTGTGATTCTGGCTTTGCTCCTGGGGCGGACTACCTGGAAAGGGCGTTAGATCTAGGAAAGTTTTCTTCGCTGGAGCAATCTGTAAGAGAAAAAGAGGGCCAGTCCAATGTAAATCGAAACAAGCAGGATATTCAGCCACGGATCCAAACCCTTGGGGAGAATCTCAATCGTCGCTTCGTCGATGGCTTCATTACTGTTCATTTTACGCTGAAAAATCTCCAGAAGGTCGGGGAGAGGGGTAAGCTGGGTTATGGTCCGGAAAGGCAGGTACCATTTGATGTCATGTTCCCTGAGGATCAGCCAGAGTACCGGGTCCAAAAAGGTTCTTAGGGCAAGAAAAGAGAGAATGGACACGGCTGTATTTTTAATCAGCAAGGCAAGCAGTAATCCCATGCTCATGTAGGAAAATGCTGACAGAAAATAACGGCCCAGGATCCATGTATTCTCCATGGCTATTTTGAAGGTCAGCTTATAGCTGTAGATCAGGCCCAGGCCCAGGGAGGTAGCCCCAATTAATAAGGTAGCAAACAGGGCAAGGACCACCACCAGAAGAAGTTTTTGCAGCAGCAGGTCGGATCGGCTTAATCCAAAGATCACCTGGGTTTTAAAAGTGTGATTGTTGAACTCCTTGGTGGTGATCATGATGATGATCAGTGCAAGCAGCGCATTGTAGGGTTCAGTGACCCAGGCCAGGAATAGCCATACATCCGGGAAACGGAATACATCACTCAGAGAGATCACCGGAATCTGTTTATCGATGGCGGGGTAGATGATAATCCCCAGGGCGAAGGCCAGGAAGTATAGAGCAAGCGTTATTCTGAAGGGATTATAATTCAGCAGCTTGATTTGCTCAATATGGAGTAATTTCCTTATCATGTTTCCTCTTCCTTTACAAGTTCAAGGAATTGCGATTCAAGGCTTCGTTTTCGGCTGACCATATGACTGATCACCATCTGGCATGAGAAGGCATAAGCATTAATTTCAGCCGGAGTAATCCCTTCTTTGAGTGTCAGGACCAATAATCCATTCTCTACTTTAGAATCAGTTGTGAGCTTTGCACTCTTCAGTGCTTCTGAGAGCTTCTGGTTTTCACCGCAAGAAACTTCGATAACCTCATCTTCGGTGAGAAGCTCATTCACCGGACCGTTTGCCAGTAATTCGCCTTTTTTCAGGATCGCCACATGACTACATATTTTTTCTACTTCACTGAGGATATGTGAGGCCAGAATCAGGGTCTTCCCCGATTTAACCTGCTGGAGGACCATCTCTCTCACTTCGGCAATTCCCTCCGGATCGAGTCCGTTGGTGGGTTCATCCAGCACCAGTACCCTGGGATCGCCAAGAAGTGCAGCAGCCAGGCCAAGTCTTTGTTTCATTCCCAGTGACATGGTCGAAAACCGGGATCGTTTCCGTCCCAAAAGATTTGCCGATTCCAGGACCCTGTCGATGTCGGAGTAGTCCACTCCCTTAATGTCGCATATGATGCGAAGGTTTTTTACCAGGCTCAGGTAGGGGTAGAAATGGGGCGTTTCAATAAGGGACCCAATGGCGCGACGCTGTTTGGTACTGGGCTTTTCTCCAAACCAGTTAAAGCTACCCTCATTCTGCCTGAGAATTCCTGTTACAATGGAGAGGGTTGTGGTCTTCCCGCTTCCATTCGGCCCAAGGAGTCCATAGGCTTGTCCTTCTGAAATATCAAGATTCAGGTTCCGGATGGCATTGATATGGCCGTAGGATTTAGATAAACCTCTGATCGACAGGACTTCCTTCATATTAGTTTGCAAGCTCGGAAAAAAACTTGATTCGAACAAGCCTTATTTCCTCCTCGCTGAAGTACTCTTCGCCAAGCTCTGAAAGGGCTTCGTCGATGGATTCGGTCTCGGCTTCTCTGAAGTATTCGTATATCTCCTCAAGTTTTTCCTCATCCATGATCTCATCCAGGTAATAATCGATATTCAGCTTGGTCCCTGAGT
This sequence comes from uncultured Bacteroidota bacterium, assembly GCA_963716765.1. GTDB lineage: Bacteria > Bacteroidota > Bacteroidia > Bacteroidales. The sequence continues at coordinate 20,885 of CAVQUO010000002.1, read as the reverse complement.
TTACGATGGCCTCAATCTCATCGATTAAATCCTTCAGGTCTATATTCTTTGCATGGGCGATGTCATCCAGGGAGAGCTTGCGGTCGATGCTCTGGATGATATAAACTTTAACCCCCGATTTATTAATTACCGATTTTACGACCATATCCTGAGGCCGGATGATCTCTTTTTCATCCACATACTCCTTGATCAGCTTCACAAATTCTGCCCCGTACTTTTTCGCTTTACCGGCACCAACTCCAACGATGTTCTGAAGCTCTTCGATATTTATGGGGTACTGGATGGCCATATCCTCAAGAGAAGGGTCCTGGAAGATGACAAATGGAGGCAGGTTCAGGAGCTTGGCCCTCTTCTTTCTTAAATCTTTCAGAATATGAATCAATTCATTATCCACCACACTGGTCCCACTTCCTGCAGTTGAAGAGCCATCCTCCGGTGCAAGATCAAAATCGTGATCGTGTGTTAACATGATCGAATAAGGCTTTTCAATATATTCATGTCCAGCCTTAGTCATTTTCAACAGGCCATAATTCTCAATATCCTTGGTGATGAAGCCTGCAACCAGAGCCTGCCTGAGAACAGCATTCCAAAATTTTATATCCTTCTCCTTCCCGAAACCAAAAAACTCCGACTGATCATGGTTGTAAGTCTTTACGGCACTGTTAGCTATGCCTGAAAGAACATGGGCAATATGTTCCGATTTAAATTTTTCCTGAACTCCTATAATTGCTTTGAGCCCCAAAAGCATAAATGGTTTACCTTCGAATTTTTCCTTGGGGTGAAGACAGTTGTCACAGTTGTCGCAATTCTCCTTCATCACCTCTCCAAAGTAATTGAGGAGCAGTTTGGGACGACACACAGCCGATTCGGCATAGGCCACTGTTTCCAGAAGCAATTGCTTCCCGATTTCCTGTTCTGCCACCGGCTTGCCCTGCATGAACTTCTCCAGCTTCTGGATATCTTTGTATCCGTAAAAGGCAATGCAGATCCCTTCACCTCCGTCGCGTCCTGCACGGCCCGTCTCCTGGTAATAGCCCTCCAGGCTTTTGGGGATGTCGTAATGGATCACAAACCTTACATCGGGCTTGTCGATGCCCATCCCGAAGGCAATCGTGGCCACAATGACATCAGCTTCCTCCATGAGAAACTGGTCCTGGTTGGATGAACGGGTCATGGCATCCATTCCTGCATGATAGGGCAGGGCCTTAATTCCATTTACCTTAAGTGTTTCTGCCAGCTGCTCCACCTTTTTCCTGGAGAGACAATAAATAATGCCTGACTTCCCGGGCCGTGAAAGGATGAATTTTATGATCTCTTTTGTGGCATGAACCTTGGGCCGGATCTCGTAATACAGATTGTGCCTGCGGAAGGAAGACTTATACACATTGGCGCCAATCATTTCCAGGTTTTTCTGGATGTCATCCTGTACCTTTGGAGTAGCTGTTGCCGTAAGCGCAATCAGGGGCGCATTGCCAATCTTATTAATGATGGGCCTGATTCTTCGGTATTCGGGTCTGAAATCGTGTCCCCACTCTGAGATACAATGCGCTTCATCAATGGCATAGAAGGATATATTCACCTGTTTCAAGAATTCGATGTTCTCCTCCTTGGTCAGGCTCTCGGGAGCCACATAGAGGAGTCGGGTTCGTTTATCCAGTACATCACTTTTAACTTTTGCAATGGCATTTTTTGTCAGGGAAGAGTTCAGAAAGTGGGCAACACCTTCATCTGTGCTGAAGCTCCTCATGGCATCGACCTGATTTTTCATCAGGGCAATGAGGGGTGAAATTACGATGGCTGTACCATCCAGAATCAGGGCAGGGAGCTGATAACACAGGGATTTCCCCCCTCCCGTGGGCATGAGCACAAAGGAGTCGTTTCCCTTCAAAAGATTGGTGATAATCTCTTCCTGGTTGCCCTTGAAGCTGTCAAAGCCAAAGAATTTTTTAAGGTTTTCGTGCAGTATCTCTCCGAAATTCTCCATGATAAATCTTCCTGTAAGCGCTGAGGGAAACTAAAGATAGTATATTTTAAATTCGGTTTCAAGGAGGTTTGTTTTTTTTGTTACTTTGCACATCCTTAAAATTATATTCCTGAATGGCAAAGAGTAAAGAGTCGGAAATGTCTTTCCTTGATCACCTCGAGGTGATGCGGTGGCACCTTTTGCGTTCGATCCTTGCGGTGGTTATCATGGCCCTTGTGGCCTTTGTATTCAAAGAAATAGTCTTTGATAAAATCATACTGGCTCCCAAGGAGCCCGGTTTTCCTACCAACCGTTGGTTGTGCGAGCTGGGTGAGATACTTGGGCTAAAGAAAATATGTATTAACCAGAATCCCTTTACGCTCCAGACCGTAAAGATGGCAGAGCAATTTTCCATGCACATCATCGTATCGATGGTGGCGGGTGTGGTGATTGCTTTCCCCTATGTCTTCTTCGAAATCTGGCGATTCATTGTGCCTGCACTGTATGATAAGGAAAAACAAACGGCCAACGGAGCTGTATTTTACACCTCCCTTCTTTTTGTCCTTGGAGTGGGCTTTGGATATTACATCATCTGTCCTCTTTCGGTGAACTTTCCTGGGGAACTACAAGGTGAGCGAAAGTGTCATCAGTGCACCAACGCTGCGTTCATATGTTCAGACCATAACCTCGGTGGTCCTGGCTTCAGGAATCGTATTTCAGCTGCCTATTCTGATCTATTTCCTCAGTAAGGTGGGGCTTGTAACCCCTGGGTTCCTTAAAAAATATCGCAGGCATTCCATTATCCTGATTGTGACCCTTTCGGCAATCATAACCCCTCCGGATGTTTTCAGCCAGATCCTGGTCGCTCTCCCTCTGATGATACTGTATGAGATCGGGATAGGCATCAGTAAGCGGATTATGAAGCAACAGGAAGAGGCCATGGCTGAAGCTGATAAGCCAAGGAAACGCAAAAAGAAGACGAGCCGCAGATGAAAAGGAGCCTCCAGAGAACAAGTAACTACCAAAAAACAAAGTCCATCCTCTGAATCTGAGACGAAGAATCCGATTGAAGGTAATTTTGGCTAACTTTAGAGTTCATGAAACTACACACCCATAAACTGGTTAAAAAATACAAGAGCCGCAAGGTGGTGGACGAGGTATCTGTCAGTGTGGAGCAGGGTGAGATTGTTGGACTGCTCGGTCCCAACGGTGCCGGGAAGACCACCACATTTTATATGATCGTTGGCCTGATCACTCCCTATGAAGGGAGTATTATGCTGGATGATACTGAAATTACCCGTGAGCCTGTTTATAAGAGGGCCCGAATGGGAATCGGATACCTGGCGCAGGAGGCCTCGGTTTTCAGTAAACTGAGTGTAGAGGATAACATAAGGGCTGTATTGGAAATGTCAAGCCTGTCGCGTGCCGAACAAAAGGATCGCACCGAATCGCTTCTTAGTGAGTTTGGACTTCTTAGGATCAGGAAAAGTCTGGGAATCCAACTTTCAGGAGGAGAAAGGCGACGTACTGAAATTGCAAGGGCACTGGCACTGAATCCCAATTTCATATTGCTGGATGAGCCTTTTGCAGGGGTGGACCCCATTGCCGTGGAGGATATTCAGCAGATTGTCTCCAAACTCAAGGAGAAAAATATAGGAATCCTGATCACCGACCACAATGTTCATGAAACCCTGGCAATCACCGACCGGGCCTACCTGATGTTCGAAGGAACCATACTGAAAGCAGGCACTGCCGATGACCTTGCAGACGATGAACAGGTACGAAAAGTATACCTGGGATCAGAACTTCGAACTTCGATAAGCCTCTCTTTACCTTTGTAATCCGGAAAATTGGATTAATTTTGCAGAAAATTTTGCGGATGTGGCGGAATTGGTAGACGCGCTAGACTTAGGATCTAGTTCCTTCGGGAGTGGGGGTTCGAGTCCCTTCATCCGCACCAATTGAAACTCTAAACCGCTATACCATCGGATCTTAATAACGATTGTATTGCGGTTTTTTTTAATTTTGAACAACTATTTTAGGAAATATGAATATAAGTTTAGAGAATACAGACAAATTAAATGCAGTGCTTAACATGAAAGCTTGAGCAGGCAGACTACGAGGAGAAGGTTGGTGAAATCTTAAAGATTACAGGCGAAAAGCCAAGGGTGGATGGTTTCAGACCGGGTAAAGTTCCCATGGGCATCATCAGGAAAATGTACCATACACCCGTACTGGTGGATGAAGTGAATAAACTGGTTTCAGAGTCACTCTTTACCTATCTCCAGGAGAATAAGGTGAAAATCCTGGGGGAACCTCTGCCACACAAGGATGACCAGCAAAGGTGTGGATTTTGAAAAGGACACCGAGTTTGAATTCAAATTTGATCTTGGACTGGCCCCTGAATTGTCCCTGGAAGTGAGCTCCAAAGATAAAATACCCTATTACACGATTAAAGGTGGAAAAGAAGCAGGAGGATGAGTATGTGGATTCCCTCCTTGGACGATATGGAGAATTTATTTCGGTGGAGAAAGCCGGGAAAGATGAACTGATCAAAGGAGTGCTGGTAAAGGTCGATCCTCGAGGGAAATGAAGCTTGAGAACGGAATCAGGGTGGAAAATATTTCCATGTCGCTGGACATGATGAAGGATGATGACCAGAAGGTTCTTTTCAGTGGAGCCAAAGCATTGGCGATGAGATCATTTTTGATGTAAAGAAGGCCTATCCCAACGATACAGAAGTTGCGTCCCTGCTCAGGATTGCTAAGCAGGAGGTTGCCATGCTGGAAGGAAGCTTTAAATGTGTCATCGCTGAAATTCAGAAATTTGAAAAGGCAGAGATAGGACAGGAGTTCTTCGACAAGGTATATGGCGAAGGCGAAGTAAAAAGTGAAAATGAAATGCGCACTCGCATCAGGGAGGAGATTGCAAAAAGCTCCTATGAACGGGAGAGTGAATACAGGTTTATGGTTGATACCCGCGAGTCCCTGATCAAGAAGGGCCAAGATTGACCTGCCGGTGGAATTTCTGAAGAGGTGGATGCTCGAAACCAATGAAAATATTACTGAAGAGCAGTTGAAGGACGATTTTGAGAAGTATGAAGATGACTTCCGCTGGCAACTGATCAAGGAGCACCTGCTTTTGCAGCAGGAGATCAAGGTAAGTCGCAGAAGAGGCCCTGGAGATGGCAAAGGGAGTTGCCCTGAATCAGTATATGCAATACGGTATCCCCAATGTTCCGGACGAATACCTGGAAAATTTTGCAAAGGAGATGTTATCCAAGCCGGAAGAGGCCCGCAGGATCTATGATCAGAAGGCCGAAGAGAAACTGATGGCCTATATTAAATCTGACTGTCAGCTGTGACCGAAAAAGAGCTTAGTTCGGAGAAGTTCCGTAAATTGTACGAAAATTAATAGGAGTGATTATGAATCAGCAGGACGATTTTAAGAAATATGCGACAAAACATATGGGTATCAACAGCATGACCCTTCATCAGTTTACATCGCAGTACAACAGCTATATTTCACCAACCATCATTGAGGAGCGTCAGTTGAACATTGCCTCCATGGATGTTTTTTCCAGGCTGATGATGGACCGGATTATCTTCCTGGGAGCGCCCATAGACGATTATGTGGCCAACATCATTCAGGCACAGCTGCTTTATCTCGATTCGGCCGATCCCAACAAGGACATCCAGGTATACTTTAACTCTCCCGGAGGAGGGGTTCATGCAGGGCTGGGCATCTACGATACCATGCAATACACTTCATGCGATGTGGCCACCATCTGTACAGGTATGGCAGCCTCCATGGCGTGCGGTTCTTCTGGCTGCCGGTACAGCCGGGAAGCGCTCTGCTCTAAGACACAGCCGCGTGATGATTCACCAGCCCATGGGCGGCGCACAGGGCCAGGCTTCCGATATTGAGATCACCACCAGGGAGATTGTGAAAATGAAGAAGGAGCTATATGCAATCATTGCAGAACATTCAGGAAAGTCCATTGAAAGAGGTCGAGAAAGATAGTGACAGGGACTTCTGGATGACCGCTGCCGAGGCTAAGGAGTATGGAATGATTGACGAAATTCTGATCAGGACAAAAGAAAAGAAAGTAGCATGGATCGTTGCTCATTTTGCGGAAGAGAAAAGAAGGATACCAACCTTCTTGATAGCTGGTATCTCAGGACACATATGCGACCGGTGTATTGAACAAGCCTACAGCATCGTCCAGGAAGAACTGGGTGTGAAGGGCGAGTTTGACCTGGAGCAGATCAAGCTGTTGAAACCTGTGGAAATCAAGAATTTCCTGGACCTTTATGTGATCGGACAGGAAGAAGCCAAGAAATATCTCTCCGTGGCTGTATACAACCACTATAAAAGATTGATGCAGCAGGACAGCAAGGATGAGGTCGAGATTGAAAAATCCAACATTGTACTGGTGGGAGAAACCGGAACCGGAAAAACCCTCCTGGCCCGAACCATTGCCCGGATGTTGAATGTTCCATTTACCATTGTGGATGCAACAGTGCTTACCGAAGCGGGTTATGTTGGAGAGGATATTGAAAGTATTCTGACCCGCTTGCTTCAGGTGGCCGATTATAATGTGGAAGCAGCTGAAAAAGGAATTGTATTCATTGATGAGATTGATAAAATTGCCCGTAAAAGCGATAACCCTTCCATCACCAGGGATGTGTCCGGTGAAGGGGTTCAGCAGGGTTTACTGAAACTGCTGGAGGGTTCGGTCATTAATGTGCCACCCCAGGGAGGACGCAAGCATCCCGACCAGAAAATGATACCGGTGAATACCAGGAATATCCTCTTTATTTGCGGCGGTGCTTTTGATGGCATTGAATCAAAAATTGCCAATCGGCTGAATACCCAGGTTGTGGGTTACAACGCTGCCAAAAATGCAGACAAGTTTGAAAAAGATAACCTGCTTCAGTACGTGGCTCCCCAGGATCTGAAATCATTTGGGATGATTCCTGAAATCATCGGGCGCCTGCCAGTGCTGACCTACCTGGAGCCATTAAATGATAAGGCACTGCGCCGCATACTTACCGAACCCAGAAATGCCCTCATTAAGCAGTATGAGAAACTGTTTGAAATGGATGGCATCAAGCTTACCTGGGATCCCGATAGTGCTTGACTACATTGTTACAGAAGGCCCTTGAATTTAAACTGGGTGCCAGGGGCCTGCGTTCCATCTGTGAAGTCATTATGATGGATGCGATGTTTGAACTGCCCTCCAAGGAGGATACAAAGGAGATGACCATGGGCATAAAATATGCCAGGGCAGAAACTCGAAAAGGCAAACCTGAAACGACTTCGGGCTGCCTGATGAATAAGGCACGGGCAGGTGCATATCTGAGTGTCATCCTGGCGATGATCTTCTGGGGTTTTACCTTTGTCCTTTTTAAATATTGCCAGCGAATCTTTCCAGTCCGGTTACCATTGTCTTTTTAAGATTGTTTGTTTCCATTTTTTTCCTTTTTGGATTTGCACTGCTGTTTAAAAAACTGGGGCGAATAAAAAGAAAGGATCAAAAGTGGTTCATCCTGATGGCCATTTTTGAACCCTTTTTCTATTTTCTGGGGGAGGCCAATGGCCTGATGCTGGTTTCTCCAACCGTGGGGGCCGTGATCATCTCCACCATTCCCCTGATTGTACCCTTTGGGGCATACTACCTCTTCCGGGAGAAGCTGAGCAAGCTGAATATTATCGGACTCATCATTTCCTTTGGAGGGGTATTGATGGTGGTTCTGAACAAAAGCAGCGGATCGGCCACCGACCTCAGGGGTATTTTACTCCTTTTTGTGGCAGTCATTGCAGCAGTGGGATATACCCTTGTGGCCAGGAAACTGGTGGAGGATTATAATCCAATTACCATTACTGCTTACCAGAGTTTCTACGGACTGCTCATGTTTGTGCCCTTTTTTATTTTCAGGGAACTCCCCTTACCGGATCTGGACTCCGTGTCAAAATCCAGCTTATTTGCAGTGCTCTACCTGGGCGTGTTTGGATCGGGAATTTGTTTTATTCTTCTGACCCTGGCCATCAGGGAGCTGGGGGCCGCCAAGGCCAATATTTTTGCCAACATTGTTCCGGTGGTAACTGCAATCGTATCCTTCTTCTTATTAAAGGAAGCCATGCCCCTGATCAAAGTCGCCGGCATCCTGGTGGCCATAGCCGGACTTTTAATGACCCAGATGGGCTCGATCTCCTGGAATATGCCCACAAAAAAACCCGGATTTCGTCATCCACCTTATTCATGATTTATGGCACGGACTCTATTTATCGTTCAGGGAGAGGGCAGGGGTCACCTGTCTCAATCTGTTGCGCTAAAGGAGTACCTGGAAGAGGAGGGCCATAGCGTTGAGGCCGTTTATGTGGGTTGCAAAACTTCAGTCGAGATTCCGGCCTATTACCAGGATATTTTTAAGGATAAACTGACCCGCTTTTCAAGTCCGGGTTTTCTTCGTACGCCCAACAAGAAAGGAATTTATGTGGGCCGGACCTTGCTTTATAACCTGGCCAGGAGCTTTAGCTATATCAGGGAGCTTAGATCAATTCGAAAGAGATCTTACGCGCTTAAGCCCGATGTGGTTTTCAATTTTTATGAAGTACTTGGGGCCCTGGCCATGAGGAAGCTACCCGGGGAGATCAGGCGGATTGGTATCGGTCACCACTTTTTTCTCCACCTGGACGGATATCGCTGTGGCGGAGGGAGTCATTTTCATAAAGCGCTTCTGAAACTTCATACCTCTGTGGTCATGTCCTCATGTGACCGTGTCCTGGCACTATCTTTCAGGGAGCATCCCGGTAGTGAAAGGATAGATGTAATGCCTCCCCTTGTGAGAAGGAGATTCAGGGAAGCCAGGTATGAGGGAGGAAGAGACTATCTGGTTTACCTGCTCAAGGAAGGTTTTGTGGTGGAACTGATCCGGCTTGTTCGTGAGCATCCGGGGCTGGGCTTTGATCTTTTTTCCGATCTGCCTTTGGAAACCCCTGTTCCTGAAGGGATAAGGCTTCACAGGGTGGGCGATTCTGCCTTCTTTGAAAAAATGAAGCGTTGCAGGGGAGTGATTTGTACTGCGGGCTTTGATACTGCTGCAGAAGCGGCCTGTATGGGAGTTCCCCTGGCAGTAATTCCCGTTGAGAATCATTACGAGCAGCTGTGCAACAGCATGGATGTGGAACGCAGTGGAGTGGGCATTATTTTGAAGGAATTCTCCTTAAAGAGTCTGAATGCAGATGAAGGAGGGGGATCATCAAACCTACAGAAGATGGATCGATCGTGCGGGTAGCGATATTTTAAAACATGTTAATGGGATAATATCAGTGGTCATTAGAGCGTTTTATAAGATAATGAGAAAAAGTTTAGTTTTCATTTTGGTCCTGCTGTTGCACATGGTCGACTTTTGCCCAGAAGGGGGGAGAGTACACATACAGCTTCCTTGGTCTTACGAATTCTGCCAGGGTTGCGGCCCTGGGTGGTGAGGCTGTTTCACTGATGGATGATGATATCAACCTGGTATTTCACAATCCGGCCCTGCTATCGCCCGGGATGCATAACAATCTGAATTTGAACTATGTAAATTATTTTGCTGGAGTTAATTTCGGCTATGCTTCCTATGCATATCACCTGGAGAATGTTGGCAATTTTGCTGCGGGCATGCACTATGTGAATTATGGTACTTTTGACCGGACCGACGAATTTGGAGAGAATCAGGGAACATTTCGAGCCTCTGAATATGCGCTTAACCTTGTCTACTCCCGCGCTATTATAGATACTTTTCTCACCGTTGGGGTCAATATGAAGCCCATATACTCATCCTTCGAAGAGTTATTCGTCCCTGGGCCTGGCATTTGATGTTGGACTTATTTACCATAATCCAGATCCCTGACCACCCTGGGTTTTGTTTCAAAAAATATGGGCATTGCAGCTGACTACCTATACCGGGTACAGGGAGAAGCTTCCCTTTGAATTGCAGGCCGGGATTACCCAGGGACTGGCCCATGCACCCTTTCGATTCAGCATCATCTACCAGAACCTGGAGCGCTGGGATCTGACCTATGAAACCAATGAATCCAATGACTTTAGCTCCATGGGTGGGGAGGCTGAGGTGGGCGGATTTGATGTTTTTGGTGACAAGCTGATGCGGCACCTGGTCTTTGGTCTTGAGTTCCTCCTGGGTGAGAATTTTCATTCGACCTGGGGTACAACTACAAGCGACGACAGGAAATGAAAGTTACTGCAAAACCCGGGATGGTTGGCTTTTCATGGGGTTTTGGTTTCAGAATCTCCAAATTCCACATAGCATACGGACGTTCTTCCTATCACCTGGCAGGAGGGACCAACCATTTTTCCTTATGCACCAACCTTTCCAGCTTCTACAGAAAGCAGTAAAATGGGAACACTTCCCGTTTTGAAAACACTATCTTTGGTAGTGAAAAAACGATTGTTTGTGGAGCCATCAAAAATCATCATTGCACTGGACGGTCACTCCTCCTGCGGGAAGAGTACCTATGCCAAAAGAATCGCAGCTGAGCTGGGATATGCCTATATCGACAGCGGGGCCATGTACAGGGCGGTCACCCTGGCCTGCATGGATGCGGGATTGTTTGATTCCAGCGATTCGCCCTCACTGGAGGATGTGGAAGACCAGCTGGAACAGGTAGAACTGGACCTTCGCTTTAATCCGGATAAAACAGCGCACAGAAATATTTCTGAACAATCGTATGGTTGAGGATCTGATCCGGAGCATGGAGGTTTCGGATCATGTGAGTTTCATTTCCACCCTTCCGCTTGTACGCAGAAAAATGGTTGAATACCAGCGTAGTCTGGGCGAGGGAAAAGGAGTTGTTATGGATGGCCGGGATATTGGCACCGTGGTTTTTCCCCAGGCTGAACTGAAAATATTTCTTACCGCTTCGGAGGAAATCAGGGCCCGACGAAGGTATAAGGAGTTAATTGAGAAGGGGATGCCTGCCGACTACGATGATGTATTGATATAATATCAGCAAAAGAGATCGCATTGACTCTACCCGGGACGACAGTCCCCTCAAACAGGCAGATGATGCCCTTGTTCTTGACAATAGCCATATGACAGTTGATGAACAGATGGAGTGGTTCAGAGAGGTCTTCGGGCGGGTAAGCGGAGCAATCAATGCTTAGGGTTGAAGTAGACCAGGGAGCCGGTTTCTGCTTCGGCGTGGAGCAGGTTATTCAGACTGCAGAATTGCACCTTTCAAAGGGCGATTCGCTGGTCGGACTGGGAGAGATGGTTCATAACAGCACTGAAATGGACAGGTTGCAAAACCTGGGTTTTAAAACCATTCAACACAAGGACCTGGGCAAACAAAGGTCAGGTTTGGTATTGTTCAGGGCACATGGTGAACCCCCATCAAGCTATGCCCTCGCAGCAGAAAACCAGGTCAGGATCATCGATGGAACATGTCCCATCGTTTTAAAACTGCAGGAAAGGATCAGGAAGGCCTATCAATCGATGGATCATAGCAAGGAGCAGCTTGTGATTTTTGGAAAACGGGAGCACCCTGAGACCATCGGTTTGTTAGGACAGGTAGATGGAGATGCTTTAGTGGTGGGTTCGTCCATGGAGGTCGATCTGGTGGATCCGCACAAAACAGTGCACCTTTTCTCCCAGACCACGATGGACATTGACCAGTTCCGGGAAGTGGAGGATAAGCTCAGGACACGCCTCTCGGGAAAGGCAGTCTCCGGATTCAGATCGCAATGCACCATTTGCGGTCAGATGAAAAAACGTAAACCGGGACTTAAAAGCTTTGTTCAGAAGCACACTGTGGTCGTTTTTGTGAGCGGAAAACACTCCTCCAACGGGAAATTGCTTTATGAGTACTGCCTCTCCCTGAACCTCAGGACACATTGGATATCAGATAAAATGGAATTGGAGCCTTTATGGTTTGAAGGTGCCGACTCCGTGGGGGTCACCGGCGCCACGTCCACTTCCATAGATCAACTGGAAGCGGTGGGACTTCAGATTAAAAAATTAACTAATACGTAATTCAAAATTCTTTAATTTTGAAGCTTCGTAAATTTATTTTTTGAAATGGGTAAACTAAAGAAAATAGGCGTTCTCACCTCTGGTGGGGATGCTCCCGGTATGAACGCAGCCATCAGGGGGGTTACCCGTACTGCCATCTACTACGGACTTGAGGTAATAGGGATACGCCATGGGTATCATGGGATGATCAATAATCATATGGTTCCCCTCAAGGCCCACAGTGTGAGTGATATCCTTGCCAGAGGCGGGACCATTCTCAAGACAGCCCGCAGCAAAGAGTTTATGGAAGCCGAAGGACGAAAGCAGGCTTATGAAAATCTGAAGGCTGCTGAAATCGATGCAGTTGTGGTGATTGGTGGAGATGGCTCTCTGACAGGGGCCAGGGTGTTTTGCGATGAGTATTATGACATTCCCTTTGTGGGGATTCCAGGAACCATTGACAATGATATTTACGGTACCGACTACACCATTGGTTATGATACAGCCCTGAATACCGTGGTGGAAGCAGTGGATAAGATCAGGGATACGGCCGGAAGTCACAACCGTCTCTTTTTCATTGAAGTGATGGGCAGGGATGCAGGTTTCCTTGCCCTTAAAAGCGGAATCGCCTGTGGTGCTGAAGCCATTCTGATTCCTGAAGTTCATGGCCAGTCTCAGGATCTGAAGGATTATCTTGAAAAGGGATTTAAAAGAAAAAAATCCAGCAACATTATTATTGTGGCAGAGGGAGATGAAGAGGGAGGAGCCTTTGCCATTGCCGAAAAGGTAAAAGAGGATTTTAAGGATTACGATACACGAGTTTCGGTTTTAGGTCACATCCAGCGTGGAGGCACACCTTCTGCCTTCGACCGGGTATCGGCCAGTACACTGGGTTTTGCTGCAGTTGAAGCTTTGCTCGATGATCAGAAAAGTGTCATGGTGGGTTTTCACAACAATGAGATCGCCCATATACCCTTCAATAAAGTAATCAAACTCAAGAAAAAGGTAAATCCTGAAGAGCTTTTAATGGTTGAGATACTGTCGGTATAATGTCAAGCAATTCCCACTATGCAGAGGTGATTATCCCCCTGGCCGTAGAGGGAGTATTTATCTATGCCATTCCTGAGCGTCTTAGCGGAGATGTGAGCCCCGGTACCCGTGTGCTGGTATCCTTCGGAAAGCGAAGAATTTACACTGCTGTAATTCGGTCCATCAGTCAGGTTCCCCCTGAAGGCTTTACGCCCAAAGAGATTCTGGATATTCTTGATGAAAGCCCTCACGTGCGCTCCACCCAGTTGCAGTTGTGGGACTGGATGAGCTCCTATTATATGTGTCGTTTGGGGGACGTTATGCGAGCCGCCCTGCCATCAGGCTTAAGACCAGAAAGCGAATCGAAGGTTAGAATTTGTCTGGATTTTGAAGATGATGGCAGCCTGGATAGTCATGAAAGGCTCCTGTTTGAGGTGGTGAAAGACCAGGGTGAAGTTACCATCGGGGATCTGGAGATGACAGGTATTTCACTAAGCCCCCTGAAGATTTTAAAACAGCTTATCGAAAAGGGTGGGGTAGAGATCAATGAAAAGGTAAGGAAGGGTATCCGCAAAAGAAAGGTAAGTTATATACTCTTATCAACTGATATTAATTCTGAAGAGGCGATTCATAAGGCCCTTGATTCCCTGGGCAGGGCCCCCAGGCAGAGGGAACTCCTGGAACGTTATTTACAAGAGGCAGGGACCGATTTAAGCAGGCGATACCACCCGGGTTATTAAAAGTAAACTGATCATCAATCCGGGAGACACAGGAGCCCTTTTGGCCCTGCTGAAGAAGGGTGTCCTGGAACAAATGGATCGGGAGCAGATGCATGATAACCGGGGGGAGGATTCCAATACCACCGGGATTCTGAACACACTGAATCCTGAGCAATCCCGGGCCCTGGACTCCATTAAAGTGCAATTTGAGAAGCAACAAACCGTATTATTACATGGGGTCACATCCAGCGGGAAAACAGAACTCTATATGCACCTGATCAGGGAGCAGCTTGACCAGGGGAAACAGGTGCTTTACCTTTTGCCGGAGATTGCCCTGACCACCCAGATCATTGCACGTGTGCAAAGGGTTTTTGGTTACAGGGTGGGGGTTTACCACTCCCGCTACAGCGATTCCCAAAGGGTGCACGTTTACAGAAACCTTTTGGGGCTCACCGATGAAGCGCCCTACGGGGTGATTATTGGGGTCAGATCGGCTATCTTTCTGCCATTTAGAAATCTGGGCCTGATTATCATCGATGAGGAGCATGAAACCACCTATAAGCAGCATGATCCTGCTCCAAGGTACCATGCACGAGATTCGGCCCAGGTCCTTGCACTTTTTCACGGGGCCAGGGTTTTAATGGGTACGGCCACTCCCTCCTTTGAATCCTTATACAATGCCAGAAAGGGAAAGTATGGATATGCATCCATACTGGGGCGTTTCGGAGAAGTTGAGCAACCTGAAGTAATTCTTGCCAATATCAAGGTGGCCACCCACCGCAAGCAAATGCGTTCCCATTTTACACCCCAGTTGCTTGAGGGGATCAGGGTGGCACTGGATGCTGGTGAGCAGGTGATCCTTTTTCAGAACAGGCGCGGATACTCGCATTACCTTATGTGTAATGAGTGCAGTGAGATACCCAGGTGCACTCGCTGCGATGTGAGTCTCACATATCACCGCCTCAGCAGAAAACTGGAGTGCCACTACTGTGGGTATAAGGAGAACGTGCCCAATGCCTGTCCCTCGTGTTCCAGCACAAATATGACCATGAAAGGTTTTGGCACCGAAAAGATCGAGGATGAGATTCCACTGCTTTTTGAGGGGGTCAGGGTGGGCCGGCTCGATACCGATACCGCCAGATCGCAAAAGGCCTATGAGCGCGTGCTTGGCGATTTTGCCACTGGCCATCTCAACATCCTCATTGGCACCCAGATGATCTCCAAGGGGCTGGATTTTGAAAATGTGAGCCTGGTGGGTGTTTTGGACGCCGACAGTATGTTGCACTTTCCCGATTTCAGGGCATTTGAAAGGAGCTATCAGCTGATAGCCCAGGTGAGTGGACGGGCAGGGCGGCGAAAGAAGAGAGGAAAGGTGATCATTCAGACATCGGATCCTGAACATCCGGTGATCCATCAGATTCTAAAGGGCGACTATGAGACCCTTTTTCGGGATCAGATGGAAGAGAGGGAGTTGTTCGCATATCCGCCCTTCACCAGGATGATCAGGATTTCTTTCAGGCATAAGATACCCTCCATCCTGGATGGGGCCACCGACCTGGTAG
Organism: uncultured Bacteroidota bacterium; assembly: GCA_963716765.1. GTDB lineage: Bacteria > Bacteroidota > Bacteroidia > Bacteroidales. The sequence goes on along the minus strand of CAVQUO010000002.1, from coordinate 5,593 downwards.
GAAAGGAGCTGAAAGCTGTTTTTTCCACACGGGTTTATGGTCCCCAGTATCCTCCAGTAAGAAAAATTCACGATGTCTTCATTAAGCAGATTTTATTGAAAATAGAAAGAAAGGCATCGGTGGAGCGTGCCAAGGACTTGCTGAATACTGTACTTAAGGAGACACTTGAGCGGAGAGGTATACAGATCGGTTCGCATCTCGGTCGATGTGGATCCCTTTTGATCATAAAATCCTATCTTTGCGCAACTTTAACAGCAGAAGATGTTTGATAGCACCGACTTCAGTATATTATTCGAGCAATTTAAGAACCAGAAGGTCCTTGTCATAGGTGATGTGATGATTGATACCTATTTATGGGGAAATGTGGCCAGGGTTTCACCAGAGGCACCAGTACCCATTGTTTCCGGTGTCATTGAAGAGAACCGCCTGGGGGGCGCCGCAAACGTTGCCCTGAACCTCAGGGCCATGGGCGCTGTTCCCATTCTTTGTTCTGTGATCGGCGAGGACCACCGGGGTCAGCTTTTCCTTGAGTTGCTTGAGGAGCAAAACCTCTCCGACCTTGGACTGGTGATGGACGAAGACAGGGTGACCACACAGAAAACCAGAATCATCAGCGGCAACCAGCATCTCTTAAGGGTGGACGAAGAGATGGATATGTTCATATCCACTTCCGTACAGAAAAATTTTCTTGAACTTATCAGCGACCTGCTTGAAAGTGGTGGGATTGATGCCATGATCCTCCAGGATTATGATAAAGGTGTGCTTGCTCCCGAGCTGATTGCCGAACTGATTGCCAGAGGCAAAAAAGGTCTCAGTTCCGGTCCTGGTAGATCCCAAGTTCAGAAGCTTCCACCTCTACAAAAATGTTCAGTTGTTCAAGCCCAATTTTAAGGAGTTGAAGCAGGGCTTGAACCTGGATATCAAAAAACACGAAGTTGAAAAGCTTTCCAAAGCGATCCTTGGTTTTCAGAAAGATCAGGAGATTGGCACCTTTCTTGTCACCCTTAGTGACCAGGGAATCATTACCTCCAAGGATGGGACCTATGTGCACTTGCCGGCTGTGGTGCGCGATATTGCTGATGTATCAGGAGCGGGAGATACGGTGATCAGCGTGGCAGCCCTTTGTATGATTGCCGGCCTGGGCGCGCCTGAAATGGCAGCCATATCCAACCTTGCAGGTGGGCAGGTATGTGAAAAGGCAGGAGTGGTACCGGTGGATGCTGAAAAGTTACTGGCCGAATGCAATCACTACTTTAAAAGTTCATAAAGATTTGGTATTTTTGCCACCCTCTTCGGGGTATAGCGCAGCCTGGTAGCGCGCGTCGTTCGGGACGACGAGGTCGTGGGTTCGAATCCCGCTACCCCGACCACCTATGAAAATAATCCCTTCTAACACAACAAGTTGGAAGGGATTATTGATTAGTGCTGTCAAAAGTGCTGCCAAATATTACTTCAATCGCCTATCTTAAGCATCTAATAGGCAAACAGGCGTATCCGCTCTACTGGCTAAAGGTCTATGAAAGCCAACCCCGACTTTTAAGTATAATGGTAATCGATTTGCGTTTGGAAATTATTATTGATGAAAAACAAACCCTTTTGGCATACCGCCATGACCTACCAGTGAATATGCAGAGCATGGTTCTGAATTATGGGCACTGGCAATATTCATCAGTTTTGATTAATGCTTTGAAATATAATTTTATATTAAACATTAAGATTTATTCTTCCTTAATATCTTTTAAAATTTTTCTAATAATTAAATATGCCACAAGAATGATAACAATTGATGCAAGTATCTTCTGAATTAAGACTGAATCAACTTGAATTAATAACATAGTTGCATTATAAGTATCTTAGCATTCTGGTTGCCGACGACTCGAGGTATCTCATTCAACCTTTTCCCCTTGTTCCCATCGCTTTTTCTTTCTTCTTCCTCCTTCTTTTTATTGGCTCTACTAATAAGGAATGCCCCAATTATAATAAATATAATCGGTCCTGAGAGAACACTTCCATCTGCCTGACCTGATGAAACCCCAATAATTCCCCCAATAAATGACATTATACCAAGGACTAATAGAATAATACCTGCGGTTTTCATATGTAATAACTTTTAGGTTATAATTTTAAACATCCACAAATTCTACATCTTTCTTTTTAGAGAATAGTATAATTATCAGTCCAATTATTGGCGATAGGAAAAGACACAACACAAAACTCCAACCGTAGCCAATTTTACGGTTTTTGCCAATAAGTGCTACAAGTGCGGAAATAATTACGTTAACAAGTAATAAAGTCAGAGCTTCCATAATTAAAAATTTAAAATTTGATTTTTAATATTTCTGTTGCTTTTTGTTTTAATTCGACAAGTCTTTTGTAGTCAGTTTTATTTTTGGATATTTCTTGAAAAAGGTAATTCGCAAATTCGTTTTGGTCATTATCATCCATAAACAAATCTGGATGGCATTTAATTTTTAGCTCATCATACAACTGTCTGGAATTGAAAGAACTGTTTATTATATTGCCAAAATCTATTGTTGCCAGCTTGTTGCATCCTCTTTAAGTTTTAACTGTTACTTGGGGTTACTGTCACCTCTACTTTCTGACCATTAATACGACACAATTATTATTAACTCAATAAGAGCAATCCAGAACCAAAAACTTATTGTGTCCTGTGAAGACACCCCGTTTATTTGGTAAGCAGCATTATTTATACTGTCTGAAATGTTCTCATTCATAATTTTCTGATTCCAATTTAGGTAATGAGAGGTGGTCTTTTAATTGCCAACGGCAGCCATAACTATTTTCGTCTCCATGTATTTCTAATGTATCCCAACCTAATACAATAAGTCTCCTAACCAATGTATCATCATTAAGAATTACCTGTCCAATAAGAATTAATTCATCTTTGGATAAAGCCATACCTGTGAACGCTTGTATTCTAAATCCAGAATTTAACCAATCAGAAAACTGATGCTTGTATTTTCTTTCTCCTTTTGAAACTCTTGCTTTAAGCAAGGTTGGAGCAATTCCTGCTACGAAAGCTTCTCTTGCGGAATCATTAAAACTTCTTACCAATATATTTCTTCGGCTTCTATCCCTAAACCATTCAATTATCCTATTTCGATGTATTACTTAGCATTCGTCTATAATATAATCCTTTAATAACTATTTACTGACTGTAATTCTTTGAATGAATAAATCAACTTTTTCATCATATCGTTATAAGTATATTTTCTATTCGAAAGAGTCCAAGTCATAATTTGATAGAATCTTTTATCGCCTTCGAGAAACGCAAGCATGAAATATGCATCAACTCCTTCTGATTTGCCAGTTATTGAGGTCAACTTTGCATTTACCCCATTAATTATGGTATCATTGAATTCAGCTTTCTGATAGGTGTTAATACTATTTTCAAAACTATCCATTAGCAATTTTGTATATCCATTAAGGTCACTTGAATATGGTTCAGTCAGTTCGTTTTCATTAATGGCTTGGAGAAATTCTTCTTTTGTTTCGTCAATAACTATTACATAAAATTCTTTGAATATGTGCTGATATTGCAGTGAAGCATCAGAATTTAAAATAGAAGATTTTGATAAAAAAGCAGGTATTGTAATTGAATATTTATCTTCTACATTAATAGTCTCTGTTTCAGAGGGTTGACAGGATGTTAAAAAGAATACCGTAAATAAAAAGTAAATTGTTTTATGCATATTTTGAAGTGTTCAATTTATTGTAATTAAAGTTATAGTATTCTTTCAATAACACTGCGATGAAAATCTATTTATTAATAACTGATGAGAACCAGACCCTTTTGGCATTCCGCCATGACCTTCCAGAAGACATGCAGGAAATGGTTATGAATAACGGGCAACTGGCAATATCATAATGAAGAAATGCTAATCCCAAATATTATATCTGAACTCCAACAACTGATGGTCAGGTTGAGGTTTGATGTAGGTTTGAATCTAAGTTAAGTATGATTACATGTTATCCCACCTCGTTCCATTCCATTGGCTTATTATGCCCTCATTTTCAACATTCTGGACAGTACCAGTAGATTTCATTGGTTTGAGGTCTTAGAGTGGATTTAACCATGCCATAGCAACTTTTATTGAAGCATCTGATATCCGTTGTAGTAAGACTTGATTGTTTGGTCTTGGTTGTTGAATCAACCACCAAAGCAATAAAACTTGCTAATTCTCTGGCTTCATTGGGTATTTCAGTTGGTATGTTCCCTGTTTCATCAAGGAAGTGGGTCATATTTGAGATATACATGTTACTTCTGTCATTATTAAAGTTCATGTAAAATATCTGAAAAATATTTTAGCATTGATAGGCTTTTCAGGCTATTTGTTTTTGTACCATAATCTGTTTTTAGTCCATGCATTACCTCATGTCTGTTAAGTGTGCAATCTAGATTTTGGAGACCCCCTTTCCCCTCTGTTATCGGTATTTCGGTCTTTATGGGAGTTAGAATTATCTCAAGAGACAATTTGACCAGAAAGTTTTTCAAATTCATTTACAATATCATTTCTTTCTCTGCCAATGGAATACTTTTTTCCAGTAAAATCAAAGCAAATTCCATCGACTTGTGAAAGCAAGGTTGGTACGGCAACATAATATTTACCTTGTAGATGACAATCAATTGCTTCTTCAAAAATAATTTTCCATTTAGGATGTCTATGAATTAATTCCCTTCGTAATGTCCTCTAGGTTTTCCTCATAATATTGAATTAGATATTCATCGGCTTCTTCAATTTTATCGTTATGAATAAGACTAACAATATATGATGGCATATAAAGGTCGGTATCAAGGTCGAGAAACCATCCATGCTGAGCAATAATCAGTATTTGTTCAGGTGTATTTTCAACGTAACTTTTGAATCGTTCACCTACTTGTTTTAATTGTTCTTCAATACCTGAATAATACTCGGCTATTCTTGCTGAAGATTCTCTAAATGGCTTTAACGCTTCCTCTATATTTGCCTTCATTACCTGCTGAACTTCATTAAATCTTTGTATAGATTCTGAGAACGTATTCCATATTTCTTCGTTGAAAATCTTCATCACTTGTATATTTTCATTTTTTATGCTGGCAACAAATCTTGCTTCCAGCCTCTGCTATCCTTTTGCAGTGATGCATTTTCTACAATTTCATCCCATACATTTTATCATCCAATTCCTTCCAGTTAGATATATGCTTGGAAAGCTCCGCCCAAAACTCCTTTGAGTGATTCTTTATTTTAGTGTGTACCAATTCATGCACAATCAGGTAATCAATTAGGACTGAATGGTAGTTTAACGGCATCAATGTTAATCAAGATATTATTCGCTGGTGTGCAGCTTCCCCAACGCTTTTCAAGTTTCATGAATTTCAACTCATTGAATTCTAGACCAGTTTTTTGAGACCACTTACTTACACGTACTGAGATTTTCTCTTTCGCTTTCTGCCTAATGAAGTTCTCGAATGCTTGTTTCAATTCTTCCTGGTTATGTAATCGCTGTGGTAATGAAACCCTGAACTTTGATTCGGTGAAATCAATACTGACTTTCTCCAAGGAATTATTAATGATGACCTCCACATAATACT
>CAVQUO010000001.1:0-40541 GCA_963716765.1 uncultured Bacteroidota bacterium | reverse complement strand
AATGCTGGCGGTCCGCTCCTGGAAATACTCCTGTAGTTTGGATTTAACAACCCCTTTAAAGTCCCCTTTCCATTTGCTGTCCCGGGTATAGCGGATGGTGGAGTAGGAGAGCCACTCGGCAAATGGTGCAATCCAGGTTTCAGCGCCGAATTTCTCAAGTCTCTTTACCAGGTGGGCGCTGCAGAAATCATTATCCCGCATAAAGATCTCGCCAACTACGGCAATTACCGGTTTGCGCCTGCCGTTTGAAGTTGGAATTTCGGTAAAAGCAAAGGCAATCCGGGCCAGGGTATCGGGAAGGTCTTTGGCCCCGTTTTCCATGCAGTTACACAGGTCGGCGAGGGCCTGCTTGTATACCTGTTCAGTATTGCCGGGTATTAATTCGTAGGGTGTCCGCTCCTGTTTCATTTTCCGAACCATGTCCATGGCCACAAATCCCTTCCAGGCATTGAGCCTGAATTTGGAACCGTGTCCGCCGGAAATGGATTCGTAGGAATCGTCGTTGCTGGGGGCGATGATCTCGGTCTTTTCATAACCCAACCTGTCGAACAGCACCCTTTGGAAGCGGTTGTACTGACCGAAGCGGCAAGGACCGTTGTGATCGGGCATGAAGAAGCTGACTTTGGCCGGATCGGTTTCCGGATCCATCAATTTCTTTAGAAAACTTCCAGTGGTACCGATCATGGGGAAGCACTCCCTGGCGGAGGTATACTTCCGCGCCAGGTCCAGATCCTCCTGGGTTTGCATGGGAAGTGATTCGGCATTTACTCCAAAACTCCGGCAAACACTTGCCATCACATAGGATGCATCACTCAGGTAGGGGAAGTAAAGCTTCCGGTCCATCATGGGTGAGGAGGACATCTGTCCCGGTACGTAAACTTTTTTCTTCTTATCGTCACCCATGCGGGAGCCCTTCAGGCTATCCAGGAAGGCCTCATAACGGGTGATCATCCCCGCATCGGCACCGTGTTCGTCGATCTCAATCTCCATATAGGGTTTGCCGGCCATTTCCTCGTTTACAAAATGAGCCAGGAAGGAGTCGGGTCCACACCTGAAATTACCCATGTAAATTCCATGGAGCCTTTCGTCGCGGGCAATGATCCTGGCGGCAGCCAGGATCCGCTGGCCGTTGGGCCAGTACATCTTATTGTAATCCTTGGTGATATTTTCCTCGGCCAGGGGCAGGTAGTCCATGGGAATGGGGAGTACATCCAGGTTGATGAGTTTCTCAACCATGCTCAGGTTGAGGGCCGGATCGCCGGTGTTGTAGGGCCTTCCTATGATGGCAAGAATTTCTTTATCCTCGGGCAGACTGGCCATTACTTCACGACCCCTGGTTCTGACCCGTTCTTCAAAATGTTCCTGTTTTACATCGGCCTTTTTCATGGCTCCCGCGATCTGCTTCCGGCTCACTTTGAATCTTTTACCGAAGTAGTCGTAAAGCTCATTCTCCACCACTTTCCCGTAGTATCTGAAGTTGAGGGTGGGACTTAGCAGGCGATCCCTTTGCTCTTCGGGAATGGAGGCCTTGACCATGAAAGGAACGGTCTGCACCCAGGGACAGTTGGTGTTTGATGTGGGATTATCCTTAGCGGCCCTGGAATTAATGATGAAGGGTGTGAAGATATAATCGACTTTGTCCTCCAGCATTTCGTATATGTGCCCGTGCATCACCTCCACCGGAAAGCAGGTTTCGGCCACAATCATGTTGAGGGCTTTTTTGACGGTTTGACTGCTGGTTTCTTCTGAGACTAACACATTAAAACCGATCTCTTTAAAGAAGGTGCTCCAGTAAGGAAACTGCTGGTAATAGACCATCAATCCGCGCGGAATTCCAATGGTTGGCTTGTCCGGGACGGTCTCTGGTTCGAAGCCATCAGTAAGCATTTCCAATCTCTCTTCAAAATAATTGGGAATTCCCTTACCCTTACCTTTGCGCTCATCCATTTCCCACTTCTCGCAACGGCCACCGAAATAAAGAGGCTTTTTCTCTCCCTCAATTCTAATCCGCCTGATCTCGCACTGGTTTGAGCATGCTTTACAGGTGAATTTGTCAACCGTGTAAGGAATTTTACTGATGTCAAATCCTTTGAACCTGGTTTGCAGATTGTTCTTTTTAATATGGTCGCGGGCCAGCATGGCTGCCCCAATGGCACCGGTGACATCAAAATGGGGAGGAATGTGAATCTTTTTACCGGTCACTTTTTCAAAAGCGGCCACCACGGCCCTGTTGTTGGTTACTCCACCCTGGAAAAGAATGTGTTCTCCCACCCTCTTTTTCCTCACAACCTTCTGGATATAGTTGTGGACGATGGAGTAAGCCAGTCCCCCCACCAGGTTCTCTTTCTCAACCCCTTTTTGCTGAAAGGCATTCAGATCCGATTCCATAAATACGGTACACCTGTCGCCCAGTCCGGCAGGCTGACAAGCACTCAGGGCCATATCTCCGAATTCGTCAATGATATTGATGTCCAGTTTCTCGGCCTGTTCCTGGAGGAAGGATCCTGTTCCGGCAGCACAAACTTTATTCATCTCGAAATCAACTACCACACCGTTATCGATGGCAATATACTTGGAATCCTGACCCCCGATCTCAAAAATGGTATCCACTTCCGGATCGAAGGCAATGGCGGCCGTGGCCTGGGCGGTGATTTCATTTCGGATCAAATCAGCTCCGATAAAGTCGCCCGTCAGATAACGACCCGAACCGGTGGTGCCGGCTCCTTTGACCACCACCCGGTCTCCCATCTCTTCCTGGATCTCGGACATGCCACGGCGTATGGCTTCCAATGGCTTACTGGCAGTGGGCAAATAACGGCGGGCAACCACATTATTCTGGTGGTCAATTAAAACCACATTTGTACTCAGCGACCCAATGTCGAGTCCCAGGTATACCTCATAAGGCTCCTCCGATTCGGGAATGGGGAAAACCTCTTTTTTAATCTCAGATTGGGGAGGTGAGAGGGGGGCAAATGATTTTCCCCTTGATTTTTCACCGTGTATATATTTTTCCAGTTCCCCTGTACCCTGGTAGGGTGTTTCATCTTCTTTACCTTCTGCCAGGTTGTTGAGTACTGCCCCCAATGCTCCCATGGAGGTATTGTGTTCAGGAATGATTAAATCGCCCTCCCCTGCATTTAGCAAATCTTTGAAGGCCCTTACCATTCCTATGTTGGAGGAGACCCCGCCCTGGAAAATTACAGGAAAAGTTAATGTTTTACCCCTTCCCAGCGAACTAATAAAATTACGGGCCACCGCAAAGCATAATCCTGCCACAATATCGTGTACGGGTGTTGCAATTTGCTGAAGATGGATCATATCACTTTTGGCGAATACACTGCATCGGCCAGCAATACGCGGAGGGTTTTCAGACATCAAAGAAAGATCCCCAAACTCATTTTCAATGGAGATTCCTATGCGGTTTGCCTGTTGATCGAGGAAGGATCCGGTTCCGGCTGCACAAAGGGTGTTCAATTCGAAATCGGAAAGACGGGAAGCATTATCATCCAGTTTGTCCATGAAGATTAATTTGGAATCTTCACCACCCATCTCAATGATGGTTCTTACCTGGGGATAGAACTTGGAGACTGATGTGGACTGGGCCACAATTTCATTTACGTAAGAGCCATTCAGCAATTCTGCGGCCAGTTTACCGGCGGTACCCGTAAAACTCAGGTGAGCAAACTGATCTTTTGAATACACTTTTTCAAGCTCATCAATGATCTCTTTCAGTTTGTCAAAGGGTTTTCCATAGCAATAGTCATATCTGTCGGAAATGATAGCCCCACCCTCATCCAAAACCACCGTGTTGATGGAAATACTGCCGATATCAAAACCGAATTGAAACTTCTCCTTCATATCCTTTTCCTTCATGTCCTTTTCTTTCGCTTCAGGGTTTAGGCACTGCTTAACACCGATTCTTAAATCAATACTTTATAAACAGACCTTCACAAAATAGGGGTACAAAGGGAAAATTAAAAAAAAATCAGTATGATTCAGGGAGATATGGTGCTCTTAGCGTATTATATAGAATCTGTCTAAATAATAATGTTCCAGATATATCTGAAATAAGGTATTGAAATTCAGAACAGTGAAAATTTCGTTAGAGGGAAGAAAGGAACTCGAATACCTTTCCACTGTCCTCAGCGGCATTCACTTCTGCATCTTTATAGATCAGCGTTCCCTTGCTGTCGAGGATGAAAGTCCACCGCTGAATGCTTGTTCCACGGGTCAGATCCACAGTTTCGCCCTTAATTTCCCGTTGGATGGTAGATCCCTCTTTTTGTGGCACACCAAACAAGCTTGCAAGTTCTCCTTCCTCATCGGAAAGCAGTGTGAAATTTAGCTGGTGTTCCAGTGCGAAAAGTTGGAGGGTGGCGGGTTTGTCTCCTGAAACCCCTACAACCCGTGCATTCATTTTGTCAAATGCTGCATTTTGATCGCGGTAGGAACAGGCCTGTTTGGTACAACCTCCGGTAAAAGCAGCAGGATAAAAATAGATTACCATGTATTCGGCCGACTTCATCTCTTTTTTAAGCACCCATTTATCTCCGTTCTGATTGATGGCAGTGAAATTGGGAACTTTTTCGCCCAGGCTTGCCTGTGCCCGGGTAGCGATCATGGCCGAGAATATTAGGATCAGAAAAATTGTGGCCTTTTTCATATTCTTTGTATTGCTTGGGTTAAACATTTATCGGACCTAAAAGTTACATATTTTATTACTAGGTTTTTGAAGAATAAATCAACTGCACTACCTTGCGCTACAATTTAAGAAAATGTATAAACACCTCTTCGGACCCGTACCCTCTCGCAGACTGGGCATTTCTCTGGGAGTTGACCTGGTTCCTCACAAGGTTTGCTCCTTAAATTGTATCTATTGCGAATGTGGTGCCACCACACGACTTACCCTTGAGCGGGATGAGTATGTTCCACTGGATGAGGTGATGGATGAATTAAAAAGCTTTTTCAAAAGCAATCCCGACCCGGACTATATCACTTTTTCCGGTGCCGGAGAGCCTTGTCTGCATTCAGGTATCGGGAAGATTCTGGGGCTCATCAGGGAAGAGAAGCCGGATATTCGGGTGGCCCTGATTACCAATGGGACCCTTTTTTTTGATCCTGCACTCAGGAAAGAGTTGCTGGATGTGGATGTGGTCCTTCCTTCATTGGATGCTGCTACTGATATGGCCTTTAGAAGAATCAACAGGCCACCAAAGGGCCTTAGCGTGGAGCAATATATTGAGGGCCTCAGAGATTTTAAGAGGGAATGCCGTGGTGAGTTCTGGCTGGAGGTACTGATCTTACCGGGATACAACGATGATACTGAAAATATCCTGGCCCTGAAAAAGGCCATTCATCATATTGGGCCCGACCGGATCCAACTGAATACCCTCGACCGACCCGGGGTGATTGCGGGGCTTCGGCCAGCCACCCGGATGGAGTTGGAGGCAATCGCTTCCCAATGGGAGTTGGAAGATGTGGAAATTGTAGTTCCGGTAAAGAAACGGGAGGAGTCTGTTGCTTTTCGCACCGATGTGGAGGCTGCCATTCTTGAAACCATCTCCCGAAGGCCCTGTACCATGGAGGACATTCAACAAATCCTTGGGATTCACGTCAACGAGATTAACAAATACCTGGGTACTCTTCAAGAGTCGGGGCGGATTGAAACCAATCGCCAGGAGCGTGGAGTCTTTTACCAGCTCAAAAAATCAGGCGAATAATTCCGGTTTTCTTTACCGGCGAAAGAACTATTGTTTGCTTATTTTGTTTTTAACACGAATTGGCGGACCCAACCGGAAGAAGTTTAAAAGCCTGAATTTCAAAAAGCTTTTACTATCCCTTCAAAAGAATCCCATGGCAAAGCAGGGAGAGCTCATTGAACAGGCCTTTGTGGATTGGAAGGGCGATCATGAGCAGATCGATGACATATCCGTGATCGGGGTCAGGGTTTAAATCCTCTCAAAAATACTGTGACGACTCTTCCGGGTTACCTACTCCAAAAAGAGCCGATACCGAGAATCTGAAAGTATTCCAAAGATAAGAATTCTGTCCCTGAAGGGGGATCAGGTAAGAAATATCAAAGTTCATAAAGCTGTAGCTTGCCCCTGCTCCAAGCGTAAAATATTTCCGATTGCCTTTTGTGGAGTGTTCGTGGAAGTAACCGCTGCGAACAGCAAATCGTTTTTTGTAAGCATATTCTGCCCCAAAGCCATAAGCAATCTCATGCAACTCTTCTTTCATTACACTGTAGCTGCCGTCCGGCTGTAACACACCGGGTGCATCGTAAAAAGATTGTATTATTCCCAAAACCATGGAGCTGGGTGCCTCTTTTCCTCGAACGATTCTATAGTCGCCTGTGACAGAATCCGGTCTCAATACAGGAGAGGTTGGTACCAGTAGTTTAGACAGATCACTATGGATGGAAATTGTGTGTTTCTCATGGATGTTGAACTGGAAGCGGCCTCCAAATCTTAAGTTGGTGGGGATGGGTGTTTTTTCAGCATCTTCAGTATATGAAACCGGGGGTCCCACATTGGATATATTTAGTCCCAGGGCCCATTCTGCATCCTGATCACCCAAGGGTACTCCCCTTTGGTAGTAAAGGCTGAAATCTCCCGCAAAGGAGTTTACAGCTGAAGTTTTATCTCCTGCCGGGGTGTTTAGCCCTCCGGTGAGGTCCGAGTGGATATACCTCAGGACAAGTCCGCCCGAGAAATGATCCGTAAATTTCCTGGAGTACCCAATATCGACGGCAAGTTCCTCGGGATAATATATGGCAGTTGGAATCCCGGTTAGTGAAGGAAAAACGATTTCACCCAGAGAAAAATAACGCAGGGAAGAGCTCAGGGCATTTTTTTCATTTATTTTATAAAAGACCGTGAGATAGCCCAGGTATATATTGGGGATGAGATTAGTTAGCCAGGGAGTATAATTGAGCGCACCTCCCTTTCCTTTATCCAAAAAAACATATTTGGCTGCGTTCCAGTGCTGGGAGTTGGGATCCGGCGAAGAGGCTACTCCCAGATCGCCCATTCCGGTGGATCGGCCGTCGGGTGCGATGGTCAGAAAGGACACTGCTGTTTTAATTGTATTTAAAGAAGCTCCAGCCAAGGTACCGCTGCTGATCTGGCCATTGAGGCTTACAGTCATCCACACTAACATTGTAGCGAGGGCCAGAGTTTTCAGGGTGCAAAGTCTCATGCTCACAGCATTGTACTTAGAAAACGACCCTTCCTGTATTTATATTGCAAAAAATAAAATTGTACTTTAAGGAAAATTTTTTCCTAAAACCAAGATCATGAATAGAAAAGTAAGCCTGCTTTTTGCCTTTGTCCTGTGCGGTATGAGCCTGATGGCCCAGCGCGTAGGCTCCACCCCCGAATACATAAAAGCCCTTACCCCTGATTGGGAGGGCGAACGATTTGCCGATGGCCGGCCAAAGGTGTCGGATGACATGCTTGAGAGACTGAAGGCCATCTCCATGGAGGAGGCCTGGGGAGTTCTGCGTAATAAAGGATTCCACAATCAGTTTGAGGGCGATTGGCAGATCATCAATTCCGAAGAGGTGATGACCGGTCGTGTGGTTACGGCCCAGTACATGCCTTCCCGTCCCGACCTTCAAAACCAGGTGAAGGAGCAGGGTAAAATTGAGGAGAGGGCTCAGACCGGCGGAACCAATTCCTGGCCCATTGATGTCCTCACCACCGGGGATGTCTATGTGGCTGACGGTTATGGTAAAATTGTGGATGGTACTTTAATCGGGGACAATCTTGGGAATGCAATTTATGCCAATTCCCAGCGCGGCGTGATCTTTTTTGGATCGGTAAGAGATGTGCAGGGTTTATCCGAAATAGACGGTTTTAACGGATGGATCAAGGGTTCAGATCCTTCCTACATTCAAGGGATGATGTTAACTTCCATTAATGCACCGATCCGGGTAGGGCGTGCAATCGTATTACCGGGCGATGTTGTCCTGGCCAATAAATATGGTGTGATTTTTATACCTGCTTATCTGATTGAAGATTTGGTCCTCACTTCTGAGGTGACCGGTTTACGTGATGAGTTTGGACATCTGCGCTTGCGGGAAGGGAAATATCTGCCGGGAGAGATTGATAGTAAATGGAGTGATGAGATCAAGGCCGATTTTCTGGATTGGGTAAACAATTATCCCGGAAAATTGCCCATGACCAAACAAGAGTTAGATGATTATCTGAAAGAGAGAAATTACTAATCTGAAATCCATACAAGCTCATGAAAAGCATCATAGATCAGATTTCCGCACAGAATAAGATTTTAGAAAGTAAGGATAGAAAGGCAGTTGAAGCCGAAATGAATCATCCTTCCACAGGCGATAACCGCCGGAATTTTCTTAAAAAGGCCGCCCTTGGCGGAGTTGCTTTGGGGGGATTAATGCATTTGTCCATTGAAGATACAATTGCGCAAACCACCGCGGGTGTTTCACGGGCTTCATCTCCATCCGACTTGAAGATTACAGACATGCGCTATGCTGTAACCACGGTTCTTGGACGAACAGCCATCATCCGCATTGAAACCAACCAGGGGGTTTACGGATTGGGTGAGGTACGCGACGGAGCCGATGTGCGCTATGCCCTCATGCTTAAAAGCCGGATCCTGGGACTTAATCCCTGTAATGTCGAGATGATTTTTAAAATCATCAAACAATTTGGAGGGCAGGGTCGCCAGGCCGGAGGTGTTTGCGGCGTTGAGATGGCACTGTGGGATATTGTGGGTAAGGTATATGGTGTACCGGCCTGGCAGCTCCTTGGAGGACGATACCGGAACAAAATCCGCTTATATGCTGATACCCCTGGAGGAAAGGACCGTGATGAACAAATTGAACGAGTCAGGTATCGCATCATGGAACAGGGCTACACCTGGCTGAAGATGGATCTTTCCATCAATTCAATCAGGGATATTCCCGGTGCACTGGTAAACCATGAATTCTGGGAGGGAGGACAGTATGACACCAGCAATTACATGGGATATGGAAATGCAAAGCACCCTTTTACCCAGATTCAGATCACTGATAAGGGTCTGGAAGAGCTGGTTAGAATTGCGGGGGAAGCCCGGGATCTTATTGGGTGGGATATCCCCATTTCAACGGATCATTACGGACATTTTGATTTGAACAACGGCATTCGCCTGGGCAGGGCAGTGGAAAAGTACAGGCTGGCCTGGCTGGAGGATATGGTTTCATGGGAGTATACCGATCAATGGAAAACCATTACCGATTCCCTGGAAACCCCTACCACAACAGGTGAAGATATTTTTCTGCTGGAGCATTTTAAGCCGCTTATTGATATTCATGCGGTGGATATTGTCCACCCCGATCTATCATCTTCGGGCGGACTACTGGAGACTAAAAAAATTGGTGATTACGCCGAGGAGCATGGCATTGCAATGGCCATGCACCAGGCTGGTACCCCGGTTTCTTTCATGGCCAATGTGCACTGTGCAGCAGCTACCCAGAATTTCCTTGCCCTGGAGCACCACTCCGTTGATCTTTCCTGGTGGGAAGACCTGGTGGTTATGACCGATGGTAATCCAATGATTAACAAAGGTTTTGCTCCTGTGCCAGATTCTCCTGGCCTGGGGATTGAACTAAACGAGGATGTGGTAAAGGAGCATTTGCGTAAAGAGGATAATAGCTTTTTCGCTCCAACGGATGAGTGGAACGAAAAGCGTTCCCACGACAGGATCTGGAGCTAGAGAAATATGGGAAAAGTACTTGCAAGAAAAAGATGGTATCGGCTGATACCCATAGCTTTTATCACCTATAGCCTGGCTTACCTGGATCGTGCAAATTTCGGTTTTGCTGCTGCAGGGGGCATGGCCGAAGATCTGAATATTACTGCGGCGATGTCCTCACTATTGGGTTCCTTGTTTTTCCTGGGCTACTTTTTCTTTCAGATTCCAGGGGCTCTTTATGCTGCCAACAGAAGCGCCAAAAAATTAATATTCTGGTCCCTGATTCTCTGGGGGGCGCTGGCCATGGCCACAGGTATGGTTAATAATGTGAACTGGCTGATTGTAATCCGCTTTATGCTTGGTGTTGTTGAAAGTGCGGTGATGCCATCCATGTTGGTCTTTTTGAGCCGTTGGTTCACTAAGGCTGAACGGTCCAGGGCGAATACCTTCCTGATACTGGGCAACCCGGCTACCATTTTATGGATGTCTATATTGTCGGGCTATCTGGTCGAATCGGTGGGCTGGCGCTGGATGTTTATCATTGAAGGCTTCCCGGCCATTCTGTGGGCATTTTTGTGGTGGCGCCTGGTAGTTGATAGACCCAGGGACGCCAAATGGCTGACAAAAAATGAAAAGGATGATTTACAGGCACAACTGGACCAGGAGCAAAAATCCATTAAGCCAGTAAAAAACTATGCTGTTGCCTTCAGATCCAGGATCGTTATATTGCTTTGTCTGCAATATGCCCTCTGGTGTATCGGGGTTTACGGATTTGTGATGTGGCTGCCTTCCATCATTAATGCAGCTCCGGATTCTAATATGGTTACCACAGGCTGGCTGGCGTCGGTTCCCTATGTGCTGGCTATTATTGGGATGCTGACTGCTTCCTATTTCTCGGACACGACATTAAACCGAAAATTATTCATCTGGCCTTTTCTCCTGATTGGCGCCCTGGCCTTTTATGGATCCTATTTATTGGGCACGAGCAGCTTCTGGCTATCCTTTGTATTGCTTGTTATTGCCGGTGGGGCCATGTATGCTCCCTACGGGCCCTTCTTTGCTGTGATTACTGAAGTTTTGCCCCGCAATGTATCCGCTGGGGCCATTGCACTAATCAACAGCATGGGAGCATTGGGTTCCTTCATCGGGGCCTACATTGTGGGTTATTTAAATGGCTACACAGGTGGATTTGGTGCATCCTATATTTTTATGGCAGGCTCCCTTTTAATCTCAGCCATTTTAACGATAATTGCATTAAAAAGCAGCAATACATGAGAAAAAATATAGAGTAAAATGAAAGAGAATCAATGGTATGGCAGTGGTGTGTGGTTGAAAGGCTTGCAACTGAAGCCCAGTGAATCAGTGAATCGGCCGGAATTTGAAACACTCTATAAGGCCAATCCCGTTTTATGGAGCAAGGCCTTTGAGTGGCTCAGAACCACCGACCTGGAGTCCATCGACCCCGGCACTTATGTCATTGAAGATGGAAATTTAAAGGCCATTGTGAGTGATGCTCCTGCACCTGCCCTTGAGGATGTAAAATGGGAAGCCCACAAAGATTTTAGCGACATTCAATACATTGTCAGAGGGAAGGCTACCATGGGTGTGGCCTCCCTCCCTGAAGCAGCATTTGCAGCCTCTTATGACAGCAGCACAGATGTTGGGTTTTTTGAAGCCGAAGGAGCCTACTATCCAGCCGAACCCGGAACCTTTTTCATATTCACACCCAAAGATGCTCACCGGCCCGGTATTAGATTTGAGGGTTTTGATACCGTGAAGAAAGTGGTGATAAAAGTCAGGGCAAGGGAGGCATAAGCCAACCATTCGCCTGGAAAAAGAGTCACTCTAAAACCTAACAATAACTCAGAAATTTATGCGGTCAATCAATAAGTTAAAGAAGTCCTTGCTTTTGCCAGTGCTCATTTTTTCCACCTTGATTTTACATGGTCAGAAAACACCTCCTTCATGTGTGATTACAGCGCCCCACTCCAATGCCTATTTTGAACAGGGAACCGATGTAACCATCCGGGTTTATGCAAGTGACCTGGGTGGAACTCAAACGGGAGGCAGTGTGACCAAGGTTGCATTTTTTGCGGACAGCGTTAAGCTGGGTGAAACCAGCACCCAGACTTCAAATACTTTTTCCTTTGTCTGGACAGAAGTCCCTTCCGGAAGCTATCGAATCACAGCCAAGGCCACGGATAGTGATACTGCAGTATTCACTTCTGCAGGGGTTTTTATCAGCGTGGATACCATGGCTGTCATCAGTATTGGTTTAAGTGCTAAGAAAGGAAAGTACCTTGGTAATATTATTAAAAGTAGTGTTCCCGACGATTTTTCTACCTATTGGAATGCGGTGACTTCGGAGAATGGATGCAAATGGGGATCTATAGAAGCTACCCGTGATATGATGAACTGGTCAGACGCCGATAAGGCCTATAATCATGCAAAAGAAAATCACCTGGCTTTTCGTTATCACGTTCTGGCCTGGGGAAGTCAGTATCCATCCTGGATAAAAGATTTAGAGCCAGCCGAATTTCAGGCTGAAATGGAGGAATATATGGCAGCTGTTGCTGAGCGTTATCCCCTGATAGACCAGATTGAAGTGCTTAATGAAAACATGTATATCAATACATGGAACAAGGAGGAGCATGCAGAAGGAACTCCCTATTTCAGGGCAGGCCTGGGTGGGCCGGGTGAGACCGGCTACGATTGGGCCATCTGGTTATTTCAAAAGGCCCGTTTTTATTTTCCCAATACCAAGCTGGTCATCAATGATTTTGAACTTGTGACAAATTATGCTGGCCGGAACGAAATCCTGGATCTTGTCAAAGTGCTTCGCGACAGTGGCCTGGTGGATGGATTCGGAACCCAGTCACATTATTTTAACGTGGACGGCATTAATGCCACCTCGCTGAAAACGGCCTTGAATAGCATGGCCAAATCCGGGCTACCCCTTTATGTCACAGAAATGGATTTAAAAGGAAAGCCGGAATCTGAAGCCAATCAGTTAAAGAGTTACCAATCCTCTTTCCCGGTTTACTGGGACCATACTGCAGTGGCCGGCATTACCCTGTGGGGTTATGTGGAAGGGTCCTGCTGGACAAGTGGTACCGGAATCTTAAATCATGACGGATCGGAGCGTTCGGCCATGACCTGGTTAAAAACCTATATGGCAGCCTTGCCCAATGTGGGATATCCCTTTAACGGTCCTGATGTGATCGAGGACAGCATCGATAACATTTTAGAAAATGGGGAATTCGACAAGGATACCTATGCCTGGCAAATTGATAATTATAACGGTGGAAATGGCACCATGAAGGTGGTGACAGATGCGAATATATCTGGAAATAGTGCGCTTGAGATCTGCCCTTCGGCTCCGGGAACTGAACCATGGCATGTCCAGGTTTCCCAGGATGCCCCTGTGGTTGCGGGCAAAAATTATGAGATCTCTTTTATGGCAAAGGCCGATGTCGCACGCACGATTTTAATCACCATGCAAAAGGCCGGCGATCCATATACCCAATACATGGAGGAAACTGTAAGCCTCACCACTGAGACTCAAAGATTCTCCTTTCTTTTTAATCCTTCAACATCAGATCCTACAAATAAATTGAAGTTTTTCGTGGGACTTGATGCTAACTGCCTTCAAATAGACAGTTTGGTTTATAAGGAGATTGATCTTACAGGGTTTAGTCAGGCAAATGAAATGGCAAAGGTATCCATCTATCCAAACCCGGTGACTGGCGGAAAAGTGTTCGTGGAGAGTAAATCTGGTGAAAGGCTGAATACCATCGAGCTTCTGGATCTTCAGGGTAAAATCCTTGAAACCATAAAACCTGTTCAATCTAATACTGAGATCGAGGTATCCCATCTGATAAAGGGAATGTACTTTTTAAGGATGAGTTTTGAGGGATCAGTATTAAGTAAAAAAGTCATTCTTCTATAATAGCGTCATATGACCACAGGATGGTATATGATTGTTTGCTTTAGCCCCTATTCGGGATAATTGATGCGATTTACAATTTCTTGAAATCGAGGATCCTCATACAAGGGCTCATAAAGGGCATAAACTTTAAACCAGGGAGCAAAATCATGGCGCCTATCTACAGCTTCCTCGATCCAGTAAATTGCTGAATCATACTCACCCAATGCCGAAAATATCTCAGCAATGGCCCATGTATACCAGGTCTAACCCAATTCTTCCAATCCGGCGATAACCTCAAGGGCTTTCTCACTCTGACCTGCACAGTGCATAAGCCGTTCCCAGTCCATTCTCAAATCCAGGGCTGACGGCCAATCCCTTTTCATGGATTTCAATGGCTTCATCAGGCCTTCCCAATTTAGCAATTGCCGTACCTTGTGCCCATATTGCCATGGGATAGACCGGATTAAGTTTAAGGGCATTTTCTACTTCTTCTAAGCCTTTCTCATATTGTCCGATCCAGACATAAGCACCGGCAAGATTGGCCGAGTAAGTGACATCTACTGGATCAATTTCCTTAGATATTTCGAATTCAGCAATAGCTTTCTCCAAATTATCGGCTGCCAGCCAATACCACCCATAATGGTAATGAGCCATGGCGATGTTTTGATTCAGCTCCAAAGCGCGTCTTAAATATCGCTCAGCTTTTGCAAAGTCCCATTCTGTATATAGTGGTCCGCTGGCCAATACTACATAAGCCTCTGCCAGGGTGGAATCGATCGCAAGTGCTTTGTGTGCATTTTCCACTGCCAGTTCAGCAGCGTTGGGCACGATTCCGGATACATGACCGGCAAGGCTGTACCCGTGCGCTAATCCAAGATAGGGCAAGGGATCTGAAGAATCAATGGCGATCGCTTCATCGTAAAATTTGATCCCCAGTTCAAATCCTTCAGGAGTAAGTTGATTCATATAGAATCTTCCTTTATAGATGGCTTCCAGGAGAGCCGGATTGTGCTTTCTGTCACTGGTGAGTTGTGTCTTTTCGCTGGGAGTAAGCTTAATCTTCACCTCACTGGCAATTTGCCTGACAATCCGGTTATAGAGATTCATGATCTCGCTTTTCTCCTCTTTGAAATTTCCCACCCAGAGCTGTCGCTCTTCCGGAAAGGTACTGACAAGTTTTACCTGGAGGCATATGGTATCACCCAGACACATGACTGTTGATTCCAGGGCTGCATCCACATTCAATTCACTGGCAATAACTGGCAATGACTTATTCCCCTTTTTTGTAGGCATTGGCTGTGGTTTCGCCCAGTACTCTCAGCCCGCTCAACTGTCCAATACCTCCGATAAGCGAGGAGTGCATTCCATCCACAAAGTATTCCAGTTGATCATCTCCGGTGTAATTGCCGAAGGGAAGCACTACCAAGGATCTTACAGAGGCTGCATACGCCTGGTTGTTTATTCCCACAATATTGAGGACAATCAATCCGGTAATCACCGCAAAGCTTACAATGGTGGCAATCTTCCAGGCACTTGGAACAGCAGTTGCTTCTGCCGGAACCTCCTCACTCAACGGTTTGGTCCTTTCAACACCCTTTGAAGTCAAATCGAACAACCACGAGAGGATAATAGCTAAAGGGAATCCAACCGCCAGTATAATGACAACGATAGTAAGTAAATTGACAGGGAGGTTCAAAGGTTCTGACAGGTTATTGATTAACTCAATAATGACAAAAGCCGACGAGGCATATACAGTGATCACGTGAATAACTCTCCGCCTCTTTAATTCCAGCCAGAAACGTCTTAGATTAAATGATGTACCAGACATTTGGATGAGCCCTTTGGTAAGACTAATAAAAATAGGTGATTTGGACCAGAAAGTCAATCACCTCGTAAAAAACGGACCAGGTTAGCATAGCATTCCTATCGAGTGTGAACCAGCTGAACCGAAGAAAAAATATCAAATCCGGAATTGTTGGCTCAATTTGTACCAAAAGAAGTGGCTCAATGGACCGAATTGTAGATGTATGTGAATGAAAGCAATATACACCGAGCTTTCTGGCAAAATTCTGGCAAAATAGGAATTTTTACAGACCTGAATACTTGCAGTTCCTATAAAAACTAAAGATTTAGTTGCAAAACTAAAATATTAGTTGTATGTTTGATGTGGACAAGTATAATTCGTTCTTTTACAAGTGCCTGCAAAGGCACAATGGAGTAGACAAATGAAAAAAGGGCTGCAAACTTTAATGTCTACAACCCTTTGATCCTCTGTGTGGAGCATATCGGAATCGAACCGATGACCTCTTGACTGCCAGTCAAACGCTCTAGCCAACTGAGCTAATGCCCCAACGCGTGGCAAAAATAGTATAAAATTTGCAAGTACAAAACAGTAGATTGGCAGAATATTTGTAGTTTAATCACATAGAATGAATCTTTACAAATATTCTTTTTGATATATAGATACTAAATCATTACTTTTATTCCCCAAATTCACAAATGTTATGGAAGTTAAGAAATCAAAAAAGGTAGATCTGGAAACCAAAAAAGGGATGTTTATCCAGATTGGTCTCGTTGTAACACTTTCCGTCGTACTGGTGGCTTTTGAGTGGACACAAGGAGAAGATAAAGGCAACAATGACGACGCCGTTCAGGAGATTCAGTTCGAGGACGAGATGATGCAGATTACCCGCAGGGATGAGCCTAAGCCCGAACCTAAGCCCGAGCAACCTAAAGTTGCTGAGGTTCTTGATATCGTTGATGATGATGTTGAGATCGAGGATGATTTCGATTTTGATATGGAAGCCGACGATAATTCCGAGTATGATTTTACCAGTATGATGGGAGATGATAACGAGGAGATTGATGAGGAAGAAGTTTTCTACATTGTTGAGGACATGCCTACCTTTAATGGAGGGGATCCCGCCACTGAGTTCAGGAAATATATCGGACAAAACCTCAGATATCCTGAAATCGCCGCCGAAAATGGTATTAGCGGTCGGGTTATTGTTCAGTTTGCAGTGAGTAAGGTGGGCACTGTGGTGGACGCGGTTGTTGTACGTAGCGTAGACCCGGCCCTTGATAAGGAGGCTATTAGGGTGGTTATGTCCTCACCAAAATGGACCCCCGGAAAACAGCGCGGAAAGGCAGTAAAGGTGTTGTTTACCTTCCCCATTAACTTTGTTCTTCAGTAAGATATTTTAGAATTGTTGATAAAAGCCGGCCCTGCGCCGGCTTTTTTTTGTGATATGCCTTAATTTAGCAGATGTCTAAAACTATATTTAAATGAAAAAGCTCACAACCATCCTGCTGGCTACTTTACTGCTTACAGGCTGCGGCTCAACCACTAAGAAGCTTCAGCACGGAGACTATGACGGGGTTATCGATAAGACCGTAAAAAAATTAATCAAAAAACCCAATGCCGGTGATGCCGCAGAAATGGACAGGGCCTACCGCCTGGCCAATGAGCGTGATCTGGAAAGAATCAGCTATCTGGTTGCCGAGAATAATCCCGACAATTACGATGAGGTCTTCAACAGGTACAACATGTTGAAGGAGCGTCAGCGCAAGGTTCGTACCGTAACACCCCTTGAAGTTGAGGGGCAAACTTATCAATACGACTATGTAGATTATAATGCTGAGATGATTGCAGCCAAAACAAAGGCTGCAGAATTTTTCTATGAGAATGGGAAGGGTCTTCTTGAAAATGCGCTGCAAAAGCAAGATTACCGGGATGCCTATTATCAACTTACCAGGGCTTCGGAGTATAGTGGAGGACAATTTCCTGACATAGATGCAATGATTTATGATGCACATCAAAAGGGGATCTCACGGGTTATTGTTGAAGTGGCAAATCAGAACGCTATTCAACTTCCCCCTCAGGTGGCCGAAGATTTGATTTCCTTCGATACACAGGGGCTTAGTAACGAATGGGTGCAATATCATTTTAAACACCTGGATTCTAATGTGGTATATGATTACCAGGTCCTTGTAAAACTACTTTCCATTAATGTATCGCCCGATGGCGTAAAAGACAGCGATCAGATCTTTACGAAGAAGGTTGCCGATGGCTTTGAATATGTGCTGGATTCAAAGGGCAATGTGATGAAAGATACTGCAGGGAACGATATCAAATTAGATAAATTCAAGGAGATCACCTGTACTTTAATCGAGACTCATCAGTTTAAATCTGTCCAGATCCAGGGCGAGGTTGAAATCACAAATTTGAATCCCTTGCACCTTATCCAGAAGGAACCTTTCGGAGCCGAAAACACATTTGAACATTTTTCCGCAAGAGCCATTGGTGATGTGGGAGCTCTCACAGAAGAGGCCTTTCAGAAAACCCAGGAGGAGAAAATTCCTTTCCCTTCAGACGTGGAGATGGTCATGATGTGTACCGAAACAATTAAACCAGCCATCCGAAACGCCATATACGCAAATCGGCAAACCATCAGGTAAGCTGAGGCTGGTCCTTTTCATTAAGAGATTTCCCATGAAACAAATCTTACTTGTATGTGGTCTTGTCTTCATTGGAGCTGCTTCATACTGCCAAACAGCCAGGATTGTCGGTTATTTACCAGCATATCGTTTTTCCGCGAGCAGTCAAATCGAGTATTGCAGACTGACTCACTTAAACCTGGCCTTTGCAAATCCCGACAGTGCAGGAAATCTTGTTATGCCGGATATTAGTTCTGTTATTTCGGATGCATTAAATGATAATCCAGACATTATTATTTGTATTTCTTTAGCCGGAGCAGGATTAACTCCAGACCAAACAAAGGATTGGTCCAACTTAATTGATATCCCTTCCCATCGACCTGCATTTATATCAAAGATTGTAGACTATGTGCTCTTAAATAATTTGGATGGAGTGGATGTAGACCTGGAATGGGAGCATGTAACATCCGGGTATAGCGGTTTTGTAACAGAATTAGCCTCCGCTTTAGATGATCATAACAAGATAATTACAGCGGCATTCCCCAATCAAACCTTGTTTAGCAGTGTATCCGGTAATGCCCTTAATGCTTTTGACTTCATCAATATCATGTCTTATGATGCCACCGGTCCGTGGAGACCATCCTCTCCCGGGCAACATAGTTCATACAGTTATTCTGTAAATGGGATTAATTTCTGGAAAAATACCGTCGGTATTCCTGGAAATAAACTTACCCTCGGAGTTCCCTTTTATGGATATGATTTTGTCTCTTCAACTACGGTAAATGCGGTGACCTATGCCAGCTTGGTTGCCATGAATGTGGATTATGCTGATCTGGATAATGTTGGAACAGCCTATTATAATGGGAGACCAACCATAGAAGCCAAAGTGATTCTGGCCAATGAGGAGGTGGGTGGTATAATGATTTGGGAACTTGGACAGGACTCATTCGACGAATATTCTCTTCTCAAATCTCTTCATCATAAATACACTTCATTGGAAATTCTTACAACGGGTCTGTGCGGGAATGAGTCAGTATCATCATCCGCCGAGATTGGATTTTCTGATGATAAAAAAATCTATCCAAACCCCAGTTCTGGCGACTTCACCTTAAGACTTGATTATTCTGATAATCCATCGGTGATCATTACAAATCTTTTGGGACAAATTATCGATGTAGAAGCTCGTCCCGGGACCGGCCATGAGTTGAACTTTGATCTTGATGGTTTTGAAAGCGGACTCTATATTATTACTATATTTAGCAAAGGTCAAATTCCAAGCACACATAAATTAATAGTGAATTAGGTTCAGGAACTCTCCCTGTCTGAAGATTTTCACTTTAAAGTCCTTAGTAATTACTACTTTTGCAGCCTTAATTCATTCCATGGGAGATTATTGGGACCATAGGCCGTATCCGGAATCAGCTATACTTGTTGGCGTGATCACGCATGATCAGAGCTCCGAGCAGGCTCAGGAGTATCTGGACGAACTGGCTTTTCTGGCTGAAACGGCAGGGGCGGAGACTCGTGCCGTATTTACACAAAAACTGGATGTACCACATCCGAAAACCTTTATTGGCTCAGGAAAGCTGGCAGAGGTGAAGGACTATATTATTGCTGAAGAGATTGATATTGTCATATTTGATGACGAACTGACTCCTTCTCAGCTCAGGAACGTTGAGCGGGAACTGAAATGCAGGATCCTCGACCGGACCAACCTGATTCTTGATATTTTTGCCGGTCGGGCTCAGACGGCACATGCCAAAACCCAGGTGGAGCTGGCACAGTACCAGTACCTCCTGCCCCGGCTTACCAGGATGTGGACTCACCTTGAGAGACAAAGGGGTGGTATCGGCATGAGGGGTCCTGGTGAAACAGAGATTGAGACTGACAGACGAATTATCAGGGACAAAATATCCAAGCTGAAGGATCAGCTGGGTAAGATTGATAAACAGATGGCGGTCCAGCGGAAGAACAGGGGCAAGATGGTAAGGGTGGCTCTGGTAGGTTATACCAATGCCGGAAAATCGACCCTGATGAACCTCCTGAGTAAATCGAATGTATTTGCTGAGGATAAGTTGTTTGCCACCCTTGATACTACGGTGCGTAAAGTGGTGGTGGAAAACCTTCCATTTTTACTATCCGATACAGTCGGATTTATCAGGAAGTTGCCCACCCACCTTGTGGAGTCGTTTAAGTCGACCCTGGATGAGGTACGTGAGGCCGATATTCTGCTTCATGTTGTGGATGTGTCACATCCCAACTTTGAGGACCAGATTACTGTAGTGGAGGAGACACTTAGCGAAATAGGTACAGGTGAGATTCCCACATTCATGGTATTCAACAAGATAGATGCATTTTCTTACGTGCATAAGGAGGAAGATGATCTCACTCCCGGAAGCAAAGAGAACCTGAGTCTGGATGATATTAAAAACGACTGGAAGTCGAGGGATCGCGAGGCATTGTTCATTTCAGCCAAACAAAAAACCAACATCGATTCACTGAAAGATCAACTCTATCAGAAAGTGAAGGAAGTGCATATTAAACGCTACCCCTACAACAATTTTCTCTATTAGGCAGATATCTGCTTAAACCAATCCTTTTTCAACCAGGTATTCGGCGATCTGGACCGCATTCAGGGCTGCCCCTTTTTTGATCTGGTCACCTACACACCAGAAAGTGATTCCCTTTGGATTGGTTAGATCTTTCCTCAGCCTTCCCACAAATATATCATCCTTGCTGGCTGATCCCAGAGGCATGGGGTAAATATTGTTAGCAGGGTCGTCTTGTACGGAGACTCCTTCAGCAGAGGCCAATGCCTCCCTCACCTCCGCCAGATCCAGCTCATCTTCAGTCTCCACCCAAACAGCTTCAGAGTGGTTTCTGAGTACAGGTACCCTTACACAGGTAGAGCTTACCTGGATGTCGGAGTGCATAATTTTTCTCGATTCGTTGTACATTTTCATCTCCTCCTTGGTGTATCCGTTGTCGGTGAACACATCAACATGAGGAATGAGGTTCATGGCCAGCTGATGTTGAAACTGCTCTACTGTAACGGTTTCACCTGCGGCGATTTGTTTGATTTGTTGCTCCAGTTCAGCCATGGCAGTAGCTCCTGCACCACTGGCCGCCTGGTATGTGGCAGCATGGACCTTTTTAATGGGGGAGATGTCGTTGATGGGCTTGAGACAAACCACCAGCTGTATCGTTGTACAGTTGGGATTGGCCACGATGTTCCTGGGAAGCGAATGAAGATCACCAGGATTTACCTCGGGCACCACCAGGGGAACATCCTCATCCATCCTGAAGGCACTTGAATTATCGATCATGATGGCACCGTGTTTGGTAATGGTAGAAGCAAATTTCTTTGATGTTCCGGCTCCGGCTGAAGTGAGAGCGATGTCGATTCCTTTAAAATCATCATTCTCCTTTAACTCCTTTACTGTCAGCGTTTCACCCTTAAATTTATACTGGCTGCCAGCACTTCTGGATGATCCGAATAAAACAAGTTCATCCAGGGGAAAATTTCTCTCTGTGAGTACATTCAGGAGCTCTTGCCCCACCGCTCCGCTTACTCCTACAACAGCTACTTTCATAATCAAGACCTTAATGTTTAAGAATGCAAAAATCAACAATATTTCCTGAAATAAAAAAGGCGAGCATAAATTGTTTGATTCTTTTACTCGGCACGGCATGTTTATGGTGCCAAACAAGCCAGGATTTTGAAGATGGAGACTTGACCTTTACGGGTTCTATGGGCTGGAGGATGGAACAGATTCCTGATCAACACTGGGGATTGGATTCCCTGAATCCCATCTCCGGTAAGTATTCGCTTCATCACTCCTTCGACAACTCCCAGGCAGGATGTGACTACTTTATTTTGCATCATTTTCCCTTTAGAAGGAGCCAGCCCGAGGATGAGATTTTCAGCGGTGATTCTCTTTCATTTTCCTTCAGGCTAAGGCACGCCTATCCCCCAAGTTCGGGGAATAACTGGCAGTTGGCCATACTGTCAGAATTTGATGGGGGTATTCATGAAGGGATCGTGGTCGGAGTTAATCTTGAGGGGTCCGATGACTTGCTTAAACTTTGGAGAGCCAGGGATGGGGAGTATGAAGAGCTCAGTGTTTCGTCATTAAATGTCCAGGAGGATATCAGCACCCTTGTAGCCCCTTGTTTCAGACTGACCTGGCAGTGGGATGGTAAACTCAGGCTCTGGTATGGTGAAGATGGATTCAGAGCTTTGCGGGAAATTGCCTCCTGCACCATGCCTGATCTTCCTGAAGGAAGGGCGATTGTAATCAGATATGAATACAGTGCGGCCCAGGATAGGAAATTGTACCTGGATGAACTCCACCTGGAGGGTAGCTTTGTTGCTGACACCATAGCACCATTGATAAGGGGCTGGATATTGGAGGGTCCGAGGATTCTGAAGCTGAGCTTTTCTGAGGCCGTCGAATGTTTCGATTCTTCAAGAATTTCTTTGATTCTTCCCCCTCGGTCGATGGATTCATGGGCAGATCAGACACTTTATCCTGACTCCCTTTCCGTGGAATCCCAAAGCCTTCGACTCTTTTTCCCGGATCCAATACCCAACCGTCAGGCCCTGACTCTGTCTGTGCAGGGCATAAGGGACAGGGATGGAAATTCTATGGGAGATAGCCTGCTGCAGATTTTCAGGAATGAGGCCGAATGGGGCGACCTGGTTTTTAATGAAGTGATGGCTGATCCCGACCCGCCGGTGGTGTTTTCATTGGGTGAGTATGTGGAGCTGTTTAACCGGTCACAGTATCAGTTAAACCTGGAAGGATGGTACCTGTTGTTGGGTGAGCGTAAGTATGTTTTGGACGAGGCTGAGGGAGCTTTGCTAATGGAGCCGGGAGATTACCGGGTGTTCAATCCACCATCTCTCTCCAACCAAAAAAGCATCCTGGCAATATACAGCAAGGAGGGAGTTTTGGTTCATGCTGCAAGCTACAGGATACCTTACGATGCACCCCAATGGAAGAGAGAAGGGGGGTGGTCCCTCGAGTCGCCCGATCCGGAACAGCTTTGTAATATTTCGAAACTATGGGAGTATTCCCTGGACCACTCGGGGGGAACGCCCGGAGCTGTAAATAGTGTAAAGGGTGAACGCCCGGATAAAGAGGCGCCCCGCTTTCTTTACTATGGAAATGAAACAAAGGGGGAGATCGTACTTTATTTTTCTGAAACTGTTCTCCTGGACAATGACAGGACCGGTGAGGTGGTCCTTTCTCCGGGAGGCTACCAGGCGATAGGGATGGAGGCCAGGCAGGCTCCTGGCAAACAGCTGATCTGCAGGTTTCCGATTGATATTTCACTGCTCTCCCGCTACACCCTGAGTTTGCCGGCCTTGTCCGACTGTTCTGGAAATTTATCCCAGGATCTTCGCTTAAAGGGGGGACAGGCTAAGGTCCCTGTGATTGGATCCGTAATCATCAATGAGATCATGTATGATCCTCTTGTGGGAGCTGCCGAATACGTAGAGCTTTTTAATCCCGGACCATACTATCTGGATCTCCGGGAGCTGGGCCTGGATGTGACAGGTGAGGGGGAGAAACAGGATGGATTATTGCCTCTTTCTGATCGGTCCAGGATCATGGGACCCGGCGAATATATTGTTCTGACGGAAGATGTGGATCATCTTATGGATTCATACGGACTTGAAGTTTCGGGTAGCTGGGTGGAGTTGGAGGATTTTAAATCCTTGCCCGATGGTGGTGGCAGGATCTGGCTTTGCGACCGGTCCGGGAACGGAATTGATGTGGTCTCCTATGGGGATGAGCTGCATATGGAGCTCATCAGTGATAGCAGAGGCATCTCCCTGGAAAGGATAAATCCAGAGCGCTCAGGGAGTGATCCTGGCAATTGGCATTCGGCAGCATCCATTGAAAACTATGCCACCCCGGGCAGGCTCAACTCACAATCCCTTCCCCTCTCGGATCCGGGAGGAATATTGGTGCTGGAGCCACGGGTTTTTAGTCCCGACAACGACGGATATAATGATTTGCTTGTCATCTTTCCCGGAATTGAAGAAAGCGGTAGTGTGATTCGCTTATGGATTACACAGCCCGACGGAACTCCTGTGCGAATGCTTGCAAACAATCATATAGCGGGTAGCTCTTCGCAGTATACCTGGGATGGGCGTCATGATAACGGACAGATGGCAGGGGGCGGTTTCTATGTGGTTCATCTCAGGGGATATAATCCCACCTCCGGATCGCGCTGGAACAGAAAGGGTGCAGTGGGCGTGATTTATCGATGATCGACTGAAATGGCAGACAGTTTTTTGCTGGTAAGCAAAACAACGGGAACCGCTCCAAAAGCCAGGAAAGCGATGACCCTGAAGGTGGGTAAAAATCCAAAATGGTCGATGAGGGTACCCACTATGGGGTAGACCATCACACTTACGAAGAAATTGAGGGTCATATAGATGGAGTTCACAAAGGCTTTTTTATCCGTATTTAGCTCCTGAACAGTGGCCAGCATGACCGAGGTGGGAGCAAAGAGAAAGAAGCCCAGGGGCAGCAGAACCGGGAAAATCCAGTATCCTTCCAGGTTCAGAAAGAGGAGGGTAAGCAGTGGAGTAGACCACACCCACGATGAGAAGCGTACGGGTTCTGCCCAGTTTATCGCTGAGGGTCCCTGCAAACAATGCCCCGGCAGCACCTGCCAGCTGGATCACAGTAAGGGCCAGATCGGAAAAATGAAGGGTATGTCCCTGGGAGGTGAGGAAGGTGGGCAGGTAGTAAGTCAGTGATGCTTTCATTCCTGCCTGAAAAAAGGTAAAGCCACCTGTCAGAAGGAAGGCTGCCGAAAAGCGAAGGAATATTTTCCAGTAACTGCCCTCCTGGTGTTGCCTGGAGGAAGTGGTGGGTCTGATTCTGGCTTTCCTGAAATTCAGGTAGAGAATGATGGAGGCGACAAAACCCAAGGGCATCATTTTCCATGTTCCTTCCAGTCCCCACAAGACTGATCACCCCCAGGATGATCAGCGGACCGGCAGTACGTGCCAGTTCGCCTCCCACCATATAATAGCTCATCCCTTTTCCGGGTCTGGAGCCTGAAAGGGCTCTCACGATGACGGGAGTGGGAATATGCCAGAGGGTGGAGCTGATCCCCGAAAAAAAGAGAAGTACAGCCAGGAAAGTATATCCTGGGGCGATCCCGATCAGGCTCATGAACAGGGCAGTAAGGGCAGGTGAGAAAACCACCATGTAGCGCATGACCGGCCGTTCGGCAATGATTCCGATAAATGGATTGAAGAGGGAGGGGATTCGCTGGATGACTGCCAGCAGACCGGTCATTCCGTAACTGATACCCAGTTTTTCGATAATCAGGGGCAGGGCAGGGGCCAGAAAGGAGGTGTAGCAATCGTGTACAAAATGAGCAGCCGAAATGGTTAGTACTTTCCCCTTTTGAAATCCTTCCTCCTGCTTTGCCATTACTCAGATACCAGTTTAATAATGAGTTGAGTTAGTTTCGGGGCAGCTTCCCCGGCAGCTTTAATAACATCCTGGTGGGTCAGCTTCTGGATTCTTCCGGGGACTCCCAGGTCGGTGATTACCGAAACTGCAAAAATCCTGATCCCCATCTGATGGGCCACAATGGCTTCCGGTACGGTGGACATACCCACTGCATCTCCCCCGATGATCCGGAAGTATTCATACTCCTTTGGGGTCTCCAGGGTAGGGCCGGTAACACCCACATAGCATCCCTCCTGAACGGGAATTCCCAATTCAGAAGCATGGATTTGTAAACTTTTCAATCAGCTCCGGAGTCATAGGTCTGGCTCATGTCGGGGAAGCGTTCTCCAAAGGCAGGTTCATGCTTTCCGATCAGGGGATTGGGCATCGTATTGATGTGATCGTTGATGACCATGATATCCCCAATCTCAAACTCGGGATTCATGCCTCCGGCTGCATTGGATACGATGAGGGATTTAATGCCCAGGAATTTCATGACCCGGATGGGGAAGGTTACCTCCTCCATGGTATAACCCTCGTAAAAATGGAACCTGCCCTGACATGACCAGAACCCTGGTCCCACCCAGGAGTCCGGAAATCAGTTGGCCTGCGTGACCTTCAACGGTGGAAACCGGAAAGTGGGGAATGGATTTCATAGGCCACAACGATCTGATCTTCAAGGTGCTCAACGATGTTTCCCAGTCCCGAACCCAGGATGATGGCAGTTTCAGGTGTTTCCTTAATCTTCTCCCTGTATGTAGGTTACTGCCTCGTTTATTGCTGTTAACATAATTAAAGATTTGTTTATCAAAATTTTCTTTGTCACCATTTAAAAATTCAACCCTGATGGGAACCGCATACATAAGATCCTGTACGTTTTCCGGGAAGTCCAGTTCCCAAAGTTTCACAGCATCTTTTTCGGTGGTAAGGATCAGTACTTCGGAGTGAGAATTTGCCAGTTCTACAATGCGGTGCATTATTTGTTCAATGTCCTTCAGACTGTACCGGTGATGATCCGGAATATTTCAGTTCCACAATATGATTGCTGATGGTTTCCGCATAAGTTCTGAGTCCCTGCGGATTGGCAATTCCGGATATCAATAGAATACCCGTCTCATGTTTCTTGAACCAGTCCTGCATCCCTTGCCTTTTGGTCTTTCCCGGGAAACAGTGGCTGCAGGGCTCCATAGCGCATGGTGGTGAAAAACAGGTGCTGGCCAATTTGAATCCGAAGCTTGTTCACATATTCCCGCATTTCGATGGGTCTGATACTAGCGGGTGTTTTGGTCACCAGGATCATATTGGCCCGGTTTCGGTTTGTGGCAGGTTCCCTTAACATTCCTGCCGGTAGAAGTCTGTCCTTCAAGATGGAGCGACTGTAATCGATCAGAAGAATGGAATAGCCGGGTTTGAGGGAGCGGTGCTGGAAGGCATCATCCAGAAGGACCACTTCCACCAGAGGAGTCAGTTTCATCAATTCAGAAATTCCATTTACCCGTTTCGCGGTCGACTGCCACAATGAGCTCGGGAAATTTCTGTTTCATCTGCAGTGGTTCATCTCCAATTTCACGAACATTTGAATCTGGACTGGCAATTCTGAAATCCCGGCTCTTTCGTCGGTATCCCCGACTGAGTGTGGCCACCCTGAACTCCTTGGTAAGAAGTTCTGCCAGGTATTCGGTATGAGGAGTCTTTCCGGTTCCACCAACAGTGATATTACCAACAGAGATGACAGGCATGTTAAATCCTGTGGATTTTAACAGACCATTGTCATAGAGGGAGTTCCTGATCCATACGACCAGGCCGTATAACCAGGAAAAGGGGACCAGGATCAGTTTCCACTGAAACCGGGGAGAATTATCCATGCTTAATTTACTTCAAACTCGAATGGCATGATCATCTGGATGCCATGCATATTCTTGATTTCCTGAATCTTCTTGTAGTGGAAATACTGGTCACCCAGTTCATTTCTAAGAATCTTTTCAGCCCTTAGCTGGGCTCCCCCTGTAAGTTGCTTCATGATGGCTGTCATAGGATCATCAAGCTTGGGAAGTGACTGAATGCGGTAATTCTCCAGTCCGGCCATCTCAGCAGCTACCTCGATGGATTTTTCAAGTCCCCCGTACATATCGATCAGACCCAGTTCAAGGGCATTGGCTCCTGCCCAGACACGCCCTCCTGCAATGGCATCAATCTCTTCATATGACTTATTCCTGCCATCGGCAACGATGTTCACAAAGGACATGTAGGTGTCGTCGATCATCTTCTGTATAAAAACCCTCTCTGCTGGGTCAAGTGGATTATTGATGGACAAAGCATCGGAATGGGCATTGGTCTTCACTATATCGGTGCTGATTCCCATTTTGTCATTCAATAAGACCTGGATATTGGGAAAAAGTCCGAATACTCCAATGGAGCCGGTGATGGTATTTGGACTGGCCAGGATGGTATCTGCTGCGGCTGCAATATAATAGCCTCCCGAGGCTGCTACATCTCCCATGGAAGCAACAAGAGGTTTGGCTTCTGCTGCAAGTTTAACCTCACGGTGAATCACATCTGAAGCCAGGGCACTTCCACCACCCGAATTAATTCTGAAAACGATGGCTTTGACCGATTCATCACGCCTGGCTGCTCTGATGGCGCGTGCTATCCTGGCAGAGCCAATGCTCCCTTCTCCCGCTTCACCATCCACAACGCTTCCCATGGCATAAATTACCGCGATCTTATCCCTGCTGTATTCCTTTTTCTCTTTGAGCTGAACATTTTTGTATTTTTTCAGGGAAATTGCTTCAAGATCATCTTTTTCTTCCACCCCCATTTTGGTTTTCATCAGGCTTAGCATCTCATCATAATAGATTAAACCGTCGATAAGCCCGGTCTCTTTCAACTGTACCGGGTCAACAGCAACAACCTCATCCACAAATTTATGAAGTTGCTCAACGGGAATATTCCGCGATTCAGAAACGTCGCTTATGTACTTATCCCAGATGGCTCCCATATAGCTTTCGATTTGCTCCCGGTTCTCTTTACTCAGATCCTCTCTCAGGAAGGGTTCCACTGCGCCTTTGTATGATCCGTGCCTGATTACCTGCATTTCAACCCCCACTTTCTCCAGGGCCTTTTTGTAAAACATAACCTCAGCGCTCATTCCCAGGAAAAGGAAGCTTCCCTCGGGGGTCATGAATATACTGTCGGCCACAGAGGCCAGGTAGTAACTCTTTTGGGTATATGAATCGGCGTATGCGTATATGAACTTGCCGCTCTCCTTGAAATCGAGCAGCGCATCCCTGATTTCCGTGAGGGTTGCCATTCTCGCGGAGACCCCCCTGAGATTCAGCATAATTCCTTTAATATTATCATCTTTTTCAGCCTTGTCAAGATCCTTCAGGATTTGGTCCAGTCCCATTGGGTCCTCACCGTAGGGGTTGCCAGACATTAATTTTGTAAAAGGATTATCATCAGCCCGGTCGGTGATGGGGGCACTGAATTTGGCAATAAGGAATGAATTCTCCTTCACTTCGGGGGCCTCTTTGGAGGTTGAAGCCGCTACTATGCCTATAAAGATAAGCAACATGATGGTGCTTATCAGGATAATACCCACAATGGTAGCGAGGAGACTGCTGAGGAAATTTTTCATATATCTGTTTTTTTGAGGATGCAATTTACTAAAAATGTGAGGGATATTAAATACCTTGGGTTGAAGAATAGATGAAGATGACGCAGCATGTTAAAGAAAGGCTTGCCTGCTTTTCTTTGGGAAGTAACCTGGGAGACAGGATCGCTAACCTGGAGGAGGCCAGGATGCAGTTGGAGAGGAGCTTGGGATCGCTTGCCTATAAGTCGGGCATGTATGAATCTCCTTCCTGGGGTTATCAAAGCGATCAGCCCTACATCAATTGTTGCCTGGCTTTTTACACTCAATCAGATCCTCTTCAGCTAATGGATATAGCCCTGGGAATCGAAAAGCAGATGGGAAGGAGCAGGGAAGGGAGTATTTATAGCGACCGGGCAATCGATATTGATTTGTTGCTGGTGGAAGAGGCGGTGATGGATCATCCCCGCGTGATTCTTCCGCATCCCCGTATGAATATGCGAAGATTTGTGCTCTTGCCTCTTGCTGAAATTTTGCCCACAATGAGGCATCCTGTGTCTGGACTAACCATTTCAGAGTTGCTGGAGCGCTGTCCGGATGAATCAAGGGTTATACCGGTCTGACCAGCAAATCATCCCAGAAAAGGTAGAAAAGGGTGTATATTACCGACCAAACAATGTTCGAGGCAATCAGGGCTATAAATTTGAAACGGCTCCTCTGATAGTACCTTATCATCAAAAATGTTCCGACAGGTATGGAAAGCAGCAAGGGAGTGATCATTGCAATTCCGATCAGTCCATAACGCTGTTTGATCCTAACGATTCGCCGGTTTTTATTCGTGAATACTTTTTTTCTTTTCCTCCCCTGCTTCGCCCCTGCCTCCTCGATTTCCTTCTGTTCCGAAATGTCTGTTCCCACCATACAATCAGTTTATCAGAAAGATAGGCAAAGAAGTATACCCCCATTATGCCCCCGATATTTGTCCAGAGGATGGTCTCAGCAAAACTGAAATTAAATTGCATCACTGCCAGGGGAAAGGTCATGGCAAATTTGACTGAACTGGAGAGTATGGTAATAATAATCTGAAACATGCATGTTATATTATCAAACCTTCGTCTGCGAAACTAAAATATAACTTATCAGCGATGATAATATGATCAAGCAATTTTATTTCAAGTATTTCGGCAGCTTTTTTCAACTTTTCCGTGATTTTTACATCTGCATCACTGGGTTGCTTATTTCCCGATGGATGATTATGGCAGACGATGATCGATGAAGAAAGGTTATCCAGGGCTTTCTTCAGGATAATCCGTGTATCTATCACTGTTCCCGAAAGTCCCCCCTGGCTTACCTTAAAGCGCCCAATGACCCTGTTGGCACGATTCAGCATGAGTAGCCAGAACTCTTCATGTTCAAGATCTCCCAAAAGGGGATGGAAGAGTCTGAACACGGTTTCGCTGGTTTTTATGGAAACTTTTTCCACATGTTGTGCTCCTGATCTTCTTCGTCCCAGCTCCATGGCTGCCAGGACCGTTATGGCTTTGGCCGGTCCGATCCCCTTGATTTTCTGAAGATCTGAGATGGATTGCCTGCCTAGGTCATGGAGGTTGTTATCTACCTCACCCAGGACCTTCCTGGCCAGCTCTACCGCAGTGGTATTGTGGGTTCCAGAACCCATCAGGATGGCCAGGAGTTCCGTGTCGCTGAGGTGATATATTCCGTTTGCGATTACTTTCTCCCGGGGGCGTTCTTCCACCGCCCAGTTTTTAAGTGAACGTGATTTATAATTTTTCATGGAAGGTCTTTACTCCTTAATGTGATGGGGGGGCGAACATCAGTCAGGCTACGGGACATTGCGCTGCCTTGCTGAACCCAGCCTTTGGCTGGCTAAGGCATCAGCAGCGCAGCAAGCCTCGCTGCACCCAGCCTCGCTGCACCCAGCCTCGCTGCACCCAGCCTTTGGCTGGCTAAGGCATCGGCAGTGCAATATTCCTGCGCAGCAAGCCTCGCTTAACCGTATGCTTCGCATCCGCCAAGGCATCAGCAGCGCAACATCCCTGCGCAGCAAGCCTCGCTTAACCGTATGCTTCGCATCCGCCAAGGCATCAAAATGGGAATATCCCGCCACAAAGGGCAAAAGGAAATCGGGGATAGATATTTAATATTTATCTATTAACTTATTTAGCGTATAATCAGATAATAAATATCTATATATAGATATATAATATCCAGATATTAACTTTTTTAGCAAATAGATGGATAATAAATGTTCTTTTTCATATGTGGCCCACTGAGCTGAAGTACCATTTGGCAGTGTTCAACTAAAAATTTATTGGGTCTTAGTTTTCCGGATGAACTGAAAGCATAGCACTGGCAGGGATGAGGATGCTGCAGTGAAAAAAAGTTGGATTTAGGCTGGGGGCGAAGCTGGCGGGCGAGACTGGGGGGCGAGGCTGGGGGCCATATATTGGCTGGAGGCCGTAAATAAAAAAGAGACCACCCCTCTTGGGGCAGTCTCCTAAAAATATCTTAAAGTGTGAAACCTTTTACAGGTTATTCACGTGCTTTGCAAGCTTGGATTTAAGGTTCGAAGCCTTGTTTTTGTGAATTACATTGGTCTTTGCCAGCTTATCAAGCATGGATGACAACCTCAGTATATTGCTCAGTCGCAGCCTCCTTTTCGGTGGTTTCGCGCAATTTTTTCACAGCATTCCTGGTAGTACGAGCGTGATATTTGTTTTCAACACGTCTTTTGTCGGATTGCTTGATCCTCTTCTTCGCTGATAAATGATGTGCCATATCGACTTATAAATTATTTCGGGTTGCAAAAATAGTGATTAATTTGAATGTAACAAACTATTTACAAAGCTTTTTAGTGCTAATGAGGATGGCAATCACATTGGAGATCGTTATTAGGGTGATCAGGGCCAAGGCAGTTCCGAAAATGATCCCATGAAGGGAGCTTGAAATGTCCATGTTCCATTGACTTGCCATATCTGACATTTGCCTGGTAAGCAGGCCGGTTGCAAGTAAGGAAATGGAAGTAACGGCCACCATCAGGATGAGCAGGAGAAGGATGTAGGGGCGGCTGATCTCCCTGTAGTGGAATCCAAGTTTATGGAGCCTTTTGATCTTTTGGGACGAACGGCTGATCATCAGTTGCAGGCTCAGCAGAAATACCAAGAAAGCCAGGAGGATGATAATTCCGGCAATGAGCACCAGAAAGCTGATGATAAATTTGAGAATGATATTCAGTCGGCTGCCTTTCAGCTTTTCCCTGATGGTATCGTATCCTTTGTCCTCTATGTACTTAATAATGGCAGGATCGGTAGGATCTTTGGAGACCAGGATCAGCCTGGAGGGATCGGTTTTTTCGAAATAACCGTAGGTGTCATTGGCCCAGGTCAGGAAGTCGTGGGGGACAAGGATGGAGTGAATCCTGTTGCTGAAGCCCACAATTCGACCGGTAAAATCCTTGTGAATTACCAAAATTACCATTCAGCCGGATTCTGAAGTTGACCATCGAAACCACCCCTTTGGGGATTTGGGGAAGGCCCTGGCTCTGTGCAAAACCGAAGTTGTAGAGATTCAGAAAATCCTGGGGTATAATGATGGGTATAATGCCCTCTTCAGGATCCCATTTCCACTCCTCCGATTTAATATCTATATATTGATCGGGGATGGCCTCAAAAAAAAGCTCTGTGAAAAAATTGGGAATCTTGTCGTTTTCGGTATAAGCCTGAATGGGGAAGGCATTGGAAATAAATGGGGATACCTCGTCGGCAAAGTCCTGCCGGCTTAAGTCTTCAATTTCTTCCTGCGAAAATCCTACTCCCGAAAAACCCAGGGTCTGTCCGATGTTTACCTTTTTATTTACAATGATGTATTCGGGGTCCAGCAGATCCCGATTTTCCGACAGAACCAGCTTAATATCTGTGTAGAACTGGATGCCGGATAATAGAAGTACCATGCCGGCAAGAGTGCCAAGGAAGGCACCCAGAAGATGAGCCCTGCTGTTATCGCTCCACAATATGGAATAGAGACCTTTCAAAGTATCAGGCGTTTTCCTGTTGTTAAATCCTCGTTGGAATTTAAAGAGCTAAGGATCAAACCGGCATTCCTTTCCTTGCATTGCTCCAAGATCAATTCGTAAGCTACCTTGCTGTTTTCCTTGTCCATGTGGCTGAAGCACTCATCGGCCAAAAGATAATCGAAGGGCTGGCACAAGGCCCGGATAATGGCCACCCTTTGTTGCTGTCCAAAGGAGAGGATTCCTGCTTTTTTTTGAAGGAAATTTTCGATGCCCAGCCTCCCGGCC
Organism: uncultured Bacteroidota bacterium; assembly: GCA_963716765.1. Taxonomy (GTDB): domain Bacteria; phylum Bacteroidota; class Bacteroidia; order Bacteroidales. The sequence goes on along the minus strand of CAVQUO010000001.1, from coordinate 7,074 downwards.
ATCTGGCGGATCTGCTTTTCGGTTTTTTGCCGGGTGATGGCGTTTTTCAGCTGAATGTTGTCTATGGCGGTGAGCTCATCAAAGAGTTCAAGTCCCTGGAAAATGAATGAAAGATTGTTTTTTCTCAGCAAGGACCATTCTTTATCCGTAATGGTTGAAATATCCTGATCGTCAATTTTTACCTTTCCCTTGTAATCCTTCCTCAGTCCGTAGATGATCGACAGAAGACTGGTTTTTCCCCTGCCTGAGGGTGCTTCTACGAGGTAGGATGACCGGGGTCAAAAGTAAGCGTGAGAATTTTCCCAGATTTCAGATTTACCCCTTTCCTGCCCGAGCAAAGGAAGAGGGATCAGGTATTCAAGCCGAATGGTCATTTATTCTCCGGGTTCGGCGATCCTCAGCAGTGTATAAAGGCTGTTTTCGTTGGGCTTATTGGTCTGTAAATTAATAAGGCCTTCGTTGCTTCCACCCGACATGCCTATATAGTCGAGCGAACCGGTTATGTTCTCAATCCACTTCTTTTTCTCTCCACTCTGATCCAGAAGTGCCTGTGCCAACTCGGGGTAGGCGGTCATATCAAGGTTCAGATACATCCCAATGGGTTTGTCTGAAAAATCGGCGAATCTGGATTCAAGTAGTGATTTTTCCAGTTTTCCGCTTTTAACATTTTCCTTATAACCTTTCATGTTGGTGATTACCCAGTTGTTGTCGATTATTCCGCTGTAAATCTCATTTCCCTGCATATTAATCACGAAGAAATCGCCTTGTTCTTCCACAGGAACCATACTTTCCACCTGCTTCATAAGCAGTTTCTGAATTTCATCCGATTTTACACCGAATCCAAGGAAAACCTCTACAGGAAACATTTCTTCGCCTTCCAGGGCGTTAATGGCCAGGGTAAATTCTCCTGTAAAAGCATTTAGCATTGTCTCAGCAGAAACCCCGGTTGTCTCCTCCAGCTTGCCTCCAAAGTTATCCAGTTGGGAAGGATTAAATTTTTCAACCAGCTTCTGAACCTTCCCAAGATCCATGGAGATGGCCATGGCCATTAAAAGATCACCACCAGGAGCCATTTTTAGCAAATCAGGATTTAGCGATGGGATTAAAAACCAGGACTTCATCCAGGTTTTTCTGTATCTCTTCGCTTAAATTGGTTTCTGAGGAAATATTCATTGCGCCTTTCTCAAAATCGCAATAAACATGGTAGTAATTATTAGTCAGATCAAAGGGAATATCCATGGGGATATCCATGGGAAGATCACCGGATTTAGCTTCTGCAAATTTCTTAAATACTTTTCGCATATCCTCCGAGGATAACCACAGATTAATATCCTTCATATTGCCCTGGAACTTATTAAAGTCCACCAGACTGACAATAGACTCCTCTTTTACGGGGCTGAACATCCAGTCAAGTCGGTCGGTCCAAAAGGAAGTTTCGAACTCATCATCAGGAGAGGCGAGTACAACCATCTGATCATCATTCCAAGCGATGATCCCTTCCTGGTCGGGCCGAATGTATTGATAACTGCCCTTTTCGACTGGTTCTAAACCCTTCTCCTCATCAATCTTGGCAAGGATATTTTCAAACTTTGACATGTCCCTGATTCCTGCAACAACTCCAAAAACCGGAGCCTCTTCTTCCATGCAGCAAACAGATAAACATATTCATCCAGCATGAGGCCTGTACCAAGCGGATTCTCAAGAATCTGTCCCCATATTTCATCTTTGACCTTTTCCTTTATGTAATCCAGGGAATTGAGTTTGCCCTTTGTATAAATTTTCATGGGATGCATGGAGATAACAGCAATAGCATCATCGGGTATGCTGCTTACAAACTCGGGAGTCTTCTTAGAGCAGGAGACCAGGATTAGCCCTGAAAATATGGCAATAATGATTGTTAGACGTCTCATTTATATTAGATTGTTTGATATTTGGTGGATAAAGATAACTGATTATAGTTTCATCTGCACCTATATATAACGCGAAGAGTGCCGGGAGGTTGCATTGATGGAAGAAAAAACTAAAAATACCATCGGGCACCAATGTAAGCCTCCATCCGGAAGCGGATGTTTCCATCGCCAATTAATCTGAAGTGTAGGGACAATTTCGGCAAACAACTCCAGGGGGTGCTGGTCAAGGAATAAAGCGGCACCACCGGGCGCCCGAATGGACAACTGAGATCTGAAATAAAACCCAACCCGGCTCCGGCGCCAAAATAAAACCTGATCAAACCCTCATCCTTCTGAATAGCCCATAAATGGAAGAGGAAATCGGTATTCAGATAGATGTCATTGCTACTACCATACCGGTAACCAATGGAGGCATCAATGGCAGTAAGCTGCCCGGTCCAATATTTCACACTTAAGGAGGTGGGATTGCCTAAAATCACCCCCATCCCAAAATCACTTTTTTGAGAAAAAGTGTTGATGGAAAGAAACACCATAAATAGGTTCAGAATGATTTTTTTCATGCCTGCACAAATAAAACAAACCTCCAGCAGGATTTTCATATAAAATCCTGCTGAAGGTTGTATGACTTTTGACCTAAGCTGCAGTCTACTTAGAAATACCAGCGGGCACCAACATAGCTGTTCCACCTGAAATCAAATCCATATGGCCCAAAAATGTCGAACTCCGGGAACGAGCTCAGCGAAACACTCCAGGGGAATATTGTGGAAATAGTATCCTACACCTCCCGGTGCACGAAGTGTCATCCAAACCCTGGAATAGTCATTCCAATAGTAGTCATCCCAATAGTAGTTCCCCACAGCGAAACCAAATCCAACACCTGGACCTAAATAGACCTTCATCTGGTCCTGACCTACATCAAAGGACCAAAGGTGGAACAGAAAGTCTCCACTCAAGTGTAATCCTCCATAACCTCCAGTCCAATCAAACCCTGTGGCGGCTGCAATTGCTGTCGTTTCACCAGTCCAGTATTTTATGGTGAAGTCCAATGTTGGTTCCTACAGTAGCACCAATTCCAAACCCGCTGGTTTGTGAATATGCACTGAGAGACAGAACCAGAGCAAGGGAAATAATGATAAGTTTTTTCATAATATTACATAATTGGGTTAGCAGTTTGTAAACACAAGGTATAAAAAATTTAGATTCTAACGATCACTGACATCGTAAAGCCACAAATGTTCCCGGTACCTGATGTAGAGAATACCCTGGTGTAGAACCGGGTGTGCAAAGGCTAGCTGGGCGGGTTGAACAGGAATGGGGAAGCGACTGACCACTGTAAATCCCTCCTTGCCGGGCAGAGCCAGGGCTACCTCTCCTGTTTCAGTGAAGATGAAAAATTTATCGTCGGCCAGCAGAAAGGAACCTGGTTTTAAGTCCCGCGATGTGAAAAGGGTCTCACCCGATTCCAGATCGACCCCGACCCAGTGTTTTTTCTTGTCTGATGTTCCGAAAACGGTTCCCTGGTAAGGAATCAAACCACTTAACTTGCAGTCCAGGTCTGTGTTGGATATAGATTGTATCCATGCCGCCAGTGCTTTCATTCAGTTTCAAAAGGGCACTTCCCTGTCCATAGCCCGATGAATAGAAAATCCTTCCATTGGTATATAGTCCTGAGATGGCGTGCATATTGGAGCTTTGTTCGATGGGGTGACTAAAGCTGACAGTTCCCGATTCGGGGCGAATCAGAAGCAGGTCTTTTGTGGTATTTAGCAGAAAAAATCCTCACCCTTGTGTTCGATCATTATGGGAGAGTTGTATGCATTCACAGCCGAATCCAGGTCGATACTCCAAATCTGTTCGCCTGTTTTCTTGTCCAGGGCCACCACATTTTGACCCGGTCCGCCCGGGAGTAAGGATGACCAGATTTTTGTACAGTAGTGGCGATTCGGTATATCCCCATTTGCTGGTTTTGCTGTTGTAGGTGTCGAATATATTTTTTCTCCAGATGAACTCCCCTGTCTCATCGTTGAGGCAGAAGGCATCACCGTAGCTGCCCGAGTAGTATAATCTGTTTTCTTCCAGGGTTGGCGTTCCTCTTGCCCCGGTATACTTGTAGGTGTATTCCTTGCCATAGTGAACCTTCCAAAGCAGCTCTTGCTCGAAATTGTAATGGAAGAGATATCCCATGGAATCGATCATTCCGGCAATGTAAATGCCCCTGTCGTTCATGGACGGCGATCCGTAACCATCTCCGATTCCCTCAATTGTAGCAAGTAGTTCCGGTCCCTGTTCCGGCCAGGTGTCAAGCAATCCGGTATCGGGATAGATAGCATTTCGATCGGTCCCCCTGAATTGTGTCAGATTGTGCCTCTAAGGATTCAAAAGAGACAAAAAGAATGAGTAATAAAATCAGTTTGCGCATATTAAATTTTTTTCCATTCGAAACTCCACGAGACTTCAAAGGTAAAAGGAAAATCTTTATGCAATCATGCAGATGGAACAGTACTATTTTAATAATTTGTAATCTGAACCCTCAAAACGTTTAATTTCATGAGAAATATAATGATGGTACTGGGGATGGTACTCTTGATTGCCTGCACCCCCACAGGAGTCCTTACTCCCCTTGAACTTAGCTGTGAGTATCTCGAGAATCCTTCGGTGCTTGATGTCGCGAGGCCCAGATTGTCATGGATTAACCATGCCGGCGTGGGATTTCGTGGCCAGAAGCAGACCGCCTGTCAGGTGAGGGTTGCAGGGTCTGTGAAGAGCCTGGATCATCCCGATCTGTGGGATAGTGGTAAGCGGATATCGAGCCAGTCCATTCGGGTGGAGTATGAAGGAGCCGAACTTAAGTCGCGGCAGGAGTGCTGGTGGCAGGTGAGGGTCTGGGACCGGGATGGAGTGGCTTCTGAATGGAGTGAACCGGCCTTTTGGCGAATGGGTTTGCTGGATCCGGACGACTGGAGGGCAAAGCTGGATTGGGGCACCCTGGCAGGGAGAAGAGGCCCTGCCCAAACCGGGAGGCGGGCCCGATGGAAGGCCCGACTGACTTTGGTCCTCCTGCACCCTTGTTCAGAAAGGAGTTTAACGTGAAGGGAAAGGTTACTTCCGCGGTGGCCTATGTAACCGGACTGGGTTATTTTGAACTCTATCTGAATGGGGAAAAGGTGGGAGATGATCTGCTGGTTCCCAACCAGACCAATTACGGGAAGCGCCCCGAGCTTGCAGATGCCCTGATCCCCCTGCCGGATCATTTCAGGGAATATAAGGTGATGTACCTGGCCTACGATGTTAAGGATCAACTTGAAGGCTGGGAGCCAATGCCATTGGGGGGATCCTGGGAAACGGATTCTATAATCCGGCGAAATTCTGGACCGCTGCTTATGGATCACCCAGGTTTCTGTGCCAGATTCACATCAGCTATGACGATGGAAGTGAAGAGATGATTGTCACAGATGCGAGCTGGAAGGCCTCCAAAAGTCCCATCCTGATGAATATGGTCTACTACGGTGAAAATTATGATGCCAGGAAGGAACAGGATGGATGGAGCATAGCGGGATTTGATGATTGGCATTGGGAGCCGGTGGCTTTGAGAGAAGCTCCTGAGGGAAAACTGGTGGCACATACTGCCCATCCCGACAGGGTCACAGAACGATTCGAACCCATATCCATTGAGAAAATGGGAGAAGGTCACTATATGGTGGATTTTGGAACGGAGATCTCCGGATGGGTCCGCTTGAATCAGGTGGAAGGCCCCGCGGGACAACAAGGTGAAACTGGCATTTAACGGGAATCTCTATTCGGGCGATAACACCTATATTTTCAGAGGGGATGGCCCTGAAAACTATGCCCCCCGATTTCAACTGGTTTGTATTCAGCGGGGTGGAGATCACCAACTGGCCGGGTGAACTAAAGCCGGAACACCTGACCGCTGAAGCAGTGAATACTCTAATTGAACCTTCTGCAACCTTTGAAACTTCCAATGAGCTGTTTCAACCAGATCAATGCCATCTGGCGAAGAAGTCAGACCGACAATATGCATGGAGGTATCGCCAGTGATTGTCCCCACCGGGAGAGATCGGGCTATACCGGGGACGGACAGATCGCCTGCATGACCGTTTTGCACAATTATGATGCAAGAAACTTCTACCAGAAATGGATCGGGGATATGCTTGATGCCCAGAATCCTGAAACCGGGTATGTACCCAACGGGGCTCCCTGGCAACCGGGCTGCGGAGGTGGTCCTGCCTGGGGAGCAGCCATCTGTGTGATGCCCTGGGAGTATTATGTCCAATATGGTTCCATGGATATGCTGGAGGATAATTATGAGGGCATGAAGGGCTATGTCCGCTATATGCTAACCTGGACCGGCGAGGATGGGATTATGCATTCGAAACGGACAGCGGCGCGACGGATCCATTCTGAAGTGGTTTAACCTGGGTGAATGGGTTGCCCCGGGAGCATCCATTCCCGATGAGATGGTACATACCTTTTACCTCTGGTATTGTGCCGACCTTACTTCCAGAACCGCAAAGGTGCTGGGTATGGATGAGGAAGCTGATGAGTATCGCTCCCTGGCAAACGGAACCGCCGGCGCATTTCAGGAGAAGTTTTATGATGAGGCTGAAGGATCCTATGGAGATGCGGGCGGAAATATCCTGGCCCTGAAAATGGGAGTGCCTGAAGCAGCAGTATGACAAGGTGGTAGCTGCTCTGAAGGCCGGGATTCGAAAAAACAAAGGGCACATCGATACGGGGATCATTGGCACCCGGTTTTTCTTTGAGGTGCTTGCCGATCATGGATTGAACCAGCTGGCCTTTGAGGCCATGAATAAAAAAACCGAACCCTCTTTTGGGCACTGGATTGAACTGGGCTCCACCACCACCCGGGAAAAGTGGGATGAGGGAGGTTCCCATAATCATCCCATGTTCGGGGGCGGACTGACATGGTTTTACAGGAACCTGGCCGGCATGAGGACGGATCCATCTGATCCTGGCTATCGGCATATTATCTTTAAACCGCAGCCAGTGAAGGAAATGGAATATGTTACCTATATGAACAATACATCATATGGACAGGGAGGCATCACCTGGGAGAATGGCAGCGAAAATTTTTCCATGGAGATTTTGGTTCCGGTAAGTTGCCGGGCAACAGTATATGTTCCCG